>JACOUB010000033.1 GCA_016178015.1 Methylocystis sp. | reverse complement strand
GCGACGACGGCGCTGGCGTTCGTCGTGGTGTGGAAAAAATGGCGTTGGCCGTTATGGTCGGCGGCCATTCTCATCGTCGCGTTTCTGATCGTCGATCTCACCTTCCTCGCCGCCAATCTGATGAAGGTGGTCGACGGCGGCTGGGTTCCGCTTCTGCTCGGCGGCTGTTCGATGGTCGTGATGTGGACCTGGGTGCGCGGCACGGCTCTGCTCGCCAAAAAAACTCGCCGCGATTCGATCCCGATTCGCGAGCTCATCGCCATGCTGGCGAAATCCAAGCCGACGCGCGTTCCCGGCACCGCCATTTTCTTGACCAGCGATCCGGACGTTGCGCCCGCCGCGCTCATGCACAATATCAAGCACAACAAGGTGCTGCACGAACGTGTTCTGGTCATTTGCGTAAAGACCGAGGACACGCCGCGCGTTCCAGCCGCCAAACGCTTCGAGATCGAGCGTCTGTCGGATGACTTTACTTGCGCCACGCTGCATTTCGGCTTCATGGAGAGTCCGCGCGTGCCCGCCGTCCTGGCGGCGATGCGCAAGGCCGGACTGAAATACGACATCATGACGACGTCGTTCTTCCTCGGACGGCGCTCGATCAAGGAGAGCCCGACTTCGGGAATGCCGGCCTGGCAGGACAAGCTCTATGTCGCTTTGACGAAGCAGGCGACCAATGCCACGGACTTCTTCTCGATCCCCTCCGACCGCGTCGTCGAACTCGGGGCGCAATTGACGGTGTGAGCGCATTCTTTCCACTCATCGCGCATCTTTCGGATAAGATCGCGTTTCGAAAACAACCCAAATCGACGGCCTCCCATGACCATCCGCGTACACTCGGGCGACCTGCCGCAGGGCGCCGACCTCGGGCCCATCGTCGCCGTCGACACGGAAACCCTGGGGCTCAATCCCCGTCGCGACCGGCTGTGCCTTGTGCAGCTTAGTAGCGGCGACGGCGACGCCGATCTCGTGCTGATTGCTCCCGGCCAGACCGGCGCGCCCAATCTCGAGCGCCTGCTCGGGGATGCCAATGTTTTGAAAATATTCCACTTCGCCAGGTTCGACATGGCCATGCTGGCCCATGCCTTCGCCATCATGCCGAAGCCGGTCTATTGCACCAAGATCGCCTCAAAACTTGCCCGCACCTATACGGACCGGCACGGACTGAAAGATCTGACGCGCGACCTGTTGGGCGTCGACATCTCGAAGCAGCAGCAGTCTTCGGACTGGGGCGCCGCATCCCTTTCCGACGCGCAGCTCGCCTATGCCGCCTCCGACGTCCTGCATCTCCATGCCTTGCGCCAGCGCCTCGACGCCATGCTGGCGCGCGAAGGCCGCACCGAACTCGCCGCGGCCTGTTTCGACTTCCTACCGGCCAGGGTGCGTCTCGATCTCGCGGGCTGGCCGGAAACCGATATCTTCGCGCATGAATGAAGCGAGATCGCCCCACGTCGAATGGCCATCGACCGATAGTTTCGTCCGCCGCCTCAAGCGCCTTCCACCGAAATCTGCCGTAACCTCAGGGCGATCGGCTGAAGGGCTTCCTCACGCCTCAAGGAGCCGGCGAAGCCGGCGTCTCGAAGGGCGAGGGGCCCGGACCGCGCGCCTTCAGGCGCGCTTTTCGTGTTGCGAGCCTGAAGGCTCGCGGTCCGCGTCTCGCCCTCCTGCTTTTAAGACGCGCCCCGCGGGCGCTCCTCAGCATGAGGGCGAGGGGTTTTGCGCAGGTTCACCCAATCGCCCTGCGTAACCCGCCCCAAGTTCGCCACGGCGCGGATTTATGATTTATGATGCCGTGTTCGAACTCTCTAGCCGCACAAGCTGTATTTTATGAACGACAACGCCCGCCGAGCCGCCAATCGAGACCGTCTCGGCGCCATCGCCGCGCCGCGCCCGAGCGCCATCCCCGACGCCAAGCGCCACTCGCGGCGGGTTGCCAAGCTGCGGCGCTGGATCATCTGGATTTGTGCGACGATCCTGGGACCTGTCCTAATGGGCGTGGCGTTCAAATCACTGCGTCTGCTGCCGGTGGATTTGCGGTTTGCCCGAATTGGGCTCGAGGGATCGCGCATCACCATCGAAACTCCCAAACTGGTCGGCTATCGCAAGGACGGACGGCCTTACGAGGTTCGCGCCAGAGCGGGCGTTCAAGACATGAACGCGCCTGAGATCTTCGAACTCGACGGCCTCGAGGCGCGGATCGAAAACGACAATGATAATGTGACCATGTTATACGCGGCCAAGGGCGTCTACGACGCCAAGCACGATCACGGCGAAATGTCGGGCGGCGTCCGCATCCACCAGGGCAAGCGTTATGATATGCGTCTTGAGGGCGCCTCGATGGACTTCAGGACGAGTGTTCTGACCTCCGGTCAGCCGGTGACGCTCACCTTGGAAACAGGCGAGATTACCGCTCAATCCCTGGAGCTGGCGCAGAGCGAACGCCGTGCGACGTTCGCCGGCAAGGTTCATTCGACATTCCCCGGCAGGCAGGACGACGGCGCGCCAGACGACGACGGCGCCAAACAAGCGGCGCAACCATGAAGGCGACGCCCTAATGCGCGCTCGCCTACGCGACAGGATTGGCGTGCTCGCCAAACTCGCCGCCAGGGGAGGGCGCGAGGCGCTTCTTGCGTCTTTGCTCGCGTTCGCGTTGGCTTCGCCGCTCGCTGCAAAAGGGGCGCGTTCCGGCGGAATATTGCCCGGCGCCAGCGCCAAAGATCCGCTCAACATCGACGCCGGCAAACTCGATTATTTCGACAAGGAGCAGCGGCTCGTCTACTCGGGCAGCGTCGTCGTCACCAATGGCCCTGCGACGCTCAAGGCGTCGCGGCTGGTGATTTTTCTCGACCCCAAGAAGCAGGGCGGCGACGAGAACGACAACGATCGCGTCAAGCACATCGACGCCGAGGGTCCGGTGACGCTGGTGTCGAAGGACCAGACCGGAACCGGCGACAAGGGAACCTACGATCGCGCCGAGAACAAGGTCTATCTGACCGGCAACGTCACTTTGAGCCAGGGCGAAAACGTCACCAAGGGCGAGAAGCTGGTCTATGACATTGCGACCGGACAGGCTGCGGTGCAAGGTGAGCGCGTGCGCTCGCTCTTCACGCCGGGCGGCGTCAGGCAATAAGGCGTTCAGGGCGCGCGGGCGTCCAGTTCCGGCCAGCCGCAGGCGCGCAAGCCCGCGCCCATGTGCTCCGGCGCCGAGGCGGCCACCGTGATCTTGTCCTTGTTGTCGCGCAGCGGCACGCCGACGGCGCGAGCGTGCAGATGCAGCAGCGGTGTGGATGCGCGTTTCGCGTGGCCGTAAACGGGATCGCCAAGGATCGGCCAGCCGGACGCCGCGCAGTGCACGCGTAATTGATGCGTGCGTCCCGTGTGGGGGCAAAGCTCCAAAAAGGCGAGATCGCCTCCCGCGGCGTCGCGCCCGCGCCCGAGCACGCGCCAGGAGGTGCGGGAAGGAAGCCCTAAGGGGTCTGGCCGCATCCACCAGCCGCGCGAGCCATCGAGCCGGCCCAGCGCCATGTCGATATCGCCTTCGTCTTTGGAAGGCGCGCCTTCGACGATCGCCCAATAGGTTTTTTCGACGCGGCCGTCGCGGAAGAGTTTGCCCAAGCGCTCCAGCGCCTGGCGATGGCGTCCGAGCACCAGGCACCCCGAGGTGTCCTTGTCCAGCCGATGCGCCAGCGCTGGCGGGCGCGGCAGGCCGAAGCGCAACGCGTCGAAATAGCGTTCCAGATTGTCGCCGCCGTTCGGGCCCCGGTGCACCGGCAGCCCGGCCGGCTTATCGACGACAAGCATCAGGCCATCGCGATAGAGAAGGCGGGCGAGGAGATCGGACGGGGTCATGGAACGAGTTTCGACTTCATTCTGGCGATCGCCAACGCGCCCCTCGCCCCGTTCACGGTGACAGGGAGAAGTCCGGCGCTTCCCTCACTGCCCCGCGCGCGGCGCTGGTCGTCATCGCGGCGTAGGCGCGCAGCGCCTTCGAAACCTTGCGCGTTCTGGCGGCGGGCTTCCACGCCTGCTTGCCGCGCGCATCTTGCGCGGCGCGGCGTGCGGCGAGTTCCTCGTTGGACACGGCCAGCGCGAGGCGGCGCGCCGGAATGTCGATGTCGATCCGGTCGCCCTCCTGCACCAACCCGATCGCGCCGCCTTCGGCCGCTTCCGGCGAGACATGGCCGATGGAGAGGCCCGAGGTGCCGCCGGAAAAACGCCCGTCGGTGACGAGCGCGCAGGCCTTGCCGAGGCCTTTCGATTTCAGATAGCTGGTCGGATAGAGCATTTCTTGCATGCCCGGTCCGCCGCGCGGCCCCTCGTAGCGGATCACAACGACGTCGCCGGCATTGATCTTGCCGGCAAGGATCGCTGCGACCGCCGCCTCCTGGCTCTCGAAGACGCGCGCCGGCCCGGAGAATTTCAGGATCGAGGCGTCGACCCCCGCCGTCTTCACGATGCAGCCGTCCTGCGCGAGATTGCCGGCGAGCACGGCGAGGCCGCCGTCCTTGGAGAAGGCGTGCTCCGCGTCGCGGATGACGCCCTTCTCGCGATCGAGATCAAGCGCGTCGAAACGTCTGTCCTGGCTGAAGGCGATTTGCGTCGGCGCGCCGCCGGGCGCCGCGCGATAAAAATTCGCGGCGGTTTCGCTCCTGCTGATCGCAATGTCCCAGCGATCGAGAGCGTCGGCAAGTGTCGCACTGTGCACGGTCGGCAGATCGGCGTGAATCAGCCCGGCGCGGAAAAGTTCGCCGAGAATGGCCATGACGCCGCCGGCGCGATGCACGTCCTCGAGATGCACCTCAGGCGCAGACGGCGAGACCTTGCACAGAACCGGCACGCGCCGCGACAGGCGGTCGATGTCGGCCATGGTGAAGGGGACCTCTGCTTCATAGGCGGCGGCGAGCAGATGCAGCACCGTGTTGGTCGAGCCGCCCATGGCGATGTCCAGCGTCATGGCGTTCTCGAACGCTTCGAATGTCGCGATCGAGCGCGGCAGCACGCTGGCGTCGTCCTGCTCATACCAACGGTTGGCGAGATCGACGATCAGATGGCCGGCCTCGACGAACAGCCGCTTGCGGTCGGCGTGCGTCGCCAGCATGGTGCCGTTGCCGGGCAGAGCGAGGCCCAGCGCCTCGGTGAGGCAGTTCATGGAATTGGCCGTGAACATGCCCGAGCACGAGCCGCAGGTCGGGCAAGCGGAGCGTTCGATGACAGCGACATCGGCGTCGCTCACCTTGTCGTCGCCCGCCGCCACCATGGCGTCGACGAGATCGAGCGCTCGGGTCTTGCCGGCCAGCGCCACCTTGCCCGCCTCCATCGGTCCGCCGGAGACGAAGACAGCGGGTATGTTCAACCGGAACGCCGCCATCATCATGCCGGGCGTGATCTTGTCGCAGTTGGAGATGCACACCAGCGCGTCGGCGCAATGGGCGTTCGCCATATATTCGACGCTGTCGGCGATGATCTCGCGTGAGGGCAAGGAATAGAGCATGCCGTCGTGGCCCATGGCGATGCCGTCGTCGATGGCGATCGTGTCGAATTCCTTGGCGACGCCGCCCGCCTTCTCCACTTCGCGCGCGACCAGTTGGCCGAGGTCTTTCAGATGCACATGCCCGGGGACGAACTGCGTGAAGGAATTGGCGATGGCGACGATCGGCTTGCCGAAGTCCTCGTCCTTCATGCCTGTGGCGCGCCAGAGCCCGCGCGCCCCCGCCATGTTGCGGCCGTGCGTGGTGGTGCGGGAGCGAAGCGGGGGCATGGATTGACTTTTCATCGAGTAGCGGCCGGACCGCGAGCCTTCAGGCTCGCATGTCGAGCGAGCCTGAAGGCTCGCGGTCCAGTCATTAGGCCAATGACCTAGCCGAAGGCGCGCGCCCCCGCAACCGGCGGGTTGGCTCGTCAAGCATGAATACGTGGATCGCGCAAGCGGCGGACGGTCGCGTTCAAGCCGCTTTGGAGCGGGACTGTTGCAGCTCTTGCAGGCACGCCACAATCGAATTGATGGAGATGAAGCTCTGACGGCGCAGCATGCGCGCCGGGAATTCGACGCCGCAGGCGTCCTCGAGCGCGAGCATGATTCTGATCGCGGCAAAGGACGTCAGGCCGACACGGTAAAGATCAGCGTCGGCGGCAAGCGTCTTCGCCGCGACCGGCAGCTCTCCGTGTGCGTCGATAAGTTGGCGGACGACGTCGGCCAACTTCGCCGCTCCGGTTCGGCCAGCGGACCTTGCTTGCCGCCCATTTCCTAAGCTTTGCATGAGCATGTGCGTCGATATTCAGCGTCAATCAGTACTTAGGGCGCCAGAGTAGGCGCGCCGCCTGAACCGTTGATGAATTGCCGTCTGGTTCGCGGCGCCTGGTTGCAAAAGGGTTAACTCGACCGCTGTTTGGAATATTTGTACAAATCAAGGCGTGACGTGACAGACGCCGTTCGCTCGGAAATCGCCGCTTGCCTTTCGTCTCATGGCGGCGAGTGTGGCGAGCGGGTCGATCCGGTCAAGAATGCGTGGCGCCGGGGCGTAGCTTAAGGGCGATTTCCTTGGCCGCGGCTCGGTGAGGCGTGGAGAGGCCACCGTGAACTTTTACGACCGTTGCATTGTTCCGCTGGTCCTCGATGTGGCCATGCGGCAGCGTCAGCTCGACAAGTATCGCCATGCGGTGGGCGCCGCCGCCGCTGGACGCGTGCTCGAAGTCGGGGTCGGCTCGGGATTGAATTTTTCGCTGTACGGCAAACAGGTCGAGGCCGTCGTTGGGATCGATCCCTCTCCCCGGCTGCTTGCCATGGCGCGTCGGCGCGCTGCCGCAGCCGGCGTCCGCGTCTGCCTCATCTTAGCATCCGCGATCGCCATCCCGCTTGCCAACAACACGATAGACACGGTGGTGATGAGCTGGACGCTGTGTTCGATCGCCGACCCGCTGGCTGCGTTGCGCGAGATCCGACGGGTCCTCAAGCCGGGCGGCAAGCTGGTCTTCGTCGAACACGGGCTTGCGCCTGAGCCTGACGTCGAGCGCTGGCAGCGCCGCCTCACCCCTGTGTGGCGCCATATTGCCGGCGGTTGTCACCTCGATCGGAAGATGGACGACCTTATACGCTCGGCCGGTTTCGAGGTGACCGAGCTGAGCACCGAGTATGCCAGCGGTCCCCGGCCGTTCACATACATGTATCAAGGATGCGCCGAGCCCACCGCATGACATCGCCCTCATCATGCGCACAGCGCACGATCTTTCAAGGCCTGTCGTGAGCGTTTGGGAGCGCCGCGCAATTTTTTCCACGCGCACGGGCGCACTGTCACTCGTTGTCCAGGGCGCACAAGCGAAACAACCCCGCTCGCTGGCGGCCAAACGGCCGCCGGCGTTGCGTCGGCTTGCGGCCATCTTGTACAACGTATTGATTTTATTGGCTGGGGGACCTGGATTCGAACCAAGATTAACGGAGTCAGAGTCCGCTGTTCTACCGTTGAACTATCCCCCAGCGGCCTCTCGGCTGGTCGTCGACGCCCGCGCGAAAGGGTTCAGCTGATCTAAGGGGGGCGTCCCGGCCTGTCAACGATGGGCGGCTGTGCGGTCAGGGCAATCGGGTGAAAGGTTTCCTCATCCTGAGGAGGCCCCGAAGGGGCCGTCTCGAAGGACGAGGGAACCGGAGATTGGGTGTTTTCCTCTCGCCCTCGTGCTTCGAGACGCGCCTTTCAGGCGCTCCTCAGCATGAGGGCGAGAAATGCGGTCCTTCACCCGATTGCCCTAGCTGTGCGGTCTGGTCTCGCGGCGCGCTATTTGGCGTGCAACACCTCGCGGCAGTCGGCCGGCAGTTTGGCCATGGTCATCGGCGGCCAAGTCTTGGTCGATTTCTTGGGATGCAGGACTTCGTCGGTGAACCAAGAGGCGAGCGAGGCGTCGCAGCCGTCGCCCGCCGGCGCGGCATCCTGACCGGCGCAAGCGTCGGCGTCACGCGGGCAGACCAGCCGGACATGGAAATGGTAACTGTGCCCCCACCAGGGACGCACCTTGTTCATCCAGCTTCGGTCGCCATGGGCGGAACGGCACAGCGCTCGCTTGATCGCCGCGTTGACGAAGACGCGCTGAACGGCGGGATCGGCGGCGGCCGCGCGGAGCACCGCAATGTGGCTGTCTGTAAAGACGCCGGGCTCGACGTCGAGGCCGTCGGAGCGCACCACGTCGGTCGCCGGCATTTCCTCGCGCTCGGCGCGCGACAGTTCGCGCTGGGGCATGGGCGTCAGCCAAATATCGGCGTCGAGGCCGATCTGGTGCGATGCGTGGCCGGTGAGCATCGGCCCGCCGCGCGGCTGTGACAGGTCGCCCACCAGTATGCCCGGCCAACCGGACGCCTTCGCGGCGGCAGGCGCGAAGCGCTCGAGAAAGCCGATGAGCGCCGGGTGCCCCCAATTGCGGTTGCGCGACAGCCGCATGACCTGCCATGTCGGTCCGTTGATCGGCAGCGCCGCGCCCCCCGCGAGGCAGCCGCGCGTATAAAAGCCGATCGGCGCGGGATCGAGCGGCGCCGCCTGGTTCGCGCGCCCGAACAGCTCCCTGGCGGGAGTCGCTGGATCGGACGGATGAGCCAACGGCGGCAACGGCTGAGGATCGAGCATCCCCTTGTCTTGCGCAAGACTTTCCGAGCAGAAGGCGAGCGCAAGGCAAATGGCGATCGATTTTAGGCAGGTCATGATTTTGATCTCGGCCCCAGGCAGCCCCATTCCCCTAACCCAGCCCTTAGGCGCCCAAAGCGCGATTCATCCCTCTTGTCAATCCTGCCGGGCGTCATATGTTAAGCTTAACAGGCGTTATAACTTGCCACATGAAGCGGGCGACGAAATTGTGTTCAGCTGATGTCGCCAGCGTAGAGCGTGGGGGGTGTCGTCATGCGTCTCATGAGAACAGTCGTCGTTTTTCTTTTTGCGCTTCTTGGGTCCATGACCGCGGCTCAGGCGACCGTGGAAATCCACATCGATATGAGCCATCAGCGGATGCATGTGCAGTCGTCCAGCGGCAGCTATAGTTGGCCGGTTTCGACGGCGCGGTCGGGATATTCCACCCCGCGCGGCAGCTACGCCCCGACGGGCATGCAGCGGATGCATTATTCGCGCAAATACCACATGTCGCCGATGCCCCATTCGATTTTCTTTCGGGGCGGCTACGCCATTCATGGCAGCTACGCCACCGGCTCCTTGGGACGCCCGGCCTCGCACGGTTGCGTGCGTCTTGCGCCCGGCAACGCCGCAAAGCTCTATTCCATGGTGCAAGCCGAGGGCGCGAGCATATCCATTACCGGATCGCCGCCCGCCTCCCGCCGTTTCGCGCGCGCTTCGCACGGCCGCGCCCTGGCCTATGCGCAGTGGCGCAGCGGCCGCCATGACGGCGTGAGGGGATGGCAGGCGCATCCGCTGGAGTGGCTGCTGGGAAGGTGACGCTCAACATCAATAAGTTGGAGCAGGTTCTTGTCGAAAAAGTCTGTCAACTTTTTTAAGGACCTGCTCTAAGCGATCATTATCTGCGCAGCTTCGCGTTCGTCTCCGAGCGCCTCGAGGACCTTGGCGACGATCGCTCGCGCGTCGAGGCCGGCCTTCGCCAGCATAGCTTCTTGCTGGTCGTGGTCGATGTAAACGTCGGGGAGAATCATGCTGCGGAACTTGAAACGGCCACACGCGCCGTCCAGCGCTCCGTCTTCTGACAGCGCCTGAAACACCTGTGAGCCGAAACCGCCGATTGAGCCTTCCTCGATGGTGACCAGAACCTCGTGATGCGCCGCCAGGCGGCGGACGAGCTCGCGATCGATCGGCTTGGCGAACCTGGCGTCGGCCACGGTCGTCGAGACGCCGCGACTGGCCAATTCCTTGGCGGCCGTAAGGGCGTCGGCGAGCCGCGTGCCGAGCGACAGCAGCGCTGCCTTGCTCCCCTCGCGCAAAATGCGGCCGCGTCCGATTGCAAGCGCTTCGCCATGTTCGGGAAGCTCGACGCCGACGCCTTCGCCGCGCGGATAACGGAAGGCGATCGGGCCTTCCTCATATTGCGCCGCTGTCGCAACCATATGGACGAGCTCAGCCTCGTCCGAAGGCGCCATGATCGTCATTCCCGGCAGGCAGCCGAGAAAAGCAATGTCGAACGCGCCGGCGTGGGTCGGTCCGTCGGCGCCGACCAATCCGGCGCGGTCGATGGCGAAGCGCACAGGCAGATGCTGAAGGGCGACGTCGTGGACGAGCTGGTCGTAGCCGCGCTGCAGGAAGGTGGAGTAAAGGGCGCAGAACGGCTTGTATCCCTCGCTCGCCAGACCCGCGGCGAACGTGACGGCATGTTGCTCGGCGATGGCGACGTCGAAGGTGCGCTCTGGGAAGATCTTTTCAAAAAGGTCGAGGCCGGTGCCGGCGGGCATGGCTGCGGTAATGGCGACGATCTTGTCGTCGCGCTCGGCTTCGGCCACCAAACTCTTGGCGAACACGCTCGTGTACGACGGCGCATTGGCTTTCGGCTTGTCCTGCGCGCCGGTCAGCACGTCGAATCGGTTGACGCCGTGATACTTGTCCGGCGAAGCTTCGGCGGGCCCGTAACCTTTGCCTTTCTGCGTGACCACGTGAACCAGCACCGGGCCGTCGTCCTTGTCGCGGACGTTGGTGAGAACCGGCAGGAGATGTTCGAGATTGTGCCCGTCGATGGGGCCGACGTAATAGAAGCCGAGCTCCTCGAACATCGTGCCGCCGCTAATGAAGCTGCGCGAGAATTCCTCGGCCTTGCGCGCCTTGTCATAAATGAAATGCGGCAAGTGGCGAGCGAGTTGCTTGGCGGTTTCCCGCAACGAACGATAAGCGCCGCCGGAAACCAGCCGCGCCAGATAGGCCGACATGGCGCCGGTCGGCGTGGCGATCGACATGTCATTGTCGTTGAGGATGACAATGAGCCGGGAATCCAGCGCCCCAGCGTTATTCATCGCCTCATAGGCCATGCCGGCGGACATCGAACTGTCGCCGATGACGGCCACGACATGATGGTCGCCGCCCTGCAGGTCGCGGGCGATCGCCATGCCGAGCGCGGCGGAAATCGAGGTCGACGAATGGCCGGCGCCGAAGCAGTCGTATTCGCTCTCGCCGCGCTTGGTGAAGCCGGACAGCCCGTCGCCCTGGCGCAGCGTGCGGATGCGATCCTTGCGTCCGGTGAGGATCTTGTGCGGATAGGTCTGGTGGCCGACGTCCCAGATGAGACGGTCGCGTGGCGTATCGAAAACATAATGCAGGGCTACCGTGAGTTCGATGACCCCAAGCCCCGCGCCCAAATGTCCGCCGGTGACGGACACCGCGTCGATCGTCTCCCGGCGCAATTCGTCGGCGAGCTGATGCAACTGACTGGGCTGCAGTCGGCGCAGGTCTTCCGGCGTGTCGATCCGGTCTAGCAAAGGAGTCTTCAAAGCGGCATCTCTTTAGTCTGGACGGGCCCGAAGGTTAACTTGGCGTTAAGACATAGCCGGTTCCGGCAAGGCGAGCAAACTCCAAGCCTGAAAAAAGCCATTTTGTCACAGCGCCGTCACGCGGCGCGAGGCCGGGGGAAGCGCCGGGCCTTTGATTTATCCCATTGAATGAACGGATTTTTTCTCGACGGAACGGCGGTTTCCGCGCAGGCTTCGATTGGCGTTTTCCACGATTGTCCCCAGGCTGTCGCCGATCGCGCCCCGGCGTCCGCATGCGCGGGGAAGCCGAAAAGCCGACGTTGCGCCTTGGATTTCGGCAAGGCGGCCCTGTTCTTGAAGCTATTTGCCCGAGCGCCTTCACGGCGGCTCCGCCTGTCTCGAAACACGATGCTGTCGAGCGAAAATAGGATGATGGGAAGGGTTAGGGAGATGCAAACGGCGCCATTTTGGATCACCAGGTCGTTATCGTTTGGTCTGGGCGGCGCGGCTTCATACGGTGTGAAAAATCCGCCGCTCCGCTTGGCTTCGGCCGGCATCCATCCGTTTCTGTCGCACCCTGCTGGGCGGGTGTTCAAATGGAACGGCTTCGAGATCGAGGCGTTTGCTCTCGAGCAGGCCGCCGAGCATCAAGCGGAATGGGCCGATCTCATCTCGCGGGCGCTCGAATCGAACGCGTTTTACGAACCAGCATTTGCCTTATCAGCCGCGCGGCATTTTCCGGCGAAATCGCGCCCGCTGTTCGTCACGGTTTGGAGGGAGGCCTCTGATCAGGGAGGCCGGCGCCTGGTGGGCCTGTGCCCTATCGTCGTTTCGAACCCTCTTTTGGGCGCCGGACTGGCGCGCGTTTGGCTGCATAAGCAAGCGGCGCTGGCCACGCCGCTGCTCGATCAAGCCGACGCGTCTCTCGCCGTAGAGGCGCTGTTCGCCTGGTTCGCGCGAAGTTTGCCCGCCGCCGCGATCGTCTTCCCGAAAATCCCAAAGCGAGGGCCGACGTTCGCCGCTCTCGTCGCCGGGGCGCGCGCCGCCGGCCTGCAATGGCGGACGTTCGATGAATATGACCGCGCTGTCCTCCGCTCGGGCGGCGACGCAGATGAACTTTGCGTCCGAGGCGATTCCCGTGAGGCGCTCAAGGAATTGCGCCGGCGGCGGCGGCGCTTGAACGACCTCGGTCCCGTCGAACATGTGCTTTTGTCTGGTCCCGAGGAGGTGCGCGGCGCCACCGAAGATTTTCTCGCCATGGAAGCCGCCGGCTGGAAGGGCAGCCGCAACGCTTTCCTGACGCAACCGTACCTAACCACTTTCGCGCGAAGCGTTACGCGGCTCCTGGCGCGCGAGGGCAAATGCCGAATTCATGCGCTCGTGGCGGGCGGCCGGCCGATCGCCATGGGGATCGTCATCGAGAGCAGGGGCCGCGCCTATTTCTGGAAGATCGCCTACGATGAAAGATTCCGCTCGCAGGCGCCGGGCATACATCTGGCCTATGAGTTGACCAAGACGGAGATGGCGCGCGGCGATCTCGATATGACCGACTCTTGCGCCATCGCCAATCATCCGATGATCGATCGCCTGTGGCCCGACCGTTTCATGATCTGCGATCTCGTCATCCAGTCACGGCGGGGCCGTGACGAGGCTTTCGCGGCGGTCTGCAGTGGCGAAGCCATGCGGCGGCGCATTCGCCTCATCGCCAAGACGGCGGTGAATCGGCTCTTGCGGCGCAAGGTGAGTTGAAGCTGCCGGCGCCGCAAGGAATTCGACTTTCGGCGCGACCCCGCTTTCGCCCAATTTCCCTGTTAACAAAAAAGTTCCTCAACACGCCGCTCTTGCTCAACAAAGTTCATGTCCGACACGAGCCCGCGCATCTACCTCGCAACTCCCGTTCTCGAAAAGCCCGCGGCTTTCTTTGCGCGCTTGGACGCGGCGCTTGACGCAAGCGACGTCGCTTGCGTTCTCCTGCGCTTCTTGACGAGAGACTCCGCCCAGGCGGCCGAGATCATCCGTGCGGCGGCAAAGCCCGTGCAGGCGCGCGGCGTCGCTCTGCTCATCGAAGGCGAGCCCGATCTCGTCTTGCGCACTGACGCGGATGGGCTGCATGTCGCCGGTTGCAGCGATGCGTTCACCATGGCGATCAACCGGCTCGCGCCCAAACACATCGTCGGGGCGGGCGCGCTCGGCAGCCGTGACGAGGCGATGCGCGCCGGCGAGGCTGGCGCCGATTATGTTCTGTTTGGCGACGCCGGCGCCGATGGCGTCGCGCCGACATTGGAGGCGACGCTGGAGCGCACGCGCTGGTGGGCGGAAATCTTCAACACGCCGTGCGTCGCGTTGGCGCCGACGCTGGACGCCGCGCAACTGCTCGCCGCCGCCGGCGCGGATTTCGTCATGCTCGGCGACTGCATTTGGAGCGACCCTCGCGGCCCCGCCGCAGCGATCAACGAGGCCGGCGCGCGGATCAAAGAGAAAGTCGCATGACTGGCGAATAGCGAGTAGCGAATAGCGAATAGTGAAAAACATTCGCTACTCGCTACTCGCTACTCGCTATTCGCTCTCCCGGCGCAAGCAAGCGCGAAGGCGAATTCCAGCGCTGTTTCCTCCAACTGCTCGAAGCGGCCGGAGGCGCCGGCATGGCCCGCATCCATGTTGGTCTTGAGCAGGATGGGGCCGCCGCCGGTCATGCGTTCGCGAAGGCGCGCCACCCATTTCAATGGCTCCCAATAGGTGACGCGCGGATCGGTGAGGCCGCCGAGCGCCAAAATCGGCGGATAGTCCTGGCGCTTCACATTGTCATAGGGCGAAAAGGCGGCCAGCCGCTCATAGGCCTTTTCGTCGTCGATCGGACAGCCCCATTCGAGCCATTCCGGGGGCGTCAGAGGGAGATCGGCGCGCAGCATGGTGTTCAGCACATCGACGAACGGCACGTCGGCGATGACGCCGGAGAACAGTTCGGGCGCCATATTGGCGACAACGCCCATCAGCATGCCGCCGGCGCTGGCGCCTTGCGCGACGATTTCACCCTCTTTCGCATAGCCCGTCGCCACGAGATGGCGCGCCACGCTGAGGAAGTCGGAGAAGGTGTTGGGCTTGTGTTCGAGCTTGCCGTATTCATACCAGCGCCAACCCTTATCCGCGCCGCCGCGCACATGCGCGAGGGCGTAAACGAAGCCGCGATCGACGAGCGACAGGGCATCTGGCTCGAAGCTCGCCGAGAGCGCATGGCCATAGGCGCCATAGCCGTAAAGCAGAACGGGCGCGCCCTCGCCGGGAACAAAATCGGCGCGATGCAGGATCGAGATCGGAACCTCCTCGCCATCGCTCGCCCTGGCGAACAGCCGGCGCGTGACGTAGTCGTTCGGATCATGGCCAGAAGGAATTTCCTGGCGCTTGCGCAGGACGCGCGTGCGCCTGCGCATGTCGTAATCGTAGGTTTCCTCCGGAGTCGTCATCGAAGAATAGGTAAAGCGCAAGGTCGTCGTCTCGAACTCCAAGCCGGTCTCGAGACGCAGCGCGTAAGCTTCCTCGGCAAAGGCGATGGCGTGCTGGTCGCCGCTCTTAAGATCGCGCACGACGAGGCGCGGCAGGCCGTTCTCGCGCTCCACCCAGACGAGATGGCCGGCGTAGACCGTGCTGATGACGATCATCCGGCCCCGCACATGGGCGACGACGTCCCGCCAGTTGGCGTGCTGCGGCGCGTCGAGCGGCGTGGTGCGAATGGCGAAATCCTCGGCGCCGTCGGCGTTGGTGTGAATGTAGAGACTGCGCCCATGCGGCTCGACGTCGTAGCGCAGCCGAGCTTCGCGCGGCGCGACGAGCCGCGCCTTGGCGGTCTTGTCGGCGAGATCGACAAGATAACACTCGCTGGCGTCATGGCCGCGAATGGAGACGATGGCGAAACGCGCGCAGCGGCTGCGACGCAAGGCGACAAACCAGGCGGGATCTCGTTCTTCCACGACGAGTTCGTCAACAGCCGGATCGGCGCCGATGTCGTGACGAAAGACCTGCGCAGTGCGATGGTTTTCGTCCACGCGCACATAATAAAAACTCATCGAATCGGCGCTCCAGACGATCGAGCCGTCGGCGTGCGTCACGACATCGGCGCGGTCGATTCCGTCAGCGAGCGCGCGCGTCTTGATCGAATAAAGTTCAGAGCCCTTGTCGTCGAGGCTCCAGGCGAGTTGGCGATGGTCGGGCGCATGACAGGCGCTGCCGACATCGAAAAACGTCTCGTTTCCGGCAAGAGCGTCGCCATCGAGCAGGATTTGTTCGCCGCCGCCGCAGCGTGGCGTTCGGCAATAGAGCGGATGTTCGCCGCCCCCGCGAAAGCGCTCGTAATAGGCGAAAGCGCCGTCCGGCCAAGGCGTATCGCTGTCGTCTTCCTTGATGCGGGCGCGCAGTTCGGCGAGCAATGCGGCGCGCAAGTCTTTAAGCGGCGCCAAAATGGCTTCGCAATAGATGTTTTCAGCTTTCAGCAAGGCGGCGATATCGGCGGGCAAGGCGGCGGGATCGCGTAACACCTCGCGCCAATTCGCCGCCGCCAACCAGGCGTAAGGGTCGTCGAGAACGCGGCCGTGAAAGCTCTGCTGGCGCGGCCGCTGTTCCGCCATTGGCGGCGCCGCCAGGCCCTGCTCGAAGCGTCTCTGGCGCAGAGCGCGGCCGGCGCGCGCGTTGGTCGCGGCGGTCTCCGGACGGGGCCCATCGCTCATGTGTTGCTCCTCGGCGCCATTTGGCCAAACGGCGAACGCGGTTTTCTTTACAAAGTTCAAGCGCTCGCCCGAGGGGCGTCGCCCGCTCCCTTAGCGCGTTTTCCTTGCCGCGAAAACGACTCGGTAGCCTTCGAAGGGACAGAGCCGGTCGCCTGCGGGGCGCGCTGCTGCGCCGCAGCATAGAACGGGCGGCGCAACGGCGGCAAGCCGGTATTGGGAGGACAGCGTTCTATGGCTAAACAGTCTTTCAAATATTCCTGCGCGGAATTAGCTTGACGCTCGCATTCTTTAGTTGCGACTATCAGAACATTGATGTATACGATTCATGTCTTTCTGGCCAAATCAACGCCAACTTCCTGGGCGAGCTTGTATTCGGCTGTTGTCACGCCGACGGGGCGCCACAAAAGGCTTGTCGGGGTCCGTTCCCAACAAGAAAAAAGAGATGAGCGACGCAATGACCTCGACCAACAACATAGAACTCGCCGCCGATATCGTTTCCGCGTATGTCAGCAACAACTCGGTTCCCGCGGCCGATCTTCCGGCTCTCATCAACGAAATTTACCATGCGCTGGTGCGCGTCGGCGCGAGCGTCGCCGCCGCGCCGGCCGAAGCGCCAAAACCGGCCGTCTCGGTCCGCAAATCAGTCACCAACGATTACATTGTCTGTCTCGACGACGGCAAGAAATTCAAGTCCTTGAAGCGTCATCTGCGGACCCAATACGGTCTGTCGCCGGAAGACTATCGCGAAAAATGGGGTCTGCCCGCCGACTATCCGATGGTGGCGCCCAATTACGCCAAGGCGCGCTCCAATCTGGCCAAGCAAATGGGCCTCGGACAGCAGCGCCGGCGCAGAAAGTGATCGGATCGCCCACGAGCGACATCGTGATGCGATGATTTCGCGCCGAGCGGCAATGCGCTCGGCCAGTCGCCTTCGCTTCAGCATGCCTTGGGTCCGCATTTTTGCTGATGGGTGGCAAAGATTCGCGGCGTTCGGGGGCCTTAGCCGTTTCAAGACAAGGCTCGCGGCTCATGCGCCGGAGCCTCGTCTCGCCGATTGTTGCAAAAATGCAACTCTTGACCAGCAAATGCATACTTCCCAAGCCGACGCTCTTGCCTCGCGCCGACGCCCAAGGCATGATTTACGTCGAACGTGGCCGACGGTGGAAACGTTGGTTTCCTCGAGCATTTCGGCTGACTTCGGCGGCTGTTTCGGATGTATGCGCGGGTGAGGCTTAGCCCACTGAGTTTGCGCGGATCCGAGGCAGATGTGTGAATCCGAAGAGCGCCGGCGTGCGAGAGTAATGAGCCACACATCCCCGCAGGCGTCATCTGCTTGCGGCGTGCGTCATTTTTCACCGCGCCGGCAAAACATACGAGGGAGAACATGCGGCGGCTCGCTTTGGCTCTGGCAGGCATTCTCGGCGTTTCATGCGCCATTCCATCGGTCGGCTCGGCTTATGAAACCGATCCATTGACCAGATTTTTCCAGGGGCTTGGCCGCGCTTTCACCGAGGGGCGTCCACAGGCGGGCGCCGTCCCGCGCGAGGTGGTCTCTTTCGAGGGTCCCTACACGCCGGGAACCGTGGTGATCTCGACGAGCCAGAGGCGGCTCTATTACGTGTTGGGAGGACGTCAGGCGATCCGTTACGGCGTCGGCGTCGGCCGGCCGGGCTTCGAATGGGCGGGTTCTCGCTACGTTTCCAATAAGAGAGCGTGGCCGGATTGGACGCCGCCGTCGCAAATGTTGCGGCGCCGTCCCGACCTGCCGCGCCACATGGCCGGCGGCCTCGCCAATCCGCTCGGCGCCAGAGCCATGTATCTCGGTGGCACGCTTTACCGTATCCACGGCTCCAACGAACCGGAGACGATCGGGCAGGCCGTATCCTCGGGCTGCATTCGCATGACCAACGACGACGTGCTCGATCTCTATAACCGCGTCCACATCGGAACGCGCGTCGTCGTCACGCGCTGAAGTTAGGCGCCAGATCAGCATGATCTTCGAAGAGTTGCAGACCCTTCGAAGACCATGCTCTATTTCTCGCCAGGCTTGTCGCGGTTAAGACCTTTCTCGGCAAGCTCATCGAGATAACGCGCGAAATCCTCGTCAAAGCCGACGCCGAGCTCGTGCAAATAGCGCCAAGTGTAAATGCCGGTTCGGTGCAGATCGTCGAAGTCGAGGCGCACCGCGTAATTGCCCACCGGCGTTATGTCGATGATCGCCACGTTGCGTTTGCCGCCCACCGTCTTGCGTTCGGCCGCCGCATGACCTTGGACTTCGGCGCTCGGGCTGCGCACCCGCAGATATTCGGCGGGCAGGGTAAAGCTCGAGCCGTCGTCGAACTTCACTTGCAACCGCCGTCCGCCTTCGAGCAGCCTTATCTCGCTCGGCCAGACGCTCTGGCTGGCGGCGCGTTCGCCTTCCCCCATGGCGGCCTCTGTTGGCGATGAGCATCAATCGTTGCGCCGGGGCTTCACGCGCCCCATCGCGTCGATATATAGGAGAGTGGACATACAAGGTCCTGTTGAACGCGCCCCGACATGAATGCCCATTCGCGACCAATCTTCGCCGCGGCCGCGGCGGCCCCGCTGATCGACCCGTTCGGACGGGCGATCTCCTATGTCCGCGTCTCGGTGACCGATCGCTGTGATTTTCGCTGCGTCTACTGCATGTCGGAGCACATGCAGTTTCTGCCCCGTCGGGATCTGTTGACGCTGGAGGAGCTCGAGCGTCTCTGTTCGGCGTTCATCGCGCGCGGGACCAGGAAATTGCGCATCACCGGCGGCGAGCCTTTGATGCGGCGCGATATCGTCAATCTGTTGCGATCGCTGTCGCGCCATCTCGAATCCGGCGCGCTGGAGGAACTGACGCTGACCACCAATGGTTCGCAGCTCGAACGGCATGCCGCCGAGTTGAGGGCCTGCGGGGTGCACCGCGTCAACGTTTCGCTGGACACGCTCGATCCCGCCTGCTTCCGCCGATTGACGCGCACCGGTGATCATGCCCGCGTTCTTGCTGGCGTGGATGCGGCGCTGCGCGCGGGACTTAAAGTCAAGCTGAACGCGGTGGCGCTCAAAGGCGTCAACGAAGACGAATTCGTGGCCCTGACCCGCTTCGCCCATGAGCGCGACATGGACATGACCTTCATCGAGGTCATGCCGCTCGGGGAACTCGATGGCGTTGCCCGCATCGATCAATATTTGCCGCTGAGCGTGGTGCGCGCGCGTCTTTCTGAGGCCTTCACGCTCGAGGACATCCCTTACCGTAGCGGCGGCCCGGCGCGCTACGTGCGCGCCAGAGAAACCGGCGGGCGCATCGGCTTCATCACGCCGCTCTCGCATAATTTCTGTCAATCGTGCAACCGCGTTCGCGTCACCTGCACGGGCGTGCTTTACATGTGCCTCGGTCGGGAAGATGTGGCGGATCTGCGCGCGCCGCTGCGCGCCAGCGCCAGCGACGACTTGCTCCACGCGGCGCTCACAGAGGCGATCACGCGTAAGCCCGAAGGCCATGATTTTAGCATCGACGGCAAGACGCCGGCGCCGGCCGTCGACCGCCATATGAGCACGACGGGCGGATGAAACGGCTTCTCCCTCAGACGACAGACGACAGACGACGGACGACGGAGAGGCGCCATCCGTCCTCTGTCCTCCGTCCTCTGCCGCCCATCCTCTTTCTCTCGACGCTTCTCGCCCTATTTTGCGCTCCTGCGCCGGCGGCGGCCTTGGAAGAAACGGCGCCCGCCCGTCAACTTCGCATTTGCAGCGAAGGTGCGCGGCCCCCCTTTAATTATCTCGACGCCAACAATCAGCTCGCCGGCTTCGAGATCGATCTGGCGCGCGAGCTTTGCCGGCGCATGAAGGCCGTTTGCACGTTCGCAATGCAGGATTGGGATAGCTTGATCCCCGGCCTGCTCGCCCAACAATACGACGCCATTTTTGCGGCCATGGAGATCACCGACGAGCGGCTTGAGAAAATCGCGTTTTCGAAACCTTACGCGCATATGCCCTCGGCGCTGATCGCCCCGGAAAAATCGCCGCTCACCAACGCCGATCCGGCGACGCTGAAAGGTTTCGCGATCGGCGTGGAAAGCGACAGCCCACAGCAGGCCTACCTCGAGGACAAATACACGGACGCCGATATTAAGCGTTACGCAAGCCTCGAGGAGGCGATGCTCGATCTCGCCGAGGGCCGCATCGACGCGCTTGCCGAGGACAAGATCGTCGCCGCCGATTTTCTGAAGAACCGGAGGGAAGGCCGCTGTTGCCGGTTCGTGGCGGACCTGCCGCGCGATCCCGATTACTTCGGCGCAGGGCTCGGCATCGGGCTGCGCAAGAGCGACGCCACGCTGAAAGCCTCGCTCGATCGGGCGCTCGACGAAATCGCCGCGGACGGAACATATGCGAAGCTCCGCGCGAGGTATTTCGATTTCGACATCTTCTGAGCGAACGTTCTCTGTCTTCTCATACCACACGCTGATCCACAATCCGTCATGCCCGCGCAAAGCCGTCGAAGACGGCGTCGCTTCGCTCGCCTATGTCGCGGGCATCCACGCTGCGACATCGCGGTACGTTGCAAGAAGAAGCGCAGCGTTTCATTCTGCCTCGCTGCGCAACGTCTTTGCGTGGATGGCCGGGACAAGCCCGGCCATGACGCGGGGCGCCGTCGCTTAACCCGCCGGTGCTTGATTCTCCAGGATAGTTAGATGACCGCCAACCACACTGTCGCCTTTCTCGGCCTCGGGGTCATGGGCTATCCGATGGCCGGCCATCTTGCGACCAACGGACATCGCATCGCTGTCTACAACCGCACGGCCGCCAAGGCGCGCCGTTTTGCGGAAAGCTTCGGCGCGACAGCCGCGCCGACGCCGCGCGACGCCGCCCGCAACGCAACCTTCGTGTTCGCCTGCGTCGGCAATGACGACGATGTGCGCGCCGTCACGCTGGGACCAGACGGCGCCTTCGAGGGGATGAAAGCAGGCGCGATCTTCGTCGATCACACCACCACGTCGGCCGAGCTGGCGCGCCAACTGCACGGCTTGGCCGCCGCCTCGGGCCTCGGCTTCATCGACGCCCCCGTATCGGGCGGCCAAGCTGGCGCCGAAAGCGGCGCGTTGACGGTGATGTGCGGCGGCGACGCCGAGCATTTCGCCAAGGCCGAACCAGTCATTGCGGCTTACGCGCGCGCCTGCCGGCGCATGGGGCCGTCCGGCGCCGGACAGCTTGCCAAGATGGTGAACCAAATCTGCATCACGGGTCTTATTCAGAGCCTCGCCGAGGCCTTGCATTTTGCCAGGCGCGCCCAACTCGATGCGAGCGCCGTGATCGATCTCATCAAAAACGGCGCCGCGCAATCCTGGCAGATGGACAACCGGCACGAAACCATGCTGGCGGGCAAGTTCGATTTCGGCTTCGCCGTCGAATGGATGCGCAAGGACCTCGCCATCTGCCTCGACGAGGCGCGCAAGAACGGCGCGCATTTGCCGGTCGCGGCGCTCATCGATCAGTTCTATTCGGAGGTCGAGCAGATGGGCGGGCGTCGCTGGGACACCTCCAGCCTCATCGCGCGCCTGGAGCGGTGACGGCGACCGTTCACGCCTCCCCTCACGCCGTCGCCAGCGCCTTGGAGCGTTCGGCGCGCTTGCGGTCGTTGGGATCGAGGATGGCCTTGCGCAGCCTGATCGATTTCGGCGTCACCTCGACCAATTCATCGTCCTCGATATAAGCGAGCGCCTTTTCGAGCGTCATTCTGATCGGCGGCGTCAGGCGCACCGCCTCGTCCTTGCCGGCGGCGCGGATGTTGGTGAGCTGCTTGCCTTTCAGCACATTGATCTCGAGGTCGTTGTCGCGCGTGTGCGCGCCGACGATCATGCCGCGATAGACCTTGCAGCCAGGCTCGATCATCATCGGCCCGCGATCCTCGAGCTTCCACATGGCGTAGGCGACCGCCTCGCCTTGCTCGTTGGCGACGAGCACGCCGTTGCGGCGGCCCTGGATCTCGCCCTTATACGGCGCGTAACAATGAAACAGGCGGTTCATGACCGCAGCGCCGCGCGTGTCGGTGAGCAACTCGCCCTGATAGCCGATGAGTCCGCGCGTCGGCGCATGAAACACCAGCCGCAGGCGATCGCCGCCCGACGGGCGCATCTCGATCATCTCGGCCTTGCGCTCCGCCATTTTCTGCACGACGACGCCGGAGTGCTCCTCGTCCACGTCGATGACGACCTCCTCGATCGGCTCGAGCAACTCGCCGTTCGCGTCCTTGCGCAGCACGACCTGCGGCCGCGATACGCCGAGCTCAAAACCCTCGCGGCGCATGGTTTCGATGAGAATGGCGAGTTGCAACTCGCCGCGCCCCGACACGACATAGGCGTCGGCGCCGGGCGTATCCTCGATTTTGAGCGCGACATTGCCCTCGGCCTCCTTGTAAAGGCGGGCGCGGATCATGCGGCTCGTCACCTTGTCGCCTTCCGTCCCGGCGAGCGGCGAGTCATTGACGAGAAAGGTCATGGACAAAGTCGGCGGATCGATCGGCTGCGCCTGCAGCGGTTCGCTCACCTCGAGCGCGCAAAGGGTGTCGGCGACGTTGAATTTCTCGAGGCCGGCGATGGCGACGATGTCGCCGGCTTCCGCCTCGTCGATCGGTTGCCGCTCGATGCCGCGGAAGGCCAGGATTTTCGAGACCCGGCCCTGCTCCACCAACTTGCCGTCGCGATCGAGCACCTTGACCGCCTGATTGGGCTTCACGCTTCCGGCGAACACGCGTCCGGTGATGATGCGCCCGAGATAAGGATTGGCCTCGAGCAGCGTGCCGAGCATCCGGAAGCCGCCCTCTTCGACCTTCGGGGGCGGGACATGCGCGATGACGAGATCAAACAGCGGCCCCATGCCGGCCTTGGGGCCGTCGGGCGTCAGGGCCATCCAGCCCTGCTTGGCCGAGCCGTAAAGAATCGGGAAATCCAATTGTGCGTCGGTCGCGCCGAGCGCGGCGAACAGATCGAACGCCTCGTCGACCACCTCGCTCACGCGCGCGTCGGGCCGATCGACCTTGTTGATGGCCACGATCGGCTTCAGGCCGATGTTCAGCGCCTTGCCGACGACGAACTTGGTCTGCGGCATCGGTCCCTCGGCGGCGTCGACGAGCACGATCGCGCCGTCCACCATCGAGAGGATGCGCTCGACCTCGCCGCCGAAATCGGCGTGGCCGGGCGTGTCGACGATGTTGATGCGCGTGTTCTTCCAGGCGATCGAGGTCGCCTTGGCTATAATTGTGATGCCGCGTTCTCGCTCGAGGTCGTTGGAATCCATCACCCGCTCGGCGACGCGCTGATTCTCGCGAAACGCGCCCGATTGCTGGAGCAGCCGGTCGACGAGCGTGGTCTTGCCGTGATCGACGTGGGCGATGATGGCGATATTGCGCAGGTTCATGGAATGTGCCGATGGTTTAGGAACGATGGCCGCAACCGATTACGCCCAAGCTCGACGACGAGACTTCGGACGGCGCAGGACCTGTGTGTCATTTTGGCGGCGCCGCATCTCATATAACAACGCGAGGCGGTTGGGAACCCTTGGGGTAGGGGCGATGGAAAGCGGGGTGGAGTTCTATCTTTGGCGGCAAAGCCGCAATTCAACAGCCCGCCAGCGCCGCCGCCAACTCCGCTGTCACGCCGCCTCGTTCACGGCCCGCACTTCGAGATGCACGCCGGTTCTCTCCTGGAGCGCGTGAAGCACGGCGAACAGATTGGCGGCGGTCGGATTGCCCTTGGGGCCGAACATGCGCATGAGGCTCTTTCGCGGAGCATGCGTGGCCTCGGCCAGGGCCTCGAAGCCAATCGTCGCATTGATGTAATCGCGCAGGACGGATCGACCAGTTGCAATCTCGCCCTCGAGAAGCATCTGTACCGCTTCCTGAAACAACGTCTGCCGGAAGGCCGGATCGCTTGCGACTCGGGCCTGAACGGTTTCCTTGAAGCTGCGGGTTAGGGTCATGTCACTCCGCCGCCGGCAAATTTCTTTGCGCGACGAAGCTCACCACGCGCCCCTCATTGGCCAGGACGCGCCGCCGCTCCTCGATGGCGCGGCGCGCCTGATCCAACGCCAGCGCCACCATATGCAGCCCATGCCCCTCGACGCCGCGCACCCCTTGGTCGCCCAGCGTGTGGACGAGAACCTCGTCGACCTCCCGCTCGTAACCATCGAGCTCGGCGCCGGTCGCGGCGGCGCGCGCCGCTTGCAGGATTTCGAGCAGCCGTTCGGTCAGATGCTCGGTCCGTTCATGCGTGCGGATGCCGAGTCGGCTGGCCAGCGCCGCCGCCCCGGAGCCGACAAGCGACAGCAGCATCGCACCGATATAGATGAAATCGCTGTACTTATCTAAAAAGCCGTGTTCGTTGCCGTCGATGTAGTCGGCGGCGCCTTGATGAACCGGCACTACCGAGCCTTTATCGGTGGATGGCGCCTCGATATTATTGGCGAGCGGCGCGGCGGCGGCGATGGCCGTCCGATCGGTAAGAAAGAGCCGCGTCGCCTCGCCGGCGATGGCGTCCTTGAGCGAGCTGCGCGCGACCAAGAGAACGCTCACGCTCGGGCTGTCGAAGGTCGTCGCTGGACGCGGCGGATCGCCGCCGAAGGCGCCGCGAACAATTTCCATCGGCTCCAGGGCGGGAAACCGTTTGGCGATCGCCTTGGCTTCGCTGATCGGAATGAACGCCGGCGCCTTGCTGCTGGCGGCGGCGATTGCGGCCACGATATCGCTCACTGGACCCGAATTCGGGACCGCGGCCGTGAACAGGGCGTCGATCTGACGGGCTTCGATCGCCGTGCGCGCCTCGGCGGGCGTTAGAGGCGTGATGGCGACGTTGTTCTTGGCGACGTCATATTGAGCGAGGATGGTCTCGAGCAAGCGCGCATTGGCGTCCAGCCCGCCGGCCTCGTAAACGACGCCGATCTTCTTGCCGCGCAAATCCGCGATGCGGCGCACGCTGGACCCGCCCGGCGCAATGAGGAGCGCCGTATTGCGATGCAGGATGACGAGAGTCTGCGCTCCGGACGGCAGGCTGGCGTCGTTTCTGACGACGGCAAGGTCCGCCGTATCCGCCTCGAGAGCGGCAGCGCTGGCGGCCGCATCCGCAACCGGGACCAATCGCAGTCGGATCGGTTCATGCTGGCGCGAAAACACATGCGCGGCCGCCGCCATGAGGCGGAAATCCTCCGTGCCTTGCAGCACGGCGACCCGCAACACGGCGGGACGATCGTAGAAGTAAAGGGCGGTGGCCGCGCCGCCGAGGGCGACAAGGCTCGCCGCAGTGATTGTCAGAATCGTGCGCCGCATTGCAACGTCCCGGGTTCGATCCCTGGACTAAATATATATTGCGCCCAACTCGCGGTTTCTCGAAGGCGAAGATGTGAAAATCACGTCTTTTTCACGCCGCGCGCGGCTCGCTTGGCCAGCGTGCGTAAGCGTAGCGCGTTGAGCTTGATGAAGCCCTCGGCGTCGCGCTGGTCGTAGGCGACCGCCCCTTCCTCGAACGTCACCAGCTCCTGGTCGTAAAGCGAATAGGGGCTCTCGCGCCCGACGACGCTCGCATTGCCCTTGTAAAGCTTTAGGCGCACGCGCCCGGTGACGAATTCCTGGCTCTTGTCGATCAAGGCCTGCAGCATCTCGCGTTCGGGCGAGAACCAGAAGCCGTTGTAAATGAGTTCGGCGTAGCGCGGCATGATTTCGTCCTTAAGATGCGCCGCGCCGCGATCGAGCGTGACGCTCTCGACGCCGCGATGGGCGGCGAGCAGAATGGCGCCGCCGGGCGTTTCGTACATGCCGCGCGATTTCATGCCGACGAACCGATTCTCGACAAGGTCGAGCCGGCCGATCGCATGGGCGCGCCCCAGTTCGTTCAGTCGCGTCAGCAGCGCCGCCGGCGACAACGCCTCGCCGTCGACGGCCGCGGCGTCGCCGCGCAGAAAATCCACCGTCACGTATTGGGGGACGTCCGGCGCCTGTTCGGGGTCGAGCGTGCGCGAATACACGTAATCGGGAACCTCCTGCGCCGGGTCTTCCAGCACCTTGCCCTCGGACGAGGTGTGCAGCAGATTGGCGTCGGTCGAGAAGGGCGCCTCGCCGCGCTTGTCGCGCGCGATCGGGATTTGATGCCGTTCGGCGAAGCTTATGAGCGCGGTGCGCGAAGACAAGTCCCATTCGCGCCAGGGCGCGATGACGGTGATGTCGGGCGCGAGCGCGTAATAGCCCAGTTCGAACCGCACCTGGTCGTTGCCCTTGCCGGTGGCGCCGTGACAGACGGCGTCGGCCCCGAGTTTTCTGGCGATTTCAATCTGCTGCTTGGCGATGAGCGGGCGCGCGATCGAGGTGCCCAACAGATAGAGCCCCTCGTATTGGGCGTTGGCGCGAAACATCGGAAAGACGTAGTCGCGCACGAATTCCTCGCGCAGGTCCTCGATGAAGACATGCTCGGGCTTGACGCCGAGCAACAGCGCCTTGGCCCGCGCCGGCGCCAATTCCTCGCCCTGGCCGAGATCGGCGGTGAAGGTGATGACCTCGCAGCCATAAGTCGTTTGCAGCCATTTGAGGATGACCGAGGTGTCGAGCCCGCCGGAATAAGCGAGGACGACGCGTTTGATGTCCTTTTTGGGGCGGGTCATTGTCGGCTCTACTGGCTTGCTTCATTGAATTTGACAGCTTGCGTCGCCCCCTCCCCAACCCTCCCCCGCGCGCTCCGCTTGCGGGAGAGGGAGCACACTCGGCGTGTCATCGAGAGCACGCCAATGTAAATCGTTAGGGTCCCCTCTCCCGCTCCGAAGTCGGCTGTTGCCGACTTCGGCATTTATGCGCAAGTCGGAAACATCCGACTTGCGTCGCGGGGGGAGGGACAGGGAGGGGGTCACGGCAGACAATCCATTATCACTGGGCGCCTGTCAGCTTGTCGGCGAACAGGGCGATCGTCTTCGAATAGACACGAGCCTTGTTCCATTGCAGCAGCGCGCCGAAATTGGATTGGCCTTCGTCCCATCCCGCGCCGCGCTGCCAGCCGTAACCATGCAGGAAGTTGGCGGTCGAGGCGAGGGCGTCGGCGGTGTCGTGGATGAGGTCGCGCGTCCCGTCGCCGTTGAAATCGACCGCGAATTTCAGATAGGAGGACGGCATGAACTGCGTCTGGCCGATTTCGCCGGCCCAAGCGCCGCGCATCTGCGACGGGCTCATGTCGCCCCGCTCGACGATGCGCAGGGCGTCGAGCAGCTCCTCGCGGAACTTGGCCGAGCGCCGGCAGTCGTACGCCAGCGTCGCCAAGGAGCGAATGGTCGAGAAATTTCCCGAACCCGCGCCGAAATCGGTCTCCAGTCCCCAAATGGCGACGATCACCGCGCCCGGAACGCCGTAGCGCTGTTCGATCTGATGAAACAAGTTGGCGTTGCGTTGCAGGAGGCTGCGCCCCTTGCTGAGGCGATAGGAATTGATCATGCGGCCGGCGAATTGCTCAAAACTCTGACGAAACACCCCTTGGCCGCGGTCATGCGAGATGACGGAGCGATCGTAGCTGACGCCAGAGAGCGACGCCTCGATGGCGCGGCGCGAGATGCCGGCGCCGGCGGCTTCCTGTTTGAAGTCCTCGAGCCAGGATTCGAAACCTTCGCCGCTGTGGCCGCATTGGGCCGCCGCGGCTGGCGCCAAGGGGGCGACGACCGCCGCCGCCGCCAGAGAAAACGCCAACGCCGCCAGTTGTCGCCGCCGTCGAGCTGGAATGTGCATCGTCCTCGTCCTTCGATGAAACGACCGGGCATGCGTCGTCGCCCCGCTGTTCAGCCTAGAGGTTTTTTGCGCCGGACAAAACCCTCGCATTGCTCGCGTCGCAATCGGGGGCGACGAACGCCGGCGCGCGCCGGCGCGCGGCGACGTCAAACCCGGTCGTATTTTTGTTCTCATATTGTTCTTGTCACGGCCACGTTCTGGGGGTAAGCTTGCCGAGTTCGCGTCGAGTTCAAGGGAGCGCGCGTCATGGTGGTCAGGGTCGCAACCGTCGCCTTCGAGGGGATCGAGGCCAAGCCGGTCGACGTGCAGGTGCAGATCGCCAGCGGCAATGTGGTGTTCATGCTGGTCGGGCTCGCCGACAAGGCGGTGGCGGAATCGCGCGAGCGGGTGCGCGCCGCGCTTATCGCCTCCGGCCTGGCTTTGCCGGCCAAGCGCATCACCGTCAACCTCGCCCCCGCCGACATGCCGAAAGAAGGCAGCCATTACGATCTGCCGATCGCGCTGGCCGTGATGGCGGCGATCGGCGCCATTCCGTCCGACGCGCTCGACGGGTTCACCGTGCTCGGCGAATTGGCGCTCGACGGCGCGCTGACGCCGGTCGCCGGCGTTCTGCCGGCCGCCGTCGCCGCCAACATGCGCGGCCATGGCCTCATCTGTCCGCGCCAATGCGGCCCGGAGGCGGCCTGGGCCTCGCGCGACATGGAGGTGATCGCGCCGCGCTCGCTCATCCAGCTGGTCAATCATCTGAAAGGCGCGCAGGTGCTGTCGCGGCCCGAACCGGCGGTGCGCGCGAGCGCTTCGGATTTGCCCGACCTTGCCGACATCAAGGGACAGGAGAGCGCCAAGCGGGCGCTCGAGATCGCCGCCGCCGGCGGCCACCATCTGCTCATGAACGGCCCGCCGGGCGCCGGCAAATCCATGCTGGCGGCGCGCCTGCCGTCGATCCTGCCGCCGCTGTCGCCGCGCGAATTGTTAGAGGTGTCGATGATCCACTCGGTCGCCGGCGAACTGGCCGGCGGCGAGCTCACCGACCGGCGCCCCTATCGCGCCCCGCATCATTCGGCGTCGATGCCGGCGCTGGTCGGCGGTGGCACGCATGCCCGCCCCGGCGAGATTTCGCTCGCCCACAACGGCGTGCTGTTTCTCGACGAATTGCCCGAGTTTCAGGCGCAGGTTCTCGACAGTCTGCGCCAGCCGTTGGAGACCGGCGAGGTCGCAGTCGCGCGCGCCAATCATCGCGCCGTCTATCCGGCGCGCTTCCAGCTGGTCGCCGCCATGAATCCGGGCCGCTGCGGCCGTGCGCAAGAACCCGGCTACGCCTGTAGGCGGCAGCCCAACGAGCGCTGCGCCGCGCAATATCAGGCGCGCATCTCCGGGCCGCT
>JACOUB010000040.1 GCA_016178015.1 Methylocystis sp. | reverse complement strand
GATGCGCGGCGCGCCGTAGGACTTTTCCATCACGACGTTGCGGCCCTTGGGGCCCAGCGTGATTTTCACGGCGTTGTTGAGGATGTCGACGCCGCGCATGATGCGGTCGCGCGCGTCGGTGGAGAAACGTACGTCTTTGGCGGCCATCGTTGTTGGACTCCATCGAGGGAGAAACTGTCAGGTTCTAGAGGGAAGCGGTCGCCTCAGCCGACGACGCCCAGAATGTCGCTTTCCTTCATGATCAGAAGGTCTTCGTCGTCGATCTTGACCTCGGTGCCGGACCACTTGCCGAACAGGACGCGATCGCCTTTCTTGACGTCGAGCGGGGTGAGCTTGCCGCTCTCGTCGCGACCGCCGGGGCCGACGGCGATCACTTTGCCTTCCTGGGGCTTTTCCTTGGCGGTGTCGGGAATGATGATGCCGCCTTTGGTCTTTTCTTCGCCCTCAAGGCGCTTGACCACGACCCGGTCATGCAGGGGACGGAACGCCATGTCATTTCTTCCTTTTTTTGAGCCGTTGGGCGCGCCGGAGGATCGGCCCGCGGCAAAGGGATGAGCGAAAAGCCTGTTAGCACTCCTCTCTATCGAGTGCCAACAGACCGAGAACTGAGATAGAAGCGTCTTTGCCGCTTGTCAAGCCGCTTCGGCCCGACCATCGCTGTGGCTCGTCTTGGACGGAGCGTGAAACAATCCATCGCAGGCCGGCAATTTGGCGAAGCATTAACCTTAATGATGTCTGATCGAGCGATGAACCATCGACCGATCCTCCCTTGCTTCGCCGCGAAAGAGCAGGCCCCGCTCCGCCGGACGCCGCCGCGCTCGGGCGCCAGCGCCTACTTGAGCCGAATTCGCAACCAACGGACGCGAGCGCCGACGTCGGGCCGGGATACGCCTCATGTCAAAGCGTGAACCGACCTATCGCTTCGTCGACAACACGAACAATTACCTACTCCAAGTGACGCGCGGCCAACGCCGACGCACCATCGAACTGTCGCCGGCGGCGGTTATCGGCGCCGGCGCGGCGATGTCGTTGGCGGGCGCGGCTCTCATCGGCGCGGCCGGCTATCTGTTGTTTCGCGACGACATGCTCGCCGGACTGCTCGCTCGCCAGACCCGCATGCAATACGCCTACGAGGACCGCATCGCCGCGCTGCGCCTGCGCCTCGATCAGATGGCCAGCCGGCAATTCATCGATCAGGATGGGGTCGAGGGCAAGGTTCAGAACCTGGTCATCCGCCAGGCGCAACTCGAGACGCGCGCCGCCATGGTGGCGAAACTCGTTGAAGGCGCCGGCGTTGCAGAGCAGGCCAGCCTCGTTCCGCAAAGCCCCGACGCCAAACGCTCGGGGCTTCGCCCCGTCCCTCCGACGCTGTCGCAAGCCGCAAAGTCCGCCGCGGCCACAACGGATGCGGACGCCCCGCCTTACGCGGCCAAGCCTCAGCCTGAGGGGATGGACCTGCGGCTGGGTCATGACGACGCCGGCGGCGGCGCCGACGACCCGCCGCCGGGGCAAAAAGGCGCCCACGATCAAACGCCGATCGATACCTCGGCCCTGCCGCAGTCGATCCAGCCTCCGTCATCGCTGGCCCAGGCGGCCGATCCTGATCTGCCGATGCCGGCGCGGCTGGAAAGCCTGGCGATCTCACTCGATCGCATCGAGCGCCAACAGACGGCCCGGCTCACCGGCGTCGTGCAGCCGGCGCTGCAGGCGGCGGGACGGCTGCGGCGCGCCTTCGACGCGGCGGGCCTGCCGGTTGAGCGCTATCTTGCCAAGGCCAGGGAGCAAGGGGGGGATTTTGTCGGCGGCCCGTTCATGCCGGCCGATCCCCGCGCCGGCGCCACCCTGTTCGAACGCCAACTCGCGGCGGCGCAGCGCGCGGTCGTGACGCTCGACGGCTTGCGGCGCGCTCTGCCCACGGTTCCCTTGCGCAAGCCGTTGACGGGCGACGCCGAGACGACCTCGGCCTTCGGCTACCGAACCGATCCCTTCCTCGGACGCCTGGCGCTCCACACGGGCGTCGATCTGCGCGAGGACTACGGCGCGCCGGTGCGCGCCACGGCCGCCGGCGCGGTGGTCGCGGCCGGCGCCAACGGCGGCTACGGCCGTATGGTCGAGATTGACCACGGCGGCGGGATGACGACGCGCTACGCGCATCTCGCGACGATTGTCGTGTCGGTCGGACAACACGTGGCGTCCGGCGCCATCATCGGCCGGATCGGCTCGACCGGTCGCTCGACCGGCCCGCATCTTCATTACGAAGTGCGAGTGGACGGCGAGCCCGTCGACCCCGCGCGATTCCTGCGCGCCGCCGCGACCCTGGGAAGCACGCCGTAGGGTGTAGAAGTCGGGATTTCATTCGACGGGCGCTGTCGCTTCGAAATCGGAACTTGCCTTTCATCTCATGGCGGCGAGTGTGGCGAGCGGTTCGAACTTGTCAGGGACGCGAGCTTCGCTCGCGCGGCCGCAGGCCGTGCTTCGCATCCTTGACAAGTTCGAAGCCGTCTCGCCGATAATGCTCGCCATCGGATGAATGGCGAAATCTGACAGTGTCCGTCAGATGAAGTCTAGATTTGTACAAACAGGGCCACCCAATTTCCTTGCGCAAGCGAAGAAGGCGGCGTTCGCGTTCTTTCGTCGCCGCTTGTCGCGAGCGGCGTCACGCCGGTTTGCCGTCAGCGAAAAGGACGGCCGATGATCGGCGTCGAAGGCGCCGCCATGTCGCGCGGCGCCATCGGCTGCGCGCGAAAAGCGGCGCGGCCGGCTTCGATCGCCAGCGCGAAGGCGTGCGCCATGGCGACTGGATCGCCGGCCCGAGCGACCGCCGTATTGAGCAGCACGGCGTCATAGCCCAGCTCCATCACGGCGGCGGCGTGCGAGGGCGTCCCGATCCCGGCGTCCACCACCAGCGGAACGTCAGGAAAGTGGGCGCGCAGGGCGCGCAAGCCAAACACATTGTTGAGCCCGCGCCCCGAGCCGATCGGCGCCGCCCACGGCATCAGCGCCCGGCAGCCGGCGTCGAGCAGCCGTTCGGCGACGACCAAATCGTCGGTGGTGTAAGGGAAAACCGAGAAACCCTCGCCGGCGAGAATGCGCGCCGCCTCGACGAGGCCGAAGACGTCGGGGTGGAGCGTGTCCTCCTCGCCGATCACCTCGAGCTTGATCCACGGCGTCGCGAAAACTTCGCGCGCCATGTGCGCGGTCGTCACCGCCTCTTTCGCCGTCCGGCAGCCGGCAGTGTTGGGCAGCACGCGCACGCCGAGATCGCGAACCAGTTTCCAGAAACTCTCGCCGGCGCGCGATCCGCCCGCCTCGCGCCGCAGCGACACGGTGACGATCTCCGCTCTCGCGGCGCGAATGGCGTCCGCGAGGATGGCGGGGGAGGGGTATCGCGCCGTGCCGAGCAGCAGCCGGGACGCGAGCGCGACGTCATAGAGAACGAGCGGATCGGCGGCGGTTATGATGGGGTCGTGCATTTAGCGCGAAGCCTCTTCGGCGGCTCGGCAAAGCCCGCGGAGCAAGGAAGCATATCGACGGCAAGTCAGCGCAAAAAGAGCTTTCCGAGCACCAATAGCGTCAGCGTCAAGTTCGTGGCGAGCATCCATTTCACAGTGTTGAATTCGCCGCGCAAGATGTTGAATTCAGCGCGCAGACTGGCGAACTCATGCTTGGACGCCGCGACGCTTTGAACCTCAGTTTGCGAGCGGTTTCCTTCTGTGCTCATGTCGACTCCCTACCACGAGGCATCTAAGTATGGAAGGCTGATGCAATGCCCAGGGCCAACGGCCTTGGACAACTAAGATAAGCATCACCAGCAGTCATGGTTTTTTCTCGTCATGCCCGCGCTTGTCGCGGGCATCCACGCCGCGACGCCACAGGACGATGAAGGAAGCACACAACGTCTCACTCGACTAGGCATCACTACGCAATGTCCCGGCGTGGATGGCCGGCACAAGGCCGGCCATGACGGACGGTGGGCATTCCCGCGTTGCTGGAACAAGGATACTGTTCGCGACAACTCGCTCCGAGGAATCCCATTCTAAATTCAGAGTACGTTGCTTTTGCCGAGGTTGCATGCTTCACACAAAGTCTGAAGATTTTCCTCGGCTGTTTCTCCGCCATGACTCCACGGCTTGATATGATCGATATGTAACGTGAGACCCGGTTTCAAAGCCGGACTGGCTCCACACGCGCGACAAGAAAAATTGTCGCGCTTCATTACGCGGAAACGAAGTCGTAGAGACGGGTCGCGACTCATCTTGTGCCCACTCGCGGCCTCGATTGGATTCGGAGGCCTGGCATCTTGAGCGTTCGCATATGTCACGAATTGCGAGAGCGCATTCGTCCAAGATCGAAACCGGCGATAATATGGGCCTTCAGAAATAAATGAAGGCAGTCGCGCTAGTTCGGCCCGGCGTGGCTGCCGCCCGTAGTGCTCCCACAAGCCCATAATGTTTTCGTAAAGCTGCTCATCAGAATAATTGAACTCATTGGCAATCTCTAGCCCCGCAGCAAAGAGGGCCTTATTCCAGCCACCGAAACGCAGCGACACCGTGCTAGCAGCATACTTTCCAAGTTTTGAATAGAGCCTCCATGTCAGAACATTTTTGCCGCCTAGCTCGGCGACTCGCCGCATATCAGCCAATATGTCCTCACTTGAGGCTGGAACACCCTGGACGCGCTCAAGCTGAAATTTTAGATCACTCATAGGGATTCGCCAGTGTGCGCAACCATCTGCGAAGATTAACCATCAGTCCACTTCTACACGATTTTTCTCGCACTCCCCTCATCCTCCCTGCCGCGGCGTCACGATCTCCACCGCGTCGCCCTCGCGCAAGACGGCCTCGCCTCGATCCGGGCGGCGCACGAATTGCTGGTTGAGCGCGGTCGCCGCCGTCGCGGTCGCATAGCCGAGTTCCTCGAGCAAAAGCTCGAGCGTTGTCGCGCTAACCTCGAACGCTTGCCCGTTCACGCTGATCCGCATCCATGACCTCCGGGAAGAACTCGCCGGCGAAGACGATTCGCGCGGCCCTGCGAGCGAGCGCCGGCGCGAGCAGAAAGCCGTGCCGGTAAAGCCCGTTGATGAACAGCACGCGCTCGCGCCGCACGATGCGCGGCAGATTGTCGGCAAAGCTCGGGCGCACGTCGGAGCCCGTCTCGACGATCTCGGCCTCGGCGAAAGCCGGATGCACGGCGTAGGCCGAATTCACCAGCTCGACGATCGATTGCGCGGTCACGCGGGACCGCTCCTCGTTCTCGATCATGGTCGCGCCCACCATGAAGACGCCGTCGCCGCGTGGAACGATATAGACGGGATGACGCGGATGCAGCATCCGCACCGGGCGCGCGAGCCTTATGTCCTCGCTGCGCAGCGCCAGCATCTCGCCCTTGACGCCGCGCAGCCCCGGCAGTTCGTCGCGCGCGGCAAAACCCCGGCAATCGATGGTCCAGTCGGGACGCGTCGCGAGCGCCCCCGCCTCGACGCCGAGATGAATGGCGACGTTTGGCATTTCGCAAAGACGCGCAAACACCATCGCCATTGCGGCGCGCGGTTCGAGATGCGCTTCTTTCTTGAAGTACAGCGCGCGCGTAAAACGCCCGGCGAGATCGGGTTCGAGCTTGGCGAGGCCATCTTGGTCGAGTTCCTCGAAATGACGGGTGCGGCGGGAAAAATCCAACAGCTCGGCCTGATCGCGCGCTGGCGCCACGACGACGCTGCCGGCGACCGTCGCCGCCGGAACCTCCTCTGTCCAGAACGACAGCGCCTCCTCGCCGAGTTCGGCGACCAGCGGTTCGGCGCTCTGCAATTCGCACCAGGGCGCAATCATGGCGCCGGCGTAATAGGAGCAGCCGAGTCCGGGCTTGGCGTTGCGCTCGACGAGCTCCACGCGAGCGCCGCGCGCCGCGCCGCTCCGGGCGATTTCGTAAGCCGCCGTCAGGCCGACGACGCCGGCGCCGATCACGCGAACGAGCATTAAAGCGTCCTCTGCTCAAGGCCGGAGGGACCGACGTGCGGCGATAAAGAAACCCTCCGCGAGAAATCGCCCCTTACAGCGCCAGCTGGATCAGGTTCTAGGCTTCGCCGCGCCGCGCCTTCGCTCTTAAGCCTCGCGAACGCCGCCGTTCCTCGACTGGCGGCCGATCCACGATCGGCATGGAGAGGCTCGCTTGCGAGGCCCCCTCGCAAGCGGACAAAATCGCGCGAGCGGCGCGGCGCGTCAAGCGAGACCATCCCGGATTCTCCCTTTCATCTTGCCAACGCTAGAGCAATGGCTCTAGTTTGGAGTTATTCGAAGGCAACCGCAGCCGATCACGCGAAGCCCCGGGAGCGCCGGCCAATGCGTGACGGCGGCAGGCTCACGCGGGGAGGCGTTCATGGCATCGGGGAAGCACAAATCTGTTAGCGCGGCGTTCTTCGGCGGTCTCGTCTGGTGCGCCCTGACCGGGCCGGCGCTGAGCGTCAACGTTGGTCCCTATTTTCCGGTCCCGCAGTATTTCACCATGAGCGGTTCAGCGAAGGACGCGCTCCTGAAACTGCAAGACGCATGGCTGCAAAGCGGCATCGCCGCACTGAAGAAGGCGCGCGCCGAAGCCGCCGCTCAACCGCCTTCGGAGGCCGTCGAACAGAAGATCAAGGACCTCGACGATCAGCTGGCGGCCGCAACGAAAGAAGCGGAGCTGGCCGCGAACGAAGAGGGTATGCGAGACGTCCAGCTCGAGCGTAAGAGAGCGCTCCTCGCAAATGTCGTCAGGTGGGCCAACGCCTTGGACAAATTGGCGACAGAGCAGCTCAAACTCACGCTTTTAAAGGACGGCGCCGAACGCGACGAAGCCGAACGCATGAACCGGCTCTATGCTTCCCAGGCCGAACAATTGGAAACGGCGAGGACCGACCCCAGCATCGAGGCCTGGGGAAAAAATTAGGGCTCGGCGGCGAACTGCGCTCCCTTCCCGTTTACGTGGCTGGACCGTCATCGGGCTGGAACAAGCCGCCTTGATCGCCGTCGTTTCGCGCCAAGTCTGTCGCCATCCGCGCGACGCGTTCCGCCGCGTCCTCGAGAGCGGCCGCCACGCGGCCTTGCAGAGCTGCGTCGTGGCGTTGCGCGTCTTGATCGCGGGCGCGCAGCGACGCCAGTTCGGCTTCGGCCGCCGCAAGCTTCTTTGTGACGGCGGCCGCCTCGTCGGCGATGGTCAGGGCCGCCATCACCACGATGCGCTGCTCGCCGATCTCGCCGAAGCCGCCGCGCAGGGAGAGGATTTTGGCCTCGACGATGCGCGCGAGCTCCTCGAGATGCGCCTCCTCGCCATCGTCGCAGGCCATGCGATAGGTCCGCCCGGCGATGGTGACCACCACATGCGCCATTGCCGCCGCCTCTATTCTTCTTTCACAGCCGCCTCGCCGAGAACCGCCCGAATGCCGGCGCTGGTGCGGTTCAAGCGCCGCAGAACTTCGTTTTTGGTCTTTTCGAGCGCGCTGGCTCGAGCCAGCGCCGCGTCGAGTTCGAGGGCGAGGCGGCCGCGGTCGTCTTGCATGATGGCGAGCTCCTCCTCCAAATCGGCGCGAGACAGCGCGTTGTCCATGCGCCGCCCCACTGTCGCTTCGAGCAGGTCGAGCGCTGCGGATAGACGCAACAGTGCGCTGTCTAGCCTATGAGGTTCCGTCATATTGGCCCAAAAACCGCGCGAGGATGTTTGCGACCTTGATCGAAGGCGCAAAAGAACGTCGATCCGCCGGTGAACTTCGTAACATGAAACGCTGAAATGCCAATCCGAAAGGCCGATCTCCAGGAAAGACGAGACCTGGCGTCGTGACGTTGACAGAGGAATGCGACCTGTGATCAACCCTGCTACGGCCAAGGCTTCGGGAATTGAGACTGCAAGAATTGAGACTGGAGGAGAAGCGCGATGACGGTGAGAGTGGCGATCAACGGGTTCGGACGCATCGGACGCAACGTGCTGCGGTTTATCGTCGAATCCGGCCGCACGGACATCGAGGTGGCGGCGATCAACGACCTCGGACCGGTCGAGGCCAATGCGCACCTGTTGCGCTACGACTCGGTGCATGGCCGCTTCCCGCATGAGGTGAAAGTGGCGGGCGATACGATCGACGTAGGCCGCGGTCCGATCAAAGTCATGGCCGTCAAGGATCCGGCGGAACTGCCCTTCAAGGCGCTCGGCGTCGACATCGCGTTGGAGTGCACCGGCAGATTTACCGCGCGTGACCAAGCCGCGACGCTGCTCCGGGCGGGCGCAAAACGGGTCCTCGTCTCGGCGCCGTCAGACGGCGCGGACCTCACCGTCGTCTATGGCGTCAATCACCACAAGCTCACCAAGGACCACCTCGTCGTCTCCAACGCCTCTTGCACGACGAATTGTCTGGTTCCGGTCGTCAAGGTTCTCCACGACGCCATTGGCGTCGACAAGGGCTTCATGACGACCATCCATTCCTACACGGGCGATCAGCCGGTGCTCGACACCCTCCACAGGGACCTTTACCGCGCCAGGGCCGCGGCTCTGTCGATGATTCCGACCTCGACCGGCGCCGCCAAGGCGATCGGGCTGGTGTTGCCGGAATTGAACGGCAAGCTTGACGGCATAGCGATCCGCGTGCCCACCCCCAATGTTTCGATGGTCGATCTGCAATTCGTCGCCAAGCGCTCGACCAGCAGGGAAGAGGTCAATGCGGCGATCAAGGCCGCCGCCGACGGCCCGCTCAAGGGCGTCCTCGGCTACACGACCGAAAAGCTCGTCTCGTCGGACTTCAACCACGATCCGCACTCATCGATCTTCCACATGGATCAGACGAAGGTGATCGAGGGAACTTTCGTCTCGATCCTCTCCTGGTACGACAATGAATGGGGCTTTTCGGGACGCATGTCGGATGTGGCAGTGGCGATGGGGAAGGTGATTTGAAGCGCATCGCACACGGCGCCGCATTCACGACCTGGGCGCTCGGCTCGGCGATTCTCATCTTCGCGATGAACTCTTAAAGAGATGACATGACTTCGTTTCGCACCCTCGATTTAGCCGACGTCAAAGGCAGGCGCGTGCTCGTGCGCGTCGACTTCAACACGCCGATGGCGAACGGCCGCGTTGCCGACACGACGCGCCTGCAACGCGTCGTGCCGACCATCACGGAAATCGCCGACAAGGGCGGCAAGGTCATTCTGCTCGCCCATCTCGGCCGTCCCAAGGGCGTCCCCAACGAGGCCGAGTCCCTGCGCCCGGTGGCTGCGGCGCTTCAAGAAGTTCTGCAACGCCCGGTCGCTTTCGCCGCCGATTGCGTCGGCGAGCCGGCGCGCGCGGCCATCGCCAAACTGCGGGGCGGCGACATCCTGCTGCTCGAGAACACGCGGCTCCACGCGGGCGAGGAGAAGAACGAACCGGGCTTCGTCGCGCAACTTGCGGCCAATGGCGACATGTTCGTCAATGAGGCGTTTTCCGCGTCGCATCGCGCCCATGCCTCCATCGCAGGCCTGGCGCGCCAGCTCCCAGCTTTTGCCGGCCGCGTCATGCAGGCGGAGCTCGAAGCGCTCGGCAAGGCGCTCGACCATCCGGCGCGCCCGTTGATGGCGGTCGTCGGCGGCGCCAAGGTCTCGACCAAACTCGAAGCGCTCGGCGCCCTGGTCGACAAGGTCGATCTGCTCGTCATCGGCGGCGGCATGGCCAACACGTTCCTGGCGGCGGAAGGCAAGGCCATCGGCAGGTCGATGTGCGAGAGAGAGCTGCTCGATGCGGCGCGTTCCATCCTGGCGAAACCCAAAGCCGCCGATTGCCAGATCGTATTGCCGGTCGACGTCGCCGTGGCGCAACAATTCGAGGCGCACGCGCCATCGCATATCGTCTCAGTTGATCACGTGGGCGAACACGACATGATCGTCGACGTCGGTCCCAAGTCGGTCGCGCATATCGAGAGCCTGCTTGCCCGAACCAAGACGCTGGTGTGGAACGGGCCGCTCGGCGCCTTCGAGCTGCCGCCGTTCGACGAAGGCACCAACGCCGTGGCGCAGACCGCGGCGCGGCTGACGCGCGAGGGCAAGCTTCTGTCGGTCGCCGGCGGCGGCGAGACGGCGGCCGCGCTCAATCGCGCCGGCGCGGCGAACGGCTTCAGCTATGTGTCGACCGCCGGCGGCGCCTTTCTCGAATGGCTCGAAGGCAAAGAGCTGCCCGGCGTCGCCGCCCTGGCGCAGTGACGCCCCAAGCCGCCTCTGGGGCGCATCCCTCTCCCGCTTGCGGGTGGCCCGGCGCAGCCGGGTCGGGTGAGGGCCGATGGGCGGCGGCGGCCGGGGCGACGGCGATCATTCAGCCGGGCGGCTCGATCAACGACAAGGACGTGATTGCGGCGGCCGACGACACCGGCCTCGCCATGGTGTTCACCGGCGTGCGGCATTTTCGGCACTGAGGCGGGATTCGTTTAACGCCCGATATGTCGTGGTCAAAGGCTTTCGTGTTTCGCGCCTTTGCCGAGGTTGCAATCGAAACACAAAGCGCGGAGATTTTCCTCCGTGTTTTGACCTCCCTTCGACCACGGAATGATATGATCGACATGCAATTCCACGCCGATGTCCTTGGCGGGTGAACGACCACAAATTTGGCATCGGAAGCGGTCTCGGCACAAAACCCTGTACCTCAGGGCCAAACCCATCGACCTCGACTCGGAGGCGGGCGGCGGCCTCGAAAAATTCGTGGAAGGCTGTAATGGTTCGGCGGTCGTACGGATTTCACTCTGCGAAACTGGTGGCGATTGATTGACGTAGCTTATGAATGCTCTGAGTGCTGCTCGCCAGCCGCCCCATCGAAGATAGGCCTTGGAGCCAACGCGAGAGGGTGCGCAATTCAATTCGTGGAAGCTGGGTTGCCGTCCGTAATGCGTCCAGAGTTCCACGATATTTTCGAAGCACTCTTCGTCCGTATATCGTCTGCCTAGAGGAACCGGCTGCAACCCTACTTCTTTCAGTAAGGCAGTCCATTTGCCGAACTTACGCTGTATCGTGCTTGGATGCACATCGAGACGTTCAGCAATGTCATCAAGTTTCGGTGAGCCGCCGAATTCCTCTGCATAAGCTCGAATCTCTTCAAGTAGCACGTCACGCGTTACTTGCAGCCGCACGCGCGGCGCAAGCTCTGCGCTGATTCCCGCTCTATCCAAAGCATCTGCCCATGAACCGAAGCGACGGCTTAACGTGGTGGAATGAACGCGAGAGAGACTGTCGAATTCCTGCCGTGTTAAACGATGCCCCTTAAATTCGGACGCGACTCGACGCATCTCCGCCAGCAAAGATTCATCCGAATAATCTGTGAGGGTCTTCAATTCGAACATGTAGGCTACCTATCCATGAGCGCGCAACCACCTGTCGCTCTGCCGTAAAGGAAGAACAGTTTCCACCGCGTCCCTTCTCCCGCTTGCGGGAGAAGGTGGCCCTCGCGTCAGCGAGGGTCGGATGAGGGTTTCGACGCGCCCTCACCCGACCCGGCTTCGCCGGGCCACCCTCTCCCGCAAGCGGGAGAGGGAAGGCGCCCTGATGGCTCACGCCTCGCTGCTCGCCAAGAGCTTCGTTTGATAGTCTGTGGTCAGCGCGTCGATGATCTCGTCCAGCGCTTCGCCTTCCATCGCCTTGTCGAGCTTGTAGAGCGTCAGATTGATGCGGTGATCGGTGACGCGGTTTTGCGGAAAGTTGTAGGTGCGGATGCGCTCGGAGCGATCGCCCGAGCCGACTTGCGCGCGCCGATCGGCCGCGCGCGCACTGTCGAGACGTTGTCGTTCGGCGTCATAGAGGCGCGAACGCAAAACGCCGAGCGCCTTCGCCTTGTTGCGATGCTGCGAGCGCTCCTCCTGCATCATCACCACGATGCCCGAAGGGATATGCGTGACGCGGATCGCCGACTCCGTCTTGTTGACGTGTTGGCCGCCGGCGCCGCCCGAGCGCATCGTCTCGATCCGCAAATCCTTGTCGTCGATCGCCACATCGACGTCCTCGGCCTGCGGCAGCACGGCGACGGTCGCCGCGGAAGTATGGATGCGTCCTTGCGTTTCGGTGGCGGGGACCCGCTGCACGCGATGCACGCCCGATTCGAATTTCAGCCGCGCATAGACGCCGCGCCCGGCGATCTCGGCGACGATCTCCTTGTAGCCGCCGGCCGCGCCTTCGCTGGCCGACAACATCTCGACGCTCCAGCCCTTCAGCGCCGCGTATTTCTGGTAGGCGCGGAACAGATCGCCGGCAAACAGCGCCGCTTCGTCTCCCCCCGTGCCGGCGCGCACCTCGAAGATGACGCCTTTCTCGTCGGCTGAGTCCTTGGGCAGCAGCGCCAGTTTCAAAGCGTTCGCGCCGGCGGCGAGAGACTGTTCGGCGTTTTCCAATTCGCCCTCGGCGAGCGTGCGCATGTCGGCGTCGATTAGCGGGTCCGCGAGCAGCTCGGAAAGCTCGGCGATTTCCGCCTGCGCCGCGCGATAGGCGCGGATCGTCGCAACCACTTGGTCGAGCCCGGCGCGTTCGCGCGAGAGCGCGACGAACGTCTGCGAACTCGGATTGGCGGCGAGTTTTTGGCCGAGCTCCTCGTGGCGGCGCAAGATGAGATCGAGTTTGTCCTGGGCAAACATTTTCGTAAGCTTCGGGTGCGCGAATTTTTAGAAAAATGGCGGCGGCTTTGCGAAAAAAGCGCCGCTATAACGGGATCTTGCGAGCGACCGCGAAGTCCCGCCATTTCTGTCGCAGCGATGGCGCGCTGTCGTCGCTCGCCATCAAGGAGGCGAGATAGACTTGCGCATCCTCCAGATTGGCGGCGAGAATCATCGCCTTGACGGGACCGATGGAGGAAGGCGCCATCGACAAGGAACGATAGCCGAGGGCGAGCAGCGCCAAAGCCTCGAGCGGGCGCCCGCCCATCTCGCCGCACAACGACACCTCCTTGCCGGCGCGCCGTCCGGCGCTGGCGATCATTTCCAGGGCGCGCAGCACCGGCGTCGAGAGATTGTCGTAGCGCTTGGCGACGCGCGTGTTGTCGCGATCCGCCGCATACATGTACTGCACGAGATCGTTCGAGCCGACCGATAAGAAGTCGGCGCGCGCGCTGATGGCGTCCAGTTCCCACAGCAGCGAAGGAACCTCCACCATGACGCCGAGCTGCAAACTCGCGGGCGGGACGCGAGAATAACGCTGGACATGTTGGAGCTCGCGCAGGGCGATGGCCTTGGCGGCTTCGAACTCCGCGACATTGGCGACCATCGGAAACATGATGCGCAATTCGCGCCGCGCCGCGGCTCTCAGCATGGCTCGGATCTGCATGCGCAGGAGGCCCGGCCGATCGAGGCCGATGCGTATCGCCCGCCAGCCGAGCGCCGGGTTTTCCTCCTCGATCGTCTCCATATAGGGCAGGACTTTGTCGCTGCCGATGTCGAGCGTGCGGAAAGTGACGGGCCGGTCCGGCACGGCGTCGAGCACCGATTTGTAGAACCGATATTGCTCGTCCATGCGCGGGAAGCTCGACGCCAGCATGAACTGCAACTCGGTGCGAAACAGGCCGATCGACCGCGCGCCCGTCTCGTGCAGGTGCGGCACGTCGACGATCAGTCCCGCATTCATGTGCAGGTCGATCTCGACACCGTCCTTGGTGACGGCGGCGACGTCGCGCAGCCTCGCATATTGCTCTTGCCGGCGCGCGCGCAGACGCGCCTTTTCCGCGTAGGCGCTCTGAACGTCTGATTGCGGGCGCACATGTACGTCGCCGGTGGCGCCGTCGACGATGATCGCGTCGCCTGTCTCGACGAGGTCGGTGATGTTGGGCGCCAGTCCGACCGCCGCCACGCCGAGCGCCCGCGCGACGATGGCGACATGGCTCGCCGGCCCGCCTTCCTCGAGCACGAGGCCGCGCAGGCGCTTGCGGTCGTAATCGAGCAGCGCCGCGGGCCCCATGGTGCGCGCGACGACGATGGCGTTCTCCGGCATGCTGTCGCGATCGGCGACATAGCTCTGCCCGGTCAGTTGGTGCAGAAGGCGATTGGCGAGATCGTCGAGATCGTGAAGCCGGTCGCGCAGATAGGGATCTGTCTGGCGCTGCAGCCTGGCGCGGGCGTCGTTCTGCACGCGCTCCACCGCCGCCTCGGCGGTCAGACCGGTCATTACGGCCTCGCGCAAACGGCGCGTCCAGCCGCGATCGTTGGCGGCCATGCGCACCGATTCCAGCACCTCGCGATGTTCGCCGGCGCCCATGCGGTCGCCATGCGCAACGAGCGCGTCGATGGATTGGCGCATGGCCTCAATGGCCATGTCCAGCCGCCGCAATTCGCCTGGCAGGTCTTCGGCGATGAGTTGCCTGACGACGACGCGCGGCTCGTGCAGCAGCACATGGCCGAGGCCGACGCCCTCGCATATCGCGGCGCCTTTCAGCGTCAACGAACGGCGCAGCGCAAAGACATCCGCGGACCTGCTGATCGACTGCAATTCGCCGGAGGCGACCATCTCGGCAAGCAGCATGGCGGTGGTTTGCAGCGCCTCGATCTCTTCTTCGGAATAGGTCCGCCGCACCTTGTTCTGCACGACGAGCACGCCGAGCGTATTGCCGCCGCGCAGAATCGGAACGCCGAGAAAAGAATGGTAGATTTCCTCGCCCGTCTCCGGCTTGTACAAGAAGGCCGGATGCTCCTGAGCCTCAGACAAAGACAAGGGTTCGGCGCGCTGGGCGATCAAGCCGACGAGTCCTTCCCCGGCGTGCAGGGTGGTCAGGTGCACCGCCTTGGGATTGAGACCTTCCGTGGCGTAGAGCTCCAGTCGCTGATCGGCGCGCTGCACATAGACCGAACAGACTTCCGCCACCATGTTGGCGGCGATCTGCACCACGATCTTGTCGAGCCGCGCCTGGGCGCTCACCGGCTCCGCCATGATCTCGCGAAGCCGACGCAGCAGCTGACGGGGCGCCCCGAGAACG
>JACOUB010000042.1 GCA_016178015.1 Methylocystis sp. | reverse complement strand
GCCGCGGCCTCGTTCCAGTGCTTGGGCTCGTTGCCGGGCAGCGGCGGCGCCGCCGCGTCTTCCGTCTCGACGCCACTGTCAGGGAACGGCCAGAAGTCGCGCGACAGCGGATCGATGGCGTGGATGCGAATGTCGGCGTGGTCATAGTCGCGTCCCCGCAGCGGCAAAAGCTGCGGGCCGAAGCGTTCGACAATTCCCGACGCCGCATCGAAGGCGAGCGCAGGCTTGTCGCGATCGAAGGCGAAGCGTTGGGTAAAGCGCGTCGCCATCGGCCGTTTGCGTACATCTTTGAGAGCGCCCGGCGCAATGGACAACTCGTAGACGCGATCGGACAGAAACTTGCCGAAAATCTTAAGGCGCTGGCGATCGATTTCGACGCTGAGATCGTCGACCGGCGGCGAAATGCGCAGCGCTTCGCGCGCGCCCAAAATGTCGAGTTGTTCCGGGGCTGCCGAAAATGTCAGCGTGAGTCGACGGCGATTGGCCGGCTGGTAGGTTGGAGCGGCGCCTTCCTCTTCGCCTTCCGAAGAAGCAAGGGAGCCGCTGGAGGCGCAGCGCAGCACGTCGTCGAGCTTGTCGCCGTTCCAGCCGCGCCCGCAACTCGCCTCAGTGACTGCGAAGGGCGTCGCAGTGCGAACCCGAAGTTCGAACGTCTCGTCGTCCAAGCCCGGCTCGTCCGCGAGTTTCAAGCGGAGGATGGCGACGCGTCCATCGCGAATGGCTTCGCGCAACCTGACGACATAGGTCTGGGCGGCGCTGCGCTCGGCGCGCTCCAGCGGACGAACGTCGTAATCGGCGGCGGTGAGCGTCTGGCCGCCTTGCGGCGAAATGCCGGGCGCCGGACGCAATTCGATCGATGCGAGACGCGCCAGCGCTGTCACGTCGACCGGTTCTGGAAAGGTCAGGACGATCTGGTCGAGGTCGGCGACGGGATCGGCGCCGTCCGCCGGAGCTGTGGAAGACGGCGTCGGCAGCAGAGCAACGAGGCGCGTCGCGACGCTGGGCATCTTGACCGTCACTCGTTGCAGCGGCTTCCATGGTTCGGCCGGACGAAACTGCAAGGCGCGCGCGCCGACCCATCGCCATTCGCCGGCGGGCTCGGGAGAGAGGGTCGCGAATTTTTGGGGCGCATCCTCCGGCCCGCCCGCCTTCGGGCCGCTGTCAGCCTCAAAAAAGATGGTGATCGGATCCCAGCTGCGCAGGAATTTCTCCGGAACGACGCGCGCTCCGTCGGCGCGTCGCAATTGATCGAAAGGCGCCGTGGCTGGCGCCTCCGCATAGAGCGGAAACGACAGGGCAAGTCCCGCCATGGTCAGAGAAAACGCCAACAAAAATCGCTTCATCGCCGCGCCTCGAGGTTTTTGCCTTCATCGTGTTTTGGTTTTTTTCAATCCAGCCTTTTCGAGAAACTCCGCTGCCACTTCCGACGGCGGACCGGCGGGCGGCGGCGACAGGCCGATGATGGCCAAGCGCACAACGCTCAGCGGCGCGTCCGTTGGCGCGCGCGCCTCCACGAGATAGCGGCCCGGCGAAAGACGCGCGGTTTGCGCGAGGCCTTCGCCGAGCAGTTTGCCGCCAGAATCGAACAGCTGCAGGCTGGCGCGGTCGGGCTCCGATCGCAAACCAATGCCGATGTCGCCCGCTCGCGTCGCCTCAAAACCGAACAGCGCGCTGGCGCCGGCGGCGAGCGTCACGGGCGGCGACGGCCTCGTCGGCGGTTTCGGCTGCTTCCGCCGCTTGCGCGTCGCTTGCTGCTTGGGACGCTTCTTCAGATGGCGAAGTCTCGCCATCTTCGCTCGACTCCGCGCTTTCGACGGGCTGACCGGCGGAGCCGGGCTTGCCGCTCAGCTCGTTGAGCTCGAGCGTGTAGCGGCCGGCAGGCAAGCGTCGCGACAACGCGATATTCCAGTCGTCGGCGCGTCCCTCCAGCCATTCGACCACGGCGCCGTTCGCATCCTTCAAAACGCCGACGAGTTCGCGGTCGCCGAAGCTCGTGAGATCGACGATGCGGTCGGCGCTCGTCGCGAAAGCTAAAGTGGCCGGAAGATCGACGAAGCGCGGCGCGCCCGGCTGCAACTCCTTCGCCGTCAGGCTGACTTCGTAATCGAGCCGATCGTCATGCGCGAGGCTGCGCGCTTCGACGGCGTAATCTCCCGGGCCGAGCTTGCCGGCAAATTTTCGCCCTGCGGCGAATTTGCCGACATTGTCCCCCCCGTTCTTGATGAGTTCGGCGATCATGCCTTCGCTGATGTCGATTTCGACATCGGCGTCGCCTTGCAACGAGAATCGCCAGACATCGGGCGTTCGCGGAGCGCCCTTGGCCTGCGGTTCGCGCCATTGCAGCTTTTGCGCGCGCTCGAACGGCAGGGGATGCGGGCCATGCCCCTCGAGCGCCGACGGCTTGGCGATGGGGCGCAAGCGCGCCACCATGCGCGCCTCGACATCCTCCGGCAGGACGACGAGACGATAACCGCCCTTTTCGAAACGCCGCACGAGCCGCGTGAGCTTTCCCGGCGTCGTCAATGGCCAGCCGTCTGCGTCTTCGAGACGCGCGCGCCATTGTCTCCCGAGGCCCTGCAGATCTATTCGATAAAGTCCGTCGTTGGCGATCTCTATGGGCACGATTGCGCCGCGTCCGCCCGCCAGAGACGCGCGCGCGCTGCCTTCGCTGGAGAGCTTCGCGGTGGTTTGCAACGCCGCGGGCGTGACGGAAAGGCCGAGATGGCCGGCAGACTCGTTGGCGGAGACGGCGACGCGATAGGAACCGGCGCGCAAATAAGTCGTTGCGAGGCCGTTGTGGCCGGGGCCGTTGCCGGACGCTTCGCCGAAGCGAGGCGAGACATTCGTGCCTACGGCGAGGCTCGTCTGCAGCCTTCCGAGCGTCTCGATGCGATACAGGCCGCCCTGGGGCGCATCGAAACGAAATTCGCGCCGCTCGTTACGCGCGAGATCGAAGAAATGCGGACGCGAGACCGCGATTGTGGGCAATGAGCGCTCCCGTATCGCTTCGCGCGCGTTTTCTTCCGGTGGTGGGGCGGTGGCGTCTGCGACGAACACGACGCCGAGCGCGCGGGCTTGCCCTGTCGCTTGTATGCGCAGCGTGGCGAAGCGCAGGTTGTTTTCCAATCTTTCGTCCGCCAATGTCAGGGGAACGTTTGCGCCTTTCGCGTCGTGCGCCACGAGCTTTCCCGCTTGCGGCGCGCGCACGGGGACCGAAATTTCAGCGGCAGCCTCTTGCCAAAGCGGCAAGGGCGCTTGCTCGAGGTCGGCGGGCAGAGCAATCGTTCGCGGCCCCGTCAACAGCGAGTTCGGCGCGCTGTTGACGATGATGGCGTAGGACGCGCTTTTGTCGATCGGCTGTTCGCCAAACGATAGGATCGAGCGTGGCGGGGCAGGCGGCGCGATTTCGGGAACGAGGCCGGGTTGACCGAGCGTTACGTCGAGAACGCCGACCGCGCCGTCGATCGGCTCCAACGACAGAACGTAAAAACCCGCTTGCAAATCATATTGCGTGGGCTGGCGCCCGTCGGCGCGCGGCGCCAGCGATCCGAACACGGGTTCGATCGCCGCCCGCACCCGCGGTCCTTGCGTGGCGATGGCGATGGGGCCGCTGGCGGTCGCTTCGAACAGCAAAGAACTCGGTCCGCGCAGATTGAACTTGCGCCGCCAGGCGCGGCCCGGGGCGATCCGCGGCGCATCGGCGGCGATGACGCGCGTTGCGTCTTTTTCCATCCGCGCCAGCAGCGCAGTTGCAGGAATTTCGTCCTCGCCTTCGCCGGCGACATCAACGGCGACGAGATGCGGGCCGGAGCCTTCGAATGTGAGCCGGCTCGCCGAACGCAACGCGCGCAGTTGGAACGTTTGGCCTTCGAAGCCGGAGACTTCGACAATGGCGGGGTCCTTGCCATTTGCCGGCGCCGTCACAACGGCGATCGGCTCGCGATTGGTCTTGGCGATCGTTGCGGAACTCGTGGCGGCGCGTCCTCGCTTCGCTTCGAGCCGCGCCGTGACGGGCTGCGGCAATTCCAGCAGGAACGCATCATAACTGGCCGGCGCTTCGAAGCGCGCCGAGCCAAACGGGCCGATGACGCCTTCGACGACGCCGGCGGCAAGGGAGGAAGGCGCCACGAGACGCAAGAGAAAGGGTTGCGCGGCGCTTCCCTCCGGCCACACCAGCGGTTCGCCGCCATAGGCCGTCGCAACATATCGCCCCGGCTCGACGGCGCCCTCGAGCCTGAGGCGGCTCGCCGAATGGCCGGGCTTGGGTTCGATCGTTCGCTTCTGGGGCGCGAGATCGACGAGTTCGCCGCCAACGCGCCACAGGCGCAGATCCTGCAAGACGCGGCCGACCGCCTCCACTGCAAGTTGGCCTGCGGGGCCTACGTCGACGAAATAGGATCGCTGGGCGAGGTCGCCGAGTTCGCCCCCATATTTCTGGCCGGGCGCGAGGCTTGTGCGTTGCGTTTCGAGTTCCTGGAAGGGCTCGGCCGAAAGCTTGACTTTTCCCGCCGCGCCCTTCGCCCCGAAGACGCGCAGCTTGTAGACGCCCTTGTCGAGCAGCAGGTCGAGCCGCCCGTCGCGCAGGCCTGCGGCGCCGGCGATCTCCGAAGGACCCGCAATCATGTCGACGAGCTGAATGGCGACGCCGGAAGCGCTGCGCGCGCGAACCGCATAGCGCCCGGGCGCAGGAACCGTCAGCAGGACGGCGCTGTCGCGATTTGCCGGCAGGTCGTTTTCGGAAAATTGCCCGGCGCTCTTAGGGGTGGGGTTTTGCGCCTCCGCTCGGGAGGGCGCCGCGAGAACTCCGGATGCGATCGCCAATTGCGCGCCGAAACGTGCGCGAAGGTCACAAGCGCTCGACGCCGCGAGGACGAAAATCGAGAACAAGGCGACGCTTCGGGAGAAAATAGCGGGCCTCATGCATCCTCCGCATTCAACGCGCCGAGCAGACAACAATTTTTCGAAAACGAAGGTGCGCTGCCGCACAGAGCGCGCCGTGAATTCAGTCTAGTCTCGCTTGCGGCGCAAAGTCGAGTTCAATTCTGGATGCGACGGCGGCGGAAGCGCAAAGCTCGATCGTCGCAGCGGGCGCCCTATGCGGCGCGAGGGCTGCTGGCCGGTCGCCGGCGGGTTTTCTTGCCGGCGGACCGGGTGTCGGCCGGCGACATTTCGGGACAGGGGCTAAACTTGATTGGCTTCGCCTTGCCGCGCGCATTTCGGCGCTTCAGGCAAAAGCTTGATCGATCATTGCGGATTCGTTGTCTTAGTAATACCAACTGCATCGGCGCGCGGCTCGCATCAAACCAGTGGCTGCGCTTTGCGAAAAATTATGGATTTTACGCTCACCATCCTGCTCGTGGACGAGAGCTCGGCGCGCGCCGCCATCATCGAGGATGGCCTGCGCGAGGCGGGCTTCGCCAATGTCGTGCGGCTCGACACGGCGTTCGGCCTGATGGAGCGCATCAAGACACTCGACCCGGACGTCATCATCATCGATCTCGCCAATCCGCAGCGCGACGCGCTGGAGCAGATGTTTCAGGTGAGCCGCCTGGTGAAGCGTCCGATCACCATGTTCGTTGATCGATCGGACAGCGAGCAGACGCGCGCCGCCATCGCGGCGGGCGTTTCCGCTTACATTGTCGACGGCCTCGAGAAAAGCCGGGTCAAACATGTTGTCGAATTGTGCGTCACCCGCTTCCATGCCTTCGCACGGCTCGAATCCGAACTCGCCGAGGCCAAGAACGCGCTGGACGAGCGCCGCCTGGTCGACCGCGCAAAAGCCATTTTGATGCGCAATAAGAATCTCGACGAGCCCGCCGCCTATGCGCTGCTCCGACGTTCGGCGATGAACCACAACAAGCGCATCGTCGATATCGCGCGCGCGATCGTCGACGCCGATGACTTGATGCGATGAGGAGCTGCTCCAGATGATCGAACTCGCCATCGGTTATTTGCCGCTCGCCGACGCGGCCTCGCTGATCGTCGCCGCCGATTTCGGCTTCGCCGAGGGTGAGGGTCTCGCGCTGCGTTTGTGGCGCGACGTCTCGTGGGCGAATTTGCGCGACAAATTGCTCATCGGCGACTTGCATGCGGCGCATTTTCTGGCGCCGCTCGCCATCGCCACCAGTCTCGGCGTCGGCAATCCCGGGCTAGCGTTGCGGGCGCCCTTCGTCCTCAACGTCAACGGCAACGCGATCACCGTCTCGCCGCAGCTGTGGGAGGAGATGAGCAAGGCCAACCCGAGCGCGACGGACGACGCGTCGCACGCGGCGGCCGCCCTCGGCGCGGCGGTGAAGGCGCGGCGCGCGCGCGGCGTCGAGGCTCCGGCTTTCGCCAGCGTCTTCGCGATCTCCAGCCACACCTACATGCTGCGCCGGTTCTTCGAGATGGGCCGCCTCGACCCCGATCACGACCTCGCCGTCGCCGTCGTGCCGCCGCCGTTGATGATCGCTTACATGGAGCGCGGCCTGATCGACGGCTTTTGCGTTGGAAGCCCCTGGAATTCGATCGCCGCGAGCCAGGGCAAGGGCGTCATCGTCGCGTTCGGCAGCGAATTCATGCCGGCGATGCCGGAAAAACTGCTCGTGCTGCCCGAGCAATCGCTCCTTTGGGAAAACGAGACCGCGAGCCGGCTCGTTCGCGCCCTGGATGCGGCCTCACGTTTCGTGAGCGATCGCGCCAATGTCGGCGCCGTCGCCGAGCGACTGTCGCGCCCCGATCGGCTGGACGCCGAGGCGGATGTCATTGCGCTCGCGCTGACCGGCGATCTTTTGCTCGATGCGAGCGGCCGGCGCCGCAGCGACCCCGGTTTTTTGCGCTTTGCCGGCGCGGGCCTCAACCGCCCCGCCGCCGATGCGGCGGATCGGCTCTATGCGCTGATGCGTTCGGCCGGACATGGCTCGGCGCGCCCTGGCGCCGAGCAAGCGGCGCGCGATGTCTTCGGGACGGACGCCTATGATCGCGCATTGCGAGGATGACGGGCGTGAGCTTCGCTCGCCTCCAGTGCGGAAATTTGCGCTACGCCTTGCGGGCGCACCGCGACGAGATAGAGCCCATGCGGCGCCGCGACCCGCGCTCAGGCCGTCTTCAGAATCTCCGCCAACGCCGTGTCGAGCGCGTTTGCATCCGGCTCGAAGACCTTGGCAATTTGCGTCCAGATCAAGATCGCGCGGATGGTCTTGCCCGGGTAGAGCGGCGCCACGGCGGCGCGGTAGATCGCGAGTTGGCGCAACTGCTCCGGCGCGGCGCCGTCGGGGCGCGGCCCGCCGGTCTTGAAATCGGCGACGAAGACGTCCCGTTCCGTCTCGGCCAGCCGATCGATGCGCCCTTGAACCGCGATTTCGCCGCGCGCCGCAGGCAGGCGCGCGACGATCTCGATCTCCGGCGCCGAGCGCGGGCCGAACAACGGCGCAAGCGACGCCTCCTCGATCACGCCGATCGCCGCGCGAGCAATGCCCGCGCGCCGCAATTCTTCGAGGTGCGGCGCGCGCGCCTCGAGAAAGCGCATGGCCGCCTGCATGCGGCGCGCGGGCGCGGCCTGCGGCAGATGCTGGAGCAGCGCGTGGGTCAGCCGCCCGACGAGCAGCCGCTCGCTTTCTGGCCGCGTCGGCGCGGCGGCTGCGTCCGCGGGCGGCGCGTCGGCCCAAGCGAGCGCCGTGGAGGGACGCAACGGCGGCGCCGGAGCGAACTCCTTGGCGGCGGGCGCGCGGGCAAAAGCTGGAATGTCGAGCGACGCCAGCGCTTGGGCCGGGGGCGCGGAGAGGCGCTCGGGGACGCCCGCGCCGCGCCGCAGGATGCGTGCGCCGGGATTCTCGGGATCGTCGAAGCTCAAACAAGACGACTCCAACGCGTCGCGGATCATCTCGTACCAGCACCCGCTCGCCGACCCCTTGGGCCCATGAAATCCCGCCACATAGAGCCGCTCCTCGGCGCGCGTCAGCGCGACATAGAGCAGCCGGCGGTGCTCGTCGCGCGCCGCTTCGCGTAGCCTGTCCCTGGCGCGCGCGATCGCGGGCGGATCGGCGCCCATGTTCATGGACCAGGCCAGCGCCGGGGCGGCTTCGCCGCCGAGCGCAAAAATCTGCGGATCGTGGCGGCCCGACGGCGCGCCGCACGTATCGGGCAGGAAAACGATCTTCGCCTCGAGCCCTTTCGCCGCGTGGACCGTCATCACGCGCACGGCGCCGCTTGCCCCTTCCATGTCGCGTTTGACGGGAATGTCGAGGTCTTCGACACTGTCCAGAAAGACGGTGAGCGATGGCGCCTGCTCGCGCTCGAAGGCCAAGGCGAGACGCAGGAATTCGTCAAGCGCGTCATTGGCCTCGGCGCCGAGCCGGGCCACGAATTTCGCGCGTCCGCCCTCGGGCCCAAGGATCAGGCTGTAGAAATCGAACGGCGCGAGAACGCTCGCGTTGCGGGTCCAACCGGCGATTTGCGCGGCGGCGGCTTGATGAGCAGGCGCGGACGAATTCGCCAGAGCATTGTAAAGAGAGCCTTGGCGTTTCGGCGCCAGTTCGATGAGATCGTCGTCGGTAAGGCCGACGAGCGGCGACTTGAGAACGGTGGCGAGCGTCAGATCGTCGGCGCCAAGCAGCGCGGCGCGGCCCGCCGCCACGAGGTCCATCACCGCGATATGGCCGGTAAGATCGAGGCGATCGGCGCCGGCGACGGCAATATGCTCGCCCTTGAGCGCGCGGATCATCGCCTCGAAGAAAGCGTCGCGCTTGCGCACCAAGATCATGATGTCGCCAGGCTCTATGGCGCGCAACGCGCCACAATCTTCCACGCATTCGCCGCTGGCGCGCGCCAGCAGCGCCTTGATTTTGCGGGCGATCTTGCGGGCGAGCGTCGACGCCGGATTGGCGTCGCCGACATAATCGAGCGGCAGACGCCAATCTCGAGGCGGCTCGACGCGGTCGGCGCCGATGAGGTCCCAGATTTCCACGAGGCCTGCAACATCGGCTTTCCAAGCCTCGTGCTCGGGCGCCGGCTCGGCGGGGTCGGCGCTGAGGCCGCGACGATTGTCGCCCGCTTTGAAAACCGCGTCGATCGCGTTCAAAACATCGGGAACGGAGCGAAACGAGCGCGTCAATCGAACATGTTGGAAATCGTGCTCGACTTGCCGGAACGCGCCCGCGAACTCACGGCGCATGCGATCAAATTTTTCCGGCGCCGCGCCCTGGAAGGAGAAGATCGACTGCTTCTCGTCGCCCACGGCGAACAGCGTGCGCGTTTGCTTGCCGGCGCCGGCGCAGAATTCGTCAGCAAGCGTCGCCAATATGTCCCATTGCGCGGCGCTGGTGTCCTGGGCTTCGTCGACCAGAATGTGGTCGATTGCCTGGTCGAGTTTGTAGAGCACCCAGGAGGGGCTCGAACGCTGCAACAGATTGCGCGTGCGCTCGATAAGATCGTCGAAATCATAGAGACCGCGATTGCTCTTCATGTGTTCATAACCAGACAGAATCGCATCGCCTATGGCCGCCAGCGCGAGCGAGCGCTCGAACGCGGCGAGCCCCTTGCGTTTGTCGAGCAGGCGAGCCAGGCGGTCGCGCTCATTTTCGAGACGCGCCAGCAGCAACGGCTCCTTCTTTTGCAGGTTCTTGGAAATGATCTTTACATCGCCGTCGCCGCGCGGCGCGCCTTTCTGCGTGAAGAAGACGGCGAGATAGGCGTCGATGCAGGAAGGGTGCGGCGCCAGCGACGCGGCCTGTTGCAGCCGATCCGCCAGTCTTGCGTCATTGGCTCCGCCTTGCCGCAGGCAAGCGGCGAGCGCCAGCCATTGCCAATGCGCAATGCCCCCCTCGATGATCTCGCGCTCGATCGTCGCGAGGATTTCGCCCTCGCCAAGCTCCAGCGCCGCGCGCAAATCGGCGGCGTAATCTTCGCGTGACGCAAAGCCGCGCAGACTTTCTCTATGGCAAAGCAATTCGCGGATCAGCTCGTCGAAGCCGCCGAGCGACGTCAGCTGCGCCACATAGCCCAGCGCGGCATGCAATTCGCCCGCGTCGCAGACGGCGCGCTCCAGGGTCTGACGCCGCGCGCGCGCTAAAAGCTCGACGCGCTCCATCTCCTCGAGAACGCGAAAGCTTGCGGCGACATTGGCCTCAAAAGGAAAGAGATGCAGCACGCGCTCGCAGAAGGCGTGGATGGTCTGGATCTTCAGGCCTCCGGGCGTCTCCACGGTGCGCGCGAAGAGGCGGCGCGCGAACACGAGATCGCCCGCACTGGGCGGCCCGGCGCCGGTGGCGACGATTGCTTTGGCAAGACTCTCATCATCGAGAAGCGACCATTTCGCCAAAATATCGAAGATGCGCGCCGCCATATTGGCGGCGGCCGCCTTGGTGTAGGTGAGGCACAGAATGCGGGACGGCGGCACGCGGGAAAGCAACAGCCGCACGACGCGGCTCGCCAGCACATGCGTCTTGCCTGCGCCCGCGTGCGCCGAAACCCAGGCGGAAAGCTTCGGGTCGGAGGCGATCCGTTGCTTGTCGCGGGTGTCCTTGGCGATGGGGCGGCGCGCGCTCATTCGGCCTCGCCCCCGCCGTCGCGCGACCATTCCTTGACGCGGGCGAGATGGTCGTAATCCGAAAAACGCGATGCGAATTCGACAAAGGGGCGCGACGCGTAGGGCGTGTTTGGATCGCGGAATTGATCGAGCAGCGCCCGCAACTGGCGGCGATGGTCATCGACGACCGCGGCCAAGCTCCTCTCCTTCCACTCGAGCCACAGCGTCTCGCCGCCGTCGCCGCCGCCGATGCGCACATAGGCGGCGCTCTCCACCTCACGTTTGCCGATCGGCTCGAAGGCGCCCGCTTCGATCATCGCCGCCTCCAACGTCAGTTGCGGCGCGAAACCAGCGCCGACTTGAGCGCGCGTCGGCGGCGCTCCCGTCTTGTAATCGAAAACGACGGCCGCGCCGCTTTTGTTGATTTCGATTCGGTCGGCGACGCCGCTGAGCAGAAAGTCGCCGCCATCGCTTAAGGGAAAACGCCACGCGCCGCGCTGTTCGACGAAAATCTCGACGCCCTGATCGCGGCGCTGGCGCTCGAAGCTGAGCGCATGATCGAGGCCCGCTTCAATGCGCGGCCACTCGAAGGCGAGAAACGCGGGATCGCCCAGAAAGCCGTCGAGAGTCTTGCGCGCCGATGCGATCAGCCAATCGCGCGCGTCGACGGGCAACGGACGGCGCGGATGGGCGCGGGCGAAGTCGGCGAGAGCGGCATGCACCGCCGTGCCGATTTCGCGTGCGCCCTTTTCCGCGCCGAGCGGCGTCAGCGGAATGAGCCGCAAAATGTACTCTGCGTAGATTGCGTAAGGATCGCGACGCAACGTCTCGATACGCGTCACGCTCAGTCTGTCGGGACGCAAGCTCACCGGCGGACGCGGCAGGGGCCGCTCGATGTTTTTGCTCTCCCGCGGGGAATCGAGCGCACGCGCCAGCGCCAATGCCTGGTCGCCTCGGGTCTTGCACGCAGCGTATGCCTCGCCCGCCAGCGCCGCGAGCCGCGTCACGAAGCGCGACGGGACCGTCGGCGCGCCGCCGCGTTTCTTTGCTCTGCTCAAAACGACCGCGCCCGCCCCGAAGGCGATGGCAAAATCATGCGCCGTCTGACCGATGCGGCGCTCCGGCGGCGACAGGCCGAGCTGACGGCGCATCGAACGGTTGAGAAAGGCGCCAGTCTCGGCCGGCGGCGGCCAGATCGTCTCGTCGAGACCGGCGAGCAGCACGAGATCGGCCTCGAGCAGGCGTGCTTCCAGGAGACCCAAAATTTTCAGGCGCGGATGCGCGCGGCGCGGGCCGTAAACGTTCGTTTCGAACGCCAGCCGGTCGAAGAGCGACGCATAGGCGCCTGCGTCGAAAGCGAGAGAGCTTTGCGCGCCGGCGAGCTTGTCGAAGAGGAGCAGCAATTGTTCGACGCCCTCGCCCGGCGCGTTCACGCTGTCCAAAGGTCCCGCGACGATTGCCTCGAGGCAATCGCCATGCGCCCGCACGCGCTCAGTGAGCAAAGTCGCGCCGGACATCGCGATGAGCGGCGCCATGGCGCGATCGACGCGAAGCAACAGAGTCTCGATGGCGGCCCAATCATCGTCGCCAATGCGGCGAGCCGCGGGGTGGGCGTGCGGATCTTGCGCGAGTTCGCGAGCAGGCGCCGCCATCGCCGCCCAGCCGCTCGCGCCGCGCCCAATGACCCGGAGCACGCCGATTTCGGCGAGCGGCCTCAATCGAGCGATTTCCTCGCGCGCAAAACCGAGGCGCGTGCGAGGATGGGCCAGCAGCGCGGCGACATCGACCGCCGACAAGCCGCCTTCCGCCGCCTGCGCGATCAGCCGGGCGAGAGAGCCGATAGGCGTCGCGCCGAGCGGCCTGCCGCCGGAATCGTCGATCTCTATTTCCCAGCGCGCGAGCTCGGCGGCGACGCGTCGCGCGATGTCGCGATCGGGCGTGATCAGCGCGGCGGTATGGCCTTGCGTCTCCAGCGCCTCTCGCATCAGCAGCGCCAACGCCAGCGCTTCCTCGCGCTCGTCGGCGGCCTCGACGAAGGTCACGCCGTGCAGCGCGGCTGTAAAGCGCGCGCCATGCGAAGCGCGATAGTCGCGCCACTGGTCCGTCGTATCGGCTGGGCGTAAGGCTTGTGCGGCGAGCGCAACGCGGTCGCGGAGCTCGGCCGCCGGCGCGCCGAGCGCGCGCACGTCGTCGCGAACGACGCCCAATACGGACAGCAATCGCTTCAATGCCGCTTGCGGATGCGTGAACGCCGGTTCGCCGTCGTCGTCGCTGGCATAGCCGATGCGCCGCCACGCCTCTTCATCCAGGTCTTGGTCGAGGCCGGGCAGCACCACCGCGCCGCGCTCGCAGCGCGCGATCGCGCCGAGCAGTTTGGCCGTCGCTGCATTGGCGCCGGTCGAACCGATGGCGATCACCGGAGCGTTCGCCGCATCGTCGTTAAGGCGTGACATCTGCGCCTCGATGAGCGCCACTTGGCGCGCCGCGCCGTCGATGCGACCGCGCTCGGCCAAAATGCGCGGCCAATCCTTCAAGGCAATCGACAGAAAATGCGTCGTGATCGCCCAGAATTTGTCATACGACCCGTCAGTCAAGCGATCGAGCTTGCTCCAATCGACGTTCTCGATGATGAATTCATCGATGAGCGCGCCAAGATCGCCGGCCAGCGCATAGGCGCTGGCCGGCGACGCGGCGATGAGCAGCGTCTCGCGCGCGTCGAGTTCGGGCTGTCCGGTCGAATCGATCGAGACGATGGCGTGACGCACGGCGCGCGCCCAACGCAGCACAAGTTCCGCCAGAATGAGACGCCGGTCGATGTCCTCGATGGCGGGCGGCAGCGCGTCGTCGACGTCGCTCACGTCGGCGCCGGCCTCGAAAAGCGCGGCGGTTTCCTGTTCTTCCAGACCGCCGAGCGGCAAGATGCGCGGCAGCAGCGCCGACGGCGCGTCGATCGCGTGCGCGAATTCGGCGGCAAGCGCGCGCCCTGAGCGCCGGGTCGGCACATAGATGGTCGTCTTGGCGAGCTCGAGCGGCCCGCCGGCGCGCGCGACGGAGCTCACGATCTCGCCATCCAGCAAGGCTCGCACAAAAGTAGCAAGAAACGGGACGCCGGCCGGGATGGAGAACACGTTTCGCCGCAAAAGCTCGCGCTCCACCGTCATGCCCGCGCTTGTCGCGGGCATCCACGCCGCGACGCCGCAAGACAATTGAAAAAGTCCCGTAACGTTGTCGCTCCGCGTGCATCGCTTCGCAATGTCCCGGCGTGGATGGCCGGCACAAGGCCGGCCATGACGGGTGTGGGCATATACGAGTCCTTGTGCAAGGTCATTGGCGTCACATCGCCGCGCGCACGGCCCGTTCGGCTTCCTTTATGGCCGCCATGGTTCCGACATGACACCAGAGGCCGTCGAGAACGGCGCCGAACAATCGCCCTCGCTCGGCGGCGGCGAAAAAGAACGGCGCCAGCCGAAAAACGTCGTCGTCCACGCCAAAAAAGAGCTGCGGCTTGATGATTCCGACGCCCGTGTAGACGAAAGGCGCGTTGTTCTCGCGCGGGCGCGCGATCCTGCCGTCTCGATCCATGTCGAAATCGCCGCCCCAATCGACGCCGACGCTGCCGATCGTCGGCGCGAGCAGCAGCGCCGCATCCATCGCGTCGGCGTCCCAAATCCGCGTAAGACGCCCGAGATTGTCGGACTCGGGCCCGATCCAGAACGCGTCGGTGTTGCAGATGAAGAACGGCCGATCGCCCAAGAGAGGCAAGACTTTCTTTATGCCGCCGCCTTGATCGAGCAACCGATCGCGCTCGTCGGAGATGACGATGCGTGGACGCGTGCGGCCGCTGAGATGCGCCTCGATCTGATCGGCGAGATGATGCACGTTGACGATTGCCGTCTCGACGCCGGCCTGCGCAAGACTGTCCAAAACGCGATCGAGCAGCGTTGTCCCGCCCACCTCGATCAGCGGTTTTGGAATTTGGTCCGTCAACGGCCGCATGCGCACGCCGCGCCCAGCGGCGAAGATCATGGCTGCGTCAGGCGCGCGCGCAAGGGCGCGATCGTCAAGTCGCGGCGCGGAACAGGTGGGGGAGATTGGTTTCATACCAGCCCTTGACGTCGGCGAGCGCGGGATGACGAAGACCCTTCTTCAAATAGGCTTCGACGCGCGGCAAATGCGTAAGATATTCCGGCTTGTGATCGCGCTTGGCGAGGCGAGCAAAGATTCCGAGCACTTTCGTCGCCCGCTGCGCGCCGAGAATCGCATAGGTCCTGGCGAGTCTGGCCATGTCAAAAGTGGCGTCGCCATCACGGCGCAAACGGGCGTAATGGCCGAGCAGCTTGATCTCCAATTCGTCGGGAAGGGTGACGCGCGCGTCTTGCAAGAGCGAGACGACGTCATAGGCCGGATGACCCATGACGCAATCTTGAAAATCGAGGATGCCGATGCGGGCAAGGCCATCGCGATCATTGAGCCACAGCAAATTGGGCGAGTGATAGTCGCGCAGCGTCCAGGTGGGCTGCGCCGTGGTGATTTCGATCAAGGCGTGACGCCATAGATTGACGAAGGTGGCGCGCGCCCCGGAAGTTATCGGCTGATGCGCAATATGGCCGACGTACCATTCGACCAGAAGCTCCACTTCGATCAAGAGCGCATCCAGATCATAAGGAGGAATATGATACGCGTCGGCGCCTTCGATCGGCAAGACGTCCGGCAGATTCTGTGCATGCAGGTGAGCAAGAACGCAGACGGCCTCGAGATAACGCTCGACAATCGGACCTTTATCGTCGACGACCCGTTCACGACCCAAATCCTCGATGATCAACAATCCCGTCTCGAGATCGCTGGCGAGAATGCGTGGCGCCGAAAGTCCGCGAGCGCGCAAGCCGTCGGCGAGCGCGACGAAGGGCCTCACGTTCTCGGCCAGTCTGGCGATCGCGCTGTAGGACTTGCCAAAGCGTATCGGCGGACCGTCGGGGCGGGGCGGCGAAATCATCAAGATGGCGCGTTCGCCGTTTGCCCTCTGTAACGTCTCGTAGGCCCGGCTCGAGGCGTCGCCGCGCAGGAACGCACGCTCGGCGTCGTACCATCCCGCCTTACGCAAGAATTCTCGCACCGTCGTGAACGCAGCGAGGCGCGACGCGAAGGCGCCATAGCCGGTGAGGGTGATCTTGCGGGCATTGCCGCGCTCGGGAGCAACGAAGCGCAGATGGACGTCGAGCCGGTCGCCGCCGAAGAGGCAAGGCGCGCGCTCAGGCCATTCAACGAGGGTCAGCGCGTCTTCGGTCGCCTCCTCCCAGCCGAGTTCGGCGAGTTCTCGCTCGCTCTCGACTCGATAGAGATCGGCGTGAACGATTCGATAGTCTCGACCTTCGTATGTCTGCATCAGCGTAAAGGTCGGACTCGGAGCCTCCAACCAAGAACAGCCTGTAGCGGCGCGGAGGAGCGCGCGCGCGAATGTCGTCTTTCCGGAACCGAGATCGCCGGTGAGCGTGACGAGGTCGGCGGCTTTGAGCAGCGCAACGAGATCGAAGGCAAGAGCCGCGGTCGCCGCTTCATCGGCAACCTCGACTTCCCACTGCGTCCGGGCAATCGCCTCGTCGCTCATGGTGCGCGCTCTCCATTTTTTGCCGCACCGGCGTCGCTGGATAGGCGAGCGGAGGCGGGAAAAATGCATGTGACCGTAGTGCCTTCGCCGGGCGCAGAATCGATGAGCACTTTCCCGCCATGCAACTCGGTCAAGGCCCGCACGATCGAAAGCCCCAGCCCAACGCCGTGATGGCGCGAACCGCCGGGATGAGACTCGAAACGCTCGAAGGCTTTTTCGAGCAGCTCGGGCGGAATGCCGCGGCCGCGATCGCAGACCTTGAAGACGACTTCGTCCCCGCGTCGCAACGCGGCGAGCGTGACGGTCTGACCGGGCCGTGAGAAGCCGATAGCGTTCGACAGGAGATTGAACAAAATCTGGCGAATTCTTTTGGCGTCGCCGCGAAACGAACCGATGTCGCCAGCGGCGACGATGTTCAGCTCGATGGCGTTTTCCGCAAGACGATCCTGCACGCCCTCGGCCGCCGCGCGCATCGTGCTTTCTGCATCGATATCCTCGAGATGGAGCTCCATGGCGTCGTTGTCGATCGTGGCGAGATCGAGAATGTCGTTGATGATCGCAAGTAGAGCCGCCGAGGATTTGTGCACATAACCCAAATATTCGAGCTGCCTGGCGTTCAGTTCGCCGGTCGTCTTTTCGCCCAGCAGATGGATGAAGCCGATGATATTGTTGAGCGGCGAGCGCAGTTCATACGACACATGATGAACGAAGTCGTTGCGCAGCCGCTCGGCGTCGAGCAGGGCTTGATTGCGCTCGGTGAGCGCGCGTTCGACATTGACGCTCGCCGTCACGTCGACGAAAGTCAACAGCGCTGCGCCCTCGGGCAGCGGCTGCGCCGTGCAATCGAGCACGACGCCATCGCTGCGCTCGAGGCGGCGGGTGAAGCCGGTGCGCATGTCGTGCAGCCCGGTCACAAACCCGCGCAAGTCGTTCCATGTCGTCTCGTTGTGATGCAGCTTCATGCATAATTCGCCGATCGCCTCGAAACGCGGCTTCGCATCGAGAAGCGCCTGATCGAGGCGCCACAGCGCAGCGAACGCGGGATTGCTGAACTTCAGCCGGCCATCCGTGCCGAACACCGCGACGCCCTCGCGCAGGGTCTCGAGGGTTTCATGTTGCATGCGATCGAGCGCGTTGAAGCGCGACTCGAGTTTATAGCGTTCGCTCACATCGTCATAAAGGTAGGTGACCCCGCCCTGCGGATTGGGATTGACGACGACGCGCAGGGTTCGGCCATTGGGCATGTGCCAAATATGTTCGTGCTGCTCTGCCGAACGAGAGGCCTCCATGAGGCGGCTCTTCCATGCCCTGTAGTCAGCCTCGACCGGAAGCCGCATCTCCGCGCGCAGGCGATCGAGGATTTCGGCGTCCGTCGGCCGCTGATCGAGGAAAGCGGAGTCGAGCGGCCACAGGCGGCTGTAAGCGGCATTGCGATAGACCAGCCGCTGCGCACGATCGAATATCGCGACGGCGATGGGCAAATGATCCAATGTGCGCGCATGCGATTGCATCTGTTGTTCGAGATCGGCGCGCACCTTCTCGATTTCGAAACGGTCGAAGGCGATGGCGGCGGAGCAACCGGCGCCTGGCGCTTCGATCACATCAAACAGGCGCCGTGCGCCAGCGACGATGGCGGTCACGCGTTGGCGCCATACGGCATTCTGCTTGACCGAGGCGCAGGCAGAGGCGCGCGCACCCTCATCGAGAAGTTCGAGTTGTCGCTCGATGGCCTCGGCTGGATGCTTGGCTTTGACGGCTTGCGCATAGACGGTGTTGACGAATACCAGGCGGCCCTCGGCGTCGCGAATCCAGGCGGGGGTCGGCAACGCTTCGAGCATGGCGTGGAGACCCTCCACGGCGGCCACGCTTTCCGCATAGCGTTCGCGCAAGCCGATAAGCTCCAACTTGTCGCCCGAGACCTCGCGGATGCGCAAGATCGCACGGCCGCCGATGGCGCGGCCCTCGGCGTCGAAATGACGGCCCGTGAGACCGGCGAGCGACATGTGGAATCCATCGCCGCGCTGGCGCAATCGTTCGACCTTGGCTTCCAACTCCTGCGCCGTCCGCGGCGCCAGCCAGGTTGCAAAAGCCAGCGCTCGGCCCGGCGCCGGTGGGTCGGCGACGAGCATGGGGCTGCCTTCGATTTCGGGTTCGCTCGTCGCGCCGCCCCAGGCGATGACGATCTGCGGTTCGGCGGCAAGGAATACTTTGGCGCGATCCAATCCGGCGCGCGTCCGCTCGAGTTCGAAGGTCAGCTCCGCCTCGCGCCGCCGCCATGTGCGGCGCTCGGCGAGATGGGCGAGCGCGACGGTCGTCGCGAACAAGGCGAGGCCGCCGCTCAGAGCCAAACTGAAAAATTCAGAATCGCGGGTCATGGACATGGCGAGGAACCGAGCCGGAACCTCGGCATGCGCCGCCTGCGCGAGAAGAAGAGCGCCGCCGCCGACCGTCGCGAGGGCGAGGCGCGGCGACAGCCGCAGCGGGAACGAACGGGACGGCAATGAAGGGGACGGCAATGAACGAGACAGGAACGAGACGGAACGAGAATCGCCCGAGGAGCCGCCGCGTGTCCGCTTGCGCCGCGGCCTCATTGGGTCGCCTCTGGGGCGGCCAAACCGGCTCTTTGCGAAACGCCGTCGATCGCGTGCGACGCCGGCGCGATTTCGGGTCGATCCTGTCTTTCCGTCAATAGCATGCGAACCGGTCCCCACGGTCGATTGCAAGGGACGCATCTTTAGACAAACGCCGTAAGCCGTCCGCACGCTTTTTAGCCGCGCCGTCCGAATCACCCCAATTTAGAACGCGTTTGCCAAAAGGGGAATCCGATTTCGTCCAGGAATGCGGCGCGAATGAAAAAAGGGCCCTCGGTCGAACGCGATCGGTTCGGCGATGGGACTTTGCCGGGCGATTTGTTGACCCGCGTTAGCGCGCTAGTGAGGCGCCTCAACCAAGAGGCTAGGATTTGGATCTTGTTGGAGGCTGCGTCGATGCGAGCCTGAAGGCTCGCGGTCCAGGTTCCGAGGCGCTTGGACCGCGAGCCTTCAGGCTCGCAAATCGAAACGATCCTATGTGTTTGACGATCCTTTCATTTTGAACGGCGCAAGCCTTTAGTAGCGATAATGGTCGGGCTTGAACGGGCCGTCGAGCGGCAAGCCAAGATAGCTTGCTTGTTTGGCCGATAATTTGGTGAGCTTGACGCCGATCTTGCCGAGATGGAGCGAAGCGACCTTCTCGTCGAGGCGCTTGGGCAGCGTGTAGACTTTTTTTTCGTACTGGCCCTGCTTCGTCCACAATTCGATCTGCGCCAGCGACTGATTGGTGAACGACGCCGACATCACGAAAGACGGATGGCCGGTGGCGTTGCCGAGATTGACGAGACGCCCTTCCGACAACAGGATGATGCGCTTGCCGTCGGGAAATTCGATCTCGTCCACTTGCGGCTTCACATTGCTCCATTTGAGATTGCGCAGGCCGGCGACTTGGATTTCGCTGTCGAAATGGCCGATGTTGGCGACGATCGCCCGATCCTTCATGCGGCGCATGTGGTCGACGGTGATGACGTCGACATTGCCGGTGGCGGTGACGAAGATGTCGGCTCTGCTCGCCGCCTCGTCCATGGTGGTGACTTCATAGCCCTCCATCGCCGCTTGCAGAGCGCAGATCGGATCGATTTCTGAGACCAGCACGCGGCAGCCGGCGTTGCGCAGCGACGCCGCCGAACCCTTGCCCACGTCGCCGAAGCCCGCCACCATGGCCACTTTGCCGGCCATCATCACGTCGGTGCCGCGGCGGATGCCGTCGACCAGCGACTCGCGGCAGCCATAGAGATTGTCGAATTTCGACTTGGTGACCGAGTCGTTGACGTTGATCGCCGGGAACAGGAGCTTGCCTTCCTTCTGCATGATGTAGAGCCGATGCACGCCGGTGGTCGTCTCTTCCGTCACGCCCTTGATCGCCTCGGCGTTGCGCCGATAGAAGCCGGGATTGCCGTGCAGGCGCTTCTTAATTGCCGCAAACAGCGCTTCCTCCTCGTCATTGTCCGCCTTGTCGAGGAAGGCGGCGTCGCCGTTCTCGGCGCGCAGGCCGAGATGAATGAGCAGCGTCGCGTCGCCGCCGTCGTCGAGGATCATATTGGGCGAACCGCCGTCGCTCCACTCGAAGATGCGGTGGGTGTACTGCCAATACTCCTCGAGGCTCTCGCCCTTTTTGGCGAACACCGGCGTCTTGGCCGCAGCGATCGCCGCCGCGGCGTGGTCTTGCGTCGAATAGATGTTGCAGGAGGCCCAGCGAACCTGGGCGCCGAGCGCTTGCAGCGTCTGGATCAGCACCGCCGTCTGGATGGTCATGTGCAGGGAGCCGGCGATGCGCGCGCCCTGCAAGGGCTGGCTCGCGCCATATTCGGCGCGCGTCGCCATCAGGCCGGGCATTTCGGTTTCGGCGATGGCGATTTCCTTGCGGCCCCATTCGGCGAGGCCGATGTCGGCGACGACGTAATCGTTGAAACGAGTGTTCATGACGCTCCCCTGTTGGGCGCGCCGGCTTCGAGCGCCCCGGCGCGCCTATAACAAAGCCGCGTCGAGGATGCAATAAAGATATAAACAAGTCTTTATGTGAAACAGCGGGCGCCATCGAGCCTCGATCGGCGATCCGATTTCGGCGACCTGTCGCTCAACCTTTATACGGATCGGGGCAGCCATTATTTTTACACGCCGGAGGTGGCGCTGACGCCGCTCGGGTAGTCGCCGTTCTTCGTCGACTTTCCTGTCGCTCAGAAAATACGAGCGTTTTCAATAACTTATAACTTCATACCTTGACCCATGCGGTCATGAGGTTCGGAGGAAACGGGCGAGAACGGAGAAAAATACGCTCGGCCCGAACGCGGCGCGGTCAATAGCCTGTCGGGACAAGAACCCGGAACTGTTTGGGTTTTCCGCTCTCCCACGGGCGGAGAGAGCGTCAGGGGTGCAAGGACTGGCGGAGAGGGAGGGATTCGAACCCCCGATACGGTTGCCCGTATGCCGCATTTCGAGTGCGGTGCTTTCAACCACTCAGCCACCTCTCCGGGGCGAACAGCGAGGCGGCGCCTCGCTGCATGTGCGGCGCTCGGCCAGATAACATGGGCGTCCATCGGCGATCAAGCCGCTGCGGCGCGGCTGTCGATTGCAAAGACAGATTGACAGCGCCTGCCGCGCTAACCGAAAGAGGAGGCCTTGGGGCTCTCCCGGCGCAGCGGCCTAACCTTGATCGAGACTGTTTCAGTGACCTCGGCGTCTGTGTTGCGCGGCCCACGCGTCTGCGGCCTTGTCGCCCTTGTGGCCGCCCTGGCGCTCGATCAAGGCCACAAGTTCTGGATGCTGCAGCTGTTCGACATCAGCGCGCATCAGCCCATTCGCGTGGCGCCGTTTCTTGATATTGTTCTGTCCTGGAATTTCGGGATTTCCTATTCGCTGTTTGCCGCGCGCGGCGAGCTCGCCCGTCTCGTCCTGCTGGCGGTTCAGCTCGCGATCATTGCCGGGATTTTCCTTTGCTTGTGGCGCGCGCAGCGCCGCCTGACCGCCGTGGGGCTCGGCCTCATCGCCGGCGGCGCGCTCGGCAACGTCAGCGACCGCCTCGCGCATGGCGCCGTCGCCGATTTCTTCTTCTTCCACACGAGCTTACCGGTCGGGCCGCTCGCCAACTACGTGTTCAATCTCGCCGACGCCGCCATTTTCGTGGGCGTGGCGCTCCTCTGCTGGCAGAGTTTCGCGACCCGTCCGCGCGCGCCGGAACCGCCCGACGCGGCCTGAAAGCCGCCGTCAACCACAAGAATGGCTTGCCGGCCCGCCAACATCGTCAATCTATCACAAGGATGCCCGATGACGTCGGAGCGTCAGCTTATGGCAAAGGCGGCAAAGGCGCCCCTCGCGTTATCGAGCCGAGAACAATCCCTGGCTGCGCCGCCGCATCGGAGCCGATCATGACGACCGTCAGAAAGTCCGAACAACGCGGCAGGACCAAACTCGGTTGGCTCGACAGCCGGCACAGTTTTTCGTTCGGCGATTATTACGATGCAAAGCACATGGGGTTTGGCCCCTTGCGCGTCATCAACGACGACCGCGTCGCTCCGGGCGAGGGATTTCCCACGCATCCCCACAGCGACATGGAAATTGTCACTTATGTGCTTAAGGGCGCGCTCGCGCATAGGGACAGCCTCGAGACGGGCTCGGTCATCAAGCCGGGCGACGTGCAGCGGATGTCGGCTGGGACGGGCATTCGCCACAGCGAGTTCAACGCCTCGCCGTCCGACCCAGTCCATTTCCTGCAAATCTGGATCGTTCCCGAGCAAAAAGGGCTCGCGCCGAGCTATGAACAGAAGACATTCGGCGACGCCGAAAAGCGGGGAAAATTACGGCTGGTCGCGTCTCGCGCCGGCCGCGACGGCTCGGTGACGATCTGCCGCGACCTCGACCTATACGCCACGCTTCTGGGCGAGGGGGACGCTGTGCGGCACGACGTGAAGCCGGGCCGCGCGGCGTGGGTGCAAGTGGCCGAAGGCGCCGTTTCGCTCGACGGCCGCCGACTCGACGCCGGCGACGGCGCGGCAATCGAAACCGCCGGCGCAATCGAGATCAAGGGCGCGGCCGAGACGGCCGAAGTCTTGCTCTTTGACCTTGCGGCGTAGGCGACCGATGCCGGTGCTGGTTTCGGTGCGGCAATTGGTGTGGATTTCCGGGGCGATCTCAACAGCGTCTCGCAGGCTGTTGAATGATAGTGCGCCTCGCCCGTCCGCCCGGCGGGCTTGCATGTTGTCCTATTTCAGCCTCTTGCTCGCAAATGCTCTGCCAGAGTGCGATTTCAAATATTTTTCAAATTCCAATGCTTTGTATTTATTCTGGGAAGGCGGAATACCAGAGCAGCTCCCACGGCGTAAATTTGGCCGTATGCGGCGACTTGCCCGCATTGTGATCCGCCATACGGTGCTTCAGATTTGCAGTGGCGCCGGTGTACTCATGTTCTGGAAAGGGCACGCTGCGTATGATGTAAACATACCACATCGTGCCGCTCCGATCCGTCTACGCTTTCGCTTCGCTCAAGCTACGCCGGACACTGCTTCGGCCTAACGGTCTCCGCATGGCTGCGCCACGCGTAGCCCGTAAGGGCGAAGCGTGGTGGGCCGGGCAGGACTCGAACCTGCAACCAGACCGTTATGAGCGGCCGGCTCTAACCATTGAGCTACCGGCCCCGCCGTCGCATCGGCCAGGGACAGCGTTCGTATACCGCAATCGCTTCTCTCCGCAACGGCTTGGTCCGATCGGAGGGCGGCTGGGCCTGCCGGCCCTATTGCGCCTTCGCAGGCGGCTCTCTACCTATTGCTTGGTTGGACGCGTTGAAGGGGACGTTCCGTCCTGACTGCCGCCGCCTTTTTCTAAGGAGGTTTCATGCCGAGTTACAAGGCCCCGGTGGCCGACGCGCTGTTCCTGTTGAATGACGTTTTGCATTTCGAGCGCTACGGAAACATGCCCGGCTTTGCCGATGTTTCGCCCGATGTCCTGGAGCAGGTGTTGGGAGAGGCGGCGAAGCTTTGCGAAGAAGTCTTGCAGCCGCTCAACCAAGCCGGCGATCGCCAGGGCTGCGTGCGCCACGACGACGCCAGCGTGACGACTCCCAAGGGTTTTAAGCAAGCCTATGACGCCTTCGCGGCGGGGGGGTGGATCGGCCTGCCTATTCCGCCCGAGTATGACGGGCAAGGACTGCCTTACACGCTCAGCGCCTTGATGAACGAATTCGCCTCCTCCGCCAATATGGCCTTCGCCATGTATACGGGCCTGACGCAAGGCGCGCTTGCCGCCTTGCTCCGCCACGGCAGCGACGAGCAAAAACGGCTGTTTGCTCCCAACATGGCGGCCGGCCGCTGGACCGGCACCATGAATCTGACCGAGCCTCAGTGCGGCACCGACCTCGGCCTGCTCACCACCAAGGCGACGCCGCAAGCCGACGGCTCCTACGCCATCACCGGGCAAAAGATCTTCATCTCCGCCGGCGAACATGATCTTGCCGAGAACATCATTCATCTCGTGCTCGCCCGCATCGAGGGCGCGCCTTTGGGCGTCAAGGGCATTTCGCTGTTCATCGTGCCGAAGACGAACGTCGGCCCCGATGGCTCGCTTTGCGAACGCAACAAGGTCGCGTGCGGTTCGCTCGAACACAAGATGGGCATCCACGGCAACGCCACTTGCGTGATGAATTTCGACGGCGCGAAAGGCTTCCTCATCGGCGAACCGAACAAGGGGCTTTCCGCCATGTTCGTGATGATGAACGAGGCGCGCCTCGGCGTCGCCATTCAGGGCCTGGCGCAGTCCGAAGTCGCCTATCAGAACGCCCGCGACTACGCCAAGGAGCGCCTGCAAGGCCGTTCGCTGTCGGGGCCGAAGACTCCCGGCAAACCCGCCGATCCGATCATCGTGCATCCCGACGTGCGCCGCACGCTGCTGGAGATCAAGGCGTTCAACGAAGCGGCGCGCGGCCTCGTCCTGTCGGCGGCCCTCGACAGCGACGTCGCGCACCGCTCCGGCGATGCGGCGGCGCGCCAAGCGGCGGACGACCGCCTCGGCTTGTTGACGCCGGTGCTCAAGGGCGTCCTCACCGACATCGGCTTCGAGAACACGGTGAAGGCGCAGCAAGTCTTCGGCGGCCACGGCTATGTCGGCGAATGGGGCATGGAGCAATTCGTGCGCGACGCCCGCATCGCCATGATCTACGAAGGCGCCAACGGCATTCAGGCGCTCGATCTGGTCGCCCGCAAGCTGCCCAAGGACGGCGGCCGCGCTGCAATGGCCTTCTTCAACGAAGTGAACGACTTTATTGCGCGCGAAGGCGCTGGTCCCGAGATGCAGCCTTACGCCGATGCGGTGAAGGCGGCGCTCGGCGATTTGCAGAAGGCGACCGTCTGGTTGATGCAGAACGCCCTCGCCAAGCCCGACAACGCCGGCGCCGCTTCTTACGACTATATGCATCTCTTCGGGCTCGTCGCGCTCGGCTATGTGTGGCTGAAAATCGCCAAGGCGGCGCTCGAGAAAAAGGCGCGCGGCGATGGCGTCGCGGCGGGCATGGACGCCAAGCTCGCGACAGGGAAATTCTTCATGGAGCGCATGCTCCCCGAGACGAGTTTGCGCCTGGCGCGCATCGTCGCGGGCGCCGACACGATGATGAGCCTGCCGGCGGAGATGTTTTGAAGAGGGGCGCTGTATCCCCTCTCCCCGTTTACGGGGAGAGGGTTAGGGTGAGGGGCTGGGGGTATTATCAGGAGTGCTGATGACGCGACGAAATTCGTTGGTTGAAGCAGAATTTCGGAAACTACCCCTGGCCCCTCACCCCTGCCCTCTCCCCGTAAACGGGGAGAGGGAGAGTTCAAGGAGCAATTCCAATGACCGACGCCTACATCTACGACGCCGTCCGCACGCCGCGCGGGCGCGGCAAGATCGACGGTTCGTTGCATGAGGTCTCGACGCTCGCACTCGCCGTCACCGTGCTGAAGGCGATCAAGGAGCGCAATCGCCTTGACGGGCAAGGCGTCGACGACGTCATCCTCGGCTGCGTCGATCCCGTCGGCGAGGCGGGCGGCGACATCGCGCGCGCCTCCGCTCTCGCGGCCGGCTACGGCAGCGACGTGCCGGGCGTCCAGATCAACCGCTTCTGCGCCTCGGGGTTGGACGCGGTGAATTTTGCCGCGGCGCAGATCATGTCCGGCCAGCACGATCTGACGATCGGCGGCGGCGTCGAGAGCATGAGCCGCGTCGGCATCGGCGCCTCGGGCGGCGCCTGGCCGGTCGATCCCGCCATCGCCATTCCCTCCTACTTCATGCCGCAGGGCGTCTCCGCCGACCTCATCGCCACGAAATACGGTTTTTCGCGCGACGATGTGGACGCTTATGCCGTGCAGTCGCAACAGCGCGCGGCGCGCGCCTGGGAGGAAAAGCGGTTTGCGCGCTCGATCGCGCCGGTGAAGGATGTGAACGGACTGACCATCCTCGAGCGCGACGAGCACATGCGCCCCGCGACCGACATGCAGTCATTGGCGGCGCTGAAGCCGTCCTTCGCCTTCATGGCCGAGCAGGCCGGCTTCGACGCCGTCGCCATCCAGGCGCATCCGGAGGTCGAGAAGCTCGCCTACGTGCATCACGCGGGCAATTCGTCGGGCATCGTCGACGGCGCCGCGGCGGTGCTGATCGGCTCGAAAGCGGCCGGCAAAAAGGCGGGGCTGAAGCCGCGCGCCCGGGTGCGCGCGTTCGCCAATATCGGCTCGGAGCCGGCGCTCATGCTCACCGGCCCGATCGACGTGACCAACAAGCTCCTGGCGCGCGCAAAAATGTCGATGTCCGACGTCGATCTTATCGAAGTGAACGAGGCCTTCTCCGCGGTGGTGTTGCGCTTCTTGCAGGCTTTCGCTCTCGATGCTGCCAAGGTCAACGTCAACGGCGGCGCCATCGCCTTCGGCCATCCGCTCGGCGCGACCGGCGCCATGCTAGTGGGAACGGCGCTCGACGAACTGGAGCGCGTCGGCAAGGGCGTGGCGCTGGTGACGCTGTGCATCGGCGCCGGGATGGGGACGGCGACGGTGATTGAAAGGGTGTGATTTGATTGGCCAAGCGGCGTTGGGCGATGGCGCCGCCCCTCGCGTCATGGCCGGGCTCGTCCCGGCCATCCACGCCGAGACGTTGCGCGGCGACGTAGAACAAAATGCTGCGCTTCTTCTCGAAACGCGCCGCGATGTCACGGCGTGGATGCCCGCGACGAGCGCGGGCATGACGGGTCGTGGATCAAGGCCGTTGGTATGACTGCGGGACGCGATTTTACAGGGAGCAATCCGATGAACCTTTCCAATTTCCGCTTCGAAACCGGCGCCGACGGGATCGCGCTCGCTGCCTGGGACATGCCCGGCCGCTCGATGAACCTCATCACGCTCGAGGTGATGGACGAGCTGGAGCGCGT
>JACOUB010000051.1 GCA_016178015.1 Methylocystis sp. | reverse complement strand
GCGTCAGCCAAATTGATGGGTTTATTTGTGCGAGCCTGAAGGCTCGCGGTCCAAGAGCGGCCCTGGACCGCGAGCCTTCAGGCTCGCAAATCGAACCCACCCTCCAGCGCACCCTTCATTTTACGTGACGCGGGCCACTAGGGTGGACAAAGCCGTCCGCACGTGGTTTGCCTTTGGCCGGGCCGCGGCGAGCGCCGTGCGGGCGTCGCGGTCGCCATCATTTCCGCCCGCGTGGTTTCCTCATGCTTCGTTCGCTCGTCGCTATTGGCCTTTGGTGTTGCGTTTGCGTTGCTTCCCCGGCCAGGGCGGATTTCCGCCTGTGCAACAATACCGGCAATCGCGTGAGCGTCGCCATCGCTTACACGGACGGCCGCAATTGGCTGAGCGAGGGGTGGTGGAACTTGCGTTCCTCTGCGTGCGAGGTCTTGTTGCGGGGGCCGCTCGCCGCCCGATACTACTATGTCTACGCCATGGACGAGCGGGGCGGCGAATGGAAGGGCAAGGCGTTCATGTGCACGCGCGACCGGGAATTCCGCATCGATGGGCGCGAGGATTGTTTCGCGCGCGGTTTCGACCGGAGTGGTTTTTTCGAGATCGACACTGGCCAGGACGCCAAGAACTGGACGGTGCAGCTCGCCGAGCCAACCGCATCGCAAGCGCAATGACAAGGGAGCCGGCGGACGGCTTTCAGGCAATGAAATTAGGCGAGATATGAGAAGGCAGCGGCGCGTCAAGATCATCGCGACCCTGGGGCCGGCAACCGTCGACAAAGCGGTCATCACCAGCCTGTACAGGGCCGGCGCCGACGTCTTCCGCATCAATATGAGCCACACGGATGTTGCCGGATTGAGCGTCTATGTGCGCTTGATCCGCCAGATCGAGACGGAAATCGGGCGCGCGATCGGCATTCTTGCCGATCTGCAAGGCCCCAAGCTCCGCATCGGCGGCTTCGCCGAAGGCTTTGCGTATTTGCGCAAGGGCTCCAGTTTCGTTTTCGATTCCGATCCGGCGCCGGGCGACGCGACGCGCGTCCACCTGCCGCATCCCGAGATTTTGAACGCTCTGAAACAGGGCGACTCGATTCTTGTCGACGACGGCAAGGTGCGGCTTCACGTCATCGAAGCCTCGCCGAGCAGGGCGTGCGCGGTCGTCGATGTGGCGGGCCGCGTTTTGAACCGCAAGGGCGTCAGTCTGCCCGATACCGAAATCCCGATCACCTCGATGACGGCGAAGGATCGCGCCGACCTCGAAGCGGCCCTGAACGAAGGCGTCGATTGGGTCGCTATTTCGTTTGTGCAGCGTCCAGAGGATATCCACGAGGTCAAGAAGGCCACGGCGGGGCGCGCGCTGGTGATGGCCAAGATCGAGAAGCCGCAGGCGATCGCCCGTCTCGACGAGGTCATCGAAGCGGCCGATGCGCTCATGGTGGCGCGCGGCGACCTCGGCGTCGAGGTGCCGCTCGAAAAAGTGCCGGGTTTGCAAAAGCGCATCACCCGCAGCGCGCGCCGTCTCGGCAAGCCTGTCGTGGTCGCGACGCAGATGCTGGAATCGATGATTCTGGCGCCTATGCCGACGCGCGCCGAGGTTTCCGACGTGGCGACGGCGGTGTTTGAAGGCGCCGACGCCGTCATGCTTTCGGCGGAGAGCGCCGCCGGTCAATATCCGGTGGAGGCGGTGGCGACGATGAGCAGGATCGCCGAGGAGGTTGAGACGGACGCCCTCTATCGCCAGATCATCAACGCGCAGCGCGCGGCGGCGCCCAATCCCACGGTCGCCGACGCCATCGCGGTCGCGGCCCGCGACGTCGCCGAAACGCTTCACTCCAAAGCGATTTGCGCATGGACGGCCTCCGGCGCCACGGCGCTGCGGATTGCCAGGGAGCGGCCGCTGTCGCCAATTCTGGCGCTGACGCCAAAACGCGACACGGCGCGCCGCCTGGCGCTCACCTGGGGCGTGCATGCGCTGGAGACGCAGGATGCGCGCGATGTCGAGGATATGGTCAAACGCGCCTGCGTCCACAGCGCGCGCGAAGGGTTCGGCGAGCCGGGCGATCGCGTCATCATCGTCGCGGGCATGCCCTTCGGCACGCCGGGCGCGACCAATATGATCCGCCTCGCCTTGGTCGGCGACGATTGCTGTTGAGCCTCACCGTATCTCTGTCGCCTGGCCGTCGTCGATCTTCTCCAGCGCGTCGACCACCGCGTCGAAAATGAGCAGCGTCGAAGCGTGCCGGGCCTTGTAGTCGCGCACCGGTTCGAGAACGGCGACATCCGCCCATTTGCCGGTGGGCGGCAAACCGTTCTCCTTCAGCATCCGCCGCACCGTATCGCGTAGCTGGCGCAATTCCCGTGGCGTCGAGCCGACGATATGGCGCGCCACGATGGACGAGGAGGCCTGGCCGAGCGCGCAAGCCTTCACCTCGTGCGCAAAATCGGCGATTGCGCCGCCGCGCAGCACCACATCCACCGTGATCGTCGATCCGCACAGCTTGGAATAGGCGGTGGCGCTGGCGTCCGGGCTCGGCAAGCGGCCGAGGCGCGGGATGTGCGCAGCCAACTCCAGAATGCGCTTGTTGTAGACGCTGTCGAGCATTTGAGCAGGGCGATCGTTCAAGGGTCGCGCATCAGTTTGAATTTCCTGTGCAGACTCAGGTATTTAATGCACGACGGCGGGCAAGCAATATCAGAGTCGGCGAAAAATATCTTGCCCAAGTTTTGCGCCGCTCGCGCAAATCCTTCTCCCACTTGTGGCAGAAGGTGGCCCTCGCGTCAGCGAGGGTCGGATGAGGGCCGCCAGGCTCGCGCGCGGGATCGCCCTCATCCGTCGCGCATTCGCGCGACACCTTCTCCCGCAAGCGGGAGAAGGAAGTCCCGCCCATTGGAGTCGATCAACCGGACCCAGCATCACGCGAAGCCGGGAAATTGAATCATCCCGCCAGCGCCGCCAGAATCCGCGCCCAGGAGCGGGCGCCTTTGTGGAAAGACGTGAGCGCGTATTTCTCGTTGGGGGAATGGATGCAGTCGTCGGCGAGCGCGAAACCGACCATCAGCGCGTCCATGCCGAGATCGCGCTTGAAGGCGCCGACGATCGGAATCGACCCGCCGCAGCCGATGAGCGCCGCCTCCTTGTCCCATTCGGCGTGGAGCGCCCGCCGCGCCCGGTTCAGCGGCTCCGAACCGAACGGCAGTTGCATGGCGCCGGACGCCCCATGCGAGATGAATTCGACCGTAACGTCTCTCGGCAGGCGCTCGCGCACGAAGGCGCGGAAAGCCTCGACGATCGCTTCCGGGTCCTGCTTGCCGACGAGGCGGAACGAGAATTTGGCGCCCGCCTTGGCCGGCAGCACGGTTTTCGATCCCGTGCCGGTGTAACCGCCGACGACGCCGTTCACGTCGCAGCTCGGCCGTGACCAAACTTTCTCCATGACGCTGCGGCCGGCCTCGCCGGTGGCCTCGGTGAGCCCGACGGCGGCCAGGAAGGCCGCTTCGTCGAAATCGAGCGCCCGCCACTGATCGGCGACGTCCTCGGGCAATTCCGCGACGCCATCGTAGAAGCCCGGGATGGCGATGCGCCCATCGGCGTCGTGAAGGTCGGCGATGATTTTCGCAAGCACGTGGATCGGATTGACCACCGGACCGCCGAACAGGCCCGAGTGCAAGTCACGGCTCGGCCCATGGACGATCGCTTCCTCCAAGACGAGACCGCGCAGCATGACGGTGATGGCCGGCGTCGCGGCGTTCCACATGCCGGTGTCGCAAACAAGCGCCAGGTCGGCGGCGAGCTCATCCTTGTTGGCGGCGAGGAACTCGGGCAGCGAGGGCGAGCCGGTTTCCTCTTCGCCCTCAAAGAGGAAAGTGATGTTGCAGGGCAGGCCGCCGTTTTCCTTAAAGGCGCGGCAGGCCTCAAGGAAGGTCATGAGCTGGCCTTTGTCGTCCGACGCGCCGCGCGCGACGATTTCCTTGCCCTGCTCGCCCTCGGCGAGGCGCGGCGCGAACGGCTCGCTCGTCCACAGCTCCAGCGGGTCGGGCGGCTGCACGTCGTAATGGCCGTAAAACAGCACATGCGGCGCGTCCTTGCGTTTGGCCTTGGCGTGGCCGACGACGATCGGATGGCCGGGCGTCGTGCGCACCTCGGCGGCAAAGCCGAGGCCGCGCAGCTCTCCGGCGAGCCAATCCGCGGCGCGCCGGCATTCTGCGGCGAATGCGGGATCGGTCGAAACCGATTTGATTCGCAAAAGATCGAACAGCCGCCCCACGGCGGCGTCGCGATTGGCGTCGATTGAGTTCAAAACGGCTTCGGTCGTGGCCATGAATCAGCGCCTCCACAGAAAACCGAAGCTAAAGCATTTCCGAGCGAAGCGAAAACTCAGTTGGCGTTTAGGAATGATGTAATGGAAGAAACAGAAAAAGAACCTATAGCGGTTAACGGGAGAGGAGAGCGGGCGCAACAGGCGCAAACGTCCGCACGGCCGCGCCGCGGCAGTCGCCGTCGGTGGCGGAAAGGTTTGAATGAAACCATCTTTCGGCCATGCGCCGAGCGGCCTATATTAACCGGTTGCGGTCGGCGTCGCGCGGCCGCGCGGGGAGGCTTGCTGCGTTCGGGAGCCTCTGAAGGAGAATGAAAATGGCGAACACGTTTCCCATTGTCGCCGGCGAAAGCGGCCTTGCGCGCTATCTCGCCGAAATTAGGCGGTTCCCCATGCTGGAGCCGCAAGAAGAATATATGCTCGCCAAGCGCTGGCGCGAGCACCAGGACCCGCAAGCGGCGCAAAAGCTCGTCACCTCGCATCTGCGGCTGGTCGCCAAGATCGCCATGGGTTATCGCGGCTACGGCCTGCCGGTCGGCGAGATCGTTTCGGAGGGCAACGTCGGCCTCATGCAGGCGGTCAAGCGCTTCGAGCCCGAGCGCGGCTTCCGCCTCGCCACCTACGCCATGTGGTGGATCCGGGCCTCCATTCAAGAATACATCCTGCGCTCCTGGTCGCTCGTGAAAATGGGCACCACGGCCAGCCAGAAGAAGCTGTTCTTCAATCTGCGCAAGGCCAAGAGCCGCATTTCCGCTTTCGAGGAGGGCGACCTCAAGCCCGAAAACGTCGCCAAGATCGCGCATCGGCTCGGCGTCGCGCAGCAGGACGTGATCGAGATGAACCGCCGCATGGGCGGCGACGCCTCGCTGAACGTCCCGGTGCGCGAGCAGGGCGAGGGCGAGTGGCAGGACTGGCTGGTCGATGAGCGTTCGGATCAAGAGAGCCTGCTCGTCGAGCAGGAGCAGAGCGCCAACCGACGCGACGCCCTGCGCAGCGCGCTCGCGACGCTCAATCCGCGCGAGCGCCGCATCTTCGAGGCGCGCCGCCTCGCCGATAATCCGGTGACGCTCGAGCGTCTGTCGGAGGAGTTCGGCGTCTCGCGCGAGCGCGTGCGGCAGATCGAGGTGCGCGCCTTCGAGAAGGTGCGGCAGGCGGTGCGGGCCGGACTGGCGCAGATCGAGGCGCTGCCGGCGCCGGCGTGAAGTCTTCGCCGAATTCTTGAAATGTATAGACAAGACGTGTAGACTGTGAATGTTAGATGGGATGACGACAAACGGCTGAAAAACCTTGCGAAGCACAAGCTCGATTTTGTGGATGCGGGGGCGCCGTTCGACGGACGGGCGACAGTCACGACCCTGTCGGTTCACCGGTTCGAGGCGAGGCACGTCACGACCGCGCTGATCGGCGGCAAATTTTATACCGTCGTCTGGACATGGCGCGACGAGAACCGTCGGATCATTTCATTCAGGAGAGCGCGTCATGGCGAGGAAAGAGCGTATCGTCAGATACACGGATGAAGAGCTTCGCGCGATGCAGGCGCGTGGTGAAAGCAGAAGCGATTGGAAAGCCGCCGCCGCGATGACGGACGCGGAGATCGAAGCGGCGATCGCCAGCGATCCCGACGAGGCGGGCATGGTGGTCGACTGGTCGCAAACCTCGGCCGAGCTGCCGCAGCCGAAGGCCGTGCTCAACATGCGCATCGATCGTGACGTGCTGGACTTCTTCCGCCGTCAGGGCAAGGGCTATCAAACCAAGATCAACGCCGTGCTGCGCTCCTATGTCGAGCAGATGCTCGAGCACGAGAGGCGATGAAGGCCTATGCGGAATTAAGTGCGCCGATCGTGGCGCGTTCTCTCCAACTCTCCCCCGCGTCGCGGGAGAGAGGGGAGATTGCGCCATTTGCCGACATTCATTCGGTTGCGCTGCCGCACTCTCTTTAATGATGCGGCGAGGATTTGCGCGCGAGAGCGATGACTTGGCGGGCGAGCGCCCCATATATCGCTGCGTTGGAGCAATCTTAAGGAAATTCCCGTGGCCGAGCATTGGCTCGTTTCGGGCGCTAACCGAGGGATCGGACGCGAGTTGGCGCGGCGCGTCGCGGCGCGCGGCGACCATGTGACGGCGTCCGTGCGCAACGAAGCCGTGTGCGCCCGCCTTGCCCCCGAGGTCGCCCATTTCGGCGCCGGATTCAGCACCCTCGTTTTCGATGTGCGCGACGAGACGGCGATCGGCGCGGCGGCGCGCGACGTTGCCTTGCCGCTCGACGTGCTCGTCTGCAACGCCGGCGTCGCCGGGCCGCAGCGTCAGTCGCCGCTCGATATGGATTTCGAGGGGGCGCTGGACACGTTCTCCGTCAATACGCTGGGGCCTTTGCGTCTCGTTCAGGCCTTCCTGCCTGCTTTGCGCCAGGCCAAGAACCCGCGCATCGTCATCGTCTCCAGCATTCTCGGGTCGATGGCGCGAGGCGCTTCCATGCACATCGTCTACTGCGCCTCCAAGGCCGCCCTGAACAAGATGGCGCAAGGACTAGCAGCCGAGCTGAGGCCGGAAGGGATCACGGCGGTCGCCCTCCACCCGGGCTGGGTGCGCACCGATATGGGCGGCGCCGACGCCGATCTGTCGGTCGAGGAGAGCGTCGCCGGCATAATCGCTGCGATCGACGGGCTGACGCTTTCCAGCAGCGGACGATTTCTCGATTATCTCAATAAGGACGCGCCGTGGTGACAAGGGAGCCATGAGATGACGCTTGTTGTCGAACGAAACTGCGAATGCGGGCCGGCGCTTGCCCTCGAGGATGTGCGCGCGGCGGCGGCGCGCATCGCCGGCCATGTGGTGGCGACGCCGCTGCTCGAAGCGCCGCTGCTGAACGAGGAGCTCGGATTTCGGCTGTTGCTGAAAGCCGAATGCCTCCAGCTTACCGGCTCTTTCAAAGTGCGGGGCGCCTTCAACCAGATTTTGCAATTGAGCGAACAGGAGAGGCTGCGCGGCGTCGTCGCGCTGTCTTCGGGCAATCACGCGCAGGCGGTGGCCTACGCCAGCAAGACGCTGGACGCCGCCGCGGTCATCGTGATGCCGGACGACGCGCCCGCGGTAAAGATTTCGCGCACGCGGCGCTTCGGCGCCGAAGTGGTCACCTATCATGGGGAGAGTGAAGATCGCGAGTTCGTCGCGCGCAAGGTGGTTTCGGACAGGGGTTTGCGCCTCATTCATCCCTATGACGATCCGCGCACGATCGCCGGACAAGGCACGGTTGGCCTCGAAATCTATGAACAAACGGCGCACCGAAACCTCGCGCCGGACGCCATCGTCGTTGCTTGCGGCGGCGGCGGCCTTGCCGCCGGCATTGCCTTGACCGGCGAGCTCTATGCGCAGGCGCCGCAAGTCTTCACCGCGGAGCCGGTCTCATTCAACGATATGCAGCGCTCTCTCGCTTGGGGGGCGATCGTCGCCAGTGAACGGCGCAGTGGCTCGATCTGCGACGCGCTGGCGGCGGCGAGCCCAGGCGTCGCAACCTTCCCGATCCTGCATGGACGTCACGCCGAGGGTCTTTCCGCCGCCGATGCGGAGGTCGAAGCCGCCATGGCGTTCGCCGCCTGCTGTTTCAACCTGGCATTGGAGCCGGGCGGCGCGATCGCTCTCGCTTGCGCGTTACAGGAACGCGACAGGTTTGCGGGCAAGACGGTCGTCGTCGTCGCCTCCGGCGGCAATGTCGGGACCGAAGATTTCGCCAAAATGATCCAGCGCGGCGCGGCGTACGTGCAGGCGGCCGCTAATTCGGAGCGCCCGTTATTCGGCATGACCGCGCTCATTTGAGCGCGCGGTCTGCTCCAACCCCGCGAATCGCGCCAGCACGTCGGCGCCGTCCGTGGGCGGCGAGGCCAACCTGGCCCGGAAGGCGATTTTTTCGCCCGCCTCGAGCTTGGATTTGGGCGCCGGCGTGGTCCAGGCGTATTTGGCCTGGCCGTCCTCGCCGCGCACCGTGAGCGCGATCGGCGGCGCCAGATTGGCCGCGCGGCGAAGATTGACGATCTCGCCCTCGATCGTCAGCACCCGGCGCGATCCTTCGATGACGATTTTAGAATGCAGGCCGCGCAGCTCCAGCCCGATCGGGTTGACCGGCAGGCGCAGCGCCGCATAGACCGCCGCCGACGGCGGCCAAACGCGCACGATCCTTTCACGCAGTCCGATGATGGCCGTGACGCCGGCGACAACTACGACGGCGGCGGCGATCGCCCGCGGCCGGGCGCCGCGCGACGCGCGGTCCACGGGTCGAACGTGGCGAGCAGGCTTGCTCCACGATTGCTCGTAAGACGGCCTTCGCGCATCGTCGCGCGGCGCCCCGGCGGCGATCGCGCGGCGGAAAGGGATATCCAGATCGGGGTAAGCGTCGACGACTTTGCGCATGGCCGGCGTCCGGGCGTTGACTGCATAAAAAAACAGGTCAGACTCCCATTGGGCCCTGCTATGGTTAACGACGCGTGAACCGCTATTGTCGCGCCCGTCCTTGGCGCATGTCAGTCTCCCCGGCCGCCGGACGACGCGGGCGGCGCGTCATGGAGCAGCGCCCTTGGAGCAGCGCCCTTGTTGAGCTTCGAGAATGTTGGTCTGCGCTACGAAACGGGACCGGAGATTCTGCGCGATCTCAGCTTTTCCGTCGCGCCGCAATCGTTTCAGTTCCTCACCGGCCCATCCGGCGCCGGCAAGACGACGCTGCTGCGCCTCATTCTGCTGTCGCTGAAACCAACGCGCGGGTTGATGACCATCTTCGGCAAGGACGCCACGACGCTCGACCAGGACGCCATCACCGCCATCCGCCGGCGTATCGGGGTCGTGTTCCAGGATTTTCGTTTGCTCGATCATCTGACGCTTTACGAGAATGTCGCTCTGCCGCTGCGGGTGGTGGGGCGCCTGGAGGCGAGCTATCGCGCCGAGGTCATCGAGCTGTTGCGCTGGGTGGGTCTCGACGAACGCAAATATTTCCTGCCCTCGGTGCTGTCGGGCGGCGAGAAGCAACGCGTCGCAATAGCAAGGGCGCTGATCGCGCGTCCCGAATTGCTGCTCGCCGACGAGCCCACCGGCAACGTCGATCCGAGCTTGGCGCGGCGCCTGTTGCGGCTTTTCGTCGAACTGCACAAATCGGGAACCTCGGTGGTCATCGCCACGCATGATTTGGCTCTCATGGATCAATTCGACAGCGCGCGCCGTCTCGTCCTCGCCGACGGTCGGCTGCATGTCTTCGACTGAGGCGCTTCAATCATGCGGTTAGGCTTACGCAACGCAAATGCAACCCCGAGCGCGCATCCTGGCGAGGGCGCAGCAGTGGAAACTGACGAGGCCCCGGGCGAAACGCCGCTGGTGCCGACCTCTTCGATCGCCGGCCGCTCGCTCGTCACCGTCATCGCCATCATGACCTTTCTCGCGGCGCTCGCCGCCGACGCGGCCCTCTTGGTCGCCGATGCGAGCTCGGACTGGAGCAGCGAGATCGCGCGCGAAGCGAGCGTCCAGGTGCGCGTGGTTTCGGGCCGCGACATCGAAGCCGACGTGCGCAAGGCGGCCGGGGTCCTCGTCGCCGCCGAAGGCGTCGCCGACGTGCGCGTCTATTCGAAGGCCCAATCGGACACCCTGCTCGCGCCCTGGCTCGGACAAGGCCTCGATCTGACCGAATTGCCGGCGCCGCGCATGATCGTCGTCAAGCTCGACGCCGCCAAACGCGCCGATTTCGAAAAGCTCCGCCGCGATCTGAGCGTTGCTGCGCCTTCGGCCGCGCTCGACGATCACCGCCTGTGGGTGGACCGACTGGGCGCCATGGCGAGAACAGTGGTCGCGATCGCGGCGCTGATTTTTGTATTGATCGTCATCGCCATGACGCTCGCCGTGGCGTTCGCCACGCGCGCCGCCATGGTCGGAAACCGCGAGATTATCGAGGTCCTGCACATCGTGGGCGCGGCGGACACATACATTGCGCGCCAGTTCCAGCGGCGCTTCCTGGCGCTTGGCCTGCGCGGCGGGGTTCTCGGCGGCGGCTGCGCCGTTCTGGTGTTCGTCTTGGCCGGCTTCCTCGTGCGCCGCTGGACGGCGACGCCGGGCGGCGATCAAATCGAGGCCCTGTTCGGAACCTTCGCGCTCGGCCCGCGCGGTTTTGCAGTCGTCGCCGCCATATCGATAGCCATCGCCCTGCTCACCGGATACCTGTCTCAGGCCATCGTGTTTCGGCACTTGCGCGGACTGCATTGAGCCGACCAAATCTTCACCATTGGCGCAATTTTCCCTCGATCGATCGATTCCACTCCCAAGGCGAGTGCGCTAGAATCGCAGCCAAGGAGATTCACCTTGCCAAGATTCGTCTCGCTCGCGGCTCTCTGTGCGCTCTGTTTCGCCGTCGCCGCGCTGCTTGTCGGCTTCGTCGGCTTCGCGCGCTCGCTCGAACGCGCCGAGACGACGCTGGCCGTGAAGGCCGACGGCGTGGTGGCGCTGACCGGCGGCTCGTATCGCGTGCAAGAGGCTGTGGAGCTGCTGGCGCGCGGCCAAGCCCACCGCCTGCTCATCACCGGCGTCAACCGATCGACGCGCGGCTATGATCTCAAACGGCTCCTGCCTGTCCCGCGCGATCTGTTCGCCTGTTGCGTCGATTTGGGCTACCAGGCGCTCGACACCGCTGGCAACGCCGCCGAAACGCGGGACTGGGCCAAGGCGCACGACATTGCCGGCTCGCTCATCGTCGTGACCTCGAATTACCACATGCCGCGCGCGCTGGTGGAGCTTTCCGCTGCTCTGCCCGGCGTCACCCTCTACCCGTTTGCGGTGGTCAGCGAACGTGTCCGTGTCGAAGATTGGGCGAGCGACATGACCGTCGCACGGCTTGTCGGCGCGGAATATATGAAATATCTGTTGGCGGTGGCGAGAACTAGGCTGCTGGATCCGGTGATTTCCGCCGACGAAGCTCCGCCCGCGCCGCGCGCCGCGCCAGATTGGCGATAGGCGATCTGAGACGCTACAATCGGGTGAACCAGCGCTCTCCGATCGACGTCCCAAGCTAAGGCAGTCCCGCAATGCTCGTTCTGCGCTCGCTCGTGTTCAATATTTGTTTTTACCTCAACCTCTGGGTGCTGACGATCCTGTGGCTGCCGGGGCTGTTGATGCACCGCCAAGCCTCAATGGAGCTGGGGCGCGTGTGGGGGCGCACCTCCCTTTGGCTGCTCGACAAAATATGCGACGTGAAGGCCGAGTTTCGTGGGTTGGAGAATATTCCGCAAGGCGCGTTCATCGTCGCCTGCAAGCATCAATCGGCATGGGAAACCTTCGTTCTGCCGATGAAATTCCCCGATTTCTCGTTCATTCTCAAACGCGAACTCACCTGGATCCCGTTCTTCGGCTGGCATCTCCTTTCCTCGGAGCAAATCGCCATCGATCGCGCCACCGGCGGCAAGCTGCTGCCGCAGCTCACGCGCAAGGTGAAGGATCTGTTCGCGCAAGGGCGGCAGCTGTTCATCTTTCCCGAAGGAACGCGCCGCCCCCCAGGGGCGCCGCCGGACTACAAATACGGGATCGTGCATCTTTATCGCGAGACCGGCGCGCCCTGTCTTCCGGTCGCGCTCAATTCCGGCCTGTTCTGGCCGCGCCGCTCTCTGCTGCGCCGTCCGGGAACCGTCGTCATCGAATTCCTGCCGGTGATCGCGCCCGGGCTTGGATCGCGCGCGTTTTTCACGCAGCTGCGAAACACGATGGAGACGGCTGCGAATCGGTTGATCGACGAGGCGATTGAGCGCGACCCGTCGCTCGCCGCTGTCGTCGCCGGCAATCGCGCGAACGCCAACGTGACGGCGTGAGTCGCGGCAGTAGGCAGTCGGCAGTAGGCAGTCGATCGGCTTACTGCCGACTGCCGACTGCCTCATCCCGCTTGCGCGCTGATCCGCTCGGTTCTCGCAACAAGCGCATATTCCGCCTCGACGATATAGGGGCCGCCGCCCACCGAATCGCGCGACGAGAACAACACGAAGCGGTTCGCCTCGAAGCGCCGCGGCCGAAAATAGCCGCGCGCCCCCAGATAGGCGGCGACCGCCGCGGACGAAGCGCCGCGCAGCCGCGCCAAGGTCACATGCGGCACGAATTTGCGCGGTTCCGGCGCGACGCCGATCCGCCGCAACAATCGTTCTTGCTCCGCCTGCAGCTCCACCAGCGCGGCGTCCGGCTTGGCGCGCACGATGATGGCGCGCGGCCGATCGCCGCCGAACCAGGTCAGCTGGTCGAACGCCACGGCAATGGCCGGACGCCGGATGGCCGAAAGCGTGTGCGCCACGTCATGCGCGCGCGCGTCGTCGATGTCGCCGATGAAGCGCAGGGTCATGTGGTAAATTTCGGCGTCGATCCAACGCGCGCCCGGCAGCCCGCCGCGCAGGCCGGCGAGCTCATTGGCGAGCGCCGCGGGAATTTCGAGGGCCGTGAACAATCTGGGCATGTGGGCCTCCATCCTGGCCTTGGAGACCGTTACAGAATGGTTGTGTAACGGCTAGTGGATTCAGCTGGCGAAAGTCCTGCGTTCGGATCACCTCGCCTCATCGTGGCTCATTCGGCGTTAGCATCGCCTTGGGGTAGCGAGTCCTTCGAGGCTCCCGCAAGGCGGTCATGGATGCTATATGATTGCAATTTCCTTGATCCGTCGTCAGCGCGCTCGGCGCACAAGAGGAGACCATGCCCAGCTCCGATGGCAGTATTGCCCTCACTGGAATACTGACCGTACTCACCCTCGTCGCAGCAAACGGTTTTTTCGTCGCCGCAGAGTTTTCACTCGTCGCCGTTCGCCGGAGCCGTGTGGCCGAGCTGGTCACGGCCGGGCGGATGAATGCGAGAGCCCTCCAACGGGCTGTAGATAGCCTCGACGCCAATCTTGCGGCGACACAGCTCGGCATCACGATATCGTCGCTGGCCCTCGGCTGGGTGGGCGAGCCCGCCCTGGCCCATCTAATCGAGCCGCTTCTCTCCGGGCTTCCGGCGACGCTCGCCGCAGCCGGTTCACATACGGCGGCCGTCACGATCTCCTTCAGCATCATCACGACGCTACACATCGTCCTGGGCGAGCTTGCGCCGAAAAGCCTCGCTCTTCAACGCAGCGAAAGCACGGCGCTCTGGATCGTGCGACCGCTCGGATTGTTCCTGTTTTTGCTCCGGCCTGCAATCATCATTCTCAACGGTCTCGGCAACCTCGTGCTGCGGCTGGCTGGCTTGCGTCCGGGAACCGGCGAGGAGAGTTTGCACTCTCCGGAAGAGTTGAAGCTGTTGATCGCGGCCAGTCAGGAGGCCGGTCTCCTCCATCAAGCGCAGCAGGAGGTGCTCGAACGCGTTTTCAACATCGGCGATCGGCCCATAGGCGATATCATGACTCCCCGTCCAGACATCGAATGGATCGACACTACCTGCAATCGGGAAGAAATCCTCCGCACCATCCGCGAGTGCCGTCACGAACAGCTCCTCGTTGGCAAAGGCGGCCTCGATGAGCCGCTCGGCATGATCCTGAAAAAGGATCTCCTCGATCAGGTTCTCGACGGAAAACCTCTCGATCCGATGAGCGTCATCCGTGACCCGCTGGTGGTCCTCGAATCCACGCCGATCTTTCGGACATTGGAACAGTTCAAGAAAGCGCCCGTGCGCATGGCCGTGGTCGTCGATGAATATGGGACCTTCGGAGGCATTGTCACCCAGACCGATCTGCTCGAAGCCATCGCGGGCGATCTGCCGAGCATCGAGGGCGAAGAGCCAGACGTCGTCGAACGGGAAGACGGCTCTTTATTGCTCGACGGCATGATGTTCGCCGGAGACGCCTTTGATCGGCTCGGCCTGCGAGTCGAAATGGCCGACGCCGGCTTCCATACGATCGCCGGCTTTGCCCTGCTTCAACTCGGACATATTCCCGAGACTGGGGAACGCTTCGATTGCCAAGGCTGGCGGTTCGAGATCGTGGATATGGACGGTCGTCGGATCGACAAGTTGCTCGCGACTAGGAAGCCTGCCGGCGGGCAGCCTTGATCGCCAATGCCTCCCTATTGCCGACCGCTCGAAGGGCTCAGATGACCATATGCGAGCCTGAAGGCTCGCGGTCCGCGAGTCCGCTCCCTGGACCGGGCGCCGCCTTCAGGCGCGCAGTGCTTTGCGCGCTCGGCAGATGAGCAGCGGTCACCTTCGCGATCTTCTTGCTCGCTTCACTGAGACGCTCCGCCTTTTGCATGGCCGCGGCTTAGAGCGTCGAGGCTTTTTTCGACGAGCGGCGCGATGCCGGCGACGATTCGCTCAACGCCTGCGGCGTTCGGATGCAATCCGTCCAACACGCGAGTCTTATCGCCCGTAACCCCTTCGAGGAAAGAAGGATAGAGCGGAACGCCGCGCCGTCGCGCCAGATCGGCATAAATAGCGTCGAACTCCCTCTTGTAGTCGGCGCCGAAATTGGCGCTCGCCACGATGCCGGCGAGCAGCACGCTGGCGCCCCTCGCCTCGCAATAGGCGATTATTTTTTCTAAGTTTTCGCGTGTGGTCTGGGGATTTTGACCGCGCAGCATGTCGTTCGCGCCGAGCGCGACAATGACGAGATCGGCGCCATCTGGCAGCGCAAAGCTTAATCGCGCGAGACCGCTTTGCGTGGTGTCGCCGGAAACGGCGGCGTTGACGACGCGCGCATCATAGCCGTCACGCCGCAATCGCGCCTCCAGCACGGCCGGAAACGCGGCGTCGGCCGGCAGCGCAAAGCCGGCGCTGAGGCTGTCGCCGAACGCGACGACGCGCAATGCTTCTGCGGCGGCGGGAACGGAGACGGCCACGAGGCAACTGAACGCCGACGCAAAAACGCCAGCTTGGAAGATACGACGGAACCAGCCATATGTGGCCGCGACCCTCGATTTTCCTAATAAGGCCTGTTTCGTGCAGCGACCTGTCATCGAACTCTCAAACGTCGATCTCACCCTGGGCTCGGGCGCGGCGCGCGTCCATGTCCTCAAGAATATCAGCTTGAATATACGGCGCGGCGAGGCGATCGGCCTCGTCGGCCCCTCGGGCTCGGGAAAATCGACCCTGTTGATGACGCTCGCCGGATTGGAGCGCCCGGATAGCGGCAAGGTCGTGATCGACGATCGCGACCTCACCGCGCTCGACGAAGACGCTCTGGCGCGGTTTCGTGGCGAAAAAATAGGCATCGTCTTCCAGTCCTTCCAACTTATTCCCACCATGACGGCGCTGGAGAATGTCGCCGTTCCGCTCGAGCTCGCCGGGCGCCGCGACGCTTTTGAGCGCGCGGCGGCCGAACTCGAAACGGTCGGGCTCGGCGCGCGCTTGTCGCATTATCCCGGTCAACTCTCGGGCGGCGAGCAACAGCGCGTGGCGCTCGCCAGGGCGCTGGCGCCCGATCCGGTCATTCTGGCCGCGGACGAGCCGACCGGCAATCTCGATTTTGAAACGGGCGGCGCCATCATCGACCTCATCCTCGCGCAAAAATCAAAACGCAACGCCACTCTCGTGCTGGTGACCCATGACGCCAGCCTCGCCGCGCGCTGCGACCGCACGGTGCGGCTGCGATCGGGGCGCCTGCAATCGGCGCCCATGGACGCGACATGAGCGAAGAGAAGCGCCGCTCCTCGCCGCGATTGCCGCTCGCCTTGCGTTTCGCTGTGCGCGATCTCATTGGCGACCCGCGCGGTTTCGGCATTTTCATCGCCTGCATCGTCATCGGCGTCGCGGCGATTTCCGGCGTGAGCGGGCTGTCGCGCGCCCTCCAGGCGGGACTGGCGCAAGAAGGCCGCATCATCTTGGGCGGCGACGTTTCGTTCAGCCTCGTGCAGCGCCAACTGGCGCCGGAGGAACGGGCCTTTTTCGACGACCATGGGCGCGTCTCGCAAATCGCGCTGATGCGCGCCATGGCGCGCCGCGACGATGGCGAAGCGGCGCTCGTCGAAATCAAGGCGGTCGATCCCTCCTCCTACCCCGCCTTCGGCCATGTCGCACTCGAACCTGAGCAGTCGCTCGACGCTGCGCTGCGCATGCAGGACGGCGTCGCCGGGCTCGCCGCCGATCCCACGCTGATGGCTCGGCTCGACGCCAACATCGGCGACACACTGACGATCGGCGCAACGCGGTTCGAGCTGCGCGCATCCTTGCGAAGCGAGCCGGACAAATTGGCGGGCGGCGTTGGTTTCGGCCCGCGCGTGATGATAAACGCCGACGCCTTGCGCGCCACCGGGCTCTTGCAGCCGGGCGCCATCGTGCGCTTTCTGGCGCGTGTCGCGCTGCGGGGGAGTGGCGACGTGGCGAGTGACGCCGATGTGGCGCGCTTCGTGGAACAGACCGCGGCGGCTTTCCCGCAAGCCGGCTGGGAGGTGCGCAGGCGCGACGCCGTGTCGCCGCAGTTTTCCCGCAATCTCGAACGATTCACGCAGCTCCTGACGCTCGTGGCGCTGACCGCGCTGGTCGCCGGCGGCGCCGGCGTCGCCAACGCCGTCACTGGCTACATCGCCAAGAAGCGCGCCGCCTTCGCCATCATGAAGGCGCTGGGCGCGCCGGCCTCGCGCGTCTTCGCCATCGCCTTGACGCAAGTGCTGCTGGTGGCGACCGCAGCGATCGCCGCCGGCCTCTTGCTCGGCGCCGGCCTCTCCTTCGCCGCCGCCGCCGCTTTAAAGCATCTGACCGACCTGCCGGCGGCGGCGGCGTTCGATCTGCATGGAATCGCCATTGGCGCACTGTATGGGCTGCTGGTGACGCTGGTCTTTGCGCTGGCCCCGTTGGGACGCGCGCATGACATTCCGGTCGCAGCGCTGTTGCGCGATGACGTTGGTCCCGCCGACCCCGCGCGCCGGCTGGCGCCGCGCTATGTGGCTGCTACCGTCGGCGCAGCGATCGCGCTGATCGGCGTGATCATGCTGACCGCGGCCGACCGGCGGCTCGCCGCCGCCTATATTGTGGCGACCGGCGCCGCCTTCCTGTCGCTGCGCTTTGTCGCGAGCCTGGTCATGGCGGCGGCGCGCATCCTGCCGCGCGCGAAAGACGCCAGGCTTCGCTTAGCGGTCGCCAATATCCGCCGACCGCACAGCCTGACGCCGGCGCTCGTCGTGTCGATCGGGCTCACCCAGACGCTGCTCGTGGCGCTGGCGCTGGTCGAGGGCGCAATCCACGCCGAATTCGCCCGCGCCGAGAGCGGCAAGACGCCGAGCTTCTTCTTCATCGACACGCCGAAGGCGCAGACGCGCGAGTTCCAATCCTTCCTGGAGGCGTCGGCGCCAGGCGCGCGCATCGAGCATGTGCCGATGATGCGCGGCCGGATCGTCGCGGTGAACGGCGCGCGCGCCGAAACGGTGCGCGCCAAGGAGGACATCGCCTGGGTGCTCGAAGGCGATCGCGGCGTCACGTTCTCGGCGACGCTGCCGGAAGGCTCGACGCTCGTCGCCGGCTCTTGGTGGGACAATGACGGTCACGGCCAGCCGCTGGTCTCGCTCGAGGCTAGGATCGCGGATGGATTGGGTCTTTCGATCGGCGACGAGATCACCGTCAACGTGCTCGGGCGCGACATCACGGCGCGCGTCGCCAACTTGCGCCGCGTCGATTGGCGCAGTTTCGGCATCAATTTCGTGCTCGTCTTCTCGCCCGAGAGCTTAAGGGACGCGCCCTATTCGGAATTGTTTACGATCGCTTACGACGCCCCGGACGCAGCGGAGCGGGACGCAAAGCTGACGCGCGAGGCCGCACAGCGCTTTCCGATGGTCGCCGCCGTGCGGGTCAAGGATGCGCTCGACGCCGTGGACAAGATCGCCGGGCAATTGGCGCTCGCCGCGCGCTCGGCGGCAACCGTCGCCATCCTCACCGCGACGCTGGCGCTGGCCAGCGCCATCGCCGCCGGCCAGCGGGCGCGGCTGCACGACGCGGTCGTATTCAAGACGCTGGGCGCGACGCGACCGTGGCTCGCCGGCGCCTACCTGATGGAATTTGCGCTGCTCGGGACGGTTGCCGGCTTTTTTTCAGTGCTCGCCGGAAGCTTGGCCGCCTATCTCGTCGTCGAGACGCTGATGAAGCTGGATTTCGTCTTCCTGCCTGGCCCGGTCGCTGCGACGGCGCTGGGCGCCCTCGCCTTCACGATCCTGCTCGGCCTCGCCGGAACCTGGCGCATTTTGGGACAAAGGCCCGGACCCGCGCTGCGGCGGCTGTGAGGACGGAAGACGGCGTTACGCGTCGGCCAAACGAAACGCAAATCCCGGCAGGGCGGCGCATGTCAAAGTCTCGTCCGCCGCCTCGCAAGTGACGACGCCCCAGCCATTCTCGCTCGATCCCATATGAACCCATGTCACGCGCTCATTTGCGTCGATCACCCAAAGCTCTCGCACGCCATAACGCGCGTAAAGCCTGGCCTTGAGGTTCAGGTCGTAAGGAAGGCTGGACGCCGCCACCTCGACGGCGAGCAGGATGTCGGGACCGCGCACGTCTTGCGATTGCAGCCGCTTTGGATAAAGCGAAATGTCCGGCTCGACGAAGGTGTCCCGCGACAGGAACAAGGAGGTCTCGAAGCCGAGGATCAAGTCCGGCGGACAAGCCCGTACGAGCTCCATCGCGATTTCCGACTTGATGCGTTCATGCGCGGAATATTTGGGCCCCATGGGGACAATCTCCCCTTCGATCAACTCGAAATTCTCGTCTTCGGAAATGATGCCGGCATCCTGCATGGCGATGATTTCATCGACGGTGAAAGCCCGGCGGGGAAATCCTTCGGCGGCTCTGGTGAGGGTGGAGGGCATGGGCGGCGCTTCCTTCGGCGCTATGCTATCATAGTAACCTGAAGCCCGCGAGATCGCCGGCGCGCTTGCCTGGACAAGCGGGGCGGCGCTTGCCGCAGACGATTTCTTGCGCCAAACCCTGCGCCAAACCCTTGCTCGCGCCGCCCAGCCGGACTACAAGCCGTTCGGCGCCAGCGTTCGGGCGGGGCTGGCCGCGACCAGGCTCTTGGCGCATCCCTTATTGGCGCATCCCTTACAGAGAAGCGTTCCCGCACATGCCACAAGACCTGCCCGACCGGAAAAACCCAAGCGTGCCCAGTAAGAGCGACGTCACCTGGACGCAAATCGGCGTCTCCCTGGCTGGCGGCCTGACCGCCGCGGCCGTGTTCGCCGTCTTGACCAAGGGCACGCTGGCGGGGCTGATCCTCGCGCACCTCGCGCCTTTGCCCATCATGATCGTGGCGCTGGGCTTTGGGCTGCGTCACGGCTGGACCGCGGCGATCATCGCCACCGGGCTGTTGTCGATCTGGCCGCACCCCATGTTCGGCTTCGCTTATGGATTTCTCGTCGCTTTCCCGGCGATGCTCGCCGCCTTTGTCGTGACCGGAGCGTCCTGGCGGGGCCGCGACATGTTCACGAGCCGCCTGCCGGCTTGGGCGGTTCTCGCGGCCGGGATCGCCGTCGCAACCGCCGCTTGCGCCGGGATCATTGCGTCGGTCTATCATTCCGGAAGCCTGGACGAGGCCCTCAACCCGCTGCGGGCGCGCGCCTTCATCGTGCTCGAAGATATGATCAAATCGCAAGATTTGGCCGGCCGCCTCGACCCCAAGCAACTCTCCGGCGTCATCGCTTACAGTTTTCCCGCCGTGGTCGCCGCTTATGCTCTGCTCCTACACGTGCTCAACCTTTGGGGGGCGGCCTGGCTGACCAGGGCGTCGGGTCTCTTCACCCGTCCCTGGCCGGACATCGCCCAAGAATTCGTATTGCCGCGCGTCGTCGCCGCCGCTTTCGCAATCTTTGCCGGTCTCGGCGTTGTCGAGGGCCTGGCCGGCGAGATCGGCCTCATTGTGGCGATGACGCTCGGCCTCGCCCTCGCCTTGCAGGGTCTGGCCGTCGCCCACGCGTTGTTGCGGGATTCCAAGATGAGCGCCATCGCGTTGACGCTCGTTTATTTCCTCGTCGGTCTGCTGGGCTGGCCGATCGTGTTTTTCACCGCCGTCGGCGTCGCCGACACCGCCTTCTCGTTCCGCGCCCGCAAGACAGAGGACAGAGGACAGAAGACAGAGGACAGAGGATGATCCGTCGTCCCTCGTCTGTCGTCCGTCCTCCCGAACACGCAAATCGAATCTTCGGAGAAGCATCATGGAAGTCATTCTGCTGGAACGCGTGGCCAAGCTCGGCCAGATGGGCGACACCGTTCGCGTGCGCCCAGGATACGCCCGCAATTTCCTGCTGGCGCGCGGCAAGGCGCTGCGCGCCACCGAAGCCAACAAGAAGCATTTCGAAACGCAGCGCGCACAGATCGAAGCGCGCAATCTCGCGGCGCGCGGCGAGGCGGAAGCCGTCGCCGTAAAGCTCGAGGGTCAAAATTTCGTCATCATCCGCCAGGCGGGCGAGAGCGGCCATCTCTACGGCTCCGTCGCGCCGCGCGATATCGCCGAAGCCGCCACGGCGGCCGGCTTCTTGCTGGCGCGCGAGCAGATCGCCCTGCAGCATCCGATCAAGGCGCTCGGCTTGCACAATGTGCCGGTTTATCTCCACCCGGAAGTTGAGGTGAAGGTGGTGGTCAATGTCGCCCGTTCGTCGGAAGAAGCGGAGCGGCAGGCGCGCGGCGAGGCGATCGCCGTGCGCGAAAAGACCTCGATCGACGACCTCGGGCTCGAGGTCGGCGCGGCGCTGGGGGAAGCCGGCGACGTCGAACTCTGACATGGTCGCCAACTGATCGGCTGAGGCGGCGCGCGCCCTCTCGCGTCGGCCGACGAGGACGCCATGAAAATCGCCGCCAATGTCGTCGAGGCCATCGGCGCCACGCCGCTCATCGAATTGCGCGCGGCGTCGAAGGCCACGGGCTGCCGCATTCTCGGCAAGGCGGAGTTCATGAACCCGGGCGGCTCGGTCAAGGATCGCGCGGCGCTGTCGATCGTCGAGGACGCGATCGCCCGGGGAACGTTGAAGCCCGGCGGGATCATCGTCGAGGGCACCGCCGGAAATACCGGAATCGGTCTTGCCCTGGTGGCGAACGCCCTCGGCTTCCGCACGGTGATCGTCATTCCCGATACGCAGAGCCAGGAGAAGAAGGACACGTTGCGCCTGCAAGGCGCCGAACTCGTCGAGGTTCCGGCGGTTCCTTACGCCAATCCCAACAATTACGTGAAGGTTTCCGGCCGTCTCGCCGAGCGGCTGGCGAGGCGCCATCCGCAAGGGGCGGTGTGGGCCAACCAATTCGACAATGTCGCCAATCGAGACGCGCATTATCGCACAACGGGGCCGGAAATCTGGACTGATACGGGCGGCGAGATCGACGCCTTCATCTGCTCGTGCGGCACCGGCGGCACGCTGGCCGGCGTCGGCCTGGCGCTCAAGGAGCGCAATGCAAAGGTGAAGATCGGCCTCGCCGATCCGATGGGCGCGGCGCTCTATTCCTATTACACGACGGGGGAGTTAAAGGCCTCGGGCGCTTCGATCGCCGAGGGCATCGGACAAAGCCGCATTACCGCCAACCTTGAGGGCGCGCCGGTGGATGTCGCCTATCAGATCGCCGACGAAGAAGCGCTGCCGATCATTTTCGATCTCGCCGCCAACGAAGGCTTGCTGCTCGGCGGCTCGTCCGGAATCAATGTCGCCGGCGCCATTCGCCTTGCTCGAGACCTCGGCCCCGGCCACACGATCGTGACCATTCTCGCCGATCTCGGCACGCGTTACGCGTCGAAATTGTTCGACCCGAAATTCTTGCGCCGGGCCAATCTGCCGGCGCCGGCCTGGATGGAAAAAACCAGCAAGATCGATCCCGGCTTCGTCTGACGCGGCGATAACGGCGCTTCGCATCGAAGCGGTCGCGCCGGCGACAACAAGCCGAGGAGAGCGCGTCAAGCGACGTCCGCTTGGCGTCTTCCGATCGCATGATCGACGCTCGCCGGAGCGGCGCGTTTCCTATGCAGCTTGCTCATCAGCAGATAGATGACCGGCGTCGTATAGAGCGTCAACACTTGGCTCAACAAGAGCCCGCCGACGATGGTGACGCCGAGCGGGCGGCGCAATTCCGCGCCGACGCCCGTGGCGAAGGCAAGCGGCAGCGCGCCGATCATCGCGGTCAATGTCGTCATCAAGATCGGGCGGAAGCGTTCGGTGGCGGCCGCTAACGCCGCATCATGGATGGATAGACCCCTCTCGCGTTCGGCATGTAGAGCGAAATCGACAAGGATGATGCCGTTCTTCTTGACGATGCCGATGAGCAAGAGAATGCCGATGAAAGCGACGACTGTGAATTCGGCGCCGTAGGCCTCCAATGCGAGCAGCGCTCCGAGGCCTGCCGACGGCAGCGTCGAAATTATGGTCACGGGATGGATGAGGCTTTCGTATAGAATGCCGAGGATGATGTAGACGGCGAGCAGCGCGGCGAGGATGAGCGTCGCCATCCCGGCGGCCACTTTGCGGAAATCCGCCGCCTCGCCGGCGAAATCGGCATGCAGCCTGTTGGGCAGACCCATCTCGGCGGCGGCCTGCCGCACCGCGTCGGTCGCGGCGTCGAGCGTCGCGCCCGGCGCGACATTGTAGGTGATGGTCACCGCGGGAACGACGCCCTGGTGGTTCATCACCAGCGGCGTGGCGCCGCGCTCGACATGCGCGAGCGCCGTGAGAGGAACCTGCGCGCCGGTGGCGCTGGAGACATAGATTCCGGAGAGATCGCGCGGGTCGCGTTGGCGTGACAACGGCGCCTCGAAAATCACCCGATATTGATTGCGCTGGGTATAGATGATCGCATCTTGCCGCTGTCCGAACGAGCTGTTGAGAGCGGCGTCGATCGATGCAATCGCGACGCCCATGCGTGAAGCGGCGGTGCGGTCGATGACCACATTGGCCCTCAGCCCGCCTTGCTGGCGATCTGTCGAGACATCGACGAGTTGGGGCAAACGCCGCATCCGTTCCAGCACCTTGGGGAGCCACTCCTCGAGCTCGGGGAGCGAGGCGTCAGACAAAGTGAACTGGTATTGCGCCTTGCTTTGGCGTCCGCCCGAGCGCAAGTCTTGCGAGGGGACCATGAAAACGCGCAGTCCGCCGATCTTGGCGAATTCGCGCCGCAAGCGGGCGATGACCTGAAGGCTCGTGGAACGGCGCTCGCCCGCTGGCTTCAGAGCGACGTACAGACGCCCCTGGTTGATCGACGAGGTCAGGCCTGGCGCGCCGATGAAAGAGCCGACATTGGCGACGTCGGGGTCCGCCGCAAGAGCATCGGCGGCCAGCTTTTGCAGCCGAACCATTTCACTGAAAGACACGTCGGCCGAGGCTTCGGTCGTGCCGTTGATAAGGCCGATGTCGTCTTGCGGCAGAGCGCCTTTTGGGATGGTCTCATAAAGATAAATGGTCGACGTGATGGAGACCAGGATGACGACCAGCGTCGCCCAGGGATGATCGATGACCGGCCGCAGACTTCGCGCATAGAACCCAACGACCGCCGCCAGGGTTCCGTCGACGGCTTTGTCAAACCAGGACGGCTGTTTGTGTTTTGACGACGGCAGTCTCGCGCAGATCATCGGAGTGACTGTCAGCGATACGATGGTCGAAATGACGATCGCAAAGGTCAGAGTAACCGAGAATTCGCGCAACAGCCGCCCGGCCACGCCTTCCATAAACAGCAGCGGGATGAACACCGCGACGAGCGACAGGCTGATCGAGACCACCGTGAAGGCGATCTGTCGCGCTCCCAAGAGCGCCGCCTCGAATCGTCCCATGCCGTGTTCGATGTTGCGCTCGATGTTCTCGATCATCACGATGGCGTCGTCGACGACGAAGCCAACGGAAATGGTGAGCGCCATGAGCGAGAGATTGTCGAGGGCGAAACCAGCCGCCCACATGGCGGCGCAGGTTCCGACCAACGACAAAGGAAGCGTTACTCCCGCCGCCAGCGTCGGCGTGGCGCGCCGCAGAAATGAGAACACCACCATCATGACGAGACATAAGGAAATGAACAGCGTGCGCTGGATTTCTAAAATGCTGGCGCGAATGGTTTGCGTGCGGTCGGCCAGGATCGATATGTCGACGCCGCTCGGAATCCACCTTCGCAGTTGCGGCAACAACGCCTTCACGTGATCGACTGTCTCGATCACATTGGCGCCCGCCTGCTTGGTGATGATGAGGAGCACGGCGGGTTTGCCGTTGAACCACCCGGCCGCCATTCTGTTGCGTACGCCGCGTTCCACTGTAGCCACGTCGCCGAGCTTCACGACCGCGCCTTTGGCGGCAGAGACGACGATGTTGCGGAAATCGGCCGGCGTCGATAACTGGTCGTCGATGGCGATGGTCTCGGTCCGCGTATCGCCGTTGAACGCGCCGAGCGGCGACCGGACATTGCCGGTAATGATCGCGTTCGCGACGCTGTCGATGCCGACGCCCATGGCGGCGAGCCGCGCGGGATCCACCTGCACGCGGATCGCCGGTTGTTCGGCGCCGGCGATCCTCACTTCCGCGACGCCAGCGACTTGCGAAATTCGTTGGGCAATGACCGTATCCGTGGCGTCATAGATTGCGCTGGTCGGAAGCGTGTCCGAGGTCAGGGCGATGACCAGCACCGGCACGGACGCCTGGCTCGCCTTGCGGAAGAAAGGCTGTAGAGGCAGATCGCTCGGAAGATCGGCGGCGGCTGCGTTGATCGCCGCTTGCACGTCGCGCGCGGCGGCGTCGAGGTTGCGGTTGAGATCGAACTGCATCACGATTAGGGTCGAGCCAAGCGAGTTCGAGGACGTAAGTTCGGTGACGCTGGCGATGCCGGCCAGCCGCCGTTCCAAGGGCGCCGCCACCGAGGCCGCCATTGTTGCGGGATCGGCGCCGGGTCGCGCCGCGAAAACCGCGATCACCGGAAAATCGACGGCCGGCAGGCTCGCCACGGGCAGAAACACATACGCGACCGAGCCGAGCAGAAACAACGCCAGCGCCGATAACGTCGTGCCGACCGGTCTGTTGATGAATGGAGCGGAAATATTCACTCCGCCGCCTCCTCGCGGCCCCGCGACGCGCTCGTCTCTATCGTCGCAGCGCGGGGCGCCGGCTCTCCTTTCAGGCGCAATCGCAGCCGCTCGACGGCGAGATAGATGACAGGGGTGGTATAGAGCGTCAGCAGTTGCGAGAGCAGCAAGCCGCCGATGATCGTGACGCCAAGCGGAATGCGCAGTTCGCTCCCCGCGCCTTGCAACAGCGTTAGCGGCAGGGCGCCGAACAAGGCGGCCACAGTCGTCATCATGATCGGGCGAAAGCGCAAGCGGCAGGCGCGCACGATCGCATCATGCGAGGAAAGTCCCTGGCGTTCCGCCTCCAGCGCGAAATCGATCATCAAGATCGCGTTCTTCTTGACGATGCCCATGAGCAGCACGATGCCGATCAGCGCGACGATCGACAGGTCGAACCGAAACGCCATGAGCGCCAGCAGCGCCCCGACGCCGGCCGAGGGCAGCGTCGTCAGCACAGTGAAAGGATGCGCGAAGCTCTCGTAAAGCACGCCGAGCACGACGTAGATGGAGATGGCTGCGGCGAGAATCAGCCAAGGTTCGCTGGCGAGCGACTTACGAAATTCAGCGGCGTCGGCGCTGAACAGGCCGATAATCGAGGATGGCAAGCCGATTTCTTTTTCCGCCCGGGCGATCGTTTCCACCGCATCGCCGAGCGAGGCGTGGGGCGCCAGATCGAAGCTGATCGTCGCCGCTGGAAATTGGTCCTGATGCGCGACAGACAGAGGGGCGGTGGTGTGCTCGATACGCACGAACGTGGAGATCGGCGTCTGCGGACCTCCGCCGATCGGGGCGACATAGAGTTTCTCCAGCGCGGTCGGATCGCGCTGATATTGCGGCGCGGCTTCCAGAATGACGCGGTACTGGTTCGACTGCGCGTAAATCGTCGAAATCTGCCGCTGGCCGAAGGCGTCGTTCAAGGTGTCTTCGACATTTTGGGCGGTGATGCCGAGGCGGCCCATTTGTTCGCGATCGATGTGCAGGAATGTGCGCAGGCCGCCGTTCTGCGTTTCGGCGGCGACATTGCGTAAGGATGCATCGGCGCGCAATTGGCTAAGCAGGCTATCCGACCACTGGCGCAATTCGCCGCTATCGGGCGCCGTCAGCGTATATTGATATTGTGAGCGGCTGGCTCTCGTGGTGATCTGAATGTCTTGCACCGGTTCGATATAGACCGTTGCGCCGGGGATATGTTCGGCGGCGGCTTTCAGTCGATCGGCGATCGCATCGGCGCCGACGGAGCGAACGTCGCGGCCGCGTAAGGTGACGGCGAGATGACCGACATTGGTCGTCGCATTGAGGGGGCCAATGCCGAGCACGGAGATCGTGCCGGTTGCTTCCTCGTCTTCAGCGAATATCTTCGCCGCTTGCGCCTGCAACTTGCGCATGACGTCGAATGATGCGTCCGGCGAAGCTTCGAGCACGACGGTCAACAAACTGGTGTCCTGACGCGGCAAGAAGCCTTTGGGAACGACGACATAGAGGATGATGGTCAGCGCCAGCGTCGCGCCGGTGAGCGCCAACATGAAAGTTTGCCGGGTCAGCGCGAATGCGAGCGTCGTCTCGTAGACGCGAGCGAGCCAGGCGCCGAGGCCGCCGAACGCGCCATGATCGTTGGCCGCAGGGTGTTGCGCGGCAGGGTCCTGCGGAGCGCGGTCCTGCGCGCCGCGCGCGGGTTTCAACAGCCTGGCGCATAGCATCGGCGTCAAGGTGAGCGAAATGACGGCCGAGACCACCACCTGGATCGACAGGGTCAGCGCGAATTCGCGGAACATGCGGCCGACGATGCCGGTCATGAACAACAGCGGAATGAACACCGCGATCAGCGACACGGTGAGCGATATGACGGTGAAGCCGATCTCGCGCGCGCCGTCGAGCGCCGCCTGCGCCGGAGCCTTCCCTGCTTCGATGTTGCGCACGATGTTTTCGATCATCACGATGGCGTCGTCGACCACGAAGCCGGCGCCGATGGTGAGCGCCATCAGCGACAGATTGTCGAGCGAGAAGCCGGCGAGCCACATCACCGCAAAAGTCGCGACGATGGACAGCGGCAGGCTCACGCCGGCGATGATCGTGGCGCGTGAACTGCGCAGGAACAGCAGCACGACGAGAACGACGAGCGTGGACGCGACCAGCAGCGTGAATTCTACGTCCGCGATCGAGGCGCGGATTGTCGTCGTGCGGTCATTGACGACGTCGAGCGACATGCCCCTGGGCAGGATGCGCCGCACGTTCGGCAATTCCTTTTGAAGGAGTTCGACCGTATTGATGATATTGGCGCCCGGCTGGCGCAGAACGTCGAGAATGACCGCCGGTTCGCCGCGATACCAGCCGCCGACGCGGGAGTTCTCCAGCCCGTCGACTACGGTTGCGACATCGCGCAACAGCACCGGCGCGCCGTTGCGATAGGCGATGACGATGGTCTCGTATTGGCGCGAGGCGAGAATCTGATCGTTGGCGTCGAGCGTATAAGATTGCTGCGCGCCATCGAGCGAGCCCTTGGCGCCGGCGACGTTGGCCGCGGCGATGGCGAAGCGTAGGTCTTCCATGCCAATGCGGTTCGCCGCGAGGCGCGCGAGATCCGCCTGAATGCGCACGGCTGGCCTGATGCCGCCCTCCACCGCCACGTGGCCGACGCCGGGAACTTCCGACAAGCGCGGCGCGATCAGCGTGTCGGCCAGATCGCTCATCTCGCGTAAGCTTGCGGTCTTCGAGCGCAACGTCAGCGTGACGATCGGCGTGTCGGCCGGGTTGACCTTGGCGTAGACCGGCGGATAGGGCAGGTTGCGCGGCAGCGTCGCGGCCGCCGAATTGATCGCCGATTGCACGTCTTGGGCGGCTGCGTCGATGTCGCGGTCGAGTTCGAATTGCAGCGTTATCTGTGACAGGCCGAAGGAACTCTGCGACGACATGGTCGAAAGCGAAGGGATTTGCCCGAACTGGCGTTCGAGCGACGCCGTCACCAGCGAGGCGATGGTGTCCGGATTGGCCCCGGGAAGCTGGGTCGTGACCTGGATGGTGGGAAAATCGACCTGCGGCAGCGGCGAAATCGACAGCCGCAAAAAACCCAATAGACCGCACAGAAGCACGGCGAAGCCGAGCAGCGAGGTCGCCACTGGCCGTCTAATGAAAGGCGCCGAAACGTTCATCGTCTATGCTTCATCCTCGCCAAGATTGTCGTCAAGCAAGGATGCGCCGGCCCGGACGCCCCGGCCAGGAATCCGGCCATTTCTCGGTTCCTCGCGTCTTACGTCATCTCTCCCGCCAGACCATGTCAACGCGGCTCGCCACGTTTCTCGCCTCTTCGCCAATCGCGTTTGTGTTGCTTGCGTTCGCCGTCAGCCGGCTGGGCGCTGTCCTTGTCCGGCGCGGTTTTGGCGTCCGCCGCGCCGTTTTGAGCTGTTTCCGCAACCTGCACCGCCGCGCCGTCGGTCAGCCGCGTGAAGCCGGTCGTCGCCACCTTGGCCGCAGCGTTCAAGCCGGAGGTCACCACCGCCTGCAATTCGTCCTGACGGCCCAGCGTGATCGGCCGCATCGAGACGGTCGCATCGTCGTTGAGAACATAGACGAACGCTCCGTTCGGGCCGCGCTGAACGGCGGCGGCGGGAACGACGGTCGCGTGCTTGATGACATCGACGATCAACCGGACGTTGACGAATTGGCCGGGCCACAAGGTCAGACCCTCGTTGGGGTAAGTCGCCTTTATGCGCACGGTGCCGGTCGTCTGGTCGATCTGATTGTCGATGACGGCGACGGCGCCGACGCCGAGCAGGCTGGCATTGTCGGGCGCCAGCGCATTGGCGATGGACGGGCCTCCTGCTTGGGCTTTCTGCACCATGGGCAGAGCCTGTTGCGGGACCGTGAACGTTACATAGATCGGCTTCAATTGGGTGATGACCACGATGCCGGTCTGGTCAGAGGCGTGCAGGATGTTGCCGACATCGACCTGACGGATGCCGGTGCGGCCGTCGATCGGCGAGCGGATCGTCGCGAAATCGAGCGTCGCCTTGGTATTGTCGACGGCGCCCTGGTCGCCCCGAATTTGCGCCTCTAACTGCGTCACCAGCGCCTTTTGCGTGGCGTATTGCTGTTGCGAGCCGAAGTTTCCGACCGTGAGCTTCTGGTAGCGGACGAGATCGATGCGCGCATTGGCGAGCGTCGCCTCGTCTTGCGCTTTTTTGGCGACCGCCTGATCGTATTGCGCCTGGTAGAGCGAGGGATCGATGAGAGCGATCACGTCGCCCTTGCGAACGTCCTGCCCCTCGGTAAAGCCGAGCTGGATCAGGCGCCCGTCCACTTGCGTGCGGATCGTCACGGTGTTGAGCGCCTGCACGGCGCCGACCGCGTCGATGGTGACGGGGACGTCGGCTACGCGCGCCTGCGCCACCGTCACCGGCGTCGGTCCTTCAAAACCGCGAGAAGAATCCCCTCCTGCGCTGCGGTTGACGCCTCGTCCGTCGCGTTCGCTGAGCGCGCTGCGGCCGAGCCAATGCGCGGGCCCGAATTGGTAGGCCGCCGCGCCGGCGAGAGCGAGCAGCAAGAGCACAACGATTTGCCGGCGTTTCATGGCCATGGCCCTTTGTCGGCCTCATAGGCCGCATTTTCGCCGGCGATCGCGATGGCGCGCGCTTCTTCCGACCAGCCGCCGCCGAGCGCCTGGAAGAGACTGGTCGCCGCCTGAAAATGCGCCAGACGCACTTGCTCCAGCACGTCCTGGTTTTGGAACAGCGTGGTCTCCGTCGTCGCCAAGGTGACGATATCGATGACGCCTTCGCGCAGCCGCACCCCCGCGGCGATAAAGGCGCGCCGGGCCGCCGCCACGGCGTCGCTCTGCAATTTCAGTTGTCGCGCGGTTTCATTGATGGCGATCAAGGCGTTTTCAACATCCGAGAGGGCGGTCAGCACCTGCTTGCGGTAGGCTTGCGCCAGTTCGGCGTATTTGCCCTGCTGCAGCATATATTGCCCTTGCAGATTATAGCCATCGAACAGCGGTTGAGCCAGATTCGCTATCACCTGCCAGGCGACCGCCTCCGGGCGCAGCAGGTTTTTCAGCAACATGCTCTGGGCGCCATAAAAGTCGGTCAGCGTAATCGACGGGAAAAACGCGGCGCGCGCCTGCAGCACCGAGAATTCCTGGGAAACGAGCTTGGCCTCGGCTTCGGCTATGTCCGGCCGGCGCAGCAGCAGCTCCGACGGCAAGCCGGGGCTTATGCGAGGGAAGCGCAAGCGCGTGAGCGTTCCGCCCTTGATGTCCGCGCTTTCCGGGGTGAGGCCCAACAGCACCGCGAGCGTGTTCTTGGTTTGCCGAAGCGTCTGTTCGAGCGGCGGAAGCGCGGCGCGCTGCACATTGACCACCGTTTCTTGCTGCGAGAAATCGAGCGCCGTCGCCACCCCCACCTCCACGCGCGCCTTGATCGCCTGCAGCACGGTCTCGGCGATCTTGATGTTTTGGCGGGCGATGCGCAGCCGGTCTTGCGCGGTGAGAACTTGAAAATAGCTGTTGACTGCCGAGGCGACGGTCGCGATCTCGACGACCTGGCGGTCGAACCGGCTGGAATCGGCGAGCAGCCGCGCCGCTTGCGAAGCGTCGTAGTTCTTGCCCCAGAAGTCGATCTCGTAGCTGGCGTTCAGGCCGAGCGAGTCGACAGTTCTGCGCACCGCTCTGAATGGCCGTGCGAGGCCCAAGGAGGCTCCGGACTGCTTGGTGCGCTGATAGAAATCGTTCATGGTCAGCGTCGGCCACAGGGCGGCGCTGGAGACGCGCGCTTGCGCGTCGGCCTGGTCGATGCGCGCCACGGCGGCGCCAATGTCGAGGTTTTGCTCCAGCGCCTGCTCGACGATGTTGGAGAGTTCTGGCGAGCCGAACTTCGCCGCCCAATCCTCGGCCGAAGGGATGGGCGCGGCCGCTCTCGGCGTCGCCGCGCGGAACGCTTCCGGCGACGCGACGCTGGCGTCGGGCTTCTCCCAGTCGAGCGTGCACCCGCAGGACAAAAGCGCGAGTGCGGCGATCGCAGGCTTCAGTTGACCGAGCGCTTTCGGCAAGGCGAGCAATTCCGCTGTTTCGTCTCGGGATGTCGGCGGGACGACGCGACTTTCCGACCAAACCACGAGGATGAGAAAGCCCGTGCGCTGAGGCCCGCGCCCGCCTTTTTCCAGGGATGGCTTCCAGTTCGCGCCCGTTCCTGCTCGGCGCGCCCATCCCTCGGATTTCGGCGCCGTCGCCCTGGACCCTATGCCACTTGGTCTCCGTTTAGAAGAGCCTGCGCCGAGAACCGGCGGACAAACCGAGGGGCGCGTGATCCTTGGTGGAATTGTGGATTGCAAATGCGGCCCTGGAGGGTTGCGGAAATCCCACCCATGCAAGGCGGACCAGCGTCAGCGCGCGCTTTCGGACGCCACCTTTTCGGTCCGGGGCGGGCCGAGAAAGGCCGGCACGATGATGAAAGCCGCGAGCAATGTGAAAAACAGCGAGATCGCCAAGAATTCGCCCATGCTCGCGGTGCCGGGATGGCTCGACAGAAACAGGCTGCCGAATGCGGTTCCGGTCGTGAGGGCGCTAAAGAAGATGGCGCGGGTGAGGCTCGACGCGAGCATGTCCGTGACGCCCTTGCGCCAGGCGATCACGTAATAGATATGAAACGCCACGCCGACGCCGAACATCAGCGGCAAGGCGATGATATTGGCGAAGTTCAGCGACATACCCACCATATCCGCGGCCTCGAGGCTCATGACGCCGGCGAGCATGAGCGGCCCTAGGGTCAGAGCCACGTCGAGCGCGCGCCGCAACGCGATGACCAGGATGGCGAAGATCGCAGCAAGCGCCAGAAACCCCGCTTGCAGGAAGGCGCGCACCACCGTCCTGCCCGCTTCGGCGACGATGATCGGCGGTCCACTGGCGCCAGGGGCGATGGCCTGGACGCTATCCGCGAATGCGGTCATGACGTTGCGGTCGTTGCTGTCGCCCTTCGGCGAGACCTCGACGCGCACCTGGCCTTTTGCGGAGATCCAGTCGCGGGCGAGGTCGGTTGGCATATTGTCCGGCCTCACCCGCGACGCTTTCAAGGCTTGTCGCAGCTCGCCGACGAGGCGGTCAAAATCAACGAACGCCGCCGTTTGCGCATTGGCTCTGATCCGCGGCCCAGCTTTCGCGAGAGCCTCAAGAGCGTTGGCGAAGCGCGTGATCGCCGGCGGAGCGTTGGCGCGGCCGGCCTTGCGCAACGCTTTGCTGGCGCGATCGAGGGCCTTTGCCGTCTCCTCGTCAGCGGGCGCTGGGTTGCGCTTTGCTTCGAACACATTGCGTAACTGGAAGGCGGCATTCTCGATGATCGGCAGTTTTTCGTCTTGGCCGGCCGGAATCAGCGAGTCGATCGTGGTCACATGATCGACTTCCGGCAGGACGGCGATTTTTTTCGCAAGCTGGCGCGCCCCCTCCAACGACGGAGCAAGGACTTCGATGGCATTTGGAGCGGTCTTTGGGTCTTTCGAGAGATCAAGGAAGGTCGCGACCGATTCCACCTTTTGACTGCGCAGGTTCATCGGATTGGAGTCGAAAGTCAGACGTCGCAGGAATGGCGCTCCAGCGAGCACCGCCAGCGCTGTGACGACGAGAACAAGCGGCCGATGTCCAGCGATCCAATGGTCCACCGTCGCCAGCGACGCGGTTCGCACGGGCGCGTGTTCGGGGCGGGGCGCCAGCAGCTTTATCAGCGCCGGCAGGAAGGTGAGCGTCGCAAGATAAGCGATGATCATGCCGAGGCCGGCGATCAGTCCGAGTTCCGCAACGCCGCGGAATTCGGTCGGCAAGAAGCAGAAGAAGCCGGCCAACAGCGATACGGCGGCGAGCGTCAGCGATCCGCCGATCCCCCGCGTCGCCGAGAGCAGCGCGTTGTCGAGATCGTCGTCGTTGTGGCGCTCCTCGCGGTAACGGGTGGCGAACTGGATGCCGAAATCAACGCCCAGCCCGATGAACAGGACCGCGAAGGCGACCGAGATCAGATTGAAGCGGCCGATCAGCATGATGCCGAGGCCAGAGGTGACGCCCAGCCCCGCCAGCAGCGTCGTCAGAACCGCCAAGATCAGTCTTTTGGAGCGCAGCGCCGCCCAGAGGATCAAGGTGACGACGCCGAGCGTGAGCGAAATGTTCAGTCCGGTGTTTTCCGCCACTGTCGCGAATTCATCGTCGGCAAGCGGAACCGGGCCGGTCAGCCGCAGTTCGACGCCTTCCGCCTTGATGAGACGCAGATCGGCGGCAGTCTTGCGCACGAGGTCGATCGCGTCGCGGCCGGGCTCCAGCGCATGGTAGTCGATGATCGGTTTGATCATGACGATGCGCCGTGGGTCGATGGTCGGCTCGCTGGCCACGGCGGTCTTGGGCGCGCCGCCAGACAGCAGCTTCTCCCAGGAGACGCGCGCCTCCTTGCCGGCCAGCACGGCTTCGAAGGCGCCCGAAACCTCGTCGAGCCCGCTCGCGACCATGGCGAGGCCGCGCTGGCTCGTTCCCACTTGCCGCAAATTGCCGAGCAGGACGCTGGCGAGGCCGCGTAGCGTCGGGTCCTCGGCAAGGGATTGCAACACGTCGCGTTGTGCGATGACGACGCTCATATGACGCTGGATTTCTGCCGTGTCGAGGAAGAGCAAGCCATTGGTGCGGAAGAAGTCGTTGTCGTCCGGCCGCCATATTCTCGACATCAGCGGTTTGCCCGCCAGCGCCTTTTGCAGCCTGCCGGCGGCGTCATCGGCTTGTTCGGGGGTGTTGGCGTCGATGACGGCGACCATGACGTCATCGAGCTGGGGGAAAGCCCTGTAAAGCTCGGCCTCGTTGCGCCGCCAAGGGACTTGCGGCGAGAACAGATGCGCGGTGTCGGTGTCGATGGCGAAACGGCTGGCCGTCAGATAGACGCCGCCGGCGGCAAGCGTGAGAGTGACGGCGAGGATGGCCCATGGCCAGCGGATACAGAAGGCCACCAATTTTTCCAGCATCTAGGGTTCTCGAAGATGTTTTGATTTGCGGGCGAGGCGAGACGCAGCGTCCATTTTAGAGGCGTCACGCCGAAAGTATACAGCCGCGCCTTGCGGGTAAGACGCATCGACGACGACTAAGCTTTATCCAATGAAATCTAGCCGCCGCCGCGACTGTATGAGACCCAGCCAGCGTCTCGACTTGTCATGAGGTCTCCTCAAAAATCGGTTGCTCGCCCGTTCACTTCCCAATCGCCGTAGCGTGCGGGGTCGAGACCGCCGCGTCCGTCGACCTCCGCCGCTCGCGCTTGGTCGGCGCTTTGGAGACGGCGCTCCTCGGCCTCGGCGACGGCGCGCCGGGCCGCCGGCGGCAAGACGCGCGGCGCAGCAGGCGCTTGTTGTGTTTCGGGCGGCGCGGGGGCGTTGGCCGTGTCAGTCATCTCTCTTTCCTACCGATCCGATCTCCGCTGTCCAAGCGCGAATGTGCTATAGTTCGCGACTCGACAAGCGCCGAAGGCAGCAGGCTGGTGACACGGGACCGTAAACCATTCTCCGCGAAGACCAAGCCGCGCATGGGGTTCGTTCCTGCCGAGGCCGCCCGGGAGGCGGAGGCCGCCGCGGTGCCGGGGCTCCCCGCGCGGCTCGCCGCCGCGCATATCATCGCCGATGTGGCGCAAGGCGGACATCGGCTCGACGAACGTTTCTCTCGGCTTGCCGTGCCGGCCCGCCTGACCGGACTCGACACGCGCGATGTCGCCTTGGCGCGCTCGATTGCGACCGTCGCCCTCCGGCGGCTCGGCTCGATTCGCCACGCCCTGGCCGCGCTGCTCGACAAGGGCCTGCCGCGGCAGGGAACGCGTCTCGAATGGCTGTTGACCGCCGCCGCCGCGCAAATCCTCTTTCTCGATGCGCCCGATCATGCGGCGGTCGATCTCGCCGTGCGCGCGACCCGGCTCGAGACCAAGACCGCGCCGTTCGCCGGTCTGGTGAACGGCGTTCTGCGCAATCTTGTCAGGCGCCGCGAGGAGTTTCTCACCAACGCCGATCCACTGGAGCGGGATACGCCTGCCTGGCTCGCCCAGCGCTGGCGACGCGCCTATGGCGATGCGACCGCGCGCGCCATCGCCGCGATCCATATGCGGGAGCCGCCGCTCGATCTCACCGTGAAGTCCGATCCGCAAGTCTGGGCTGAGCGTCTCGACGGGATCGTCTTGCCGACCGGCTCCGTTCGCTTGCGCACGCGCGCTCCAGTGACCGAGCTCGCAGGTTATGCGGATGGCGAATGGTGGGTGCAGGACGCCGCCGCCGCGCTGCCGGCGCGCCTGCTTGGCGCCCGGCCCGACGAGCGCATTCTCGACATGTGCGCCGCTCCTGGCGGCAAGACCGCGCAGCTGGCTTTGGCGAAGGCCAAGGTCGTAGCGCTCGACCGATCCGCCGAGCGGCTCAAGATGCTGGCGGCCAATCTGGCGCGCCTTCGCCTGCACGCCGACACCGCGGTGGCGGACGCCACGACGTTCGCCGCTCCGCCGTTCGACGCCATACTGATCGACGCGCCATGTTCGGCGACCGGCATTATTCGCCGCCATCCCGATGTGCCTTGGACCCGGAAGCCCGGCGATCTCGAGGCGCTCGTGGCGTTGCAGGCGCGAATGCTCGATAGCGCCGCGCGGCTGTTGCGCCCCAACGGACGCATCGTCTACTGCACCTGTTCGCTGGAGCCTGAAGAGGGCGAAGCGCAGATCGCCGCCTTTCTGCGCCGCAATCCGGACTTGCGGCGCCAGCCGATCGATCCGCGGGCCGATGCGGTCCCGTCCGAGTTCGTGACGCCGGACGGCGATCTGCGCACCATTCCCTGCCACTGGCCTTCCGATGATCCGCGCCTTGCCGGGCTCGATGGTTTTTTCGCCGCTCGCCTCATGCGGCAAGGTTAGCGAAGCGCACTGCGGGCAACGGGCGAAGGATTGCATTCCTCGCCCTCATAGAATCTGAGGAGGCCCTCCGTCTCAAAGAAACGAGGCGCGAGGCGCGAATGCGCGATCGAGAGGGAGCAGCACTCTGATGCCAGCGGCGCGAAATGTTGACCCATCAGCGCGTCCTGGCCGGGCTTGTCCCGGCCATCCACGCCGGGACGTGACAGAAAATTTTCGAAGGGAAGCGGAAATGTCCCGCCTTTCCTTGGGAAGGCGTCGCGGCTTGTCGGCGTGGATGCCCGCGACGAGCGCGGGCATGACGGGTAAATTTTTCTCGCCGTTGATATGAGCGTGGCGGATTTCGGCGATGAGTTGAGGATCGCCGGGCTTATCGCGGCGCGCGGCGGGCGCTGGTTGCGGCGGGCCGCGGCGGCGCCTTACCACGCGGCTCGGGCGCTGGGCGTTGCCGTTCCGGAACGGCTGCATGTCGCGCCGTCGGACATTGGCGCCGCCGATCCGACCGTCGCCGACGCAATCTACGCCGGCTATTTTTCCTTCGACGGCCAGACGGTGAGTGCGCGGGGCCGCTCGGCGTTCGCCTTGGAGCCGCCGTCCGCCGCCTGGCGACGCTCACTGGCGGGATTTGCATGGCTGCGCCATTTGCGCGCCGCCGATAAGGCGCTGGCCCGCGCCAATGCGCGCGCCCTGGTCGACGATTTCCTGCGGCTCGGCCGGCCCCTTGCAAATGATCCGGCGTTCGAGGCGGCCGTCATCGCGCGGCGGACCCTGTCGTGGCTGGCCCAATCTCCGATTCTTCTGGAGGGCGCCGACCACGATTTCTACGAACGCTTCATGACCTCATTGACGCGCGGCGTTCGCGCGCTATGGCGCGCCCTGGCGAGGGAAACGCTCGGCGCGGAGCGCCTGACATGCGCGATCGCGCTCGCCGAATTCGGCGTATGCGCGGGCGCCGACCGCAAGTTCCAGCTGCGGGCGACGGGCCTGCTGGCGGCGGAATTGTCGCGCCAGATATTGCCTGACGGCGGACATATCGGACGCAATCCGCAAACGCTCATTGACCTGTTGCTCGATCTCTTGCCGCTGCGTCAGGCTTACGCCGCGCGCGGCGTTCGTCCCCCCGAAGCGGTAGTGATCTCCATCGATCGTATGATTCCGATGCTGCGCCTGTTGCTGCACGGCGACGGGTCGTTGGCTCTGTTCAATGGCATGGGCGTCGCCCCTCTCGATCGGCTGGCGGCGATCCTCGCGCATGACGAGGCGCGGGGGCGGCCTCCGATCAACGCCCCTTATTCCGGTTACCAGCGCCTGGAAGCCGAGGAAGCGCTCATCATCATCGACGCCGGCGTTCCGCCGCCGCCCGTTTTCTCGACCGGCGCCCACGCCGGAACTCTGTCCTTCGAATATTCACTGGCCGGCGAGCGGATCGTCGTGAATTGCGGCGCTCCCGCCGCCGACCACGCGACGGCGCGACGATTGGCGCGCGCCACTGTTGCGCATTCGACGCTTGCCATCGACGATCGCTCGTCCTGCCGCATCGCCGCAAGCCAAGGGCCGCAAAGGTGGATCGCCGGGCAAATCGTGGCGGGTCTTTCGAGGGTGAGCGTCGATCGCCGTCAGTTGCAATCGGGACATGCGCTCGATCTCTCGCATGACGGTTATGTCCGCGACTTTGGGCTGAGGCATGAGCGCGTTCTGGCGCTTAGCCTAGACGGCGCGCGTCTCGTCGGTGAAGACCGGCTCGTCTACGTCGGCGATCCGAGCAAGGAGGGCGCCGCGCGTGAATTCGTCCTGCGTTTTCACCTTCATCCCGACGCGCGTCTTGCTCACGCCGCGGGCGGGCGGAAAATCCATATCGCCTTGCCGAGCGGCGCCGAACTCGTGTTCGAAGCGAAGGGCGTCGCCGCGGCGATCGAGGAGAGCATTTTCTTCGCGGCCCCCGAGGGGGCGCGCAAGTGCGGGCAGATCGTCGTGACCGGGCCCGCCACGCCGCAAACCAATGTGCGTTGGTCGTTCAAGCGCGTGGACGCTTCAGGCGAGAGCCGAGCGGTTTCGCGCGAGGCGGATATGTGATAAGCGCGGCTTCGTCGCCATTGTCGAGGACATCCCTTGCCCGAGGAAATTGCATGCCCGTCGATCTGCGCCGCGTCGCCCGCGCTCTGCTCTCCGTTTCCGACAAGACCGGCCTCGTCGATCTCGCCAAAATTTTAGCAGGACACGGCGTCGAGCTCATCTCCACCGGCGGCACCCGCAAGGCGCTTGCGGACGCCGGGCTCATGGCGAGAGACGTCGCCGATCTCACCGGCTTTCCCGAAATGATGGACGGGCGCGTCAAGACGTTGCACCCGAAAGTGCACGGCGGCCTGTTGGCGATCAGGGAAAATCCCGAACATGAAGCCGCCATGCTGGCCCACGACATCGCGCCGATCGATCTTCTGGTCGTCAATCTCTATCCGTTCGAGGCGACGCTGGCCAAGGGCGCGTCTTACGAGAACTGCGTCGAGAACATCGACATCGGCGGCCCGGCCATGATCCGCGCGGCGGCCAAGAACCATGACGATGTCGTCGTCGTCGTCGATCCCGCCGATTACGCGGCGCTGTTGGGGGAGCTGGCGACGCATCACGGCGCCACGACGCTCGTCTTGCGCCGACGCTTTGCGCAGAAGGCCTATGCGCGCACCGCGAGTTACGATGCGGCGATCTCCAACTGGCTGGCCAGCGCGCAAGGCGAAGCGGCGCCGCCGTGGCGCGCCGCCGGCGGACGGCTGATCGAACCCATGCGCTATGGCGAAAACCCGCATCAAGCGGCGGGTTTTTACGCGACGGGCGAGAACCGGCCGGGCGTCGCCACGGCGCGCCAGGCGCAAGGCAAGCAGCTCTCCTACAACAACGTCAACGACACCGACGCCGCCTTCGAATGCGTCGCCGAATTCGACCCGGCGCGGACGGCGGCGGTCGTCATCGTCAAGCACGCCAATCCTTGCGGCGTCGCCGAGGGCGCGACGCTCGCGGAAGCTTACCGGAAAGCGTTGCGCTGCGATCCGGTGTCGGCGTTCGGCGGCATTGTGGCGGCAAACCGCAAGCTCGATGCGGCGGCGGCGCAAGAGATCGTCAAAATTTTCACCGAGGTCATCATTGCGCCCGACGCGGATGAAGACGCGATCGCCGCCATCGCGGCAAAAAAGAATTTGCGGCTGCTGTTGACCGGAGGTCTGCCCGATCCGCGTGCGCCCGGCCTTGCCGTGCGCACGGTGGCGGGCGGTTTCTTGGCGCAGAGCCGCGACAACGCCGTGGTCGACGACATGCAGCTCGATGTGGTGACGCGGCGCCGACCGACAGAGGCAGAACTCGCCGATCTGAAATTCGCCTTCCGCGTGGCGAAACATGTGAAGTCGAACGCCATTGTTTATGCGAAGGACGGCGCGACGGTCGGCATAGGCGCGGGCCAGATGTCGCGCGTCGATTCGTCGCGCATCGCCGCCTACAAGGCCGAGGAGGCGGCAAGAGCGGCGGGCCTCGGCCAAAGTCTGGCGCAAGGCTCGGTCGTCGCGTCCGACGCCTTCTTTCCCTTCGCCGACGGCCTGCTGGCGGCGGCGGCCGCCGGGGCGACCGCGGTCATTCAGCCGGGCGGCTCCATCAACGACAAGGACGTGATCGCCGCCGCGAACGAGGCCGGCCTCGCCATGATGTTCACCGGCGTGCGCCATTTCCGGCATTGAGTTTAACGACCAACAGAGTATGCGCTATCTAGATCGGCGTCGGTTAAAGGCGTTCATGTTTTGCGCCTTTGCCAAGGTTGCAATCAAGACACAAAGCGCGGAGATTTTCCCCCGTGTTTTGGCCCCCTCCCTCGCAAACCGGGCATTGCCGGTTTGCGCATCAAATGCCGAAGTTGGCAACGGCCGACTTCGGTCCGCGAGGGTGTTCGCGTCCGTGCGAAGCAATTAACCGGAAATCGTATCACGTCTGCCAACGCCTTCTGGCCATTCCTCAAATCCCGCTCGACTTCGACGAGAAATTGAAGCCTTCCACCAGCATCGGCGGGGCGCTGACGGCGGCTCCGCGGCTCATGTGGCGCCACGTCCGTTCGCTCGGTCCGAGCGCGACGATGCCGGAAAAGACCGTGGCGAGACTTTCATTGAAGCGCAGATTGCGCGCCGGCGCGCTGATGCGGCCACGCTCGATGAGGAAATTGCCGTCGCGCGTGAGGCCGGTCAGCAGCAGGCTGCGCGGATCGACGAGGTTCGTGTACCACAAACGCGTCACCAATATGCCGCGGCGCGTGGCGCCGATCATTTCGTCAAGGCTCGTCTCGCCGCCTTCGATCGTGAAGCTCTTCGCAGAGGGAACGGGTTGCTGTCCGGTCTTGTCGGCCCAGTAGCGCGAGCGAAACAGCGACGTGACGACGCCTTTTTCGATCCAGTTTTTCGCGCGCTGCGGCAGGCCCTCGGCGCCGAAGGCGGCTTCCGGCGCGATTTTATCACGAGGGTCCGAGCGGACAGTGAGCTTTGGATGCAACAGCGCCTCGCCGAGCCTTGCGCCGCCGCCCTTTCTCGAAAAGAAGCTGCGGCCTTCGTCGGCGGTTCTGGCGTTCATCATCGACATGAGCCAGCGCATCAGCTCGGCGGTCGCGGCGGGCTCCAGAACAACCGTATAGCGGCCGGGTTCGAGATCGAGCGGCACCGTATGGCGAGCCGCTTTGTCGGCGGCGCGGCGGCCGACGCGGCGCGCGTCGAGCTTCGCCGCGACGAATTCCGACGCCCCGGCCCAACCTGACCATGTGTCGGTTTGATTGCGAGCGGTCGCTGCAAAATCAACCTCGCTCGCCCGGTCGTAAGCAAACAGCCCGGCGCTGGTCGCCAACGCCTCGGACCGGCGCCCGCTCGCGCCGTAGCCGAACATCTCGACTTGCCGCAAGGCGCCCTCGGCGATGGCGCTCGCCGCGGCGTCGGCAAGAAAGCCGAGGCCCAAACCGCCGACAGCTTCGTCATAGCGGGCCGTCTCGGCGTAAGTTTGCGGACCCAGCGGCGCCATGAACTCGGGATCGCCCGGCATGAGACGGGCGATCTCCTCGGAACGCGCCATGGCCTGCTCCAGCGCGCCGTCGTCGAGGCTGGTCGTCGCAACCGAGCCGGTCCGGGCGCCGATGTGCGACGTTATGCGCACGCGGACCGTCTCCGTAGCGGCGTTGGTCGTGGCGCTGTTGTGGGCAAAGCGCAAGCTCTGCTCCTCGCCGCCTTCGATGGCGATGGAGCAGGACTCGGCGTTCGAGCGCGCGAGCAGGCGGTCGGTGATCGATTTGACGTCGCTTGGCGAGAGGAACATCGGCCGCATCGGGTGGTAAGGGGACAGGATCAGGGTGTTGCCCGTCAAAAGGAGCGCATCTATCTTGGTCAGAACAATTCGCCCTGGGAGGTTTCGTCCAGACGGATAACGCCAAGTAGTTGCCATACGTGTGGGCGTTTGGCCTGGTTCCCGATGGCGAAAGCCATGCCGCGTTTCGGGAATTCATCGTTGAATTTTCCGTCCATCCATTTCAGCGCCTCCGCCGCGCTGGTCCGTTGGCTTTCGCGCCAGAACATTGCATGGGCTTCCCAGTCACCGTTCTGGTAATTGTGGCTCCCGCCATCATCTTCGAACTTGAAACGAAAATCGTAAGGAGATGGCTCAAGTTCGGCCAATTCCTTATCGAACATACCAGGCTGACGGGCCGCGAGACGAAAAGCCTCTCGCTCTTCGTTGATCTCTGCCTTGGTCTTGAGCTTCCAAATAAATCGCGTATTTCTCGGCCGGATCAACGCTAGCGAATGACCGAGGGCCGCAGCTTCCTTCGCTGACTTGAGGAGCATCGGCGTCAATAGACGGGTGCGTTCCGCGTCATGCAGGCTCCCGTCGACTGTGATCGACTCTTCGTAGACATGGCAGCTTTCTGCTCGCGTGTCCGACTTGGGCCGTCGGTACTTGAACTTTATCCAATCCCAACGGGAAAAGCTGCTTTCGCCCTTGAGATGGCGAAACCTCACGGGAAAGAGTCGTTTCCATTGTCTGTCGATGGTAACGCCAGCACAGCAGACCGTTTCGCCGTAGGTCTTACTCGGCTGCGGCAGCGCTTTGACCAAAACAACGACGCGGGAACTTTGTGGTGTAATTGTCATAGCGCCTCGGCAAATCGCCATAAAGATCAAACGAGCTTAATCTACCCCCCTCCAATAAATCCGCGACAATGGAGCGATGGCAATGTCTCGGATCGCGCTCGAAGCAGAGAAGGCAAACCGCTTGATTTTGAGCGATCTTGGAAAGAGAAAGCAGCGCGGTTTGCGCGTCTGCACTCGCAAGATGACGTGAATAGATTTGTCGAAACTCGTCAAATCGGCCTGCACGGGCAGCTTCGCGTCCGGGTTTCGGATCGCCAAGCCCGACAAAGTGAAGATAGGTAATCCCCTCGTCTTCCAACCGTGCTCGGAGAGCGGTCTTCGAAAACCCTTTTTTTCGTGAAACAGCAACGGCGCGAACATCGGCTAACACGCTAACGTCAACCGCTTTAAGGGTAGCGACAAGTCTGTCGATGTCTGTTCCCTCATAGCCGATCGTGTAAACGATGCTCATGTTTCCGACTCGCTGTTGGCCTCCCAAGGCTCGCCGCTACGTGGTTAAGGGCGCGTTAACCACAGATGTCGCCTCAAGTCCATCGGAGAAATCGCTCACACATCCCTTCGTTCCGTATTCAGCGCCGCAACGCCGCGGAAGCGCGCGGCGGGCGCGCCGTGCGAGACGGGCGCGAGCTGCATCGGCTCCCCCTTGCCGCAGGTGAAGGCGCCGCCGAGATGATAGGTCGAGGCGTCGCCGAGCCCGTCCAACGCATTCCAGAACGCTGCGGTGCGCCCCTGATAAGCGGCGTCGCGCACCATCTCGCCCAACCGGCCGTTCTTGATTTCGAAGAACAGCTGGCCGCCGAACTGGAAATTGTCGCGCTGCTGATCGATGCTCCAGCTGCCGGCGCCGACGATATAGAGCCCATCCTCGACGCCGGCGATGAGGTCTTGCAGCGAACAGGGCTCGGGGTTTGGCGCCAGCGAAATATTGGGCATGCGCTGAATGGGGAAGGACGTCGGGCTGTCGGCATAGGCGCAGCCGTTCGAACGCGGCGCGCCGATGAGATGCGCTTGGCCGAGCGCCATCTGGTAATTGCAAAATGCGCCTTTATCCACGATCTTGAAGTCGGCCGCTTGGCGCGGCGCGCCGTCGTCGTCGAAGCCGATCGTCGCGAGGCCGCCTGCTTGCGAGCGATCGGCGACGATGGTCATCAATTCGCTGCCGAAGCGCAGCTTGCCGAGCATGTCCGGCTTGACGAAAGAGGTTCCGGCGAAATTCGCCTCCCATCCCAGCGCGCGGTCGAGTTCGGTCGAGTGACCGACCGATTCGTGGATGGTAAGCCACAGATTGGTCGGATCGATGACCAGGTCTTTCCTACCGGGCGTCGCCGGCTTGGCGTGGAGCTTGCGTCGCGCTTCGTCGGCCGCGCGCTTCGCTTCGCCGGCGAGATCGCAAGACGCGATATGCTCGAAGCCGGAGCCGCGCGCCGGCGCGAGGCTGGCGCGCGTTGCAAAACGCCCCGAGGCCCTATCGATCGCCGTCGCTTCGAACTGCGGATAAACGCGGGTGCGCGACTGGAAGATGCGGCTGCCTCGACTATTGGCGAACAACCGCTCCTCTTTGGCGAAAGAGAAAGACGACTTGCAGAAGTCGGCGCCGGCGGCAAGCGCGGCGGCGTTGATCTCTAACAGCCGCCGCGCTTTCTCATGGGGCGCTGCCGCAAAAGGATCGATGCGCATCGGCATGATCCATTGCGCTTCATGACTCGCCAACTGTTCGAGGACGATCGGCTCGTGTTGGATCGGCTTGACGGCGTTCGCATTGTCGATCGCCTTGGCGGCCGCTCGCGTAAGCGAGGCGCGATCGAGGGCGCTGCTTCCGCAAAAGCCCCAACATCCATCGACAAGAACCCTCAGGCCAAACCCTCGCGCCGAGCGTTCGCTGAAAGTCTCGAGACGTTCCTCCCTGGCCTCGATGAATTCGCGCCTCGTCTCGCCGATCCTGATGTCTACGTACGTAGCGCCGGCGCTCTTCGCCGAACTCAGCGCCATATCGGCGAGATCGAGGAGAAGATTTTGGTCGAGCGCCAAGCCGAACGCCGCGATAGACGGGGCGGTTTGGTTGACGCTAGGTCTTGCCTCCGATGGATGTGGGAATTGCGGCATTGGGGCCTTTCCTGCGGCGTCGGCGTCGACAATGGTCTCTCGGTTGCGGGGATTTGGCAAATTCGGCGGGCGCGCAGCGTGACGATTTGCCGCCGCTCCTTTCCAACTTTCGGAGACGATGCCATATTGTCCTGGCGTCCGTCGAACCTTCGGGCCTTCCTCCTCCGGGAGAAAGGCGAAGGTTCGCCGAAGACGCAACGACACAAATAGGAGTATTTAGCCATGACTCGCAGATTCGTCGTCGCCTTACTGGGCAGCGCTCTCGCCCTGTTTCTCGCTCCCCGAATTTCCCTGGCCGCCGAAGACCACCTCGCGGAAGCCGTCAAGCACACCAAGGAGGCCATCAGCCATGGCAAGATGGGCCATGCCGATGTTCTCGTCACCCACGCCCAGGCTGCACTGACCCATGCCGAGGCCGCGCAGAAGGAGAAGGCCAATGCTCATACGGCGGAAGGGATCACGCATCTGAAGGCAGCGATCGAGCACGGCAAGCAGGGCCATGCGGACGTCGCGACCAAACATGCCGAAGAGGCGTTGACGCACTTGGAAGCCGCGCAAAAACCGGAGAAAGCCAAGTAAAGGCGTATTTTTGCGAAACGTTTGCGGAGCGATGCGGAAGACGCGATTCGACGCCAAAACGATTTCGCTCCATAGTCAGGCGCTCCTGGTCGGCGCCGCGCCGAAGGCGCGCCGGCCCGATCAGGGGCGCCTCATTTGCGTCCTCATTTGCGTCATGGGTTGCTGAGCGCCTCGCTTTTAGAAAGGGCGCGGGTATTGGGCGGACGGTTTCCTTAATCCTGAGAGGTCGCCCCATAGCGGGCAGCGTCAAAGTCGATGGAACAGGCGAAACGGACTGAGACGCTCGACGCGGCTCGAGGTGCGGCGGCAGTCATGGCGGAGCTCGGCCGGCGCGCCCGCAAGGCCTCGCGCAGCGTCGCGCTTGCCTCGCGTAAGGCTAAGGACGACGCGCTGCGTGCCGCCGCTGCGGCGATTCGGCAGGCGGCGCCCGCCATTCTCGCCGCCAATGCGCTGGACGCAGCGGACGCCGAGGCGCGCGGCGCCACCGCCGCTTTCCTCGACCGCCTGACGCTCGATGCCGACCGTATCGAGGCGATGGCGCGCGGAATGGAGGAGATCGCGGCGCTTGCCGATCCGGTCGGCCGCGTATTGGCGGTCTACGAGCGCCCCAATGGCCTGCGCATCGAGCGCGTGTCGACGCCGCTCGGCGTGATCGGCGTCATTTACGAGAGCCGGCCCAACGTCACCGCGGACGCTGGCGCCTTGTGTCTCAAGTCCGGCAACGCCGCCATTCTGCGCTGCGGCTCCGAGAGCCTGCGGTCGTCGATCGCCATTCATCAGTGTCTTGTCGCGGGTCTTGCCAGCGCCAATCTGCCCGAGGCGGCGATCTCGCTCGCGCCGACCGCCGAGCGCGCCGCCGTGGGCGCCATGCTCGCCGGCCTCGACGGCAATATCGACGTCATCGTGCCGCGCGGCGGCAAAAGCCTTGTCGCGCGCGTGCAGCATGACGCGCGCGTGCCGGTGTTTGCGCATCTCGAAGGACTGGTGCATGTCTTCGTGCACGCAGACGCCGATCTCGACATGGCGAAACGCATCGTGCTCAACGCCAAGATGCGCCGCACTGGCATCTGCGGCGCCGCCGAGACCTTGCTCGTCGATCGCGCCTGCGCGGCGACGCATCTGACGCCGCTGGTGGCGAGCCTGCTCGACTCGGGGTGCGAGGTGCGCGGCGACGAGGCGACCAGAGCTTGCGATCCGCGCGTCAAGCCGGCGGGCGCGGAAGATTGGCGCACGGAATATCTCGACGCCATCATCACGGTCGGCGTCGTCGATGGACTGGACGCCGCGATCGACCATATCGAGAGCTACGGCTCGCACCACACCGACGCCATCGTCACACGCAACGAGGCGGTGGCGCGGCGTTTTCTGGCGGAAGTGGATTCGGCGATCGTCTTGCACAACGCCTCGACCCAATTCGCCGATGGCGGCGAGTTCGGTTTCGGCGCAGAAATCGGCATTGCGACGGGCCGCATGCACGCGCGCGGGCCGGTGGGCGTCGAGCAACTCACGTCGTTCAAATATCGGGTGCACGGCGCGGGCCAGGTGCGGGGGTGAGAAGGCCCGTGTTTGCGACCAACCAATCGCTCGGGCGCGCCCCCTCTCCCCGTAAACGGGGAGAGGGCTGGGGTGAGGGGCCGGGGATATTGCCAACCCCGTCGCCGAGGTCATTACACGTGTCATCGGCATTTCGCGTAATAACCCAAGCCCCTCACCCTGACCCTCTCCCCGCTCGCGGGGAGAGGGGATGATCGCCCGTCTCCCCCCTCACGCGCCTGGCATGCGCATCGGCCTGTTCGGCGGATCGTTCGATCCGCCGCACGAGGGCCATCTGCTGGTCTCGCGCCTCGCTCTGCGACGGCTGCGTCTCGATCGGCTGTGGTGGCTCGTTTCGCCCGGCAACCCGCTGAAGGAGACGCGAGGGGGGCCCTCGCTCTCAGAGCGCATGGCGGCGGCGACAAGGCTAGCGCGCCATCCGCGCATCGTCGTCACCGCCATCGAGGCGAGCATCGGCACACGCTTCACCCATGACACGCTCTCTTATTTGCATCGCCGTTGCAAGAGCGTGCGTTTCGTCTGGATCATGGGCGCGGACAATCTCAGCCAGTTTCATCGCTGGCGGCATTGGCAAGAGATCGCGCGAATGACGCCCATCGCCGTCGCCGATCGTCCCGGCGCGACGCTTACCGCCATGAGCGCCAAGATGGCGCAACGTTTCGCCGGGGCGCGCGTCGATGAGAGCGACGCGGCGCTGCTTGCCGACAAGCAGCCGCCGGCGTTCGTCTATCTGCATGGCCCGCGCGTCGCGCAATCGTCCACCGCGCTACGGGTTGCTAAAAAAACAGCGCGCGCCGGCGCTACTTCCTGCGCGCGCGCATAATCCACAAGAGGAAGGCGCCCAGGCCGATCAATGGCACGATGACCAGGACATATATCCAAACCGTGGTCTCGTCATAAGGATGCCTGTCGTAATAATCGAACGACACGGCGTTTAGATATGGGTTGCGAAAGAAAAACGTGACGAAGACCCACACAATCAGCACGATGGCGGCAAACACATAGAGCCCCGGGTTGACGCGAAATTGCGGCTGGGCTTCCTTCGGCGGTTCGTCGGTCGGCGGTTCGTCGGTCATGGCGCGCTCCGGCGTGAGGGCATGTCTTTGTAAAAGAATAGCATAACTCGGTCCGCGCGCCGCCCTCTGTGATCGGTCTCCGATTGACCGTTTCGCGCCGGGCGCGTCCATCTCCCGCGGAGCGGGAGAGGGTGGCCCGGCGAAGCCGGGTCGGGTGAGGGCCGATGGATTTGCGCGGCGCCGCCCTCATCCGTCGCGCATTCGCGCGACACCTTCTCCCGCAAGCGGGAGAAGGGTTCGCGCCCAATGGAGCTGATCATCCGGATTTCCTATCACACCGCCGAGCCCCAAAGATCGTAAGCGTCCGCGCGCTCGATCTTGACCGTCACGATGTCGCCGGCGCGCAGCGGCCGCCGCGACGCGACGTGAACGGCGCCGTCGATCTGCGGCGCATCCGCCTTGCTGCGGGCTTTCGCCAATGCGCCGCCGGCGCCGCCGCCTGATTCGTCGACGATGACCGGCAGGCGCCGCCCGATCTTCCTCTGCTGCAAACGCGCGCTGACCTTCTGCTGGCGCGCCATGAAACGCGTCCAACGCGCCGCCTTGATCTCTTCCGCAACCGGCGCGAGGGGCAGATCATTGGCTTGAGCGCCCTTCACCGCCTCGTATCGGAACGCCCCGGCGCGGTCGATCTCGGCTTCTTCCAGCCAATCGAGCAGATAAGCGAAATCTTGTTCCGTCTCGCCTGGAAAGCCGACGATGAAGGTGGAGCGGATCGTCAGATCCGGACAGGCGCGCCGCCAGGATTTGATGCGCTCCAGCGTCTTTTCTTCATTCGCCGGACGTTTCATGGCCTTCAGCACGGAGGGCGCGGCGTGTTGGAGCGGAATGTCGAGATAGGGCAGGATTTTGCCTTCCGCCATCAGCTCGACGGCCGCATCGACGTGCGGATAGGGATAGACGTAATGCAGCCGCACCCAGACGCCGAGCGCGCCGAGTTCGCGCGCCAGATCGACGAAACGCGTGCGCACGGCGCGATCGTGGAAGCTGCTCTCGGCGTAACGCAGATCGCGGCCGTAGGCGCTGGTGTCCTGCGAGATGACGAGCAATTCCTTCACCCCGGCGCGCGCAAGTTTTTCCGCCTCGCGCAAGACCTCGGCGGCAGGTCGCGAGACGAGCGGGCCACGCAGGCGAGGAATGATGCAAAATGAGCAGGCGTTGTCGCAGCCTTCGGAAATTTTCAAGTAAGCGTAATGGCGCGGCGTGAGTTTTACGCCCTGTTCGGGCACGAGGCTCGCGAAAGGATCATGCGCCGGCGGCGCGGCCCTGTGCACCGCTGCGAGCACGCTCTCGTAATCTTGCGGCTTGGCGATCGCCAAGACGTGCGGAAAGCGCTCCGTTATGTTTTCGGGTTCGGCCCCCATGCAGCCGGTGACGACGACCTTGCCGTTCTCCTTCAAGGCCGCGCCGATCGCTTGCAACGATTCCGCCTTGGCGCTGTCGAGAAAGCCGCAGGTGTTGACGATCACGACATCGGCGCCGGCGTGCGTGCGGGCGAGCTCGTAGCCTTCGGCGCGCAGCCGCGTGACGATGCGCTCGCTGTCGACGAGCGCTTTCGGACAGCCGAGCGAAACGAACGACACGCGCCGGTTCGCGCCTTGCGCGGGCTGGGCGGGGGAGGCTCGCTCCAACTGGTCTTGCATGGCGAGATGGCTTGCCACGCCATGGGGGCGATGGCAATGGGAGGATTGTGATCGACGCTCCGCCGTATCGGAAAGTTCATGCGGCTCGTCGTTTGTGAGCTTGGAAAACCGTTAACTTGGGGCGGACGAGTTCGAATTCGAGCGCAGTGATCGTGTCATTGAGCTCTAGCGCCAGCGCGCCCGACGCTGGAGGAGCCGCCGCCAAGCCGTAACGATCGATCAGCGCCGTTCGGAGTCGTTGTTGCCGGGCGGCGGCGAAGTCGATGATTTGGGCGCTCTCGACGAATTGTTTCGCGCGATGTTTGTCGCCCGTTTCAGCGAGGGCGTGCGCTCGAAACAGGGCGATATTGGTCGCTTCGGCGCGGGGCAGGGATGGCCCCTTGGCGATCTCTTCCAACTTGCGCGCCGCCTCGGTTGCTCGATTGTTTGCAAGCAGAGCGAGTGGCAGCGCTGTCGCGAAGTAAATGCGTTGACCGGGGAACGGGCAGGATCGCGCGCCGAGTTCAAATGTGGCGAGCGCTTCCTCGATGCGCCCGGCCCGAAGCCGCGCCATGGCGAGGACATGCGCCGCTATCCAATCGTTACTCGTGCGCAACCGTTCGGCGGCAGGCGCGAGAGCGGCCTCGGTTTCCGGAAATCGGCCCAGTTCCGCGAGCAGATGAGCGCGCGCCCTTGGCGCCACTTCGTTGCGCGGGAAGCGGCGCATGGTCTCCTCGAAAGCGGCGAGCGCCTCTTCGAGACGGCCAAGCTCGCGCAGCGTCTCGGCATAGGCGTTTGGCGCCACGTCGTTGCGTGGGAAGCGGCGCATGTTGTCCTCGAAAGCGGCGAGCGCCTCTTCGGGACGGCCAAGCTCGCGCAGCGTCTCGGCGTAGGCGGTCGGCGCCACTTCGTTACGCGGGAAGCGGCGCATGGTCTCCTCGAAGGCGGCGAGCGCCTCTTCGGGACGGCCAAGCTCGCGCAGCGTCTCGGCGTAAGCGGTCGGCGCCACTTC
>JACOUB010000050.1 GCA_016178015.1 Methylocystis sp. | reverse complement strand
TTCACCAAAGGGAACGATTGCCAAATGCCCCATCGGCCATCGCCGGTCACCCGCAGGGCCGGAGCGAAGCGAAGGAACCGCGAAGCGGTTTGACGGGCGATGGACGATGGGGCAAGGGCCTGTGCGCGATGCGCATCCGCTGGCCCGCTCCTGGAGCGACAGGGGAAACGTGCGAACTGATCATCCGGAGATCGTATGACGCCCATTTCGAGTCGATTAACCGGACCAGCCTCACTCCAATTCCAGCGGGTCGAACTCGCGGTGGACGCAGCAGAATTCGCAGGTGACGCCGATCTTGCCGTCGTCGCCGACCATGTCTTGGCGCTCGGTCGGCGAAAAACGCCGCAACATCGCGGCAATGCGCTCGCGCGAGCAGCGGCAGCGCTCCGTGACTTGGCGCTCGGTGAAAACTTTGACGCCGTGCTCGTGAAATAGCGAATAGAGAAGCCGTTCGCTCGACAAAGCTGGATCAACCAGTTCATCGTCGTCGACGGTGGCGGCGAGGGAGAGGCCCTCGATCCAAGCGTCGTTTTCTTCGTCGTCTTCGGGACCGTCGCCGATCGTGACGCGGCCAAGCGCGTCGAGCGGCGCGTCGCCAGGATGGAGGTCTCGCGTCCGGCGGCCTCCTCTCGCAATTTCTGCGGCGGGTGGCAGAAATTGCAAGAGGAGACCGCCGGCGCGCCAGCTTCGACCGGCGCGCGTAAGGCTTTCGGCGACGGCGAGCCGCACCAAGGTGGGGATTTGCTCGGACTGGCGGAAATAGCGGTGCGCGGCGTCGGCGAGGCCCTCGCCTTCGAGCGGAACCACGCCTTGGTAGCGCGACGCTTCGCCCTCTCGCTCCATGGTCAGAGCGAGATGTCCGCGTCCGAGCAACGCAGCCGGCGTTAGCGCCGGCCCTGCTTGCGCGGCGAGAAGTTTCGCTTTGTCGAACCGGGCGAGGCCGCGCAACCGGCCGGGCGCGTCATAATCGACGACCAGCATGTCGACGGCGCCGTCGGTGCGCGTCTGCAATTGAAAGCGGCCGTGCGACTCCAACAGGGAGCCGAGCAGCGCGGCGAGCGCGGCCGCTTCGCCGAGCAGCCGCACGACCGGCGGCGGATAATCGTAATGCGAGACGATGGCGTGGACCGCCGGACCAAGGCGCACCAAGCGCCCGCGCAGATTGAGCGACTCGACGGCGAACGGCAGCACGGTGTCGTCGCGCGCGACGCCGGAGGCCGGCCGGCTACGAGCGAGAGCGCCCTTCCCCGCCATTATTGCGAACTCGCCGCAAGGCACCAGGCGAGGATGCCCTTTTGCGCGTGGAGACGGTTTTCGGCTTCGTCGAACACCACCGATTGCCGGCCGTCAATGACCTCGTCGGTAACCTCCTCGCCGCGGTGCGCCGGCAAGCAATGCATGAAGATCGCCTCCTTGTTCGCGGCAGCCATCAGTTTCGAATTGACCTGGAAGGGAGCAAGGAGATTGTGGCGGTGAACCTCATCCTCGTCGCCCATCGACACCCAGCAGTCTGAAACGACGGCGTCGGCGCCCGCAACGGCTTCATAAGGATCGCGCGTAAGCTTGAGGCGCACGTCATTTGCACGGGCCCAATCGAGCACCGCGCCGCGCGGCGCGAGTTCTGACGGCGTCGCGACGTTGATCGCAAAATCGAAACGTTGCGCGGCGTGAATCCAGCTCGTCAGCACATTGTTGGCGTCGCCGCTCCACGCGACGATGCGTCCCTTGATCGGGCCGCGATGCTCCTCGAAGGTCAGGACATCGGCGAGCACCTGGCAGGGATGCGACAGTCTGGTCAGGCCGTTGATGACGGGCACGGTTGCGTAGCGGGCGAGTTCGGTCAGATCCTGGTGATCGAGGATGCGGATCACGATGGCGTCGACGAAACGCGACAGAACGCGCGCCGTATCGGCGATCGTCTCGCCGCGCCCGAGCTGCATCTCGGCGCCGGTGAGCATGATGGTCTCGCCGCCCAGTTCGCGCATCGCGAGATCGAACGAAACGCGGGTGCGGGTCGACGGCTTGTCGAAGATCATCGCCAGCACTTTGCCGGCCAGAGGCCTCGAAGCCGGCATGGCGCCCTTGACCCGGCGCGCCTTGAGCGCCGCCGCCGCGTCGAGCACGCGACGCAGCTCATGCGCTGGAACTTGCGATAGATCGAGAAAGTGACGCGGCCCTTTCACTTGCCGATTGCCCGTCATCGCACCGCCCCTGCGTCGGCCGCAACCTGCTTCTCCAGTTGGGCGCAAGCAATGTCGAGCCTTGCTACGCCTTCGGCGATTTCGTTTTCATCGACGATGAGCGGCGGCAGCAGACGCACGACATTGTCGGCGGCCGGGACGGTCAGAAGCCTGGCCGCCTGCGCCGCCGCCGCCAGATCGCCGTTTGGCGCGCGCGTCTTCACGCCGAACATGAGACCTTCGCCGCGTACGCTGTCGATGATCGCCGGATGACGGCGTTCGAGTTCGGCGAGACGCTGGCGCAGAACCGCGCCCATGCGCGCGACGCGCTCCAGAAAACCGGGCTCGAGCACCACGTCGAGCACGGCGTTGCCGATGCTCGCCGCGAGAGGATTGCCGCCGAAGGTGGAGCCGTGCGCGCCGACGGTCATGCCCTTGGCCGCTTGTCTGGTCGCAAGGCATGCGCCGAGCGGAAAACCGCCGCCTAAGCCTTTGGCCAGCGCCGCGATATCGGGCGCAACGCCGGCATGTTCGCAGGCGAGAAAGCGGCCCGTGCGCCCGACGCCGGCCTGCACCTCGTCAAACAAGAGAAGAATGCCGTGCTCGTCGCAGAGTTCGCGCAACCGCGCCAGGACTTCAGCCGGAAAGATGCGTATGCCGCCCTCGCCTTGGATGGGCTCGACCAGAATTCCGGCGGTGCGGGGGCCGATCAACGCCTCGACGGCGCGAACATCGGCGAAGGGCGCAGAATCGAAGCCATCGACGGGCGGTCCAAACCCTTCCAAATATTTGGGATTGCCGCCCGCGGCGGCGGTCGCGAGGGTGCGGCCGTGGAAGGCGCCCTCGAACGTAATGAGACGATAACGGTCGGGATGGCCGCTCGACGCGTGGAACTTACGCGCCGTCTTGATCGCGCATTCGACCGCCTCCGCCCCGGAATTGGTGAAAAAGACGAGATCGGCGAAAGTCGCTCGAACGAGGCGCTGCGCGAGCCTTTCGGCCTGTGGAATCTGAAACAGATTGGAGACGTGCCAAGGCCGGTCGGCCGCCGCCTTCAACGTTGCGACAAGATGGGGATGAGCGTGCCCCAGCGACACGACGGCTATTCCCGCGCCGAAATCGAGGTAACGCTCGCCGTTATCGGCGATGAGCCACGCGCCCTCGCCCCGCTCGAAGGCGAGACCGGCGCGCGCATAGATCGGAAACAGCGCCGAGACCAAAGGTGAACTCCATCAGCCAAAGAAAGCGACGATGCGAGCCCGGCGAACCAGGGGCATGAAACCGGCGAGCAAAGGCCAGAAAATAAAGTGCCGCCTCACGGGGCGGCATCTTCAGCCAATTATCTTATGTGCTCGCAAGGTCCTGGTCAAATCTTCCGAGGGGCGGCGGCGAAAAAGGGCGGCGGCGGCAGCCGTCCGCGAGTGGCTCGCGGCGCGGCGGCCGGCTGTGGGGCCCCAGGTGAGTCTTCGATGCAACAGTCAACCACAATACGCATGATTAGTCTGTGAAGAACGTCCGTTTCGCTTGCCAGCGACTCTTGCGCGTGATTCACTTGGCAAAGTAGCGTTTGCGTCTGCGCCCGCGAGATTTTCGTGGGGCGAATTTTCTCTCGAGTTTTGTGTTGCGTCACATCGACGCCGGCTGGGCCGGTCGAGCGAACGCCGATTTACATCGGCAAGGCGCCCGGTTTTTCGAGGAGGACCCGATGTCATGGACCGACGAGCGCATAGAACTCTTGCGCAAGCTTTGGAATGAAGGTCTGAGCGCCAGCCAAGTTGCGGCCGGGCTCGGCGCGGGGATCAGTCGCAACGCGGTCATCGGCAAGATCCATCGCCTCGGACTCGCCCAGCGCGAGAAAACCTCAACGCCTCCAAGGCCCCGCGCCGGCAAGCCGGGCCGCTGCCATTCGCCGACGCACGCGCACATGCCGGGCATGGTCGGCAATGTCGCTCTGGCCTTCCAGCCGCGAACGCTCGCCGCGCCCGAGTCGCGGTTAAGGGAAGAAATAGTCGCTCAGATGTCGGAGCCGGCAACGCTCATGGAGCTGCGCCAAGCCATGTGCCGATGGCCGATGGGCGATCCGACGACGCCCGAGTTCCGCTTTTGCGGAGCGAAAAAGCCCGCCGGCGCCGGACCCTATTGCTGCTACCACGCGCGGATCGCCTATCAGCCGGCGCAAGATCGCCGGCGCGCACGCGACCAACTCGGGGCGGCGCGCCTCGTCTAGAGCGTTCTGACGCCCCCTCCCTGTCCCTCCCCCGCTGACGCGGGAGAGGGGACCCAAACGATCAGCGTTTCGCGCGCTCCCTCTCCCGCGAGCGAAGCGAAGCGGGGGAGGGTTGGGGAGGGGGCAGGCGCCGTTCAGCTCCGGCCGAACGTCTCGTCGAAGGAATAACCCGTGCCGCGCACGGTGCGGATCGGATCTTTCTCACGTCCGCGAATGAGCGCCTTGCGCAAGCGCCCGACATGCACATCGACCGTGCGCTCGTCGATCTCGGCGGAAAGACCCCACACGCTGTCTAAGAGCTGCGCGCGCGAGAACACGCGGCCCGGCTTCTCCATCAAAAACTCTAGCAACCTGAATTCGGTGGGACCGAGATGAAGCTCGCGTTCGCTGCGCTTGGCCCGCCGCGTCTCGCGATCGAGATCGATGTCGCCGGCGACGAGGCGCGAGGCGACGCGTTCGGGGCGGGCGCGCCGCAACAGAGCGCGCACTCTGGCCATGAGTTCGGGCGCCGAAAACGGCTTCACCACATAATCGTCGGCGCCGACTGAGAGACCCCGCACGCGCTCGCTCTCCTCGCCGCGCGCCGTCAGCATGATGATCGGCATTGTCTTGGTATCGTCGCGCGCCCGTAAGCGGCGGCAAATTTCGAGCCCTGAGACGCCCGGCAGCATCCAATCGAGAATGACGAGATCGGGCACGGCCTCAGCGAGACGCATTTCGGCGTCGTCGCCGCGCTCGACATGTTCGACCTGAAAGCCCTCGGCCTCGAGATTATAAACCAGCAACAGGCCGAGCGACGCCTCATCCTCGACGACGAGGATGCGCGGCGCGCGGTCGTTGGACGCCTTGCGGGCGGAGGCGAGGCGAACCTCGTTCATCTTGCCTCCTCGCCGCGGCCGGCGGGCGGCGCCGCGGCCGCCGCTCCTTTCGGCCTTTCGGTCGGCATGGCCTCGCCAGTGACCAGATAGACGACGGTTTCGGCGATATTGGTGGCGTGATCGCCGATCCGCTCGATGTTCTTCGAACAAAACAGCAGATGCGTGCAAAACGAGATATTGCGCGGATCCTCCATCATGAACGTGAGGAGATCGCGGAACACCGAATCCTCGAGCGCGTCGAGCTCAGCGTCGTTGAACCAGACCGCGCGGGCCCGCTCGACGTCGCGTTGCGCATAGGCGTCGAGCACGTCCTTGAGCTGCATGGCGGCGACCTCGTGCATGGATTTGAGGCCGACGATGGCGCGCGGCACGCGCGCCTCCGCCGCGATCTTAACCGTGCGCTTGGCGATGTTCTTGGCGAGGTCGCCGACGCGCTCGAGATCGCCCGCCACGCGAATGGCGGCGACGCATTCGCGCAAATCGATGGCCATCGGCTGCCGGCGCGCGATGGTGAGGATGGCGCTCTCCTCGATTTCCCGCTGCAAGGCGTCGAGCCGCGGATCGCTGGAGACGACGCGATGCGCCAGCTCGACATCGAAGGCGGCGAGCGCGTCCATCGCCTCGCCCAACATCTTCTCGGCGACGCCGCCCATCTCGGCGATGCGGCGCTCGAGCAATTCCAATTCCCGGTCATAGGCTTTGACGATATGTTCGCTCATGGTCTTATACCTCACAGCCTCTGCTTCGCGCTCAGCCGAAGCGGCCGGTAATGTAGTCTTGTGTCTTCTTTTGCGTCGGCGACGTGAAGACGTGATCCGTTCCGCCGAATTCGACGAGTTCGCCGAGATACATGAACGCGGTGAAATCGGAAACGCGCGCCGCCTGCTGCATGTTGTGCGTGACGATGGCGATCGTATAGCGCTCGCATAACTCGTCGATCAGCTCCTCGATCTTGGAGGTCGATATCGGATCGAGCGAGGAGCACGGCTCATCGAACAGAATGACCTCCGGATGAATGGCCACGGTGCGGGCGATGCACAAACGCTGCTGCTGGCCGCCGGACAAGCTGAGACCACTCGCATGGAGCTTGTCTCTGACCTCGTCCCAGAGAGCCGCGCCGCGCAGGGCTTGCTCGACCCGGCCGTCGAGTTCGCTCTTGCTCACCTTTTCGTAAAGTTTGATGCCGAAGGCGATATTGTCGTAAACGGACATCGGAAAAGGCGTCGGCTTCTGAAACACCATGCCGACGCGGGAACGCAGCAGGTTCACGTCGACGTCCGGAGACAGGATGTTCTCGCCGTCGAGCATGACCTCGCCCGCCGCGCGCTGCTTGGGGTAGAGGTCGTACATGCGGTTCAACACGCGCAAAAGCGTCGATTTGCCGCAGCCGGACGGACCGATGATGGCCGTCGCCTTATTTGTGTGGAGCGGCAGCGAAATCGCCTTCAGCGCTTGTGAATCGCCGTAGAAGAAGTCGAGCCCCCGCACGCAAACCTTGACAGGCGCGCCCGCCCCGACAACCGACATGGCGGTCATTTCGATGTCCTCAGTCTGCTGAGCGCCCGCGCCGTGATCGACAAGGCGAGAACCGTGAAGGTGATCAGCAACGCGCCGGTCCAGGCGAGCTGCCGCCAATCCTTGTAAGGCGAAAGCGCGAATTGGAAAATGACCACGGGCAGGCTCGCCATGGGCGCATCGAGATTGGCGCTCCAGAACTGATTGTTGAGCGCCGTGAACAGCAGCGGCGCAGTCTCGCCCAAGACGCGCGCGACGGCGAGCAACACGCCGGTAATGATGCCGGCTTTCGCAGCGCGATAGCCGACCCGCAAGATCATGTGCGAGCGCGGCAGCCCCAACGCCGCCGCCGCCTCGCGCAAGGGTCCGGGAACGAGCAGCAACATGTCCTCGGTGGTGCGCACAACCACCGGCACGACGAGAACAGCCAGCGCCACCGCGCCGGAAATGCCCGAGAAATGGCCCATGCGCGCGACGAAAACCGTATAGATGAAGAGCCCGACGACGATCGAGGGCGCGCTGAGCAGAATGTCGTTGATGAAGCGAACGATCAGCGTAAGCTTCGAGTAACGTCCATATTCCGCCATATAGGTGCCGGCCAGCATGCCGAGCGGCGCTCCGATCGCGACCCCGAGGATGGTCATCGCCAGCGAGCCGGCGATGGCGTTGAGCAGGCCGCCGTTCGAACCGGGCGGCGGCGTCATCTGCGTAAACACATCGAACGACAATCCCCGCACCCCCTCCCACACCAAGACCGCGAGAATGAGCACGAGCCAGCCCAGGCCGAATGCGGTCGCGACCCAGCACAATCCGGTGGCGATGGCGTTGCGGCGGCGGCGCGCGGCATAAGGCGACAAGGGCTTTAGCCTCCCGATCGGCGCTCGACGCGCATCAGCATGAAACGCGCGCAAGCGAGGACAATGAAGGTGATGAGGAACAGGATGAGGCCGAGCTCGATCAGCGCCGAGGTGTAAAGATCGCCTACCGCCTCAGTGAATTCATTGGCGATGGTCGCCGAAATGGTCGTTCCGGGCGCGAGCAGGGAGCCGGCGATCTTATGGGCGTTGCCGATCACGAACGTGACCGCCATGGTCTCGCCGAGCGCGCGCCCCAGGCCCAGCATGACGCCGCCGAGGACGCCGACCCGCGTATGTGGGATCACCACATTGCGCATCACCTCCCACGTCGTGCAGCCGATGCCGAAAGCGGCCTCCTTGAGCATCGGCGGCACGGTCTCGAACACATCGCGCGAGATCGAGGCGATGAACGGCAACACCATGATCGCCAAAATGGAGCCGGCCGTGAGAACGCCGATTCCGTAAGGCGGGCCGGCAAAGAGCGTCGAGAGCACGGGAATGTCGCCGCAGGCGGCGATCAATATGGGCTCCACATGCTGTTGGAGGAAGGGCGCGAGAACGAACAAGCCCCAGATGCCGTAAATAATGGATGGAATGCCGGCGAGCAGCTCGATCGCGGCGCCGATCGGCCGCCGCAACGGATAAGGACAAAGCTCGGTAAGAAAGATGGCGATGCCGATCCCCACCGGAACCGCGACGAGCATGGCGATCGCCGACGTCATGACGGTGCCGTAGACCGGCGCCGCCGCGCCGAAATTGTCGGTGACCGGATTCCATGCCTGCGATGTCAGAAAACCGAAACCATAGGCCCGTATCGCCGGCAAAGAGCCGTAGACCAGCGACAGGATCACGCCGCCCAGAATGACCAGAACCGCTATCGCCGCGGCGCGGGTCAGGTTGCGGAAACAGAAGTCGAAAACGGCGAACCGCGCCAGGATGCGGCTGCGTTCAATTTCGGCGACCGGCGGCCTCGCTGCATCCGAGACCATATCCGACACGACCGCGCCTTTCCTGTGGTCATCCAAGCCCGACGCCACGACAGTCATTCTCCAACCCCAGCCGTCCTCGCCACACCGCGCGCCGCTGCGCCTCGCAACGAACGCCATCGGCAAGAATCGGCGCCAGGCCAGGCCGGCAATCGCCAAAAACGAGCGCCGGCGTGGTCGAACATATACCTCAGCCCGCCGCCAACGCCGCCATCAATTCACCAGCGGCTTGCCGCTCGCGTCCTTGAGGTTTGCGGCCCAGCTTTTCTTGATCAAGGTCACGACGGCGGCGGGAAGCGGGATGTAGTCGAGCTCCTCGGCGGCTTTGCCGCCATTGGCGAAGGCCCAGCCGAAGAATTTCAGCGCTTCCGCCGCGGCGGCGGAATCAGGCGGCTGCTTGGGCAGCAGAATGAAGGTCGCGGCGGTGATCGGCCAGGATTGAGCGCCGGGCTGATCCGTCAAGATCTGATAGAAACCGCCGGCATGCGCCCAGTCGGCAACGGCGGCGGCAGCCTGGAAGGATGGCGTGGTCGGAGCAACCGTCTTGCCTTCCTTGTTTATCAGCTTGGTGAAGGTCAGCTTGTTTTGCTTGGCGTAGGCATATTCGACGTAGCCGATCGAGCCCTTGGTGTTGGCGACGTTGGCGGCGACGCCTTCGTTGCCTTTCGCGCCGATGCCGGTCGGCCACTCGACGGCGGTGTTTTCGCCGACTTTCGATTTCCAGTCGGCGCTGACCTTGGAAAGATAATTGGTGAAGTTGAAGGTCGTGCCGGAACCGTCCGAACGATGCACGACGGCGATCGCCTGCGACGGCAATTTGGCCTTGGGATTGAGCTTCTTGAGCGCCGCGTCGTCCCAGCTCTTGATCTCGCCGAGGAAAATCTGGGCGAGCGTCGGCCCGTCAAAAACGATGTCGCCAGAGTTGATTCCATCGAGGTTGATGACCGGAACGATGCCGCCGATCACCTGCGGCCACTGCGTAAGCCCTGCGGCTTCGAGGTCTTCGGACTTTAGAGGTTGGTCCGAAGCGCCGAACGTCACGGTGCGGGCCTTGATCTGCTTGATGCCGCCGCCCGAGCCGATCGACTGATAGTTGAGGCCGGCGCCGGTCTCTTTCTTGTAAGCGTCCGCCCATTTGGCGTAGATCGGATAGGGGAAGGTGGCGCCGGCGCCGGAAATATCGACGGCGACGGCGCCGCCCATCGTTGCGGCGAGCGCCGCCGCCGCGAGCGCGGCGCGTTGGAAAAACTTGGAGATCATTTTTGTTGTCCCTTTCAGGTTCGAACCTTGTCCGCCCGCGCGTCGCCGCTGCGGCGGTTGGCATAATGGGACTGAGCGGCCAGGATTTTATGACGATGGGATGACGGCAAGATGACACTGAAACCCATTGATCCATAAAGCGAATTTCGTGCACGGCTCAAGACGTTCCGGTTTTTTCGGCCTCGGCGAGCGGCAAGAAGACGCGAAACGCGGCGCCTTCGCCGGGCGCAGACTCGATGGTCAATCTGCCGCGGTGACGCGCGACGATGTGCTTGACGATCGCCAGGCCGAGGCCGGTGCCGCCTTTGGCTCTGCTCTTGCCCGCGTCGACGCGATAAAAACGCTCCGTCAAACGGGGAAGATGCTCAGGCGCAATTCCCGGCCCGTGATCGCGCACCGTGAGCACGCCATGGCCGGGCTCGGCGGCGAGCGCAATCTCCACCGGCCCGGCGCCGCCAGGCGCTTCGCGCACGCCATATTTGATGGCGTTTTCGATGAGGTTTTCGACGACCCGCGCCAATTCGTCGCGGTCGCCCAGAACGACAGTCGTCTGCGACAGATCGAGATCGAGCGTGAGGCCCTGCTCTTCGGCCATGGGACTGAGCGTGTCGGCGATATGCGCGACCAACGCGGTCAGATCGACCGGCGTGTCGGGACGCAGATGCAAATGCTGCTCGATGCGCGACAAGGACAACAGGTCATCGACGAGACGCGCCATCCGCTGCGCCTGCTCGCGCATGATGGCGAGAAAACGCTCGCGCGCCTTTTGATCGTCGCGCGCCGGGCCCTGCAAGGTCTCGACGAAGCCGAGCAGCGACGCCAACGGCGTGCGCAATTCGTGGCTGGCGTTGGCGACGAAATCGACGCGCATGCGCTCGACGCGGCGCGCCTCGGTCAGATCGCGCAAGCTCACCACGGCGGCGGCTTCGAAGCCTTCGAGCCGCAGCGGCGCGATGTGCACCTCAAACCAGCATTCGACCGGCAATCGCTCCACCCAAATGACTTTTTCGGGAGCGCCTCCCGTCAGCACGCGCGCCAGCGCATCGAGCACGTCGGGCGAGCGCAAGTTGCGCGCCAGCGGGTCGTTGAACCGCAAGGCCGGCAGAACAGCGCGCGCCGCCGCATTGGCGGCGACGATGCGCGCCGCCACGTCGATGACGAGCACGGCTTCCGGCAACGCGTCGATCACGGGGCCGAGAACAGCCTCGCTCTGATAACGCCGGCGTAGCTCAGCCATGGTCGGTCCCCGGTTCTGGCTGTCGTAAGGGACGACGTGGCGGGAGCAACAGCATCAAATCCCGCGTCGAGATCGGCGTCCCCGACTCGAACGGCGCGAACGCCGGCTAAGCTACTCCCGATTCTCGATGCTCTTCAATATTGCTTCCCGCAAATCGCTCCAACGGCGCGAGCCTTCGTCGGCGCCCAGCAGCGCCAGCGCGAGCACGAATGGGACGAGGTAATAAATGACGCGAAACAACAGCAAAGATGCAAGCACGCTCTCCTGCGAATGCGCAGGCACGGCATGCAGCATGGTCGCCTCGAACACGCCGATGCCGCCCGGCGCATGACTGATGACGCCGAGAATGCAAGCGAAAACATAGATCGAGACGAAAGTGAAGAAATCGAGGCCGCGCTCGGGCGCCAGCAGCGCGAACAGAGCGCCGGCGGCGCAACACAGGTCCGCGGCGCCAAGGACCATCTGTCCGAGCGTCAACCCCAATCCGGGCAATTCCAAGCGAAAGCCGCGTATGCGCACGCGCCGCCTCGCCATCGACACCCAAACGATGTAGCCGACGACGCCGGCCAGCGCCATAACGCCAAGCAGCCAATTCAGCGCGGTCGGCACATGGTCGATGCCGGCGATTGCCCCGGCGCGCGCGACCAGCCCGGCGCCGACCACCGCGGTCATGCCGAGCCAGAATGTGACCCCGGCGATCAAGGTGAGGCTCGCGACCTTGGCGGCGGACAAGCCAACGCGCGAATAGACCCAAAATCGCACCGACCCCGCCGTGATCAGCGGAAATCCAAGGGTGAAGGAAATGGCGTAACTGGTGAAGGAAGCAAGCGACGTGATGCGATAAGGGACCCGCGCGCGCAGCTGGCGCAACGCCAGGGCGTCGTATCCGGTGAGCGCCAAATAGGACAGCGCGGCAAGCAACATTGCGCCGAGGATTTGCTCCCCGCTGGTCGCCGCCATCGCGGCGCGCAGATCGGCAAACCGAATATTAGAAAACACCTGCGCCAGAATGAAACCGGCCAGCGCGAATAGGGCGAGACTTGCGAGGCCGCCCAGTATCTTGCCCGCGCCCGGCGGCAGATAGCGCCTCACGAATTCGAGCAAACGCCCGCTCCGCCCGGCGCGGGAGCGGGCCACAGTCACGGTCTCGTCCTTGACCGCGGGCGGCGACAAAAGATCGCCAATCTTTGGCGGATCGCCTTCCTCTCCCATCAGTTCCTCGTCACCGCACGCTGCGCTTGAAGACTTAGGGCGTGATCTTCGCAACGTGCAAAGAGGGATGTCGAAGTCACGATTTCGACGTCAAAAGCTCTCGCCCTCGATCGTGCGCGATCGGAAAACGGCCTCCCTCTAGCCGGCGCGTTGGCGCGCCCTATCTACCGCAGCGCGAAAGCGAATGATGGAGGTTATCATGCAATTGAAGCTTGTTTCCTTCCTCGCCGCGGCGACGTTGGCCGCTTCCGCCGGGAGCGCTGTCGCTTATCCCGGCTTCACCGCCAATATGGCCAATTTGCGTTCGGGCCCAGGAACGGGTTTTGCGCCCGTCGCAACGCTTGCGCCGCAGACGATGGTAAACGTCATGCGATGCAAGCGCGGCTGGTGTCTCGTTTCCTCGCAAGGCGGAACGGGCTATGTCTCGGCGGCAACATTGAGGCGCGGCGTCCAGCAGCCCGGCGCTATGACGACGCCTTTCGATATTTTCACCAGCGGTTTCGGTCTCGTCACCGAGCCGTTTGTTGAGGTGGGAACGGGGCTGCGTTCCGGGTTCCGTTTTCCCTGAACGAGGATAGCGTTCGGGCTCAAGAGCAAATGGGCGGTTGGGCGAGCCTCGCGGCGTAGGCGCCGCGAGGCAGGCGGAGCGCCCGCGCCCTTTCCGCCCGATGGCGCCCGTGTCGTCCTTCGGATACCGTTCACATTGTGGGTTTCGGCGGGGTTCTCTTAAACGCTTGCCGAACGTTTTCGCACGGCCGGCACTTCACGCGGCGCAACAGAAAAATATTCGCGCTCTGCGCTACGCGAAGAATACCGCCGCGGCCGGGCGCTCAACCTGGTCGGTCGAGCGCCCTTACTCTTCAGGTCGCGTCGAACGTCACACGACGCGTAATCGCGGACGTTCAGAGTATCCCAGTCCCCAAACCGAGCAATCCGCCGCCGCCGCCGAACCCGATTCCGCCGCCGAACAATCCGGTGTTGCAAGAGTTAACCCACCGCAACCGCCAACCTCTCATCGTCGACACCCACTGCTGCTGATAGCAGGTGTTCCCGTAAAAGGCGGGCGTGACATAGTTGTAGCGGGCGAATGATCGGGTCCAGCCCTTGTGCCAGCCATAGTGCCAGCCATAATGGGCGCCCGTGCGGTAGCCCATATGCGCCTCCGCCGGGCCGGAAAAAGCCAGCGCTCCGCTTGCCGCGATCGCGATGGCCGTCACGATGCTCGTGATGTAACGTCGGGTCATATTCCTCTCCTTCTGCGTAAGTCTTGGAATACAGCAACCCGAAAACCGCGTGGCCACGAATTCTCTTCTTCCCATTGTTCTCCGGTTCGTGCAGCCCGGGTCGCCGCCATGTCTTTCGACAATGGAACGGCACGTAGAACGGACAGTCGACACGTCAAGAAGGATTTTCGGGCAAAGCCGACGCTCGTCGCCTGCAGTGTTTTGTTTACGCATGATTTCATCTCAAAAAAAAAAGTTTGCATTTTTTGGGGCTCGTGTTCCGCAGTACCCAGCTCATGCTGAGCTACGTGACGTCGCCACGTCGTGATTTTGACGGACAAAAAGGGCTGCGACATTTCGCGCGCCGTGTTCTATAGACGCCGGCTGGCGCCGCGCCGTGCGTTTCTTCAACTTTGGCAATGGCCATGTCCGATCTCGCTGATCTCTTCGAAGGGTTCGCCTCGCATTGGATCGATACGCAGGCAGGAAAAATCTTCGCCAGGTCCGGCGGCGCCGGGCCGGCGTTATTGCTGCTGCATGGGTTCGGCCAGACGCACGTCTGCTGGCATAAGATCGCGCCGCAGCTCGCCAGGCGCTTCAACGTCGTCGTCATGGACTTGCGCGGCTATGGCTGGTCGGTCGCGCCGGAGAGCTCGAATGGCGATGCTTACGCTAAGCGCGCGATGGCGAACGATGCGGTCGCCGTCATGGAGGAACTTGGCCATGTGCGTTTCGCTTTGGTTGGCCATGATCGCGGCGCGCGGGTAAGTTTTCGCCTGGCGCTCGACCATCCTGGACGACTGACGAAGCTGGCGCTTCTAGATACGGCGCCGCTCGTGGAAGCGTTCGGGGACGCCGATCTCCAGCGTGTCGGGCGGGCGACATTTCTCGCACAACCGGAGCCCAAGCCCGAAGCGCTGATCGCGCTCGATCCGCGCGGCTTTCTCGACGAGGCGCTGAAGAGCGGAACCAAATCGAAGTCGCTCGCCGCTTTCGACGCCCGCGCGCTTGCGCATTACCGCGCCGCTTTCGACGAGCCGTCGCGCATTCACGCCTGTTGCGAGGATTACCGCGCCGGCGCGGGCAAGGACCGCGATCTCGACGTCGCCGATCAAAAAGCCGGCAAGAAGATCCTCGTTCCGACGCTTGCGCTGTGGGGGGAGGCCGGGTTCCCCGCCGCCGGTCCGTCGCCGCTCGGCGCTTGGCGCGAATGGGCGGGCGATGTGAAGGGCGCCGCGATCGACAGCGGGCATTTCCTGGCCGAGGAAGCGCCGGAGGCGACGCTCGCGCAACTTGAAGCCTTTTTGTGAGCGAGCGGCGGCGCGGCCCGAAAGTCAGCGGCGCGCCTGAAAGAAGCCGCGCAACAGCTCGGCCGCCTCGCTCTCCCTGATGCCGCCATAAACCTCTGGCGCATGATGGCAGGTCGGCTGCGCAAAGAATCGCGCGCCGTGTTCGACGGCGCCGCCCTTCGCATCGGGGGCCGCGTAATAGAGGCGGCGAATGCGCGCAAACGAGATGGCCCCGGCGCACATGGCGCAGGGCTCCAGCGTGACGTAGAGGTCGCACCCTTCGAGCCGTTCCGAGCCGAGCTTGGCGCAGGCGGCGCGGATGACCAGCATTTCGGCGTGGGCGGTGGGGTCGCGGTCGCGCAGCGTGCGGTTGCCGGCCGCAGCGATGATCTCTCCGCTGCGCACAATCGCCGCGCCGACGGGGACCTCGCCCACCTCGCCGGCCCGGCGCGCGGCGTCGAAGGCCAGGGACATGGGGTCGGTCATGGCTTGCTCCGTCGCATCCGCGGCTCTTTCGCCTTTGCGCTTTCACCTGCTATCAGAGCGCATGAGCAATGAAAAACCCAGAAGGCCCGGCTCCCGTTCGACGGGCGGCGACCGGCCGCTGCATCGGCGTGACGCCAAGCCTTATCAAGCAAGAGACAGAAGGCGCGACGATTGCGTCGATGACAAGCCCGGCACGCGCAAACCCCGCGCCGAGACGCCCCATCCCGCCCCGTCTCGCGCGCCAAAAGCCTTCGAGGGCGAGCGCGTCGCCAAGGTCATGGCGCGGGCGGGCCTGTGTTCGCGGCGCGACGCGGAACAATGGATCGCGCAAGGGCGCGTCGCCGTCAATGGCCGCACGCTGATGAGCCCGGCGGTCAACGTCGGCGCCGGCGATCAGGTAACGGTTGACGGCAAACCGCTTGTGGAGCGCGAGCGCACGCGGCTGTTTCTGTTTCACAAGCCGGCGGGTCTCGTCACCAGCGCCAAGGACAGGCAAGGGCGCGCGACGGTGTTCGACTATCTGCAGAAGCGCCATCCAGACTTGCCGCGCGTCGTCAGCGTCGGGCGGCTCGACATCAACAGCGAAGGCCTGCTGTTGCTGACCAATGACGGCGGCCTCGCGCGCACGCTGGAGCTTCCCGCCACCGGCTGGGCGCGGCGCTATCGCGTGCGGGCGCACGGGAGCGTCGATCAGGCGGCGCTCGATGCGCTAAAGAAAGGTGTGACCATCGACGGCGTCGCCTATGCGCCGATCGAGGCGTCGCTCGATCGCCTGCAAGGCGCCAACGCCTGGATTTCGATGAGCCTGCGCGAAGGCAAGAATCGCGAGATCAAACGCGTGCTGGAGCATCTCGGGCTGGAGGTCGCGCGTCTGATCCGGGTGTCCTTCGGCCCGTTTCAGCTCGGCGAGATGGGCGAAGGCGACGTCGCGGAGGTGCGTCTCAAAGTGCTGCGCGAACAATTGGGCAAGGGTCTTGCCGAACTCGCGGGCGTGGATTTTTCCTCGCCCTTGCAAGAGCGCGGCGAACAAACGCCCGGCGAAGCGCAGGAAGCTCGCGAGCGGGCGCAAAAACGAACCCGCAAACATGTTTCCGTTCTGCGCACGCAACACGACGAAAGCCGCGACAAAAGTCCGCGGTCGCGCATCGAACGCGGCGCCACCGCCGATCATAAGGGCCGCGCCGTGGCGGTCGAGAAGATCGTCGCGGCGCGGCCGCAGGCCGAACCGATGACCCGCAATGCGCGCCGCTTTCGCGCCGAGCGGCAGGCGGTCGAGGAGGCCGCGCCGCGACGCCAAAGGAGCGGGTCGCGGCACGGCGCGGAGGCGCCGGCCGGCCGGCCTCATGCGGGGCGCGACGAGCGGCCGAGGAGGTTCGAGCGCGACGATCGGCGCGGCGGGACGGCGGCGGGCGCCTCGAACAAACCTTTCGGCGGCAAGCCGCGTGGCGAACGACAGCGCTTCGAGGCGAACAAGACTGCGGGCCCGCGTCATTCGGACGGATCGGGCGCAGCCGGCGCTTTTCGCAAGTCGGCTGGGCCGCGCAAGGACGGCGCGGGCGGCTCGAGCGCCCCGCGCAAGCCCCATGGTCCCCGCAAACCCGGCGGCGGCAAGCGCAATGGTCCGCGCCAGCC
>JACOUB010000046.1 GCA_016178015.1 Methylocystis sp. | reverse complement strand
CGTCTCAAAGAAGAGGCGGGACATTTCCGCTTCTTTATGAATACTCCCTGTTGCGTCTCGGCGTGGATGGCCGGGACAAGCCCGGCCATGACGTATCACGCGACCGTCAAACCAACGTCTTTTCCAATTCCCGCGCGATCGCGTCGCCCATCTGGCTGGTCGGGACGAAAGACTCAGCCGAGCCCTTGATGTCGGCGGTGCGCAGACCAGCCGCGAGAACCCCGCTGATGGCTTTGTCGATCGCGTCCGCCGCTGCGGCGAGGCCGAAAGAATAGCGCAGCGCCATGGCGAGCGAGCCGATCATGGCGATCGGGTTGGCGAGCCCCTGGCCGGCGATGTCGGGCGCCGAGCCATGCACCGGCTCATAGAGCGCCTTGCGTTTGCCGGTATGCGGATCGTTGGCGCCGAGCGACGCCGACGGCAACATGCCGAGCGAGCCGGTCAGCATGGACGCCACATCCGACAGCATGTCGCCGAACAGATTGTCGGTGACGATCACGTCGAACTGCTTGGGCCGGCGCACCAACTGCATGCCGAGCGCGTCGGCGAGCATATGCTCGAGCCTCACATCGGCGTATTCGCGCGCGTGCAGGGCCGTCATGACCTCGCGCCACAACAGGCCCGACTTCATCACGTTGGACTTCTCGGACGAGGTCACCTTATTGGAGCGCTGGCGCGCCAGTTCGAAGGCGACGCGGCCGATGCGCTCGATCTCGTAAGTGTCGTAGACCTGCGTGTCGACGCCGCGCTTCTGGCCATTGCCCAGATCGATGATCTCCTTCGGTTCGCCGAAATAGACGCCGCCGGTGAGTTCGCGCACGATCATCAGATCGAGCCCATCGACGAGATCGGGTTTGAGCGAAGAGGCTTCGGCCAGGGCTGGGTAACAGACGGCCGGCCGCAGGTTGGCGAACAGCCCCAGCTCCTTGCGCAGCCGCAGCAGGCCCGCTTCGGGCCGCGCGTCGTAAGGCGCGCCGGCCCACTTGGGGCCGCCGACCGCGGCGAGCAGCACGGCGTCGGCGCTGTGCGCCAGGGCCATGTCCGCCTCGCTGATCGCTTGGCCGTGCGCATCATAGGCCGCCCCGCCGACCAGACCGCGCTCGGTCTCGAAGCGGGCGACCGCCGCCCGATCGAGGACTCCAAGGAGCTTTTCGACCTCGGCCATGATTTCCGGGCCGATGCCGTCGCCGGGCAGAAGAAGCAGCTTATGGACGGACATGAAATGCCTTTCTCTTGCGTCGGAACTCTTTGCCGTCAATAAAATGCGTATCGGATAGACGCAACAATGGCGGACCGGCATCAGCTGTGCGACAATCTGTCCGCCGCGCCGCCTTGCCCGCGAGCGGGGGACGTGCGGCATTAAGCAATGTCAAGTCGGGGCCAAAACTCGAGGACGGCCCCCGTCGATGTGGCGGAGCCGTGCAAGCAAGAAGAAAAACAACGCTTAACAAGAAGAGGAGACGCACCCCATGACCAAGACCAAGATCGTCGCCTTGGCGCTGCTCGCCGCGACTGTTCTTTCCGCCAGAGCCGAAGCCTTCTGTTTTTTCGGCTGCAAGCCGACCGCCGCGGATTCGCGCAAGGTATTCGAAAATCTCGTGAAACAGAAGTTCGACCCCAATATCAACATCCTCTCTTTCGAGGAAACGAGATTCTGGGAGCTCGACGTGGAGGGGTTCCCATCGCATGAATCCTATTTTACGGCGGTGGTGGTGTTCCCGAACGGCGCCAATCTCGACTGCAAGCCCGAAGGGCCCGCCGGCGCCAAAACCGTGAAGGCCGGCTGCTCGGCAAGCACGTTTTATTCGACGACGATCTCCAACCAGATGGTCAAAGAGCGGCAATACATCGCGCCGGGAAGCAAGATCGAGTTCCACGACGAAACCCGCTTCGACACGACCCCGCAGGGATGGAAGGGCCGGGACGGCAACTATTATTAAAGACGAGCGGGGAGCGGCGGCCTCAAAGCCTCCTTGAGCCATGAGGGCGGTGGCGCGGCGCGCGCCCATAGTGTAAAGGGCGCGCAATCGCAAAAAAAACGCGTCCGCGTTCCGCCAAGGCGGCCGGCTTCGCCGAGAGGGCTTTTAAATGCAGCAAGTTATCATTGTCATCCACCTGATGGTGGTGGTGGCTCTTGTCGCCCTGGTTCTCTATCAGAAGTCGGAAGGCGGCGCGCTCGGCATCGGCGGCGGCGGTTTCTTTACCGGGCGCGGCCAAGCCAACGCCTTGACGCGCGCCACCGGCGTCCTGGCGGCGATCTTCTTTCTCACCAGCATCGCTTTGACCGTGTTGCCCGCTTGGGAAAGAGGCCCGGGCCAAGCTTTCGAAGAAAAGCTGGAGATCAAGGAAATTCCCGCTCCGTCCAGCGCGCCGCCGGCGCAAGCCCCCGCGACCGACGGCAAGGAGAGCGTGTTCGACCAGCTGATGCGCGCCCAGGAAAAACGCCGAGGCGCCCCGCAAGCCCCCGCGGCGCCGGCGCAAGCCCAAAAGCCCGCCGCTGCGGCGCCCGAGGCGCCCGCCGCCACGGAGCCTGCCGGCAAGCAGCCGACCGAAGCCGCTCCAACGGCGGCGCCCCCGGCTGCTCCCCCGGCGCCGGCCGCCAACACGACCGCTCCGAGCGAGCCCGCCGCCAAACCGCCCGCCGAGGCGCCGAAGAACTCTCCTGGGGACTAAACAGCCGTTAGATGTCCTTGCCGATAAAAGCTCTCCCCAAACCGGTTGAAAGGGGTTAGGCGTAGAACCCCATGGCGCGGTACATTTTCATCACCGGCGGCGTGGTCTCCTCTCTCGGCAAAGGGTTGGCTTCGGCGGTGCTTGGGGCGTTGCTGCAGGCGCGCGGCTACAGCGTGCGGCTGCGCAAGCTCGACCCCTATCTCAACGTCGATCCGGGCACCATGAGCCCCTATCAGCACGGCGAGGTGTTCGTCACCGACGACGGCGCCGAGACCGACCTCGATCTCGGGCATTACGAGCGGTTCACCGGCCGTCCCGCCTGCCGCCAGGACAATGTGACGACCGGGCGCATCTATCAGGACATCATCGCCAAGGAACGGCGCGGCGACTATCTCGGCGCCACCATCCAGGTCATTCCGCACGTCACCAACGCCATCAAGGAATTCGTGCTCGACGGCAATGAGGGCGTCGATTTCGTGCTCATCGAGATCGGCGGCACGGTCGGCGACATCGAAGGCCTGCCGTTCTTCGAGGCGATCCGCCAGCTCGGCAACGATCTGCCCAAGGGCCATTGCGTTTACATCCACCTGACGCTTTTGCCGTTCATCCCGAGCGCCGGCGAACTCAAGACCAAGCCCACCCAGCATTCGGTCAAGGAGCTGCGCTCGATCGGCATCCAGCCGGACATTCTCCTGTGCCGCACCGATCGCGCCATCCCGCGCGAGGAGCGCCGCAAGCTCGGCCTCTTTTGCAACGTGCGTGAGAACGCGGTGATCGAGGCGCGCGACGCCGCCCATATCTACGACGTGCCGCGCGCCTATCACGCCGCCGGCCTCGACGCGCAAGTGCTGGCGGCGTTCGGCATCGAACCGGCGCCGAGGCCCGACATGAGCCGCTGGAACGCCGTGACCGAGCGCATCAACAACCCCGAAGGCGAAGTGACCATCGCCGTCGTCGGCAAATACACCGGCATGAAGGACGCCTATAAGAGCCTGATCGAGGCGCTCGCTCATGGCGGTCTCGCCAACCGCGTGCGCGTCGATCTCGACTGGATCGAATCGGAAATCTTCGAGAGCAGCGATCCCGCTCCCCAACTCGAGCATGTGCACGGCATTCTTGTGCCGGGCGGCTTCGGCCAGCGCGGCGCCGAGGGCAAAATCTTGGCCGCCCGTTTCGCCCGCGAGCGCAAGGTGCCCTATTTCGGCATTTGCTTTGGCATGCAGATGGCGGTGATCGAGGCGGCGCGCACGCTGGCTGGCCTCACGGGCGCCAACTCCACCGAGTTCGGCCCGTGCGCCGAGCCGGTCGTCGGCCTGATGACCGAATGGCTGCGCGGCAACGAACTGGAGCAGCGCGGCGCCGGCGGCGACCTTGGCGGCACCATGCGGCTCGGCGCCTATCCCGCGCTTTTGCAGGAAGGCTCGCGCATCGCGCAAATCTACGGCGCGCACGAAATCTCCGAACGCCACCGGCACCGCTACGAGGTCAACGCCCTCTATCGCGACCGGCTGGAGGCCCAGGGGCTGGTCTTTGCCGGAACCTCGCCCGACGGGCTGCTGCCGGAGACGGTGGAAATCCCCGACCACCCTTGGTTCATCGGCGTGCAATACCACCCCGAGCTGAAGTCGCGCCCGTTCGAGCCGCATCCGCTGTTTGCGAGCTTCATCGCCGCGGCGAAGGCGCAGAGTAGGCTGGTGTGATTATCAGGAACGATGAATATTTACCCCGTCATGGCCGGGCTTGTCCCGGCCATCTACGCCGGGACGCGACAGGAAATCTTCAAAGGGAAGCGGAACTGCTCCGCCTCTTCTTCAAAACGCGTTGCAGCTTGTCGGCGTGGATGCCCGCGACAAGCGCGGGCATGACGCGCTGACGGGTCAGCATTTCGGGCCGCTGCCGTGAGGACGCGGAGCCATCCATCACTTGCTGATGCCGAAGTCGATTTCTTCTGCGTTTGCGCACATCTCGGCACAGACGTCGTCCGGATGCCGTGGCGAAAAGAGGTACTCGATCGCGTTGCGCCAGAGGAGGACGTTGACGCCGCCGGCGTTTCCCTTGAGCGGGTAGTATTGCCCTTCCGGCTCGCGGTGGCGGTTATCCATGACAAGCATCCGAGTTGGGCTCAGTGGGAACGTGACCGTCGTCTCTGGGTCTCTTAAACCCTTGAACTGCAGGCTCGGATGCAGCACGACAACCGGGTTGTCGCTGGTCACGAAGACCGGCTCATCGGCGAGCAGGACCGCCCAACGCATGCGCATCAAATGTTCCGCGTACCAAGTCGCCGAGCCTACCTGGCGAAGCCACATGCGTTTGATGTCATCGTCGTTGGCATCGCGGTACGCAGGCCAACTTGCCTTGTCCACTTTGTGCCAGCGGCCGGCAATCTCGAGTTCGTCCGGCAGTTCCGAAAGCTGCGAGTATTGATCTACGAGCGTGCGGTGCAACGCTTTGGTCATCTTAAGGTTGAGAGGATTGCGCAGATACATGACGGCGGCGAGTAGCGAGAGGGTCTTTCGTACCGTGTCATTGCCGAGATCGATGAAGCCAGTTGTGGTCTCGGCCCAGAACGGTGTGCCGAAACACTGCTCCAGAGTGGCGAGCTTTTCCTCGAATCGATAATCGTGACCTTGCTGCCCCTGTGGTGCGTACAGGTAGAAGCTAACGGCAACGTTCCGAATGGGCTTCAACTCGGGGTCACCCGCCTCCTTGCTAAAGCGCCATATCGTTTTGCGGCCAGCATCGGCGGCAAAGGCGCGCAGGTAACTCTGAGGCACCCAATGGTTCCGCTTCTTTTTCTGATTTGCCATGAAGGGCAATGCTCGCGCTCGCTGAGGATTGATGGGTTGATTCCTATCATGCTACCGATTCGCTCAATTCAGTTGTGGAGGATCATACAGGATCCGGACAATCAGTTCCGTTGGGCGTGCCTACCTTCCTCTTGTGGGGAGGTATTCGCCCAACGATCCAGAACCCAACCTTTCATCCGATCGTCCACCTCCCGTTTGTCTTGACCGCCGCGCGCGTCTCCCTTAGTTTTGCCTCAATTAAGGGAGGCGGAGGCGGGGCCATGGGCGGGGATTTCCTCGTAATGATCGCGCTGGAGACGGAGTGGGGCTGACCCGAACTTCGCCGCTCGCGCTTACCCGAAAGGCCCCGAGTGGGCCTTTTTTGTTGCCCAAACGCCCCTAATCGCGCACAAGACCAAAGGAGCCCGGAGAAACGACAATGGCGAGAGAGATGACCGGCGCCGAGATGGTCGTCGAAGCCTTGAAGGATCAGGGCGTCGAGGTGATTTTCGGCTATCCCGGCGGCGCCGTGCTTCCCATCTACGACGTGCTGTTCAACCAGGACGGCGTGCGCCATATCCTGGTGCGCCACGAACAGGGCGCCGCGCACGCGGCGGAAGGTTTTGCGCGCTCCAGCGGCAAGGTGGGGGTGCTGCTCGTCACCTCCGGCCCCGGCGCCACCAACACCATCACCGGCCTCACCGACGCGCTGATGGACTCGACGCCGATCGTCTGCCTCACCGGCCAGGTGCCGACGCACCTCATCGGCTCCGACGCCTTTCAGGAATGCGATACGGTCGGCATCACCCGCCACTGCACCAAGCACAATTATCTCGTCAAGAGCATCGAGGATCTGCCGCGCATCCTGCACGAGGCGTTCTATGTGGCCTCCAACGGGCGCCCCGGTCCGGTGGTCGTCGACATTCCCAAGGACATTCAATTCGCCACCGGCGTCTATACGCCGCCGCGCAACGTGCACCACAAGACCTACCAGCCCAAGCTCGAAGGCGACATCCGCCTCATTCGGCAAGCCGTGCAGATGATGGCGGCGGCGGAGCGGCCGGTGTTCTACACCGGCGGCGGCGTCATCAATTCCGGGCCGGCGGCCTCGACTTTGCTGCGCGAACTCGACGCTCTCACCAACTTTCCGGTCACCTCGACGCTGATGGGGCTCGGCGCCTATCCGGCCTCGGGCAAGAATTGGCTCGGCATGCTCGGCATGCACGGCGCGTTCGAGGCGAACAGCGCCATGCACGACTGCGATCTGATGGTCGCCGTCGGCGCGCGTTTCGACGACCGCATCACCGGCCGGCTCGACGCCTTTTCGCCCGGCTCGCAAAAGATCCATATCGACATCGACCGCTCCTCGATCAACAAGAACGTCAAGGTCGACTTGGCGATCGTCGGCGATTGCGCGCATGTTCTGGAAGCCATGGTGCGGCTTTGGCGCGCCGAGGCGATGCACGCCGACAAACACCCGCTCGATGAGTGGTGGCGGCAGATCGACGCATGGCGGGCGCGCAAGTCGCTCGCCTACCGCAACTCGGACAAGGTGATCAAACCGCAATACGCGGTGCAGCGCCTCTATGCGCTGACCAAGGATCGCGACTGCTTCATCACCACCGAAGTCGGCCAGCATCAGATGTGGGCGGCGCAGCATTATCATTTCGAGGAGCCCAACCGCTTCATGACGTCGGGCGGTCTCGGCACCATGGGCTATGGCCTGCCCGCCGCCATCGGCGCGCAATTGGCGCATCCCGGCGCGCTGGTCATCGACATCGCCGGCGAGGCGTCGATCCTCATGAACATGCAGGAAATGTCGACCGCCGTGCAATATCGCCTGCCGGTGAAGGTGTTCATCATCAACAACGAATACATGGGCATGGTGCGCCAGTGGCAGGAGCTGCTGCACGGCGGACGCTATTCGCACAGCTATACGGAGGCGCTGCCCGATTTCGTGAAGCTCGCCGAAGCCTACGGCGTCCACGGCGTCCGCTGCTCGGACCCGGCCGATCTCGATCGCGCCATCATCGAGATGATCGACGCCGACGGGCCGGCGATCTGCGACTGCCGTGTGGAAAAGAGCGAGAATTGCTTCCCGATGATCCCGTCGGGCAAGGCGCACAACGAGATGCTCTTCGCCGATCTCTCGGACGACGCCGGCCTCGAGCTCGGTTCGATCGTCGACGAGAAAGGCAAGATGCTGGTTTGAGGTGAGGCGGCGACCCCTTCTCCCGCTCGCGGGAGAAGGTGGCCCTCGCGTCAGCGAGGGTCGGATGAGGGAACTCGCAGCTTTCCGAACCCAGCGAAGTTGGCGCGGCGTCGCCCTCATCCGTCGCGCATTCGCGCGACACCTTCTCCCGCAAGCGGGAGAAGGAAGTGATACCATCTCCGGGTGATCAGTTCGCAGGCGGTCGCGCCATCCGCAGGCCTCGTCAAGTCGCTGCGCGACTGCTCCGCTGCGCTTCGCCCCTGCGGGTG
>JACOUB010000037.1 GCA_016178015.1 Methylocystis sp. | reverse complement strand
GGCCCGCGTCACGTAAAATGAAGGGTGCGCTGGAGGGTGGGTTCGATTTGCGAGCCTGAAGGCTCGCGGTCCAGGGCCGCTCTTGGACCGCGAGCCTTCAGGCTCGCACAAATAAACCCATCAATTTGGCTGACGCAGGCCCCTAGACTCGGCGCCGCTTCCGCCGCGCAGGTCCCGCCTTTATGCGTCCCTGAACGCGGCGCCCGCCTTGCGGCGAATGCTTGCCGATATGATCGAGCAGCCCGTCGAGATCGGCAAGGGCTTCACGCGTATAGCGCAGCCTCACAGGCCATGCTTCGACCACACGGCCGGCGCCTCTGCATCGGTTGCGAACTCGCCCCGCGCGGCGGCGGCTTCGGATCGGGCGAGCGCCGCGTCCTCCTCGGGCGCCAATGGGACAACCGGCTGCTCGCCGCCAGCAAATAGCATCATCATGCGGGCCATCTCATCCTGCATGGCGGGGGGAAGGCTTCGCGCGGCTTCAAGAGCCTGGTCCAAAAGCTTTGTCATGCACGAATTCTAGCCTTTCCCCCAAAGGCTTGGCAGGGTTTTCGAGCGTCATTTTCGCAAGTATCTTTTGCATGGCGCAAGCCCATGGATGCGCCCCTCTTCAAACCGGTCGCCTACTCCTCCTCGCCGAAGCCGCTGTCGACGAGCTGCGCTAGCGCTTCCAGCGCTTCTAAAGCCTGCGGCCCGGACGCGGTGACGGTGATTGTCGCTCCTTGCCCCGCGCCCAAGGTCAAAATTCCCATGATCGAACTGCCGCCGACCGTCTCGCCGCATTTCGACACGGTGATTTCGGCGTCAAATCGCCCGCAGCACTGAACGAGCTTGGCGGTGGCGCGCGCGTGCAGCCCCTTGCGGTTGACGATGACGAAATCGCGGGTCGCCACGCCGTCGTCGGCAAGCGCGTCACGCTGCGGCGTTGGTCGAGTCATTTCGCGCCGAGCACTTTGCTGGCGACATACACGTATTTGCGGCCGGCGTCCTGCGCCTGCAACACCGCTTGCTCCAACGGCGCGCTGTCGCGCACCGAGGCGAGCTTGATCAGCATCGGCAGATTGATCCCGGCCAGCACCTCGATCTTGCCGCTGTTCATCACGGAAATCGCCAGGTTGGACGGGGTGCCGCCGAACATGTCGGTGAGCACGACGACGCCGTCGCCGCTGTCGGCCTGTGCGATCGCTTCGATGATCTCATGGCGGCGACGCTCCATGTCGTCCTCGGGGCCGATCGAAATCGAGACGATTTGTTTTTGGGGGCCGACCACGTGTTCGAGCGCGGCGCGAAACTCCGTCGCAAGGTGGCCATGGGTCACCAGGACCATTCCGATCATTCGACGCTACCACTCATGAAGTCGTCTCGCGAGGAAGGGGCGTGGGGCAAGGCAACCAACGAAAGCCGGCATGGAGGGTTTCTCGACGCCGTTCCGACAGACGCCGCGCTGACCTTCGAGGCGTTCTGGGCCGGCTATTTTGTGCACTGCGGCGAAATTGGCAAGCGAAAACCACGCTCCCTCCCGCTAATTTGCCACAACTTCGCTAATTTGCCATAACCTCACGAATAAATGAGAATATTTTTCTGGCTGCGCCGCCCTCGAACGCCTTGGCCCGCAGCCGGGGGAGGGCGACGCCGCACAATTGCGTTTCGAGCGCCATCTCGGGCGGATAGCGTTGCGGGGCGGGTTCCGCCGCGCCGATGAGGTCGACGACGCAGCGGATGACTCCGGCCGGCTCGCAGGGCGCACGGACGACGCCGACGCCGCGTTCCTCGATGGCCCCGGCGATCGCCTTATGGGGGCGCGCAATCAATCTTCCGTGGCGATTGACCAGCTCCACCCGATCGTCGCCGATGAGCCGCGCAAACACGCCTTGCTGGGCGGCCAAGGCGAGTAGGTCCAACGTGAGGGCGCTCTTTCCGCTTCCGGACGGGCCACGCAGCAGAACTCCCGCCTCTCCAATGAGCAAGGCGTTGGCGTGGACCATCTGGCGCGTCGTGGCGCGGTCGACGCCGTTGCTCGCCTCGTTCATTTCGCGGCGGGCAGCCAGATGACGAAACGCGCCCCGCGCACGACGCCGTCCGCCTCTGGCGCGTCCGTCCCCTCCGGCGCCGCTGTGGTTCGATTCATCGCGCGAATGCGGCCGTCGTGCGCTTCCACGATCTGCGCCGAGATCGACAGCCCCAGGCCCGAGTTCAGGCCAAAGCCCTGCTCCGGGCGGTCGGTGTAGAACCGTTCGAAGACGCGTTCGAAGGCGCCTTCCAGAATGCCCGGGCCGTCATCGTCGACGATTATTTCGTAACCGTCCAAGCATTGTCCGCCCGGCCGCATGCCTTTTTCGGGACGCAGGCTGACGCGCACCCGTTGGCCGGGCGCAGAAAAAGAGAGGGCGTTGTCGATGAGATTGTTGAACACTTGCGCCAGCCGAAAATCATGGCCAAGAACGCGCCAGCGCTGGCGCGAACCTTCGAATGGCGAAGCGATGATGTGGAGCGCGACCTCGACGCCGTCGCCATGATGGACCTCACGCGCGAGGCTGACGACAGTCTCCAGCACCGCGGAAAGATCGACGCTTTCCATGTCGGCGCGCGCCAGCTCCGCATCGAGCCGCGAGGCGTCGGAAATATCGCTGATGAGCCGGTCAAGACGTCCGACATCGTGTTTGATGATGGACAGCAGCCGCGCGCGCGCCGTCTCGTTTTTGGCGATCGGCAGGGTTTCGACGGCGCTGCGCAGCGAGGTCAGCGGATTTTTGAGCTCATGCGCGACATCGGCGGCGAAGTGCTCGATCGCCTCGATGCGGTTGTAAAGCGCCTTGGTCATGTCGCGCAAGGCGCCGGAGAGATGCCCGATCTCGTCCTGACGATCGGAAAAATCCGGGATTTCCTGCCGCGATTTGGCGCCCCGCCGCACGCGTTCGGCGGCTTCGGCGAGACGGCGGATCGGTTCGGCGATGGCGCCGGCGAAAAGCAGCGACAACAACAGCATGACGCCGGCGGAGACGAGGAAGATGCGGATGATGCCCCACCGTTCGGCGCCGATAACCGCATCGATGTCGCCGCCCAGCGTCGACAGCAGCAACGCGCCGCGCACCGATCTCAGTCGTTGGATCGGCACGGCGACCGAGATGATCGTCTCCCCTTTGGCGTTGGCGCGCACCACCGGTTGCGCAGCGCCGGAAAGAGCGCTGGTCACCTCGGGATAGGCCTTGCCGTTGCCGGCGCCGATGTCTTCGTAAAGCGGCAATTCGGGACGCCGCGTCCAGCGCCGCGCCGTATCGACCAGCCGCTCGAGGAACAACGGCGCGTCGGTCTGCGGCCCAGCTCCCGCGCCGACCGACGGCAGATCGAAGCGCAAGATGTTGGAACGCCCGGTGACCGAGCGCGAATCGAGCAGCAGATAGCCGTCGCGATCGTAGATGCGGGCCCTCGTGTGGGTCGGCGACACCAGCCGGCGCAACAACGGCCCCACGCGCTCAGGGTTGAGCGAGAACTCCATCGACGGCTGGCTGCCCTCGGCGACGCCATAGCTTTCGCCGGGAGCGAGCTTTAAGAGTTTCTCCGGATCGATGGTGATGGCGTCCGTGTCCACCGTGGCCGAAGCGGCGACCGCCGCCGCGATGATTTCGCCCTGCGTCTGTAGACTTTGAACGCGGGCGTCGATCAAGCCCTCGCGGAACTGGTTGAGGTAAAGGAAGCCTCCAAGCAGCGCGACCAACCCGCCGAGATTGAGCACGACGATGCGGCGCGTCAGCGAGGACGACAGTCTCGATTGCGCGGCGCGCGCGATGCGCAAGAAACGGATCGACGCCGCGCGGCCAAGCCGGCTCGGACGCGCAGCCGTTGCAGCTGTCGCAGCCTTGCAAGGATCGTCGGCGCTGGCGCTCATCTACGATGTGGTCTCCCGCTTGCAGAAAATCCTAAAAAAGGGGCGGCGCCTTCATCCTGAGGAGCGCCTGCAAGGCGCGTCTCGAAGGATGAAAGGGGGTGCGATCCTTTTACGCGGCCCCCTAAGTTAGCATGTCTCCTTGAACCGGTAACCGACGCCGTACAGCGTCTCGATCATTTCGAAGTCGACGTCGACGATTTTGAACTTCTTGCGCAATCTCTTGATGTGACTGTCAATCGTGCGGTCGTCGACATAGACCTGATCGTCATAGGCGGCGTCCATCAGCGCGTTGCGGCTCTTCACCACGCCAGGGCGCTGCGCCAAGGACTGCAGGATGAGAAATTCCGTCACCGTCAAGATCACGGGATCGCCGCGCCAGGTGCAAGTGTGGCGCTCCGGGTCCATGAGCAGCGCGCCGCGCTCCAATATCTTGGCCTCGGATTCCTTTTGCGCGGAGGCTTCCCTCGGATTGGCGCGGCGCAGGATCGCCTTGACCCGCTCGACCAGGAGCCTTTGCGAAAACGGCTTGTGAATAAAATCGTCGGCGCCCATCTTGAGCCCGAACAATTCGTCGATCTCCTCGTCCTTGGAGGTGAGGAAGATGACCGGCAGATCAGACTTCTGACGCAGCCGCCGCAGCAGCTCCATGCCGTCCATGCGCGGCATCTTGATGTCGAAGATGGCGAGATCGGGGGGGTTGTTGCGCAATCCGTCGAGCGCCGCGGCGCCGTCGGTATAGGTTTGCACGCGATAGCCCTCGCCCTCGAGCGCTATCGAGACAGAGGTGAGAATGTTGCGATCGTCATCGACGAGAGCGATAGTCGGCATTATCAAACCTCTGCTGTTTGCGGCCCAATTCAGTTCTTGGCCTCGATAATTAAGGACCAGCGGCGTCGAGCCTGTCGATCGAGCTCGAAAGGGTCGGCGCCGTCTTTCCGCTTCTTCGCCTCCAGCTTCTCACCCCCGGCGCTTTCTCGCCAGCCGGCTTGCAAACCCGAGCGCTGCCGTTTACGCCGCTACGATCGGGGATGTTGCCGGCTAAAACGTGGCTGGCCGTTCGAATCCGAACACGGCCGGCCCTCAGGCGGGCCCATGGGCGCACGATTTGCCCTTATATACATATTCACGCCACAAATCACCCCTTACCTTAGCGCCCGCCGCGCCCCTTTGGCCGATCGATGACGACAAACCTCCCGCGCGAACCCGCAGCGACGCCGCCCCGCGACCCGCGACAGGACGCAGACTTCGATCCGGCGGCGGAAGCGAAGCTGCTGTTGCGGACCGTTCGCGCGGGGGCGTTGGCCACTCTGTCGGAGAGCGGCGCGCCCTTCGCCAGCCTCACCTCGGTCGCGACGCTGCATGACGGGCGCCCGATCCTGATCACCTCGCGGCTCGCCGTCCATACGGGCAACTTGGAGCGCGATCCGCGCTGTTCGTTGTTGCTGGCTCAGGGAGGGCGGGGCGATCCGCTCGCCCATCCGCGCCTGACGCTGATCGCGACAGCCGCGCGCACCAACGATCCCGTGGCGCCCGCGCGGTTCCTACGCCGCCATCCGAAAGCCTCGCTCTATGCGGGGTTTGCGGATTTTTCGTTCTGGCGATTGGAGGTCACAGGCGGGCGCCTCAACGGCGGCTTCGGCCGGGCGGCGGATTTAGGCCCGGAATTCCTGTTGACGCCGCTCAAGGGCGCGGAGGCGCTGATCGCCGACGAAACGGCGGTGCTCGCGCAGCTGAACCGCGATGGCGCCGACACATTGGGAGCGTTGGCGAGCAAGCTCGCCGGAGAAGCCAATGGCGCGTGGCGGGCGAGCGGGCTCGACCCCGAAGGTCTCGATCTCGCGTCTGGCGACGCCACCGCGCGAATTACGTTTTGCCGGCGCATCGAGACGCCGGACGCTTTGCGCGCGCATCTGGCTGAGCTCGCGAGCGATGCGGGAACCGGATAATCAGTTCGGCTGGGCGAACACCCTCTCCCAGAGGGAGAGGGTCGGTCCGAAGGACCGGGGTGAGGGGTTAATACCTCTCCCGTTTTGCGCGAACGCAAAACGCCCAGCGCCGCAACCCCTCACCCGGCTGCTTCGCAGCCACCCTCTCCCACAGGGAGAGGGTTGGGGCGCGCGAACCGAGGCAGTCAACCGGATTTCGCATCACTCGCTGCTGCCTGGCGGCCGGTAGGTTAAAATGTCGTCCGCCTTCAGCCAGCCGGGCGCGCCCTCCTTGAACTGCGCCTGAGCCCGCGCCGCCTGCGTGCGCGCCTCGACGTATTTGCCGGCGACGAACAAGCCCTCCGCGGCGGCGAGTTGCGCCTTGGCGTTATCGCCTTTGCGGAAATAAGCCATGGACAAGAACTCATACGCCTCGGCGCTGTCTTCGTCGCGCTGGGCGGCGTTTTGCAGGACGCTGATCGCTTCATTCGTATAAGCGGGGTTTTCGGACGCCACCAGCGCATGCCCAAGCAGCACGCGGATCGGCGCGGCATTGGCGGGAGCGAGCGCCACCGCCTTGCGCAACGGCGCGATGGCCGGCGTCGCGCGCCCCGCCTCCAGCATGATCTGGCCTTTCAACTCCCAGAAATAGGGATTGTTCGGCTGTGCGGCGACCAGTTCGTCGGCCTCGCGCAACGCTTGCTCCAGGCGCCCGAACCGATTGTCGGCGATGGTGCGCGCGTAGCGGGCCGGCAACGAATTATCGGAGATTGGATAGCGCCGCGCGAGCTCTCCCGGCGCGCCCATGTAGCCGATCAGTTTGGCGCGCATGAGATCGTGGCGCGCTTGCAGCGCCGGCGGATCGGTTGCGTCGAAATACGGAGATTGCTTGGCGGCCTGTTCAAGAATGGATATGCGTTCGGTCGGCAGCGGATGCGAAATGAGATAGGGGTCGATCGCCTCCGTCTTGAACAGCGCGTCATTGGCGAAACGGCCGAACACCTCCAACATGCCCTTGGCCGATTGATGGCTCGCCGTGAGGAATTTGACGGCGGCGCGATCGGCGGCCTGTTCCTGGCCGCGCTGATAGGAGAGAAACGAACGTTTCACCGCTTCCTGGGGGGCGAGAACGATCCCCGCCAGGCCGCCGGAATCGATGCCGATTGGCCCATCTGAGCGACGCATCGCCGAATGGGAGGCGTAAATGGCGCCGGCGCTCGCCAGCATGCCGGCGATGGAAAGAATCGTCGCCTTGGTGATTTCCTGACGCGCCCTGGCGAGATGCCCGCCGGCGATATGGCCGGACTCGTGCGCGAGGACGCCGATGATCTCGTTGGGCGTCTTGGCGTCGATCAGCGCGCCGACATTGACGAATATCTTCTGGCCGTCGGCGACGAAGGCGTTGAAGGAGCGATCGCCGACGAGAATGATTCTGGCGGCGCCGGAGTGGATGCCGGCGGCCTTGAACACCGGCGCCGTATAGTCGCGCAAGAGCTGCTCGATCTCCGCGTCGCGGATGATCGATATTTTCGGCTCCTCTTGCGCGCCGGCGGGCGCAGCCGGCGTCAACGCAAGCGCTGCGGCGCAGGTGAAGGCGGTGCGGAGCCGCCGCGGTGAAAGTCTGAGGGTCATGCTCGCCACACTGGGGCGCCGTTGCGGCGAAAGCAAACGGCGCAAGGCTGGACAGGTTCGAGACGATGCTCCATGCCAGGCGCCAGCCGGCCGACCGCGCCGAATTTATTGAACATCGGCGTGTTGAGAGCGAACACCGGCGCCGTCTCGGTGACGCCGTAACCTTCGAAAATGGGAACGCCGAATTTCTCCGCCCAGATGGTGCGGGTCGCCTCCTTCACCGGTTCCGCGCCGGCGACGACATAGCGAATGGAGCGGAAGTCGCGAGGATGCCCGCGAGCGCGTCGTCCAGCGTGAGGCGAACCGGCTCGAGAATGGTGAGCGTGAACTTGGGAAACCATCGGCGACGCGCTTGTTGGCGACTGAAGCGCGAGAAGATGCTCGCCTCCGGCCCGTCGAGGCGCACCGGAACCACCATGGCGCCGGACTTGTCCGCGATGAGACCGGCGCTGTCATAGGCTTTGATCAAGCCGGCGCCGGCAAGACGCCCCTCGAGAAAAACCACGAGCGGATGGCCAGCCTTCACCGCGTTGACCAACGCGCGCACGCCGAGCGGCTTCGATGGATCGAGCAGGATGGCGGGGGTGCGCTTCAGGAACGGCTTGACCTGCCAGCGCCGCGCCATGGCGCGATCGATGGCGAAGATCGGCTCGTTGGGCAGGACCGCAAGGATCAGCGCCGCGTCGAGCCAACTGACGTGATCGAGCGCGATGATCGGATTGGGGCCGGCCTTGGCGAGATTGTCGAGCCCATTCACCTCGAGGCGATAAATGGCGCGCAATAGGATCGACAGGAGATCGCGAAGGGGAGAGGCGACCATGGCGGCAAAAATCCAGAGCGTAGAGGCGAACGCCACCGCCGCCATGCACAGAAACAGCACAGCAACCGTAACGCCGGCATTCTGGGCGAATGCGACAACGAGCGCGCCTGCCGCCATGAACGCGGCGTTGAGCACATTGACGGCGGCGACGACGCGCGCCCTTTTTGTGGGCGCGGCGAACGTCTGAATAGCGGCAAATGATGGAACAATCATCAATCCTCCGGCTATTGCGAGAGAAGTGAGGTCGACCGTGGCGCGCCAAACGCCGACCTGGGCGAAGAAAGCTTCGGGAGCGAGCGCCTGCGCCATATGGTCGGCTGATCTTTGCAGCAGCAGAACGCCGAGGTCCGCCGCTGCGAGGGCGATGATCGCGGCGCCGATCGCGGTCGGCAACAACACGATCGCGCCGGAGAGCAAGAACGCGGCGAGGCCGGAACCGGCGGCGATGGCGACGGCAAAAATCGTGAAATAGATCGTCACCATGATTTCCGACCCATGCAAAGTCCTGACGATGAGCGTCGGCAGAAGAGACATGGCCACGACGCCAATCAGCCAAAAGACGCTGGCGACGACGCCGAGGCGCCACAGGCGCGTTTCGCTCCACAATTCACGCAGCAATCGAAAGGTCGAGCGCACCACGTTGGCGTCGACCTTGAGTTCCGGCGCCCCGCGCGCAGTGGCGGGAATGAACAGGCTGGCGATCCAACTGGCGACGGCGACGGCCATGACGCCGACGGCCAAGAGAAACGGATTGCCGCCGTCCCGCATGGCGAGCCCGCCGGCGATGGTCCCGGCAAGGATTGCAAAAAAGGTTGCGCCTTCGACCAGCGCATTGCCGGCGGGAAGTTCTTCCTTGCGCAGGCAGTCGGGCAGGATGCCGTATTTGACCGGGCCGAACAGCGCGCCGAGGACGCCAAACAGCAGCAATGCGCCAAACAGCGTCGGAACCGACGCCGTTTGGAACCCGATAACCGCGACAACGGCGGCGGCAATCTCGACGAGCTTCAGGCGCTGCGCGACGCGCGCCTTGTCGAATTTGTCGGCGATTTCACCGCCCAGCGCCGACAGCACGAAATAGGGCGCGATAAAAACGGCGCCCGCCAGCGTGACAAGAGATTCCCCTGGCGCTCCCCCGAGCTTGAACAAAACGAGCAAGACCAGCGCGTTCTTGAGAAAATTGTCATTGAAGGCGGCGAACAACTGGCACCAGAACAGTGGCGCGAATCGTCGCGACAGAAGAAGAGAGTTGGACATCGTCTCGGATTATACGCGGCGACAAGCGACCCGAGTAGGGTCATCGCCGCAATGCCCTTGCATTTGCCCGCGCCACCTGAGATAGCCCGAAGATGTTGATCCTTCTCTTCTTCGTGGCGCTGTGGGCGGGGGCGCAGAACGCGCTGGCCGGCGGCGGCTCCTTCCTCACCTTGCCGATGCTGATGCTGACCGGCATGGACGCGCGCGCCGCCAACATCACCTCCTGCGCGGCGCTGTTTCCGGCGCAGATCGCCACCGGCTTGACCGGACGCAAGCTTTCCTCCGGCGCGAGCGGCCTGTCGCTGCCCGCCCTGTTCGCCATCAGCATTGTCGGCGGCGGCGTGGGCGCCGCCATCCTGTTGCTCACGCCGCCCGATTCCTTTGCGCGCCTGGTGCCCTGGCTCGTCCTCTTCGCCACCGCCATCTTCGCCTACGGCAGCTTCCTGAGAAAACCCGGCGCGACCCATGTGCATCTGGGGACCATCGGAACCTCCTTCACGCAATTTTGCATCTCGGTCTATGGCGGTTATTTCGGCGGCGGCATCGGCTTTCTGATGGTTGCGGCGCTGACCATGGCGGGACAGAATGTGCGCACGGCCAGCGCCACCAAGAACGTGCTCGCCGGCGTCATGAACGCCTCGGCGGTGGCGATCTTTGTGTTCTCGGCGGATTTACATTGGCTGCAGGCCATCGTGACGTCGCTCGGAGCCACCATCGGCGGCGTCGCCGGCGCGCGCATGTTACATCGCGTCGACGAGAAAATTCTCCGCATCGTGATTATCGCGATCGGCGCCGCATTGACCATCGGGCTGTTTCAGCGAGCGCCGTGACGGGGCGAAGTCGCCGATCACAACGTCTATATTCATCACACGAGCTCGAAGCCCGGAAGTCGTGACGCCCTTCGATCGAAGGTCAGCGTGCGGGAACAGCCGGCCCTCGCGCCCAGCGCCCCGATAAGGGCGTCGGCGAACGAGCCGTTCCCCTCCTTGAGAGCAATCATGGCGGTAAAGACTTCTTGTTCGCTCTCGACGAAGAGGACGTCGGTCTGAAGCGTACGCTCGACGGCGGCGGCGATCTCATGATCGGCAAGGCCGTAGGCGCGCTCGAGGACCCACACGGTTTCAATCATCGCCACAACGCTGATGAAGCCGGGATCGTCCTCCGTCAGCAGACGTTCCATGACGTCCGTCGCCTTCGGCGATTGAACAGGATCGTCTTGCGCGAGGTAGCGGACGAGAACGTTGGTGTCGAGTCCGATCATCGACGCCTGGCGCGCGGCGTGACCTCGGCGGCGCCCGCCGCGGCGGCCTCGCTCATCTCCTCAAGCGTCACGGGCCGCCGCCGGGGCCTGAGCATGCCTCGCAAGGCCGAGGCGGGAAGCTTCGGCAGGAGAACCACGCTGCCGTCGGGGTGCACAAAAAACTTGACCCGGTCCCCCGGCTTCAACCGGAGATGCTCCCGGATGGCTTTCGGGATCGTCGCCTGGCCCTTGCTGGTGATCGCGGACTCCATTGGCGCCTCTATTACATTTCATCGAATGTAATACATCTGGGCGGCGCGTCAAGGATCAAGCGCGTCTGGCGCGCCTGTGGTTCGCCCACCGGCTGACGTTCAGTAGTCGGCATCGGCTGTCTTGACACAGGTTGGTTTCACATCGATTGGTTAACGGGTTCGGTTGCGGCTTCGGGATGATTCTCACCGAGAGGAGCAAGAAACGGCGATGTACCAGCCGAAGAAATGGTGGATCGGGCTGCCGCTGGTGGCGGCTCTCTTCGCGCTTGCGGCGGCTTTCGATACGGAAACCATCGAAAAGGACATCGGCGCGCGCGTTCGCTCGCGGCTGCAAGAGGCCTCGCAAGCCATCGACAATCCGCAGGTTGCCGTGAACGGCCGCGATGTTGCCGTTTCCGGCTCGGCCCTGTCCGAAAGCGCGAAGACGGAAGCCATTGCAATCGCCGGTCGGCAAGCGGGCGTGCGCAAGATTTCCGACGCAACGACCGTCATTCCCGTTGTCAAACCTTTTGTCTTTGTGGCGGAGCGCGTCGGCAAACGCGTAACTTTCAGCGGCAACGCGCCGTCCGCAAGCGGGCGCGACAAGATGAAGGCCGCAGCGGCGGCGATCGGCGCCGAGCTTGCCGACAACGCCGGCTTTGCCGGCGGCGCGCCGCAGGGGTTCGGGGAATTCGCGGCCTTCGCCATTGCGCAGTTGGCGAGGCTCGATCCGGGCAAAATCAGGCTGGTCGACAACGCCCTGTCCATTTCTGGTCAAACCAAGACGTCGGCCGATTACGAAAACGCGCTCGCGGCTGTGGAGGCGCCGCCCGCCGGCGCCGTGGTCGCAGCGCTCGAGATTTCCGCGCCGCGCGTCTCGCCTTACGTCTGGAGCGCCGCCCGCAGCGGCGAAAAGATCGCGCTCGCGGGATCGATCCCCTCGAACGATGTGCGCGTCGGCATCGCGGCGAAAGCGGCTGCAATCGCCACGACCGCCGCCGTCAGCGATGAGACGCATGTCGGCAGCGGCGCGCCGCCGGGAGATTTCGCGGCCGCCGTCGCCTTCGCCCTCGCGGAGCTCGGAAAGTTGACGCAAGGCAAGGTGGTTCTCACCGATGCGAAGCTGACGATCGAGGGCGCCGGCCGGGAGAATGTGAGCGCCGCCTCGATCGAAGCCGACGCCCGCGCCTCCTTGCCCCGAGGCTTCGAACTGACCAAAGCGGCCGTCGCCGCCGGGCCGGTCGCGCCTTATATCTTCGCCGCGCGCAGGAACGGCGCAACGCTTACTCTGTCGGGCTACGCGCCCGACGATGCGGCGCGCCAAAGCATGCTCGACGAGGCGCGGCGCCAGTTCTTCGACGTCGGCGTCGTCGATGAACTGGCCATCGCCAAGGGCGCGCCGAACAATTTTGCCGCGGCGACGCGCGCGTCTCTGCATGGCCTGGCGCGGTTGGCGGAGGGCTCCGCCAAAATCTCGGGAACCGAAATCATTCTCGAGGGAACGGCGTTCCACGAAAAGGCGGCGCCGGACATCCAGTCGCAATTCGACAGGGCTCTCCCCGAGGGCTTCAAGGGGGCGGCGCGGATATCCGCCAGGACGGTCGGATCGGCGGTCGATGCAGCGCGCTGCCGACAAATGTTCGCGAACGTCTTGTCGAAGGCGCGGATTTCCTTCGATGCGGACAACGCCACGATCAGCGCAGACTCGATCGCTGCGGTCGATGCGCTCGCCGCCGCCGCCTTGCGCTGCAAGGACCTCGACATCGAAATCTCCGGCCACACGGAAGCCGGCGGCGTCGAGGAAGTCAATCGGGACGTCTCGAAGCGCCGCGCCCAAGCGGTGATCGACTATCTGACCAAAGCCGGCGCCGATCCGCTCAAACTGACGGCTGTCGGTTACGGCGGCGCGCATCCCATCGCTCCGAGCGACTCCGAGGATGGCCGCGCCCGCAATCGTCGCATCGAATTTTTGGTCAAGTGAGGATGGAGACCGTCGATGTTCTATCTGCTCACTAAAGATTGGATGTGGTTGGCGCCCGCGCTCGCCATTGGACTGGCGGTGGGCTGGCTGACGACGACGCGTCAGGCCGGAGCGCGTTTTTCCGGCGGCTGGGTCATTTGGACAACGATCGTTGTGCTCGGCGCTGGCTTCGCGGCGGCCTATATGGAGGTATTGCCTGGCCGTAACGGCCTGCTGCTGGAGACGGCAGTGTTGCTGCTCGCCGCTTATTTCGTCGGCTGTCCCGCTGGCGGCGGCGCCAAGCTGCTGTTGGCGCCGAAACGGCCGACCGCTCCAGCGGTGAGAAAGCCGCCTCCCGTCGTGTTGAGAGGCAGTTCTCGGGCGGCAGGGACGCCGCAGCCGGCGTTGGGAACGCCCGCGCCCGTGAGCAAGATTAGCCACGTCGATCATGACGCGCTCGAGCGAAAAGCCGCGGCGCCGAGCGCCTCGGCTCCCGGCGCCGACAAGAAAACCTCCGGCGCGCCGCCAGCCAAACTGGCCAAGCCGCGCGGCGGCAGACCCGACGAGCTCACGCGGATCAAAGGAATCGGGCCCAAGATCAATGAGACGCTGCACGCGCTCGGCGTCTGGCATTTCGATCAGATCGCCGCCTGGACCCCAGAGAACGTCAAATGGGTCAGCGCCGCGCTCGGCGTTCCTGGACGCATCGATCGCGGCAAGTGGGTGGCGCAAGCCAAGGAGCTTGCAGACAAGCGGGCGACGAAGGGAAATGGCGGCGCTCCGGCCGAGTCCGGCTGATGGTCGGTTCGTCACGTCCCGGCAGGACGCGGCGATCGCTGGCGGGAGCTGTTGCGCTCATCGGCTGCATGGGCGCAGCGCATGCAGGCGACATGCTGCTTAATCTCGATCTCGAACAACCCGCCTTCTCGCAAGCGGAACTCACCAGAGCTGACATTGAGGCGCAGCTGCGGGCGCTCAGGCCCGGCGCGACGCTCGATCTTTCCGGCAAGAGCCTCAATGGGCTCGATCTCTCCGGCCTCGATCTCACCGGCGCCAATCTGCGCGCCGCGCGGCTCAACAAGACGCGCCTGTCCGCAACGAAACTCGACGATGCGACGCTCGATCAAGCTTGGTTGCTCGGAGCCGATCTCGCCGGCGCCTCGCTGCGCAGCGCGCATATCTTCGGCGCGCAAATGCAACGCGCGCGCTGCGCCGGCGCCGATTTTTCGCACGCGCGCGTCGTCAGCGATCTTTCCGGGGCGGATCTGCGCGGCGCCAAATTCGCCCACGCCGATCTCTCCGCCGACATGAAGAACCAGTCCATGGGACTGATGCGCGCCGTGTTGCGCATGGCTGTGCTCGAGGGCGCGCATCTCGAAGGCGCCAATCTGGCGCACGCCGATCTGCGCTTCGTTCACGCCGCCGGCGCAGATTTCTCCGGGGCGCAGCTCCAAGACGCAGAGGCGGCCGGCGCCGATTTGCGCGGCGCAAAATGGGACGGCGTCGCAGCCCAAGGGCTGGACCTCGATTCAGCGCGCATCGACGCGGGCGCCGCCGCGTTTCTCAAAGGCGCAATCAATCTCGATCGCGCCCAAGTTCAGTAATACCAGCGGCGCAAAATGTTGACCCATCAGCGCGTCATGGCCGGGCTTGTCCCGGCCATCCACGCCGGGACGTGATAGAAAACTTTGAAGGGAAGCGGAAATGTCCCGCCTCTTCCTTCGGAACGCGCCGCGGCTTGTCGCCGTGGATGCCCGCGACAAGCGCGGGCATGACGGGTAAAATACTGCTCGAGACAAAAAAAACGTGAGCGCCCGCAACATTCCCAATGTCCTATCGATCGCCGGCTCCGATCCTTCCGGCGGCGCCGGCGTTCAAGCGGATATCAAGACCTTCTCGGCGCTGTCCTGTTACGGCATGGGAGTCATTACCGCGCTGACGGCGCAGAACACGCGCGGCGTCAGTCTGGTTCACGCGGTCCCGGCGGAGATCGCAGCGGCGCAGATCGACGCGATTTTTTCAGACATCGCCGTCGACGCCGTGAAGATCGGGATGCTTGCCGACCCCGGCGTCGCCGACGCGGTCGCAAACTCGCTGGCACAGGGCAAGGCGCGCAACGTCGTGTTCGACCCCGTGCTCGACCCGACGTTGGGAGCGTCCGCGAACGCCGTCGGACTGCTGGAAGCGGCGCGCCGAATTCTGCCGCTGGTCGATCTCGTTACGCCGAATCTTCAGGAAGCGGCGGCGTTTGCCGGCGCGCCGCAAGCGCGCGATACGGAAGAAATGGCCGCGCAAGCGCGCGCCCTGGTCGAGCGGGGCGCAAAGGCCGCGCTGGTTACGGGCGGGCATCTTGCGGGCGAACCCATCGACGTGCTGTTCGACGGATCGAAGGTCCGCCTCTTTCGCGGCAAACGAATCGAAACGCGCCATACGCACGGCACAGGCTGCGCGCTGTCATCCGCCATCGCCGCGCATCTCGCCCACGGCGCGGGCCTCGTCGAGGCGATCGCCGCGGCCAAAGACTGGCTCGAAGGAGCGCTGGCGGCGGCGGACGCGTTGCGGGTGGGCGGCGGAAACGGGCCGCCCCACCATTTCTTCGCCCTGTGGAGACAGTGATCAGTGATCTGATCACTGTCTACCGATCACAGTCGATCCGCCATCGGCGACACGCCGATCAGGAAGCCGTGCAGCCAAAAGGCGAACGCGGCCCACAGGACGACGCCTGCCGCCGCGGCGAGCAAGGTTGGGACGAGATCGCCCTTTGGATAGACGACGTTTGCCGCCCGATCCCGCGCGTAAGTTGCGCGCGCATCCACGACGGCCCACGCCAGGAAGCTGCCGAACAAGACAATGTCGGGAAGCGTCTTGGCTACCAGCAAGTGAGCGAACGCCCAGACCGCCACGCCGAGAACCATGGGGTGATGCAGGCGCGCCTTGATCTGGGTGCGGGGGACCATGAACGCGGCGAGCAGGATGAAGCTCACCAACGTCAGAGCGACCGCGACCGGGAGCAGCATGGCCGGCGGCTGCCACACCGCCAGCGGCTCCTGGCGCGCCGACGCGAAGCCCCAGACGATCAGCGCAAAACCAACCAGGGACGCCGCGCCGTAAACGACCTTCCATTTCGTCAAGCCGATGCGGGCGACGACGTCGGTTCGCCAATCTTCCGCAAAAATGCGAACCGAATGAACGCCCAAGAATAGCGCCAGTCCAACAATCATCGTCGGCATCGAAATCCCTCCCGATTGCAGCGCCCCCTCTCCCCGTTGACGGGGAGAGGGCTGGGGTACCCTGACCCTCTCCCCGCACGCGGGGAGAGGGAAACACCCTACCCCGACAGCGCCGCCTTCGCGACGGCGCTCGCCTTGGCGAAATCCATGCGGCCGGCGTATTTCGCCTTGAGGACGGCGACCACCTTGCCCATGTCCTTGATCGAGGCGGCGCCGGTCTCGGCGATCGCCGCTTTGACCGCGTCCGCGACCTCGGCTTCGCTGAGCTGCGCCGGCAGATAGCTGGAGATCACCTCGATCTCGCCGCGCTCCTGGTCGGCGAGATCGGTCCGGCCGGCTTTTTCAAATATCTCGAACGATTCCTGGCGGCTCTTGATCATCTTTTGCAAGAGCGCCAGGATGTCGCCCTCGGTCACGCTCTTACCTTGGCCGCGCGCCTCGATGTCGCGGTCCTTCAGCGCCGCACTGACGAGACGCAGGGCGCCGACCCGCAGCTTGTCGCCGCTCTTCATCGCCGCCTTGAGATCGGCCGTGAACCGTTCGCGCATTCTGTTTCCACTTCGAGGCCAAATGGATTAGATCGAGGGCCGCGCGGGGCGACCGGCCGACCAAACAGGGTGTAGAGCGGGCATGAGCCTAGATCAAGCCGAAGAAACAGGCTGGACGACGCCCGTCCATACCGGCGTGCTGGTTCTCGCCGGCGGCGCGGTCATCGAGGGTTTTGGCCTCGGCGCCGTGGGCAAGGCGGTCGGCGAAGTCTGCTTCAACACGGCGATGACCGGCTACCAGGAAATCCTCACCGACCCGTCCTATGCCGGACAGATCGTCACCTTCACGTTCCCGCACATCGGCAATGTCGGCGTCAATGACGAAGACATTGAGACCGTCGATCTTACGGCTTGCGCGGGCGTGCGCGGCGTCGTCGTCGGCGCGCCGGCGAGCGAGCCGTCCAGCCATCGCGCCACCCGCCATCTCGACGTCTGGCTCAAAGCGCGCGGCATTGTCGGACTGTGCGGCATAGACACGCGCGCGCTGACCACGCTCATCCGCGAAAAGGGCATGCCGAACGCCGTCATCGCCCATGCCGCCGACGGCGCCTTCGACCTTCCTGCCTTGCGCGCCGAAGCCGCCGCCTGGCCCGGCATCGACGGGATGGATCTTGTTCCCTCCGTCACCACGCCCAAGCGTTACGGCTGGGACGAAACCACGTGGCGGCTGGGCAAGGGCTATGGCAAGCGGGATGGGACGGCCAAGTATCGCGTCGTCGCCATCGATTATGGCGTCAAGCGCAACATCTTGCGGCTGCTCGCGGAATCGGGGTGCGACGTGATTGTCGCGCCGGCCGACGCCGCAGCCGAGGCCATTCTCGCCCTGAAGCCGGATGGCGTGTTCCTCTCCAACGGCCCCGGCGATCCGGCCGAGACCGGCAAATACGCGGCGCCGGTGATCAGAGACCTGTTGGAGAGGAAAGTGCCGGTGTTCGGCATCTGTCTCGGCCACCAGATGATGGCCCTGGCGGTCGGCGCCAAGACCAAGAAAATGCCGCAGGGCCATCACGGCGCCAATCATCCGGTGAAGGACTTTACGACCGGCAAGGTGGAGATCGTTTCGATGAACCACGGCTTTGCCGTGGATCGCGACAGCCTGCCGGCCAACGCGGCGGAGACGCACCGCTCGCTGTTCGACGGCTCCAATTGCGGCATCGCTTTGAGGGATCGTCCGGCGTTTTCCGTGCAGCACCACCCGGAGGCCTCGCCCGGCCCGCAGGACAGCCACTATTTGTTCAGACGATTCGTCGAGATGATGGAGAAGGCGAGGACGGCGTGACTACCCCCTCCCTGTCCCTCCCCCGCTCCGCGGGAGAGGGGACCCCAATGATCAGCGTTTCGCGCGCTCCCTCTCCCGCGAGCGAAGCGAAGCGGGGGAGGGTTGGGGAGGGGGTCACCCCAATACGATCGCCGAGACGAGCCGGCCGTAATCCGGCTCATGGCGATGCACGCTGCGCCGATAGCTGAAGCAGCGCGTCTCGTCCGCATAGGTGTCGACGCCGATATTCTCGAACGAAGCGACGCCGAGCGTCTCGACCCTCGCCGCGATGAACCCGGGCAGATCAAACATCGCATGGCCTTCGCGCGTCGATGGCGAAAAGAAACGCGCATATTCTCGATCTTGCGACACGAAGCGCTCGATGAAATCCGCGCCGACCTCGTAACTCTCGCGCGCGATCGTCGGGCCGAGCGCGATGTGGATGTTGGCGCGGCGCGCGCCTTGCGTCGCCATCGCCGCGACGGTCGCTTCGATCACGCCGGACAAGGCGCCCTTCCAACCCGCATGCGCCGCGCCGACGACGCCGGCTCGAGCGTCCGCGAACAGCAACATGCCGCAATCGGCGCCGGTGACGCCTAAGGCGAGGGCGGGCGTTCGCGTCGTCAATCCGTCGCAGCGCGGTCGTTCGCTGGCGCGCCATGGCGCGGACACGGCAATGGCGTCGCTCGAATGAGTTTGAAAAGGAACCAGCAGACGCTCGGCGCTTGTCGCAAGATGACGCGCCATGCGCGCCCTGTTCTCGCGCACGCGCGCCGGCTCGTCATGAGAGCCGACGCCGCCGTTAAGCGAATCATAGACGCCCGCAGACACCCCGCCTCGGCGCGTGAAGAAGGCGTGCCGCACGCCGGGAAGAGCGAGATTTTTCGCAGTCAGAGCGAGAACACCGCTCATTGCAAATCCATCTTGTGGCTGCACAAAAAGAGCCTCTCGTTAAAATCACGACGCATCTTGTTCCCATGGCGCCAAATCCATGATCCGCCATGCCAGCGCTTGTCGCAAGGTTGTCCGGCGCATGTCTTTTGCGCAATCGAAAGTTGCTTTTGCTTGTTGAGAAAACAAGGCGTGGACGCTCGTGACAAGCATGGGCATGACGCTGATCAATATTCTGCGCCGCTGGCGTTATGCATCTCAATACTCCACCGCGACGAGATAGAGCCCGTGCGGGGGCGCGACCTGGCCGCAACGCGCGCGCTCCCTCGCCTCCAGCGCGGCGCGCAAATCCGCAGCGCTCCACTTGCCCGAGCCGACATGCTCGAGCGACCCAACCATCGAACGCACCTGCCGGTGCAGGAAAGAGCGCGCGCTGGCCGTGATCTCGATCAGCTCGTCGTCGCGGCGCACGTCGAGACGCTCCAGCGTGCGGATGGGGGAAGCCGCCTGACACTCGGAAGCGCGAAAGGTCGTGAAGTCATGGCGTCCGATCAGCGCGCGCGCCGCGACGCCCATGGCGTCGGCGTCCAACCGGCGTTTGATGTGCCAGGCGCGTCCCGCCTGCAAAGCGAGCGGCGCGCGGCGATTGTCGATCACATAACGGTAATGGCGGCGCACGGCGGACAGGCGCGCCTCGAACTCCTCGCCGACGCTTTTCGTTTCCAGAACGGCTATCGGGTGCGGCCGCAAATGCGCGTTGAGCGCATCGCGCAGCCGATCCTCCCGCCACTGGCGCGCCAGATCGACATGCGCGACTTGCCCGAGCGCATGAACGCCGGCGTCGGTGCGGCCGGCGCCATGCACGACGCGCCGCTCGCCGGTGAGCGCGAACACGGCGTCCTCGAGCCGCTGCTGCACGGATGCGCCATTGGCCTGCCGCTGCCAGCCGACGAACGGCGCGCCGTCATATTCGAGGGTCAGGGCGAAGCGCGGCATATCTATGCCGCAAGCAGCGCGCCGGGCGCGAGTTTGCGGCCGCGCAGGAATTCGTCGACGCTCATGGGCGCGCCGCCGCCGCGCTGCACGCGGACCAGCCGCAGCGCGCCGTCGCCGCAAGCGACCAGGCCGCGGTCGTCGAGCACGGCGCCCGGCGCGCCGGAACCGCTCTCGAGCCGCGTTTGCAAAACCTTTACGCGCTCGACGCCATGGCCGAGGTCGGCCTCGAAAAAGGCGCCGGGCGATGGCGAGAGACCGCGAATAAGATTGTGCGCATCGTGCGCGCAACGGCGCCAATCGATCCGGCATTCGGCCTTGTCGATCTTTTGCGCATAGGTGACGCCTTCGGCGGCTTGCGGCGCGAAGGTCAGCTTGCCTCGCGCCAGCGCCTCCAGCGCGTCGCTCATGAGCTCGGCGCCGAGCAAGGACAATTCGTGCTGCAATTCGCCTGCTGTCGTGTCGGGACCGACGGGAATGCGGGCGCTTAAGGCCACCGGCCCGGTGTCCAGCCCGGCCTCCATCTTCATGACCATCACGCCGGTCTCCGTGTCGCCCGCCATCACGGCGCGCTGGATGGGCGCGGCGCCGCGCCAGCGCGGCAACAGCGAGCCATGCAGATTGAGGCAACCGAAGCGCGGCGCGTCGAGAATGGCTTGCGGCAGGATCAAGCCGTAAGCGGCGACCACGCCGACCTCCGCGCCGAGCGCCGCGAACGCCTCGATTGCTGGCGCGCTCTTCAAGCTGTTGGGCGTAAGGACCGCAATGGCCAGCCTGTCGGCGAGTTCATGCACGGGCGAACGGCGCAGCTCGCAGCCGCGCCGTCCGCCGGGAGCGGGCGGGCGCGTGTAGACCGCGGCGACGTCATGGCCCTTGGCGACGATGGTCTCGAGCAGCGGCGCGGCAAAATCGGGCGTGCCCATGAAGACGACGCGCATCGGCGTTTCAAACCACGGCCTTGTCGGGAACGCGCTTGGTTTCCTTATGGTCGCGGCTGTCCCGATGATCCTCGCCCTCGCGTCGCGCCGCCTTGGTGAATTTCTTGATCACGCGCTCGCGCTTCAAGCGCGACAGATGGTCGATGAACAAGACGCCTTCGAGGTGGTCGATCTCGTGCTGCAGCACCGTGGCGAGCAGCCCGTCCGCCTCGATTTCTTGTAGAGCCCCGTCACGATCGAGGTAGCGCACGCGGGCGCGCGCCGGCCGTTCGACCTCCTCGAAATATTCGGGAATCGACAGGCAGCCTTCCCTATGAAGGCGCAACTCTTCCGAAACCCACAGAATCTCCGGATTGACGAAGAACATCGGGCGCGGCTGTTCCTCCTCGCCGGCGATGTCGGCGACGATCGCCCGCTTGGCGATCGCCACCTGGATCGCGGCGAGGCCCACGCCTGGCGCGGCGTGCATGGTCTCGAGCATATCGTCGAGCAGCTTCCTGAACTCGTCGTCGACCCGCTCTACGGGCGTCGAGACGCGCCGCAAGCGCGGGTCGGGCAGCTCGATGATGGGGAGTATGGCCATTTGGGGGCGTCATCCGTGTTTTTTCGCGTCTGGCGCAGAGATAGGAGCGCGCGCCGCCGTCGTCAAATGCGCGTAGCGTTCCGTTTATGGTTTCGTTCCACTTTTTTCTCGGTCACGACCGGTATCGCAACCCGATTCGCGCGGCGACGGCGGGGGCTTCGCTCGAGCGCTTCCGCTTGGCCCGAAACGGGTCTAAAATAACGGATAAGCCGCCGTACCGCCGCTTCAACCCGAGACCCTGGACAGCGCCATGTCTTTCTTGATTTTTCTCGGACTTATCGCTCTCATCGGCCTTTGGCTGATCGGTTCCTACAATGGGCTCGTGTCGTTGCGGCAGAGGTGCCGGCAGGCTTTTTCCGACATCGATGTGCAATTGAAGCAGCGACACGACCTCATTCCCAATCTGGTCGAAACGGTCAAGGGCTACGCCGCGCATGAGCGGGGCACGCTCGACGATGTCGTTAAGGCGCGCAATGCGGCGGTTTCGGCGCAAGGCCCGGCGGCGCGGGGAGCGGCGGAAGGCGCGTTGAGCGACGCGCTGGGACGATTGTTCGCGCTCGCCGAGGCCTATCCCGACCTCAAGGCGAATCAGAATTTCCGGCAGTTGCAGGACGAACTGGCCGACATCGAAAACAAGATCGCCGCCGCGCGCCGCTTCTTCAACAACGCCAGCGCCGAATACAACGCCACGCGCGAAGGCTTCCCGGCGGCGCTCTATTCCGCATCCTTCGGTTTCGTTCCGCAGGACTTCTTCGGTCTCGAGGAGGGCGAACGCAAGGCCGTGCAAGAAACGCCGAAGGTCCAGTTCTAGACGCCTTCCTTGTCGGAGCCGCGATGTTCCGAGCCTATGGCCTCTACTCCCATATTCGAGCCAACCGGCTGCGCTCGGTTCTCTTGCTGTTGGGCTTTGTCGCGCTGCTGCACGCCTTGATGTTTTCTTTCGCCTTGCTCTATGAGGCGGCGAGCGAAGGCGACGGCGAGGTCATCATCGCGCGCGCCGTAGCCGACCTCTGGCGTGGCTGGCCGATCGCCTGGGCTGCGGCGGGGCTGTGGTTCGTCATCGCCTTTCTTTTCCACCAACATATGATCGACTTCGCGGCCGGCGCCGGCGATGTGAGCCGCGCCGAGGCGCCGCGGCTTTACAATGTTCTCGAGAACCTCTGCATCTCGCGCGGCCTGCCGATGCCGGCGCTGAAGATCATCGACGACGCCGCGCTCAACGCCTACGCCTCGGGAATCCGAGAGGGGCGCTATAGCGTTACAGTCACGCGCGGCCTGATCGATAACTTGACCGACGCCGAGATCGAGGCGGTGCTGGCTCACGAGTTGACGCACATTCGCAACCGCGATGTTCAGCTTATGGTGATCGCCGTTATTTTTGCCGGCGTGTTCGCTTTTGCCGCCGATCTCGTGTTCCGCAACTGGAATTTTCCTTTCGGTTTCTCGCCGCGGCGAGCGCGCGACGACGGCGAGGGCAGAGGATCGGGACTCGTCATCCTGCTCGCCCTGGCCATCATTGCGCTGAGCTGGGGGTTGTCTGTGCTCATTCGCTTCGCCATGTCGCGTTCGCGCGAATATCTCGCCGACGCCGGCTCGGTGGAACTGACCAAGAACCCGGATGCGATGATTGCGGCGCTGCGCAAGATCGAGGCGCATGCAACCATTCCGGACATGCCGTCGCGCATGGGCGCCTTCTTCATCGAAAGCCCGGCTGTTAGCCCCGAGACCGGTTGGCTGGCGACGCATCCGTCCGTCGAGGATCGCATCGCGGCGCTCGTCCGCTATGCCGGCGGCCGCGACAACCCGCCGGTCGCAATCGGCGAAGAGCGACCGACGCGCGTGTCCTTCCTGCCGCCGGATGGCCGCAGCCCGCTCGATCCGTCTCGCCATGGGCCGTGGGGGCAATAAGGGCAGGGGTAAGCGTCGCCCCCTCCCCAATCCTCCCCCGCTGCGCGGGAGAGGGGGCAGATTCGGGGCTTCAGAGCCATTATGCGAAACGCCGATCGCTAGGGTCCCCTCTCCCGCGCAGCGGGGGAGGGACAGGGAGGGGGCGATGCGGACGCGACAATCTCCATCGGCGACCGATCATGCGCGAAAACTGCGTCGCGACATGACCTCCGCTGAGCGCAGACTTTGGGCGGCGTTGCGCGCGCATCGTCTCGCCCGATTGCAGTTTCGTCGCCAGGTTCCCTGCGGTCCTTATATCGCCGATTTTCTTTGCCATTCGGCGCGGCTCGTCGTCGAGGTCGATGGCGCGACGCACTCGACGCGCGAGGAAGTCGCGCGCGATGCGCGACGCGACGCATGGTTCGCGGCGAACGGGTTTCGTGTGGTGAGGGTGACGAATGCCGAAGTTTATACGGAACTGGATGGAGTGTTGGAGACGATATTAGCGCGGGCGAGTGGGCCGTTTGCCCCCTCCCCAACCCTCCCCCGCTGCGCGGGAGAGGGGGCAGATTCGGGGCTTTGACAGAGGCGTTACGGAATAGGACGCCGTTGTCCGGCGTCTCACTTCACCTTCATCGGATAGCCGGCCACGACGAGGAAAACCCGCGTGGCGCGTGTCGCAGCGGCTTGGTGCAGCTCCCCGGCGGCGTCGCGAAACGAACGCGCCAGCGCATTGTCCGGCACGACGGAAAGCCCCACCTCGGACGAAACCAACACGACCGGCGCGACGCGGCGCTCCAGGGCGGCCAGCAGCTCGTCTCGGTCGGCGGACAGGTCGGCGCCGAGAGCCAAGCGATTGCTCAGCCACAGCGTCAGGCAATCGACGAGAATGGGGCGCTCCGCCGGCGCCGCCGCGATTGTTTGCGCGAGCGCCAGGGGCGCCTCGACGGTCAGCCAATCGGGCCCGCGCCGCGCGCGATGCAGGGCGACGCGCCGCCGCATCTCGTCGTCGAGCGCCTGCGCCGTGGAGATGTAAAGCCAGGGCGCGGGATGCGCCGCGACAAGTTGTTCGGCAAACGCGCTCTTGCCGGAACGCGCCCCTCCGAGCACGAGCGTAAGATGTGGACTCTCATTCATATCTGCGCCTTATTGAACGGCGTGCGGGCGAGCAGCGCGCCCTGGCGGTCGAAGATCGCGATGTCGAGCTCCGTTGCGGGCGCCTTTAGCGCACGCGCGGCGACCATCCATGCTGCACGCGCGATCGGCGCGGCAATGTCGATCTTTGCCGCCCGCGTCGCCTCCAGCGCCTCCAGCGCGCTGTTGGCGTTGGCGATGCTCGCGGCGAGATCGGGATCGGCGCCGGCCTCGCGCGCCACCCTGGCGAGCTGCGCGAAATCGACGGAAGAACGCGCCGAGTGCAAATCGAGCCGCCCCTGCGCGAGCTTGGTCAACTTGGCGAAGCCGCCGGCGATGGTCACGCGCGGGGCCGGATGGAAATGTAAGTATCTGAGCATTCCGCCGACGAAATCCCCCATTTCGATGAGCGCCGCCTCGGGGAGGCGGTGCAGGGCGCGCACCGCGGCCTCCGAGGTCGAGCCGGTGGCGCCGGCAAGGTGCGTCAGCCCGCTGGCGAGGGCCACGTCGACGCCGCGATGGATGGTGTCGATCCAGGCGGCGCAGGAATAGGGCACGACCACGCCGGTGGTGCCGAGAATGGAGAGGCCGCCGACGATGCCGAGCCTGCCATTGAGGGTGTGCGCCGCCATTTCCTCGCCGCCTGGAATCGAAATTTCGATCGCCGCATCGGCGCCGGCGTCATGGCTTTGCGCCGTTTCCTCGATCGCCTGGCGAATCATGGCGCGCGGGACAGGATTGATCGCCGGCTCGCCGGGCGGCAGCGGCAGGCCGGGCCGGGTGATCGCGCCGACGCCTTCTCCCGCAAAAAAAGTGACGCCCGCGCCCAGCCGATTGCGGCGCACCGTGGCGAGGATCAGCGCGCCATGGGTCACGTCGGGATCATCGCCGGCGTCCTTGACGACGCCGGCCCGAGCGAAGTCCGCGCCGCGCTCGAAATGAGCGAGCGCGAAGGCGACGCGCCGTCCGCTCGGAAGAGCGATCTCGATTCCGTCTGGCGGCGGGCCGCCCGTCACCAGCGCCTCAAAGGCGGCGCGCGCCGCCGCCGTCGCGCAGGCCCCGGTCGTCCAGCCGCGGCGCAGCGGGCGGTCTTTCGGTTTGCCGGTCATGGAAAATCTCTAGCGTGCATTCAAAGGGCGCGCGACACTTGCGCGTTCATCGGCTACAAGAAAAAGACGGATCGGCCGCAGGGTCGGCGCATGGGAGGGGAGAAATGAAGCGCAGCGTCATATCCTTTCTTGCAGGTGTCGCGATCTCGACAGTCTCGCCGCCGGCGGGGGCCGGCGGGTTCGAGCTCACCAGCCCCGATATTCAAGCCGCCAAGACCATTGGCCGGAAATTCGTGTACAACGGCCTCGGCTGCACAGGCGACAACGTCTCGCCGGAACTCGTCTGGCGCGATCCTCCCGCAGCAACGAAAAGCTTCGCCGTGCTCGTCCATGATCCCGACGCGCCGAAAAGCGGCGGCTTCTGGCATTGGATCGTCGCCAACATTCCAGCTTCGGCGCGCGGCCTCGCGCAAGGCGCCGGAACCCCGGACGGCAAGAAGCTCCCAGAAGGGAGCGTGCAGCTGCAGACCGACTTCGGCGACGCCTTTTGGGGTGGGCCATGTCCGCCTCCGGGCGCGGGCGCGCATTATTACGCTTTCACGGTTTATGCTCTCGGGCTCGAAAAGCTCAAGCTGGCGCCAAACGCCAAGGCTTCTGTCGCCGCCGCTGCTGTGGCCAAGAACGCCATCGGCAAGGCGAGCCTCACCGCTCTCTACGGTCGCTGACGCGATTGGCGGGCAGCCTCGAACACAATCTGTCGCTGGCCTTGCTCGCCCTGGCGATCGAGGCGGGGGTCGGGTATCCCAACGCGCTGTTTCGAATCGCCGGCCACCCGGCGACCTGGCTCGGCGGGCTCGTCTCGCGGCTGGATAGACGCCTCAATCGCCAGGATTGGCCGCCGGCGCGCCGCCGCATGGCGGGCGTGTTCGCCTTAGCGACGCTGATTTTGGTCGCTCTCGCGGCGGGCTGGGTCGTCGAGCGGAGCGCGCGCGCCATTCCGTTCGGCATCGTTCCGCTGGCGGTCGTCGCCTCGAGCCTCCTGGCCCAGCGCAGCCTGCACGACCATGTCGCCGACGTGGCGCGCGCGCTGGAGGCCTCGCTCGACGAGGGCCGCGCCAGCGTTGCTAAAATCGTCGGGCGTGACGTCTGGCGTCTCGACGGCGCGGGGGTAAGTCGCGCGGCCATCGAAAGCCTCGCCGAGAATTTCTGCGATGGCGTCGTGGCGCCCGTGGTTTATACGGTGTTGCTCGGCCTGCCTGGCGCTCTCATATACAAAGCGATCAATACGGCCGACAGCATGATAGGCCATAAAACAATGCGCTACAAAGCGTTCGGGTGGGCGAGCGCCCGCGCTGACGATGTCGCCAATTTACCGGCCGCGCGCCTTGCGGCGGGACTCATCGCAGTTGGCGCAGCGACGACGCCAGGAACTTCGTTCCGCGCCGCGCTGCTCGCGTGCCGGCGCGATGCGGCAAAGCATGCCTCGCCCAACGCCGGCTGGCCGGAAGCGGCGATGGCGGGGGCTCTCGGCGTGCGGCTGGGCGGCCCGCGCGCCTACGGACCCCGACACGTCGACGCCGCTTACCTCGGCGCGGGGCGGCCCGAAGCCGGCGCAGCCGACATCTCGCGGGCCTTGCGGCTCTATCGACGGGCGATCGCCATGCTCTGGCTCCTCGTCGCCGCAGCGGCGGCGCTGGCGCTCCTTCCTGGCGCTGCGGCAGGCATATGTTGTGCAGATTGACGAAATGGCGCGGACTTAGTTTGCATTTCAGAAAAATTTGAATATGTTAGGGTTTGATTTTGTGCATTGCAGCATTATTACCGGGTGATTGCTGCGGTGCGGTAGAGTCGAGGTATTGACCTGGCGCGGTTTCGTCAGCCGAACATCGATTCGGCCATAAAGCGCGCTGGAGGGAAGAATGGATCGGCTGTCTTACCAGCTATATGAAATGCTGCATCTGGCCTTTGCGCCGGCGCGGGCGATGTCGGACGCGACTTTGCATGCGTTCAAGAGTCCATTCAACCCGATGGCGCATACCTCTGTCGGCCGCAGTTTCGCCGCGGCGGCGGAACTGTTCGAGCGCATGACGAGACGCTACGGCAAGCCGGTTTTCGATCTTGCTAAGACGCAGGTCGACGGCTGTGACGTTGCGGTCGTCGAAGAGGTCATGTGGGCGCGGCCGTTTTGCCGCTTGCTGCATTTCAAGCGGGAATTCGACCGCGCCGCGCCGCGTCAGTCCAAGTTGCTGATCGTCGCGCCGATGTCGGGCCATTACGCGACATTGCTGCGCGGCACGGTGGAGACCTTTCTGCCCAATCACGACATCTACGTCACCGATTGGGGCGACGCCCGGACGGTTCCTCCCTCCGAGGGAAAATTCGGCCTCGACGACTACATCGACTATATCCAGGAGATTCTGCGGCTCCTCTCCAAGGAGCAAGACGGAGTTGTGCTTCACACGCTCGGCGTGTGCCAGGCTTCGGTTCCGTTGATTTGCGCCGTGGCCGGCTTGGAGGCGCGCGGCGAGCCTGCGCCCGAGTCGATGGTGCTGATGGGCGGGCCGATCGATCCCCGCCGCAGTCCCACTGACGTCAATCGCCTCGCCTTGCACCGCGGCGTCGACTGGTTTCACAAGAATTGCATCCACACGGTGCCTTTCCCACATAGCGGACTGGGGCGGCTCGTTTATCCCGGCTTTCTGCAACTGTCCGGATTCATGGCCATGAATCTGGGGAGACACGTCACGGCCCATCTCGAGATGTTCAATCACCTGGTCGAAGGCGACGGCGATTCCGCCGAAAAGCATCGCGATTTTTACGATGAATATCTCGCCGTGATGGACTTGACCGCCGAGTTCTATCTGGAGACCGTGGAAAAGGTGTTCATTTTGCATGAGGTGCCGCGCGGAGTGCTGCGCCACAACGGCGACATCGTCGATTTGTGCGCCATCAGAGGCGCGGCGCTGATGACCGTCGAGGGCGAAAAGGACGACATCTCGGGCGTAGGCCAAACCTTCGCCGCCCAGGAACTCTGCGAAAATATTCCGCGCGGGCGCAAGCTCCATCATCTGCAAGACGGCGTCGGGCATTACGGCGTCTTCAACGGTTCGCGCTTCCGCCAAGAGATCGCGCCGCGCATTGAGAACTTCTTCCTCGAGGTCGAAAGGCCCCGCGGGTCGGCGTCACTCTGAAAAGTCCCCACCCCGGCAACCGAGAAAACCGCCAACACCTCGCTCCTGTATCGGGTGGAGATACAAGATCGTTGACAAGCGCGTATCTCTGAGCGATACATAAGGCGCACGGGGCGGGCGGCCATGATCCGGTCATTCAAGGACAAGGTGGCCGAGGCCGTTTTCGATGGGAAGCATCCAAAAGGCTTTCCCCCCGAGTTGTTCAAGATCGCGCGTCGCAAGCTCGCGGCGCTTCATGCCGCGACGGGTCTCGACGATTTGCGAAGCCCGCCGGGAAATCGGCTCGAGGCGCTTTCTGGCGACAGAGCGGGACAGCATTCGATTCGCATCAACGATCAGTGGCGCGTCTGCTTCGTCTGGTCGGACGGCGGCGCGGAGACAGTGGAAATAGTCGACTATCATTGAGCGATCCAAGAAGGGAACGCCCATGACAGACAAAGTTGAAATCATCGCGACCCTGCCGCCGATGCATCCTGGCGAGATGCTTCGGGAGGAGTTTCTCGAGCCGCTTGGCCTGTCCGCCGGGCGCGTCGCCAAGGCTTGCGGCGTTCCGCGCACGCGCATCGAGCGCATCGTGCGGGAGGAGCTCGGCATTTCCGGCGACACGGCTGTGAGGCTCGGAAAGTTCTTCAAGACGAGCCCGGAATTTTGGATGAATCTTCAGGCGCGATACGAGGTGTTGATGGCCCAACGTGAAGCTGCCGACGTCCTCGCGGACATCGTGCCGTATGAGCCCAAGGCGGCGTGAGGCTGTCCCGAGCGGCGCCAAGATTGAGACGGCCATCGAAGCTCACGGATCACCGGCGCCGCGAAGCGATCCGGGTGGCGATCATGGAGATGAAACGCTTGCAGAGATTTCGCGCGGCTACACCCTGAGCGACTGGCCGAATACGAGGTTGCTGCTGAGCAGCCCTCATAGCACCGGCAGCAATCCTGCTTTCAGATTTTCTCGCGCCAGCCTCACGATCATGTCGGAGGCAGCGGCGTCGGCGAGCCATCCGTCGACACGCGGATTGGCGAGTTGCGCGTTTTTGCTGCGTTGATAAACCTTGTAGGAAGCGGCGAGAAACTGCGGCAGCGTTAAAAAATCGCCGACGCATTGGGATAGATGAAAGTTGTTCAGTTTGAACATGTAACCGCCACGGCGCCCGAAATGCTCGCCGATCGCGGGATAGACCGGAAACATATAGCCGCGCGCCAAATCGTCGATCGCGTAAAAGTCGAAATCGACATCCGGGACCCGGAGTTTTGCTTGCGCGAAGAGTTTCCTGGCGATGTCGAACAGCACGAACGGCTTCGGGTGAAGGACCGAATACATAAAAACGCCGCGCCGCGCCCAGTTCACCAGTTCGGCGCTCAAATCCATGCCGAATCTTCGTTTCGACGTTTCGAGCAGCTCGTCCGCGGCGGCGTTCCAAAAGTTGAAATAGCCCAGCGCTTCGTACACGTTGCGGTTGAACAGCGCATTGGCTTCCTGGAGCGACAGGCCTTTGCGAAAAGCGAACGCCGCCAGGGCGGAATGGTAGGGGCCGATCGGACCGAACGTCGCCGCGTAGTTGCGTGTGGCGTCGAGCAGAAAGACGAGATCGGGATGGAATGCGGCGAACGCCACGGCCGGGAACAATGTCGTTTTGCCCAGCAGAGCGCACAATTCGGCAGAGCCGCCGCCGCGAACATAGCTCGGCGGGAATTCTTGCGAGAACACGTAATCATAGGTCGCGAGAGTTTTGGCCAACAACGCGATGTTGGCGCGCGATTTGGCGATCGCCGAATATTGATCGACGCTGGCGCTCGGGTCGAGCAGCTTCATCGCATAAGCGACGCCGAAACTCTGACAATTGCCGACCACCGCAATGCGTGGTCCCGTAGCGTGCAAGACTCTCCCGGTGAGCTTGGCGAGGCGCGGCTCCACCAGATAGTTGTACCAGGACCTGACGATTTGTTTGTCGATTTGCGACAACATGCGCGAAAAAGCCGTGACGGGCCGGCGCGTTGGAAGCTGTATCGGCGCCGAAGGATGACAAGCGGCCGGGCGCTGTTTATGCTCCCGGATGAGATATGCCGCCGGTTGCCTATGAGACCGGCCTATTTTGTCAGGAGATCGACCATTGGCGGACCATCCCTATAGCTCCCTACCCGACCATCGGTTTTGGCGCAAGGCGGTGACATGCTTGCCGCCGTTCGCCATCGATCCGATCATTTCGACTCCCTTCAAGATATCGCCGCAAGACAAAGTGGCGACCTGCGGCAGTTGCTTCGCGCAGGAAATCGCCCAACGCCTGCGAGCGAGCGGCTTCCATTATTATCTCGCCGAGCGTCCGCCGCAGGGCATGTCGGCCGCGGAGGCCGAGCGGCGCAATTACTCGATGTATTCCTGCCGGTATGGCAACCTCTACACGACAACGGGATTGCTGCAGCTATACGATCGCGCCTATGGCGCGTTCAAACCCCAGCTCGAATACTGGACGCGCGAGCAAGACGGCCGCGTCGTCGATCCGTTCCGGCCGAGCATCGAGCCCGACGGCTACGCCACGGTCGGCGACATGCTGGCTGACCGGGAGCGCCATTTCGCCGCGGTCCGCACCATGTTCGAAACGATGGACGTCCTCGTCTTCACTTTGGGTCTTACCGAATGCTGGCGCCACAAGGCCGACGGCGCCGTTATGCAGCAAGCGCCCGGCGTCGCCGGCGGCGTGTGGGATGCGAATGTTTTCGCCTTTCACAACATGAGCGTCGCCGAGGTCGCGCGCGACTTGCTGGCGTCCGTCGATCGCATTCGCTCGGTCAACGCCAAGGCGCGCGTCATTCTCACCGTGTCGCCGGTCGGCCTCATTGCAACTTACGAGAATCGTCACGTCATCGAATCAAATTCCGCCAGCAAGGCGATTTTGCGCGCCGCGGCCGACGAAGCGGCGCGGGCGCGGCCGAACATCGCTTATTTTCCATCCTATGATCTGGTCACCGTGGCGCCCAACGCAGCCCAGTTCTATACCGACGACGCGCGCAGCATAAATCATTTTGGCGTCAGCCACATCATGCGTATCTTCTTCGAACATTTCGCCGAACGCGCGGCCGAACCCGCGGCGGCGATCAGGGCGCTGAAATTCGATGTCGCGGCGGAGGCCGCGAGCAACGCCAAGGTCGTGTGCGACGAGGAAGCTATCGAAACCGCGTGAGCGAGAGAATAGCGAGTAGCGAGTAGCGAGTAGCGAATAGCGGCCGTTCACTATTCGCTACTCGCCATTCGCTATTCGCCGCCCACAACCTGAGGATACCGAAGCCAATGATAACAGGCTCACTCGCGCTCGCCGCCGCCGGCGCCTTCACCGGCGCTTCGCTCTACGTCAATTTTGTCGAACAGCCCTCCCGTCTCACGCTCGACGATGCGTCGCTCATGAAGGAATGGGAAGACAGCGATCACCGCGGCTTCGTGGCGCTCGCCGGGCTCGCGCTGATTTCGGCGATCTGCGGATTTATCGCCTACAGGGACCTGGACGACTTTCGCTGGCTGCTTGGCGCGATCGTCATCATCGCGACTTGGCCATATACCTATCTGGCGATCGTGCCGCTCAACAATCGCATCCTGGCGCTCATCTCCGCCGATGCGGGCGACGAAGCGCGGAAAACCATCGATCTTTGGGGTCGATTGGAAATCGGTCTGACCGGGCTCGGCGCGTTGGCGATCGTGTTGTTCGTCTGGGCGGCCGGGTGATTTGAGCGGCCCCCTCCCTGTCCCTCCCCCGCTTCGCGGGAGAGGGGACGCTGACGATCAGCATTGCGCGCGCCCTCCCTCTCCCGCGAGCGCAGCGAAGCGGGGGAGGGTTGGGGAGGGGGCAGAAAGCAGGTCTCATGTCTTATGATCTCATCGTCATCGGCGCCGGCCCTGGCGGTTACGTGTGCGCGATCCGAGCGGCGCAACTTGGCTTGAAGACGGCCGTCGTCGAACAGCGCGCCACGCTTGGCGGCACTTGCGCAAATGTCGGCTGCATTCCCTCCAAGGCGCTGCTCCATGCCTCGCATATGTTCGACGAGGCGGCGCATGGCCTGCGCGCCTTCGGCGTCATCGCCGACCCGCCGCGCCTCGATCTTGCCGCCATGATGAAACACAAGGACGACACGGTCGCGGCCAATGTCGCCGGCGTCGCCTTCTTGTTGAAGAAAAACAAGATCGACTCGTTTTATGGCCGCGGTCGCCTCGCGGGCGCCGGCCAAGTCGAAGTGACGGGAGCCAATGGCGGCGCGCAGCTCCTGGAGACCAAGACCATCGTCATCGCTGCCGGTTCGACGGTCGCGCCGCTGCGCGACGCGGACGGCGAAGAGATCGCCATCGACGAGCAGACGATCCTCTCCTCGACCGGCGCGCTGGCGTTGGATCATGTTCCAAACCGTCTCGCCATCGTCGGCGCCGGCATCATCGGCCTGGAGCTCGGCTCGGTGTGGCGGCGGCTCGGCGCCAACATCACGGTGATCGAATATCTCGATCGCATCCTGCCCGAGGTCGACGGCGAAATCGCCGCAAGGTTTCAAAAAATCCTGGAAAAGCAAGGTCTTGTCTTTCGCCTCGCGTCGAAGGTCGCAAACGTCGCCAAGACAAGCCAAGGCTTGGCGGTCTCTTACGCCGGCGCGAACGGCGGCGGCGCGGGCCGTATCGATGCCGACGCCGTGCTCATCGCGGTGGGGCGAATTCCGTTTACGGAAGGGCTGGGGCTCGAACAGGCCGGCGTCGCGCTCGAGCGCGGCCGCATCGTCATCGATGCGCGTTTTTCCACCAATGTCGCCAACGTTTACGCTATCGGCGACGTCGTGCGCGGCCCGATGCTGGCGCATAAGGCCCAGGAGGAGGGCGTCGCCGTCGCGGAAATCCTCGCCGGCCAGCCCGGACACGTGAACTACGGCGTCATTCCGTCGGTCGTTTACACCATGCCGGAAATCGCCTCGGTCGGGCTGACCGAAGACCAAGCGAAGGCCGGCGGCCTTTCCGTCAATGTCGGCAAATTTCCCTTTTTGGCCAATGGCCGGGCTCGCGCCATGCGGCAGACCGATGGTTTTGTGAAGGTGGTGGCGGACGCCGTCAGCGATCGCGTCATCGGCGTGCACATATTGGGCGCCGGCGCCGCCGAACTCATCGCCGAAGCATGCGTTCTCATGCAATTTGCCGGCTCGTCGGAAGATTTGGCGCGCACCTGCCACGCCCATCCGACCCTCTCGGAAGCGGTCAAGGAGGCGGCGCTCGCCGTCGCCAAGCGCTCGATCCATACTTGACGAGGGCGGCACGATGCGATCGGCGGCGGTTTACTGTTTGGCTTTCGTCCTCGTTCTCGCAGCTGGCGAGCAGGCAACCGCCGCTTCGTAGGGCGACGCCTGGATTCGCCTGCGGGCTCGCAATGATGGGCCTACGTTGATGTGCTCATATCATCAGACCTCTCCCCGGCAACCCACGTGCCGAGAATGGCAAGGTCGTCCGGATGGAAAGCGACAATATCGGCGCGGTAGCCGGGAGCCAGTCGGCCGAGCGAATGCCCTAGCCCCAAGAACTCGGCGGGTTCGGCGGAGGCAAACCGCAGGGCTCGTTCCAATGGCAAGCCGAGAAGCCGAACGCAGTTGCGAACGGCAGTCGCCATGTCGATGGCGGAACCAGCTAGGGCGCCCTCCGCTGTGGAGCAGCGGCCTTCGCAAACCGTGATCTGTTCGCCGTGCAGCGCAAATTCCTGTTTGGCGCCGCCGACCGGCGGCATCGCGTCGGTGACGAGCATGGGATGACCGGCGCCGCGTAGCGCGAGCTTGAGCATCGCCGGGGCGACGTGCCAGCCGTCGACGATCATTCCGTAATACGCGTCGGGCGCCTCGAGCGCCGCCGCCGCCGGGCCAGGCTCGCGGGCGGAAAGCGGCGGCATGGCGTTGAACAAATGGGTAAAACCGGTCAGCCCTTCGGCCATTGCGGCGCGCGTTTGCGCGTAGCTGGCCATCGAATGGCCGAGTGAAACCTTGGTCCCTGTGGCAACGAGCGCCGCAATGAAGCCTTCGGGCGCCTGCTCGGGCGCCAAGGTGAGCAGCGCCACGCCGCCGCGAAGGGAAGTCAGCATTTGACGGTGGCGGGGTTCGGGACGGCGAATGAGCTCGCGGCGGTGGACCCCGGGCTTTGCAGGCGACAAGAACGGACCTTCGAAATGAATGCCGAGGACGCTCGGCTCAACGGTCAGCATTGTCTCGACAGCTTTCAGCGCCGCCGCCATGGCCTCGTCCGTGTCGGTGATCAGCGTCGGCAGCAGCGCTGTCGTGCCGAACCGCCGATGGGCGCGAACAATCGTTGCGATGCCTTCCGGCGTCGGATCGTCGTTGAACAGAACGTCGCCGCCGCCATTCACCTGAATGTCGATGAAGCCCGGCGCGAGCCAGGCGCCGGGAGGCGCCTCGAAGGTGTCGATCAATGGCGACAATTCGCTGCGCGGAACAAGCGCTGCGATTCGCGAACCGTCGATCAGCACGGCGTTGTCACGGCGCACCGCCGCGCCGTCGAAGACGACGTCCGCCGCCAGCGCGTGTCGATCCGGCCGGCTCATCGCGTGCGCGTAATCTTCCGCAAGTGGCGCGGCTGGTCGGCGTTCGTGCCGCGCGCCAGCGCGAGGCGAACGACCATGGCGTAAAAGCTCTGGATGAGACAAATGGCGTCGGTTTCGGGGTGATCGGGGGCAAGCGCCGCCAGCCGATTGGGCGTTACGTCATCCGCATCAGTGGCAAACACCGCCGCTCCTTTCTTTCTTAAATCAGCGGCCAGCCGCCTCATGCCTGCTGCTGCGGCGTCGGTCGGCATGAACATCAGAATCGGATAGTTTGAAGACACCAAGGCGATAGGTCCGTGCAGGAATTCAGCGGCGCTGAATGGTTCGGCATGGAGATCGGACGTCTCCTTCAATTTCAGCGCCGCCTCGCGCGCAATGGCCAGCGTCGGGCCGCGCCCGATCGTGACGAGACTGCTCGCTCCCGCGAGGCTTTCCACCAAGCAGCTCCAATCCAGTTCGCTTGCCGCGGCGAGGCGATCCGGCAATCGCGCCAGCGCGCTCGCCAGCGCCTCATCATCGGCCCATAGCGCTGTCAGGCGCGCCAGAGCCGAGAGCGATGCAATGAAGGTTTTCGTCGCCGGGATGCTGAGCTCTGGCCCGGCCGCCATGCTCAAGACGAACTCGCAAGCCTGCGCGAGCTCACTGCCCGTATCGTTGGTGATACAGGTCGTGACTGCGCCGGACGCCCGCGCTGCAACAGCTTGCTCGACAAGGTCGCCGCTTTTTCCAGATTGCGAAATCGCCACAAAAAGTTGGTCGGCCAAGCGCAAACGCTGGCGGTAAATGGTTGCGATGTTGGGCGCCGCCGCGGCGACCGGAATGCCCAGATATCGCTCGATCAAGTGCTTGCCGAACGTCGCCGCATGCGCCGAACTGCCGCGCGCGCACGTGACCACCACCTGCGGCGGCTTGCGCTTCAGCCGCGCGACGAGCGGCGTCAAGCTGTCCGACAGCGCCCGTTCCTGGCGCTTCACGGCTTCCGGCGCCGCTCTCAAATCGGCGGCCATTTGGACGTCGAGGATGGTCATCCCATAGCCTTGCTAACCTGGCGCCCTTGCAGGGAGGCGCCGCCGGCTTAAATGGATTCCTGCCGGGCCGATCATCTCACAAGCGATCATCTCACAAGAATGCAGGCGGGGCGAGCCAACATATATTGACCTGTCCCGATGAGCCCATGGAAACGGAACGACCAAGTCCCCGCTACGCCAAGATCGATGTCTGGGAACCGGGAGAGATCCTGGAAGGGATGATCGAGGGGCAATTTGCGGCCGTCGCCGCTGTGCGGGCCGCGCGGCCGGCCATTGAGCGGGCAGGGCTGGCGATCGTCAGACGATTGAGCGGGCGTGGGCGGCTCGTTTACGTGGGCGCTGGAACGTCCGGCCGCTTGGCCGTCCAGGACGGGGCGGAACTGATGCCGACGTTCGGCTGGCCGCAAGACCGACTTTTGCTGCTCATTGCGGGCGGCAAAGACGCTCTCCTGCAGTCGGTCGAAGGCGCCGAGGATCAGGTTGCGCACGCGACCGAACTGGCGCGGCGTCACGGCGTGGGCGCCGCAGACGTGGTCATTGCGGTGGCGGCGAGCGGCACGACCCCATTTACGGTAGCCTGTTTGCGCGAAGCCAAACAAGCCGGCGCTCTCACCATTGGCGTCGCCAACAACCGAGGCACGCCGCTTCTCCAGGACGCCGATCATTCGATCTTTCTTGACACGGGCCCGGAGCCGATCGCCGGTTCGACCCGCATGAAGGCCGGCACGGCCCAGCGGATTACCCTGATTTTGTTGTCCTCGCTCGTCATGATTCTGCTCGGTCGGGTCTACGAAGGCCTGATGGTGGACGTGCAAGCCTCGAACAAGAAACTGGTGCGGCGAAGCGAAAAGATACTGTCGCGCCTGAGTGGTCGCAGCAGCGAGGAGATAGTTGAGGCCCTAGGCCGGGCCGGCGGGAGCGTCAAGCTCGCTTTTCTCCTCCTCCAAGGGTATGGGCGCGGCGAGGCCGAGAATGCTCTCGAGCGCGCCGGCGGCCACCTGCGCCGAGCGATGGCGCTGATCGCCGATCTTCGCCCGGACGTCCCCGATCTCAGCGAGAGGCGCCGCGCGGACGCCGCCGACGCCAAAGAGGGCGCCGCTCACGAATAGGGGCGTATGGCGTCATTGGCGGCGGATGAACGATCATCGCCCCTCGACTTTTTCCGGCAGCACGCGCAGCGCCGTAGTGGCTTGCGTCAGCCAAATTGATGGGTTTATTTGTGCGAGCCTGAAGGCTCGCGGTCCAAGAGCGGCCCTGGACCGCGAGCCTTCAGGCTCGCAAATCGAACCCACCCTCCAGCGCACCCTTCATTTTACGTGACGCGGGCCAGTAGCTCGCGTCATCGCCGTTCCTCCCCCATGCGCAGTTGGCGCTCGGCTTCGAACGCCTCGGCGCAGCGCTCCACCGCTTCGCACACGTCATCGCCGAGCTGACAGACGCCGCCGTGATCGGCGCTCTCAAAATGTGAAAACGCACCGTCGATCGCCGCCAGGAGGCCGTGGCAGCGGGCCTTTATCCGATTGAGCTCGTCCGCGTGCTGCAAGTCGGAAAGGCGTTCGTCGTCGCCTTGGCGAATGCGGAACAACTTTGCCGCTTCGCCCATGGCCTTGGCGCGTTCCTTGAAATAAAGGTCGCTCACGTCGCGGACCAGTTCAGGCTCGACGCCAGCATTGCGCAGTCGCCGCAAAATCGAGCCGATGGTCTCTTGCCCGGAAGGATTTTGCGGAATTGCGGACGCAATTCGGGTATCAGGAGAATCAGCCATTGGTTGCTCCTTGTTAGCAAGCGGTGGTTAGGGCCGGGCAGGAGTCGCTGCTCTTGCTCGGTCCGCTCTTTTTTGTTACACAAAACTCACTATGGCGCAAGACTTTTCTGTAACAAAAAAGAAAATTGGTCGTCCATTAGGACGTAAGCGGCCTGAAACAAAGCCCGTGCGCCTGACTCTTGATGTCCTTTCGGCCGTAGATGCCTGGATTGCCGCGCAACCCGAGCCGCGCCCGTCGCGGCCCGAAGCCGTCCGGCGCTTGCTCGAAAAGGCGCTCGGCGGGAAGTGAAACGCGCATTGCGCCCCTCGATTTTAACCCGTCATGCCCGCGCTTGTCGCGGGCATCCACGCCAGGACGCTGCGGGACATGGAAAAGTCGCGCAGCGTAATCGCTTTACGGGCATCGCTTCGCGTCCCGGCGTGGATGGCCGGGACAAGCCCGGCCATGACGATAGGGGAGTCATTGGGCAGGGCCGCCGCTAATTCCCTCGTTTCAGCGCTTCCACGACCATTGAGAACGGCAACACCAGCGAAAGCGGCGCATCGAGGAGACGCGTCGCGCCGTAGCTTTCGTACCACTGCGCTGCGCGCTCGCTCTTGGCGTCGATCAGCAGAGCCACGCCGCCCACCTCCTGCGCGGCCGTCATGCAACGCTCGGCGGCGCGCAGAAGCAACCGTCCGCCGAGTCCGCGTCCCTGCGCGGAGCGATCGACGGCGAGACGGCCGAGACGGTAGACGGGGATTTCGTAGCGGCCGAGGCCGCGCGCCACGACGGCCGGCGCACGGCTAAATTCGATCGAGCATGGGCTCAGCGTATAAAAGCCGAGGATGCGCGCCGGCGTCTCGCGTGGGGTCGCCACGAAACATTTCGCGCCGCCGCTTTCATGGTTTTGGCGCGCGTAACGTTTCAAGTAAGTGTTGAGAGCGTCCTCGCCGCAGTCGAACGCGTTGCGGTCGTGGTTCTTGCCGAGCGGCAGTTCCTCCCAAACGAGGGCCGTCATTCGAGAGTGAAGCCGGCCTTGGCGGCGCGGACAAGGCGCGCGGGCGGGTCCGGCGGGTTTTCGAGCAGATCGAGCACGCGTAAGGAATCGCGTTCCGACAGGCGTATTTTTTCGGCTTTCGTGATGACCGCTTGCGCCTGCGGCAACACCGCGCGCAGGATGAAGCTGGTCAGGTCAAGCCGCTCGAGCGCGGCGGCGCGCGCCAGCACTGCTTTGTCCTCGGGCCGCAGCCGCAGCTCGACCCTCCCGTTGTCGGCATGACCTCGTGGCATGGTTCGCCTCTGGTTTGGAGTATACGGATTCAATCCGTACGAAGCAAACAATGTTGGTCCCCGGAACATCGCGGAAGCCCTCAGCCCACCCCACCTCGCTCCACCTTCCCCGGCGTCACATGCAACATGTCCGCCCGCCCCGCCAGCGAGGCGAAGACGCTCGCGTCGGCGCCGCTCATCCACACTTGGCCGCCGAGCTGGGCGAACTCGGCGAACAGCGCCTCGCGGCGGATGGGATCGAAATGGGCGGCGATCTCGTCCAAGAGCAGCAGCGGCGCCATGCCGCTTGCCGCTGCGACGAGGCGCGCATGGGCGAGCACGAGGCCCGTGAGCAGCGCTTTCTGTTCGCCAGTGGAGCAGGCGCGCGCCGCCTCGCCTTTGGGGCCGTGGCGCACGGCGAGGTCGCTCGTGTGCGGTCCGCTGAGCGTGCGGCCGGCGCTCGCGTCGCGGCGCCTCGATCCGGCCAGCACGGCGCGAAAATGTTCCTCGACCTGCGCGGCGGGCCGCTCGCCGAGCATCTGCTCCAGTTCCCCGGCGAGCGTCATGTTTGCCCAAGGGAACGGCGAGTTGTCGTCGCGATTGTCTTCGATGAGGGCCCGAAGGCGCATGACCATCTCTTGCCGCGCGGCCGCGACGGCCACCCCCTCGGCCGCGACCTCGCCTTCGGCGGCGTCCAGCCAGCGGCGGTCGGACACGCCTTCCTCTAAGAGCCGGTTGCGGTTGCGCAACGCCCGCTCGAAGCGGCTTACGCGCGCCCCGTGCTCGGCGTCGACGCCGAGCGCCAGGCGGTCGACAAACCGCCGCCGCTCGCCGGCCGGGCCGGCGAACAGCCCGTCCATCGACGGCGTCAGCCACAGCACGCGGATATGGTCGGCGAAGGCGCGCGCTGACGCGACGGGCGCGCGATCGATGCGGAAGCGGCGTGTCGGCGGCTGCTCCGGTCCGCCCGGCTCGAGCCCGTGGCCGAGCTGGGTGCAATGGTCGCCTGCGTCGAGCTCGATCGAGACGGCGAAGCCGCCGGCGCCTTTACGCACGCATTCGCCGATTTCGGCGCGGCGCAAGCCGCGGCCCGGGGAAAACAGCGACAGGGCCTCGAGGATGTTGGTCTTGCCGGCGCCGTTGTCGCCGACGAGCACGACCAGCGGCGCCGCGATCGCGCAATCCAGCGCCGCATAGGAGCGAAAATCCGCGAGCGTGAGCTTGCGCACCAGCGGGCGCGCGATCGCGGCGGCCTGTTCGAGCATCGTCATTGCGTCCGCTTTGCCACGTCGGCGCGCTAAGGGCCAGTCGCGTTCGGCCTGGCGCGGACGATTTCATTGCCGGCTGACTCTCGGCTTCATTCCGGGCTGCGGACAGTTCGCAATGTTTTGTCAACTAATCCCGATTATAATTTTAAGTGGGCAATTGCGTCGCGGGGTGTGAATATTATGACACGTCCGAGGGAAGCGATGGCGGTTGCACGTGCGGATTTGCGCATCGACGCCGCGCGTGTCGTTCACGTATCTCGGCCACTTCCAGCGAGCGGATCTTGGCCAGACGTCGGCCTGTCCATGCACAACGACCTGGACTCGGTCGAAGAGGACCGGCGCCGCTTCGAGCAAATTGCCGATTGCACGCCGTTCCAGACTTTTGATTGGCTCGCGACTTGGCGCCGGCTGAAACGTTTCATCAAACAAGCCCGGTTGGCGTGGCATCCATTCGTTGATGTCCGGTCCGCACTCGGATGGTTATTTACTGCGCAGGCGTCTCGACCGCCGCTGAGCGAAAAGCTGGCGGCGGGCGGCGCGCAACTACGCTCCCCCCTGGCCTGCGTGATGGGTGACATGGACCTGTTGCGGCCGATTGCATTGGCCGGCATTCCTTGTGCAGTGGTGATGCGGCCCGGCGCTCCGTCGCTTTATTCGCGCTTCGCCCAATCCTCCTTTTGTTGGGATGATTTCTCAGAAAACGTGGAGGAACTCGTCGATAGGCTGGTGCGCTTCGGGGCTGCGCAGCCGGAGCGGCCGGTGCTGTTTTATGAGGAGGACACGCAGCTGCTGCTGGTCTCGCGACACCGCGAGCGCTTGGCGCAGGCCTTCCGCTTCGTCGTCGCCGATGCGGCGCTGGTGGAAGACCTGGTCGACAAAGCTCGGTTTCAGGCGTTGGCGGAGCGCCTGCGCCTGCCCGTGCCAACGACGCATCGATTTCATCCCGCCGGTTCGACGCCTGCCGAACTCGGCCTCCGTTTCCCGGTGATCATCAAGCCGCTGTGGCGGCTCCAAATGTGGAACGACCTCTGGGGCCGGCGCAAAGCGTTGCATGCGGAAACGCCCGACGCGCTGCGCGCCCTGTGGCCGCAATTGGCGGCCATGGGCATCGACCTTTTGGCGCAGGAACTCATCCCTGGCTCGGAAGAGCACATTGAAAGCTACCACGTCTACGTGGATGAACGCGGCGACATCGCCGGCGAATTCACCGGGCGAAAGATTCGCACCTATCCGGTGTCCTACGGGCACACCACCGCCTTGATGATTACCGATGCAGCGGACGTAACGGAGCAAGGCCGCGCGATTGTCCGCAAGCTCAATCTGAGCGGCGTCGCCAAGCTCGATTTCAAACGTGGCCCCGACGGCAAGCTTTACCTCCTGGAGATCAACCCCCGCTTCAATCTCTGGCATCATGCGGGAGCCATTGCCGGCGTCAATTTGCCGGCGCTCGTCTACGCCGACCTGTTAGGATTGCCGCGGCCGGTCGCCGCGCAAGCTCGAGCCGGCGTGCGTTGGTGCCGCATGTGGACGGACCTCCCTGCTGCGAGAGCATGCGGCGTCCCGCTGACGACGTGGCTGCCTTGGGCATTGCGGTGTGAAGCGAAGTCGTCCGTGTCTTGGGATGACCCGGCGCCGCTCTTGCGGGCGACACTGGCTCGCTTGCTTTCGAGGCGCGCTTAGCGGAGAGGAACGCCGCGCTCCGGTCGGGCAAGGAATTGGATCGGATCGTGAAGCTCGCGCTTATTTCAGACATCCACGCCAATCTGGAGGCGCTGCAAGCGACCCTGGATGAAATTTCGGCGCGAGGCGTGGATCGCATCGTCTGTCTCGGGGACATCGTCGGATACAACGCCAATCCCGCCGAATGCATCGCTCTGCTGCAACAGTTCGACGCGCTGTGCATCGCCGGCAACCACGATCGAGCCGTCTGCGGACAGATCGGCGCCGAGACGTTCAGCAACGCCGCTGCGCGGGCAGTCGCTTGGACGCGCGCGCGGCTCGGCGCGGACGCCCTCGATTTCTTGGGCGCCCTACCGCTCACAGCCAACATCCAAAATAGGCTTCTCATGGTGCACGGCGCGCTGCATCCCGATACCGGCTGCGAGACCGTAAGGCTCGACACCGACGAGCGTCGTCTGCTGAGCTTCGCAGCGCTCGCCGCCCATCCGTCCGGCGCGCGCATCTGTGCGTTTGGCCATACGCATCAGCCTGCTGTTTACGAGTTTCGAAGCGGTCAAGCGCGGTTGCGCTTGGACGACGAGGTCTTCCTGCACGATGACGCGCACTACCTCATCAATCCCGGCGCGGTGGGACAGCCGCGAACGACGGATCGCCGTGCGACGTACATGATTCTCGATATTGCGAACCGGACTGTGAATGTTTGCTACGTGGAGTATGACGCCTCGGCGCCCCTTGCCAAGACGCGGAAGGCCGGCCTCGCCCCTCCCTTCTCCTTTCTTCCCGCGCCTGTGCAGCGCTCGCTCAAGCGTGGCTTGCGCGCCCTTGGGCTTTACGAGTCGGTGAAGCGAATCGCGGGTTAGGCGTCGATCTCACGACCGTGGGATCGCCGGCCCGGCGTTGCATCCGCCCGCGGCATGCTTTAGCTCAGCGCGACAAGCTGGCGCCCTGAGCCAAGCTGGAGCTGCGTGCAATGAAACTCCCCCATCAATTCTATCGTCCGCTGGCCATCGGCGCGCCGGCGCCCTGGCGCGAACTTCCCGTCAAGGTCGAGCGGATGATCCATTTCGTCCCGCCGCACATCGAGAAACTGCGCGCCAAGGTTCCGGAACTCGTCCAGAAGGTCGATGTCGTGCTCGGCAATCTCGAGGACGCCATTCCGGCGGACGCCAAGGTGGCGGCGCGCCAGGGCTTCATCGAAATGGCCCGCGCCGTCGATTTCGGCGCGACCGGCCTGTGGACGCGCGTCAATTCCTTAAATTCCCCTTGGGTTCTCGACGATCTCATCGAGATCGTGGCGGCGGTCGGCAATAAGCTCGATGTCGTCATGCTGCCCAAGGTCGAAGGCCCTTGGGACATCCATTATCTCGATCAGCTGCTGGCGCAGCTCGAGGCGCGCAATGGCGTGGCGAAGCCCATCCTCATCCATGCGATTCTTGAGACGGCGGAAGGCGTGAAGAACGTCGACGCGATCGCGTGCGCCTCGCCGCGCATGCATGGGATCAGCCTCGGCCCAGCCGATCTTGCGGCCTCGCGCGCCATGAAGACGACCCGGGTCGGCGGCGGCCACCCCGACTACAAGGTGATCGCCGACGCCGAGCCCGGCCATGGCCTGCGCGCCGTGTTCCAACAGGATTTGTGGCATTACACCATCGCCAAGATGGTCGACGCCTGCGCGTCGGCGGGCGTCAAGGCGATCTATGGGCCGTTCGGCGATTTCTCCGACGCGCCGGCCTGCGAAGCGCAGTTTCGCATCGCCTTCCTGCTCGGCTGCGCCGGCGCGTGGTCGCTGCACCCGTCGCAGATCGCCATCGCCAAGCGCGTGTTCTCGCCCG
>JACOUB010000047.1 GCA_016178015.1 Methylocystis sp. | reverse complement strand
GAGCTGGCGCTGGATCGACTTAGCGAGGACAAGGAGCTGCGCGTCTCGGTCAACGTCTCCAGCATCACCCTCCACGATCCCGCATGGCGGGATTGGCTGACCAACGCCGTCGGCGGTCGCGGCGTCGCCGACCGGCTGATCATCGAAATCACCGAGAGCAGCATGATCGAGGATTTCGACGTCACGCGCGATCTGATCGGGGCATGCAAACGCCTCGGCGTCAAAATGGCGATGGACGATTTCGGCGCCGGACACACGTCGTTTCGCAGCCTGCGCGAACTGGCCTTCGATATCGTCAAGATCGACGGCGCCTTCGTGCAGAATATCGCCAATTCAGCCGACGACCGCTTCTTCGTGCGCACGCTGATCAATCTGGCGCATCATCTGGGGCTCAAGATCGTCGCCGAGTGGGTCGAAGACGCCGAGACGGCGCAAATGCTGAGCAAGTGGGGCGTGGATTATTTCCAGGGCGCCCATTTCGGCAGCGCCGCGCCGACGCCAACGCCAAGTCCTTCCGGCGCCCCCCTGGCGGCGCTCGGCGCCTGAGCGAGGAAGGCCCCCGCGACGCCTGCGCTCAGGGCGCGCCGGCGGCGGTCAACCGCCGCTCTTGTCCGCCAATTTGTCGATGCGCTTGTTGAGTTCCTCGAGCTGGCGCTTCATATCGTCGAGATCGGATTGCTGACGCGGCTTTTCGGCCTCGGTCTCGGCGCCCGCTTGAGCTGACGCTGAACTTCCAGCCGCGGCGCCGAACGGATTGAACATGGTCAGGGCTTGGCGGAAGACGGCCATGTTCTTGCGAGCCTGCTCCTCGAGCGACTGAAAAGCTTGCCGCGTCGGCTCTCCAAACGGCGCGCTCCCCAATGCCTGCGACACCTGATCGCGGAACTTCTGTTGGTCGCGCGTCAAGCGGTCGATGCTGAATTCGAGGTAGCTCGGCACCAGCATCTGCATGGAATCGCCATAGAAACGGATGAGCTGACGCAAGAAGGCGATCGGCAGCAGGTTCTGGCCGTCCTTGCCTTCCTGCTCGAAGATGATCTGCGTAAGAACCGAGCGGGTGATGTCCTCTCCGGTCTTGGCGTCGCACACCACGAAATCCTGGCCACGCTTGACCATCGATGCGAGGTCCTCGAGCGTCACATAGGTGCTGGAACCCGTGTCATAGAGACGCCGGTTGGCGTATTTCTTGATTGTCGTTGGCTGTTTTTGGTTGGCCATGATCCGCTTAGCCGCCTCCCTGACGCCCTGGAGCGCCGATCCGCCTTAAGAAGAACGATAAGCGCAAATCGGCGCCTGCGGCAATATTTCTTTCAATCCCAAAGTGATACTCGCCGAAAGCGATACTCGATTTGCCTCATGGCGGCGGAACAGGAAATGGATTGTCGCCAAGCCGCTCCGCAGCCGCGACCGCAGCCCTACCCCATTATCTGGTAAGGCGCGACATCCGCAAACCCTTGCGCGGCCGTAGGATCGACGCGAAAATCCGGCGCCGACGGACGCGCTCGGCCATTGGCGCCGCACAGCGCCTCATGCGCGCCGGCGAGCACGAATTTCGCAACAAAGGCCGGCCCGCGAATAAGCTGCGGGAGATCGCCTCCGCCAAACAGCGGCCGCAACAGCCCATTGGCGTAATTGACGGCGTAGTGCGCGCGCTGCTCGTTGGTCCAATGCTCGGTCGTGAAAGATATATTGAGGCAATCCTCATTGACGACGCGGTGCGGACAATTGAGCGGCCATGTCGCCATATCGCCCGGGCCGAGATCGAAAACCTCCGCCTCTTTGTCGAAGGCTGGATCATAGCCGAGATCGGTCTCCAGCGAGCGTTTGAGCACGATGTTCTCGATCGCCGCCTGCGGCAGGAAGGGAGGGCGCGCGGGATAGATCCAGACGCGTTTGCGCCCGCGCGCTTGCCATAGGCTCTGGCAAGGAATGTCGGCGTGATAGGCTGCGCTCATCTGGGGCGAGGAAATCTCCACGCTCATCGAGCGCTTGTAACTGCGCAAACCTGGAACGCGCTGCTCGAGCTCGTCGAAGGCGACCTCGAGAATTTGCCGATAGGCGGGAAAAGTATCTTGCACGCGTTGCAGATGAACCCGGAGGGCGCCCTTGCGCACCGCCTCCAGCACGGCGGCGCCGGACAAGCCGGCGATGTCGCCCTCGCGCCACGGGCGCGCATCGGCTGCGTCGCACGGCAGGGCGTTGACATGGAAACGCTCGCGCGGGCTGGCCTCGATGAGGCGCGCCAGCGCATCCTCGTCAAACAGCGGACTCTTGTCCAGACAATGGCGCATCGTCAGCGCCCGCCGCCCAAAGACCTGCGCGTTCGCTTCCCGCCAATCCACAAAAATCCGTCCCATGCTATCTTCCGTTTCTCGTCCAAGGTTCATAGAAGAAGCAAAGTTGTGTTGACATTGCGCTAACGGCGCGCCGGGAGCCGCGCCATCGGGGCTCGAGCCTTTCGAATTCCTTGCCCGTCCGCGCAGGCCTTGCCATGCGCTGGCGCGCCCCTTCTCCCCATCCGAGCGGCCCCGCCCACAGAACCAGGAACGCGCGCCATGTTGGACCTCCATTATTGGCCGACCCCCAACGGCCACAAGATCACCATCTTCCTCGAGGAAGCCGGACTTTCCTATCGCATCGTTCCAGTCGACCTCGCCAAGGGCGAACAGTTCGCGCCGGCGTTCTTGGCCATTTCCCCAAACAATCGGATGCCCGCCATCGTCGATCGGGCTCCTCCCGACGGCGGCGCGGCGGTCACGGTGTTCGAATCCGGCGCCATCTTGGTTTATCTCGCGGAAAAAACAGGGAAGTTCCTAACTCGAGAGTTGCGCGGGCGGGTCCGCGCGCTGGAATGGCTGTTCTGGCAAGTGGGCGGCCTTGGTCCGATGGCCGGCCAAAACAACCATTTCGCGCGCTATGCCGCCGAGAAGCTTCCCTACGCCATCGAGCGCTACGTCAAGGAGACGAACCGTCTCTACGGCGTGCTCGACCGGCGCTTGGCCCAAAACGCCTTTATCGCCGACGAGTATTCGATCGCCGACATGGCCTGCTACCCGTGGATCGTTCCCCATGAACAGCTCGGGCAGAATCTCGACGATTTCCCGCATCTGAAACGCTGGTTCGCGCATATGCGCAGCCGTCCCGCGGTGGTGCGCGCCTATGCCAAGGCTGCGCCCTATCAGCGCGAGCGGACCGACTTCACCGCGAAGGAACGCGAGATTTTGTTCAACCAGACGGCGAGCACGGCGCCGAGGGGTTGCACCGAGCCCTCGGCGGCGCCTGGCGGCGCGGGCAAGGCGAAGGGGGCATGACGCGCTTTGCATCGCACATCCGCCTTGGCGCTTCCAAGGCGCGTCCGGCGCTCGGCCTCGCCGCCGCCGCCATGGTCGCGTCCGCCGCCGCCGGCGAGCTGCCTCAGGACTTCGTGAAGCTCGCCGATGTCGCTCCCGGCGTCGAGCAGGACATGCGTTATGCGGGGCCCGACAATTTTACCGGCAAACCCGCGCCCGGATACGCGTCTGCGCAATGCTGGCTGCGCGCCGACGCCGCGCACAAGCTGGTGGAAGCGCAAGCGGACGCCCACCGACACGGCTTCGATCTCGTCGTCTACGACTGCTACCGCCCGCGCCGCGCGGTCGCAGCCTTCGTCGCCTGGTCGCAGCAAGACGCCGATCAGACGACCAAGGACCGTTATTATCCCAATGTGCAGAAACGCGAGCTGTTCGCGCAAGGCTACATTGCCGAAAAGTCGTCGCACTCGACGGGCCTTGCGGTCGACATCGCCATCAAGGGGCGTGATTTCGGCACGCTTTTCGACTATTTCGACAAGCAATCATGGACCGCGAGCGCCGACGTTCCGGCAAAGGCGCGCCAAAACCGGCAGACGCTCGAAGCCCTGATGCGCCGCCATGGTTTTGCAAATTACCCGCGCGAATGGTGGCACTTCACACTGGACGGGGCGCGCGACGCCGAAAGCTTCGATACCGAGATCAAGTAAGCGAGCCTGAAGGCTCGCGGTCCGAAGCGGCCAGTGGACCGCGAGCCTTCAGGCTCGCAGAGAACATGACAAAGTTAGCTGGATGTAAGAAATAGCGTTCCATGCGCCCCTCCCTCCTCGACCCCCTGTTTGGCGGCGTAGCCGCCCTGCCCGGCGTCGGCCCCAAGACCGCCAAGCTGTTCGATCGGCTGCTGGCCAAGCCTGGCGAAGCGGCGCGCGTGGTCGACGTGTTGTTCCATCTGCCGCAAAACGTCATCGATCGGAGCGCGCGGCCAAAGATCGCCGAGGCCCCATACGATGCGATGGTGGTGCTTAAAGTTCGCGTCGCCGAGCACCGCAAGCCGCAGGGACGCTATTCGAAGGCGCCCTACAAGGTGCTGGTCGAGGACGAAACGGGCGACGCCGAGCTGGTGTTCTTCCTCGCCAATCAGGATTGGATCGAACGCAGTTTGCCGTTGGGAGCGACGCGCTGGGTGTCGGGCAAGCTCGAACTTTATGACGGCCGGCGGCAGATCGTGCATCCCGACCGCGTGCTCGACGAACAGGGCATCGCCAAGCTTCCCGCCCTCGAGGCTGTGCATGGGCTCACCGAAGGATTGCACGAACGCGCCGTGCAGCGCGCGGTCGAGGGCGCTTTATCGAAGCTTCCGCAGCTGCCGGAGTGGCATGACGCCTCGGTGCTGGCGGCCAATGATCTCGCCGGCTTCGCAGCGAGCCTCGAACGAGCGCATCGCCCTGCCGCCCTCGCCGATGTCGCGCCGACCAGCACGGCGCGCCAGCGGCTGGCGCTCGACGAATTGCTGGCGAACCAATTGGCGTTGCGCTTGGTGCGTTCGAAAATGCGGCGCGCGCCGGGACGCGAAAACAAGGGCGATGGCAAACTGGCGCACAAAATCGAGGCGGCGCTGCCCTTCACGCTAACCGGCGCGCAACGGCGCACGCTCGCCGAAATCCGCGCCGATCTTGCCTCTTCGCGCCGTATGCTGCGGCTGGTGCAAGGCGACGTCGGCTCCGGCAAGACGATCGTGGCGCTGCTCGCCATGGCGAGCGTCGTCGAAGCGGGGCGCCAAGCCGCGCTGATGGCGCCAACCGAAATCCTCGCCCGCCAACATTACGAACGTTTGCGCCCGCTCGCCGAACAGGCCGGCATCCGCATCGTGCTGCTCACCGGCCGCGCCAAGCCGGCCGAGCGAACGCGCCTTCACCAGCAGATCGCGGAAGGGAGAGCCGACATCGTCGTCGGCACCCATGCGCTGGTCACGAGCGATCTCGCGTTCCGCGATCTCGGCCTCGCGGTCGTGGACGAACAGCATCGTTTCGGCGTGCAGCAGCGGCTGGCGTTAGGCGCCAAAGGAGAGGTCGCCGATGTGTTGGTGATGACCGCGACGCCCATTCCGCGCTCGCTGACGCTCACCTACTTCGGCGACATGGACGCCTCGCTCCTCGACGAGAAGCCGCCGGGCCGCGCCCCCATCGACACGCGCGCGCTGCCGCTTGCGCGCATCGGCCAAGTCGTCGATGGGCTGCGTCGCGCCCTCGCTTCAGGGGCGCGCGCGTATTGGGTGTGCCCGCTGGTCGAGGAGAGCGAGGAGCTTGACCTCGCGGCGGCGCAAGACCGCCACGCCGATTTGACCAAAATCTTCGGCGATGTCGTCGGCCTCGTGCACGGCCGCCTGAAAGGCCCCGATAGGGACGCCGCCATGGAGGCGTTCCAGGCCGGCCAAACGCGCATTCTCGTCGCGACGACGGTGATCGAAGTCGGCGTCGACGTGCCGGAGGCGACGGTCATGGTGATCGAGCACGCCGAGCGCTTCGGCCTCGCGCAACTGCACCAATTGCGCGGACGCGTCGGGCGCGGCGCCGGCAAATCGTCGTGCCTGCTGCTCTACAAGGGGCCGCTCGGCGAAGCGGCCAAAGCGCGGCTCGTCACGCTGCGCCACACCGAGGACGGCTTTCGCATCGCCGAGGAAGATTTGCGCCTGCGCGGCGAGGGGGAAATTTTGGGCACGAAGCAATCGGGCATGCCGGGATTTCGACTCGCCGATCTTGCGGTCCACGCGCGCCTGCTCGCCATCGCGCGCGACGACGCCGAGCTGATCTTGCGGCGAGACCCCGAACTCGCCAGCGAGCGCGGCCAGGCGCTGCGCGTGCTGCTCTACCTGTTCGAACGCAACGAGGCGGTGCGGTTGTTGCGGGCGGGGTGATGGCAAAGGCGGAACTTCCCTTCTCCCGCTTCGCGGGAGAAGGTGTCGCGCGAATGCGCGACGGATGAGGGCGGCGGCAGCACCCTCACCCGTCATGCTTTGCATGACACCCTCCGCCGCTTGCGGGAGAGGGAAGCGCGCTACTTTCGCCGCAGCACCACGACCCGGTTCGTATTGGTCCCCTTGGCGTTGTTGCCGACGCCCCAGCAGTTGCTGGTCTTGGTGAACCTCTGGCTGTTCACCAATACGAACAGCCGTTCGAACGGCAGGCTATGAACCGCCTGCCACACGAGGCGCTCGAGCAAGAGCTTGCCGCCGCGCACCTCGCCCACCTCGAAGGCGACGTGGCCGCCGGGTTCGACGATGCGCGCGAATTCTTCGAAACATGCGCGCACCATCGCTGACCAATCTTCTTGGCTGCGATGCGCTGAAATCTTGACGGCGCTGGCGTCTATGCCGGCAAACCAGGTGCGCAGCCAATTGTCGTTGGCGTATTGGACGACATCGAGGAACGGCGGCGAGGTGACGATGAGCCGCACGGAGCCGTCCGCGATGAATGGGGTGCGCCATGCTTCGCTGGTTGCGAGAACCGCCCGCGGGTGCGGCGCGGGCGCGCCATCGGAAAGAAGCGCGCGCGACTTGCGCAAGATCAGTTTCGCCACGTCGCGCAACGGCGGCGTCTGCTTGCGCTTGGCGTTGATCTTGGCTTGCGCTTCGACCGAAACGGCTTGGTTCGGCGGCAGCGAGTAGACCGAAAAGAACCCCGGCGAATGGCCGGAAAGGCGATTGATCGCCACCATCCTGATCCAGTCGTCGACCGGATCTGGCTCTCGGTCTAGCGGAGCATGGTCCAAGAAATAGCGGCGCAGCGCGCAAATCTGGCGCAGCGTATCCTCATGATAAAAAGCGAGCAAATCATCGCGCTCGAGCTCGTCGTCACGCCACGGGATTTCCGCGAGGCGGCGTTCGATCGCGGCGAGCGAAGGCGGCGCCAGCCTCGGCCGCGTCAACAGGACGCTGAGCGGGTTGATGTCGGCGCCGATCGGCCGCCGGCCTTGCAAGGCCGCCTGCACCGGCGTCGTCCCCCGCCCCATGAACGGATCGTACACCGCATCACCCGGTCGCGTCAGGCGACCGATGAAGAACTCCGGCAATTGCGGTTTGAAACAAGCCCGATAGCTCACCTCATGAATGGCGTGCGCCTGCCTTTGGCCAGCCGTCCAGAATTCATTGACGAAATAAGGAATGCCGTCTTGTTCAAGACGTTGCGTCTTGGCGCCGAAAGCGTCGAAGGCGCGAATATCATTCTCCAATGAAGCAATCGGCTTCTGGGCAAGAACAACTAACATGAATCGGCTGCCTCGTTATCGTTCACTATGATACGGTATGAGGTCTTGACCCGTAAGCGCGTCATGGCCGGGCTTGTCCCGGCCATCCACGCCGGGACGCGACCGGAATTTTTGATGAGGACACGAAAACGACCCGTTTCTCTGTTGGACAGTATCACAACCTGTCGGCGTGGATGCCCGCGACAAGCGCGGGCATGACGGGTCACTATTTCGCGTCTTCAAAATTATACACTCTCCTCCCCTTTCGCCCACTGCTCTTTCGCCTGCGCGACAAAATCGCCAAGCCGCCGCCGCTCGATCGCCTGGCGCAACCCCGCCATCAGCTCCTGGTAATAGGCGAGATTGATTTGGGTCAACAGCATCATGCCGAGGATTTCCCCGGCCTTCATCAAATGATGGAGATAGGCGCGCGAAAAATTGCGCGCGGCGGCGCATGAGGCGCCGGGGTCGAGCGGCGCGGGATCGTCGGCATGGCGCGCATTGCGCAAGTTTACGCGGCCGAAACGCGTATAGGCGAGGCCGTGACGCCCGGCCCGCGTCGGCAAGACGCAATCGAACATGTCGATCCCGCGCGATGCCGCCTCGACAATATCGTCGGGCGTCCCGACGCCCATCAGATAGCGCGGCCTGTCTTCCGGCAGATGCGGCATGACGGTCTCGAGCATGGCCAACATCACGTCCTGCGGCTCGCCAACCGCGAGGCCGCCAATGGCGAGGCCGTGAAAATTCATCGCCGCCAGCGACTTGGCGCTCTCGATGCGCAGCGCCGGCGACGCCCCGCCCTGCACGATGCCGAACGCCGCCTTGCCCGGCTGATCGCCGAAGGCCGCCAGCGACCGCTCCGCCCAACGCAAGGAGAGGCGCATGGCGCGCTCGGCTTCCGCGTCCGAACACGGCAGCCGCACGCATTCGTCAAGCTGCATATGAATGTTGGAGCCGAGTAAGCGCTGGATTTCCATCGAACGCTCGGGCGTCAGCACATGCCGCGAGCCGTCGATATGCGATTGAAACGTCACGCCCTGCTCGTCGAGCTGGCGCAGCTTCGCCAGCGACATCGCCTGAAAGCCGCCGGAGTCGGTCAGGATAGGATGCGGCCAGTTCATGAAACGATGCAGCCCGCCGAGCGCGGCGATGCGTTCGGCCCCGGGCCGCAACATCAAATGGTAGACGTTGCCGAGCACGATGTCGGCGCCTGTCGCCCGCACGTCCCGCGGAAACATGGCTTTCACCGTGGCGGCGGTGCCGACCGGCATGAAAGCCGGCGTGCGCACCACGCCGTGCCGGACATAAATGGCGCCCTTGCGGGCGGCGCCGTCTCGGGCCTCGACCTCGAAGGCGAAGTCTCGCGTCATCCTTGCCCTTCCTTGGCGCCCAGCGCCGCAACTTTGACGATTTCATAAGCGCCGGAGTCTTGCTCGTTCCATGAAACGGTAAAACGCTCGCCGACGCGGATGATGATGTCCCTAACGTCGGTTCGCCAACTCTCTCGCATTCCTGCGCCAAAGTCGATCGCGCCGTCGCGGCGCAAGACGAACGGCCGGCATTTATCGCCATAGAGATCGCAGGCGCCGAAAACTTCCCAATGAGAAACGACGCGCTTGCTCGCCGCATCGATGCGCAAATCGATGGTCAAAGGACATTCGCTCCTGTCGTCGCGCCATTGCGCGAGGATGCGGACGTCGACGAAGGAAGAAGTCATCGGCGCTGCCTCATTTTCGAAACAGCAGGCATGCGTCGCCGTAGGAATAGAAACGATAGCCGGCGTCGATGGCGTGCGCATAAGCGGCTTTCATTCTGTCGAGGCCCGCAAACGCCGCGACCAGCATGAACAAGGTCGAACGCGGCAAATGAAAATTGGTCAGCAAAGCGTCAACGGCGCGAAAGCGATAGCCCGGCGTTATAAAGATGGCGGTCTTGCCGGAAAAGGCCTTGATCGAGCCATCCTGGCGCGCCGCCGTCTCGAGGCAGCGCAGCGCAGTCGTCCCCACCGCCACGACACGTCCGCCGGCCGCGCGCGTTTCGTTCAAAGCGACCGCGGTTGCTTCGCTGACGAGGCCCTGTTCGGCGTGCATCTCATGGTCGCTCGTATCCTCGGCTTTGACGGGCAGAAAGGTGCCGGCGCCGACATGCAGCGTCACCTTGTAGAGAGCAACGCCGCACGCGCGCAGCGCCGCCACCAACTGCGGCGTGAAATGGAGGCCGGCGGTCGGCGCCGCCACGGCGCCGGCGTTACGAGCAAACAAGGTTTGGTAGTCATCCTCGTCGCGCGCGTCGGCGTCGCGTTGGCCGGCGATATAGGGCGGCAACGGCATGGCGCCCAAAGCCTCGATGGCGCGATCGAGCGCCGCGCCGGCGACATCGAAGGCGAAGACGACTTCGCCATTTTCGCCCTTCTCACTAACGCTGGCGTCGAGCGGCGCGACGAGACGAACGCCACGCTCGGGCGCCGCGCCGAACCGCACGCGCTCGCCGCAAGCGAGTTTCTTGGCCGGGCGCGCCAGCGCGCGCCAGCGGCTCGCCGAAACACGTTCGATCAAGGTCGCCTCGATGCGCGCCGTGTTGTCGCCGCGGCGGCGATGGCCATAAAGACGCGCATGGATGACGCGCGTGTCGTTGACGACGAGCGCGTCGCCAGGGGCGAGCAACGCCGGCAGATCGCCGACGAGGCGATCTTCGAGAGCAAGGTCGTTCGGCCGAACGACGAGCATGCGCGCGCTGTCGCGCGGGCGCGCCGGCCGCAGCGCGATGGCGTGTTGCGGAAGATCGAAATTGAAGAGGGAAACGCGCATCGGCCCCCTCCCCAACCCTCCCCCGCGGCGCTTCGCTTGCGGGAGAGGGGGTAGCCTCGGGTCTTCATCAAGATAATGCGAAACGCCAATCGTTAGCGTCCCCTCTCCCGCGGAACGCGGGGGAGGGACAGGGAGGGGGTCGCTCAGCTCACACTCGCCTTGACGATCTTGTCGGGCTCCTTCACCGGCTCGCCGCGCTTGATGTTATCCACGTTCTCCATGCCGGCGATCACCTCGCCCCACACCGTATATTGCTTATCGAGGAAGCGCGCGTCGCCGAAGCAGATGAAGAACTGCGAGTTCGCGGAATCGGGATGCTGGGCGCGCGCCATCGAGCAGGTTCCGCGCACATGCGGCGCGGCGTTGAACTCCTGCTTCAGGTTCGGATATTTTGAGCCGCCGGTTCCGGTCCCGTGCGGGCAGCCGGTTTGCGCCATGAAGCCGTCGATGACGCGATGAAACACGACGCCATCGTAAAACCCTTCCGACACGAGCTTCTTGATGTGCGCCACATGGTTCGGCGCGAGGTCGGGACGCATCCTGATGACGACCTCGCCCTTGGTCGTCGCCAGCGTCAACGTGTTGCCTGCTTCGGTCATTTCCTCTCCCGTTCGTCGCGTTCGCAAGTTGCCCATCAGCTGTTGTCGCCGGCGACGCGCATCTTGATGATCTTGTCGGGCTCCTCGACCATCCCGTTGTTGGCTTTCGACCCCTTCTTGATCTTGTCCACGACGTCCATGCCGGACACCACTTCGCCGAACACGGTGTATTTGCCGTTGAGGAAGGGGGCGTCGGCCAAGCAGATGAAGAACTGCGAATTGGCCGAGTTGGGGTCCGACGAGCGCGCCATGCCCAGCGTGCCGCGCTTGAACGGCGTATCGGTGAATTCCGCCTTGAGGTCGAACAGTTCCGAGCCGCTGGCGCCCGTGCCGGTCGGATCGCCGGCCTGCGCCATGAACCCCTCGATCACCCGATGGAACACGATCCCATCGTAGAAATGGCGCTTGGCCAGCGTCTCTATGCGCTCGACATGCTTGGGCGCGAGATCGGCGCGCAGACGAATGGCGACGCGCCCGTCCTTGGTGTCGAGATGGATCGTGTGCGGCTCTTGCGCCATGGCGGGCAAAGCGACGCCGAGCACGGCGGCGAGCGGCGCGGCGACAACGAAACTGCGGCGGTCGATGGTCATGGGAGTTCCCTCTTTAGAACTTTATTGTTGCGAACCGCGGCGCGCGACGGCGCGACGCAGGGCGTCGGCGACCTGCGGGGCGACGAAGCGCGATACGTCGCCGCCGAGCATGGCGATCTGCCGCACCAGACTGGCCGTTATATGCCGAACCGGCGGCGAAGCGGCCAGAAAGATCGTGCTTATTTGCGGCGCCATGGCGAGATTCATCCCCGCCATCTGCATTTCATAATCAAAATCGGTCCCATCGCGCAGTCCGCGCAGGATGAAGTGCGCCCGATGCGCCTTGGCGGCGTCGACGACGAGGCCGGCGAAAGAGACGACCTCGAACCGGCAAGCTTGGCCGAGATCGAGCGCCGCGCAGGCGGCGCCAATCAGCTCGACGCGCTCCTCCAGGGCCAGCAGCGGCGTCTTGCCGTGATGGGCGCCGATCGCCACGATGAGCCGATCGCACAGCGCCGCGCCAGTGCGGATCACCTCCACATGACCAAGGGTTAAGGGATCGAAAGAGCCGGGATAAAGAGCGATGCGGGTCATGAGGCGGACATAAGGCATTTTTGCGCGGCAAGGAAGTTTTGAGGGTCTGGATCCTGTCGGGAGCTCATATCGATGCGAGCCTGAAGGCTCGCGGTCCGGTTCCGCGCCGCTTGGACCGCGAGCCTTCAGGCTCGCAAATCGAAACAATCCTACGTGTTTGACGATGCGTCCGGCGGACGAAACGGCCGCGACGTCAAATTTGGAACAACCAGCGGCGGCTGCCCGGCCGCGGGGACCGCCCCCAACACGCGATTGCCGTCCACCCGCAGCTCCCCGGAGGCGGCCAGCCGAACGGCGGCAGGATAAATCACATGCTCCTGTTCGAGGACGCGCGCCGCGAGCGTCTCCGGCGTGTCGGCGTCGAGCACCGGCACGGCGGCCTGCGCCACGATCGGTCCTTCGTCCATTTCCGGCGCGACGAAATGCACGGTGCAGCCGTGGATCTTCACGCCGTCCGCCAGCGCGCGCGCGTGCGTGTTAAGGCCGCGATAGGCGGGCAGCAAGGCGGGATGGATGTTGAGCAGGCGCTGCCGCCACTGTCCGACGAACCAGGGCGTCAGCATGCGCATGAAGCCGGCGAGACAAACGAGCTCGATGCGATTGATCTCGAGCACGGCCTGCAGCGCGCGCTCGAATTCCTCGCGGCCGGCGTAAATCTTGTGATCGACGGCGGCGGTGGCGAGGCCGCAAGCTTTCGCCCTGGCGAGGCCCGGCGCATCGGGACGGTTGGAGACGACGAGGGCGATTTCGGCCGGGTAGTCGGGGGCGCGCGCCGCGGCGATCAGCGCGTCCATATTGGAGCCGCGCCCGGAGATCAGGATCGCAGCGCGAACGCGCCTCACAACGCAAGTTCTCCATTCAGGACGACGCGCGGACCCGCTCCGGCCTCGATGATTTCGCCGATTGGCATGGGCGCTTCGCCGGCCGCGCGCAGCGCCGCCTGGGCTGCGTCGGCGCCTTCGCGCTCGGCGACCACGACCATGCCGATCCCGCAATTGAACGTGCGCAGCAGTTCGGCTTGCGCGACACTGCCTTCTCCCGCCAGCCAGCGGAACACGGGGAGAACCGGAAAAGCGGAAAGATCGAGGGCGACGCCGAGGCCGTCCGGCAAGACGCGCGGCGCATTGTCGGGAAAGCCGCCGCCGGTGATGTGGGCGAGCGCCAAGATTTTTTCGCTCGTTCGCAGCGCCGCGAGCAGCGGTTTGACATAGATGCGCGTCGGCTCGAGCAGAGCGCGCGCCAGGCTGCGGGCTGCGTCGAACGGCGCGGGCGCGTCCCAGGCGAGGCAGGCTTTGGCAACGATGCGCCGCGCCAGCGCGAAGCCGTTCGAGTGAAGGCCCGACGACGCCAGGCCGAAAACGACGTCGCCCGGTTTGACGCCGTCTTTCGGCAGCAAACGCGCGCGCTCGACGGCGCCGACCGCGAAGCCGGCAAGGTCATAGTCGCCGACGGCGTAAAGGCCGGGCATTTCGGCCGTCTCGCCGCCGAGCAGGGCGCAGCCGGCCTCGACGCAGCCCCTGGCGATGCCGGCGACGACCCCCGCCGCAGCCTCCGGCTCGAGCTTGCCGGTCGCGTAATAATCGAGGAAGAACAGAGGTTCCGCGCCCTGCACGACGAGATCGTTGACGCACATGGCGACGAGATCGACGCCGATGGTGTCGTGGAGCCCCGCTTCGATGGCGATCTTGACCTTGGTGCCGACGCCATCATTGGCGGCGACCAGCACGGGATCGGCAAAGCCCGCGGCCTTCAGATCGAACACCCCGCCAAAGCCGCCGATCTCGCCGTCGGCGCCCGCACGACGCGTCGCCCGCACCGCCGGGCGGATGAGGTCCACCAGGCGATTGCCGGCGTCGACGTCGACGCCGGCTTGCGCGTAGGTGAGTCCTGCGGCCTTGTCCGCCATTGCGGTCGTCTCGCGTTGCGCGCCCCGGGGCTGTCGAGCTGCGGCCTAGCGCCTTATACCGCGCCGCGCAAGGCGGCGTCGTCTTGCCGCCGCGCGAGGCGTCCTGTATGAGCGGGCGCACTTGCAGCGGCGCGCCTTCGGTTGCGCCGATGTTGGCGGCCTCGTGGCGGAGTGGCTACGCAGAGGACTGCAAATCCTTGTACGGGGGTTCGATTCCCTCCGAGGCCTCCATGCTTTTCACGCCCGTTTCATGCCTTGCCGCCCTCCGGTTGCGTCGAGCTCGAGAGCAGCACCAGCGTCCCCAATGCTATGGAGAGCAGCGAACCGACGAGCACGCCGAGCTTGGTTTGCGCGATCGCGCCGTCGCCGTCGCCGAAGGCGACCTGGCCGATGAAGAGGCTCATGGTGAAGCCGACGCCGCACAGGACCGCGACGCCGTAGAGCTGCGCCCAACTCACGTGCTTCGGCCGGTGGGCGAGGCCGGTCTTGACCGCGAGCGCGACGGCGGCGAAGACGCCGATCTGTTTGCCCACGAACAGCCCGGCCGCCACGCCCGCCAGAACCGGCGCGCTGGCAAGGGAGAACTCGGCCCCGCCCAGAACGACGCCCGCATTGGCGAAGCCGAACAGCGGCAAAACCGCGAAGGCGACGTAAGGATCGAGGGCGTTCTCCAGCCGATGCAGCGGCGAGGTCTCTTCGCCCTCGTTGGCCGGCCGCAGCGGGATGGCGAAGGCCAGCACAACGCCGGCGATGGTCGCATGCACGCCCGAGCGCAACACGAACAGCCATAACAGCGCGCCTATAGCGAGATAGGGCCAAAGGCGCGATACGCCGAGGAGGTTCAAAGCATAGAGAGCAACCAGCGCGAGGCCGGCGAGCCCAACAAACGGCAATGAGAGATCGTGGCTGTAGAAGACGCCGATAATGACGATCGCGCCGAGATCGTCGAGGATGGCCAGCGCCGTCAGAAACACTTTTAACGCGCCCGGGACGCGGTCGCCGAGCAGAGCGAGCACGCCGAGCGCGAAAGCGATGTCGGTCGCCGACGGGATCGCCCACCCGCGCAGCGTCGCCGGCGAGCCGGCGTTGAGCGCCGCGTAGATCAGCGCGGGAACCGCCATGCCGCCCAGCGCGCCGCAGCCTGGCAGCGCGCGCGCCGCCCAATGGCGCAGATGCCCATCGAACAATTCGCGTTTGATCTCAAGGCTGACCAGCAGGAAAAAGACGGCCATCAAGCCGTCGTTGATCCAATGCAGCACGGCGAGCGGACCAATCGGCGTCGCCAGCGCCTCGCGATAAAGCCCGGCGAGAGGCGAATTGGCGATGACGAGGGCGAGCGCCGCGCTGGCGACGAGGAGCGCGCCGCCCGCCGCTTCGCTGGCGAGAAAGCTGCGCAGCGTCGAAGCGGGACGGCCGTGACGTTCCTTTCCAATCATAGCGCGCTTTTGCCACATCCCGGCCCTCGCCGCGACTTCAATGAGGCCGGGCGACGCGAGCCTCCAGCCACACTTGCGCCGCCGCTGGAGGCGCCCCATCTTCGCAGCATCCGACCCGGGATGAACCATGTTCGCAGCAGCCTTCGACGCCGCGCGGCAGATATTCACGCCGCCGTTCCGCACGGTTCTTTACAAAAGCCTGGCGATGACCCTCGTGCTTTTGGCCCTGGCGTGGGCGGGTCTCGACAAGCTTGCCGTCTCCTTGCTGACCCCCGAAAATGCTTGGCTGCACACGTTCGTGACGCTGGCGACCGGCGCCGGATTGCTCGTTATCCTGGCGTTTCTCGTCGCGCCGCTGTCGCTGTTGGTCGCCGGCCTCTTCCTCGACGATCTGGCCGAGATCGTCGAGACGGACATCTATCCCGAAGGCGAGAGAGGCCGGGCCCCGCCGGCCGGCCGGGCCATCGCGATGGCGTTGCGCTTCGCGCTCGTCGCGGCGGCGGTCAATCTGCTAGCGCTGCTGCTGCTGTTCGTGCCGGGCGTCAACGCGCTCGCCTTCCTGCTCGCCAACGCTTACCTGTTGGGCCGCGAGTATTTCGAACTGGCGGCGATACGCTTTCGATCGAGCGAGGACGCGCGCGAGTTGCGCCGGCGCCATGGCCCGTACCTGTTCGTCGCCGGTCTGTGCGTCGCCGCGTTCGTCGCCGTGCCGGGGCTCAACCTGCTGACGCCGCTGTTCGGCGTCGCGTTCATGGTGCGCATCCACAAGTTGCTGGCGCCGCGACAGGCGACGCTCAGCCGACTTTGATATGAAATCTGGGCGATCCACTCGGATTTCCCCCTCTCCCCGCTCGCGGGAAGAGGGTCGCGAAGCGATCATGAACAAGGCGGCCGGATCAACGTTTGCGAGCGCCCGGCTTCGCCTCGGGCTTGCTGCGTCGGGCCTTTTCGGCGAGCGCCTCGTCGTCGGGCCTCACCAGCGCGAGATGTTCAACGCCGAGCGCCTGTGACAGCTCGAAAAGGGTTATGACCGTCGGATTGCGGCGGCCGCGCTCCAGTTCGCTCAGATATTGCTGGGTAAAGCCCGAACGCTCGGCGAATTGCTCTTGGCTCAGGCGCTTTGCGAGCCTGATGCGTTTCACATTCCGTCCGACCAGTCGCCGCATGTCCATACGAATCTGGACCGCCATCCATTAGGAGGATTATTCGTCGCGCGCCGATTTGACATCTGCCGCTTTGCTCTTCCTGCGGGCGCGGGCGGGCTTTTGGAGCAGATCGGCCGCTTCGACGCCGAGGGCGCGGGCAAGCCGGTCCAAAACGTCGATGCTGGCGGCATAGACGCTACGCTCGAGCGCGCTGATGTAGGTGCGGTCGATCTCGGCCTGGTACGCGAGCTCCTCCTGCGACAGGCGTCGTTCCTGCCGATATTTCCTCAGATTGCGCGCCAGCGCCTCTCGTATCTCCATGGGCGAGAAGGAGCGGACTTGTAGAGTATCTCACAACAGAGTATTCTCTACAAAATTCAGCAGCGCCCGGCGGGCGCCGCCGGGACGCGGAGCTATCTCCGACCGTCAACGCGCCTTCTTGAGGGTCGAAATGGCTTTTGCAGGATCGAAACCGAGCGCTTCCGCCAGCTCCAGGAATTCCACAACGTCAACGCGACGCTCGCCGCTTTCGAGCCGGGCGACGAAGGACTGGTACTCGCCGAGCCGAGCGGCAAGATCAGCCTGCGTCATGCCCGCCGCCTCTCTCTTTTTTATGAGTAGGTCGATCAAGGCCTTGTGGCCTGCCGATCCAAGCGTCTTCGCCAACTTGCGTCCCGCCTCTGCCGATGCGGGTCTTTAAATAATCTGGTTTCTGGATTATCTTAAAAGTAGATAATCATCGGCGAGTCGGGAATGGACGCCCTGAAAGGGGCGCTTGTCTGGGCGGCGTCGGCGTGGGGAAGGCTGTGTCCGCAAACGAATTGGCGAAGCGGCGCAACTCGCGGACGCATTTGGAAAGGACGAACATGCCTGACAGACACGTTACGTTCGCCGTATCGCTGGCGAAAATATTGTTGAATACGCGGGACCAGTTCGCCGAAGCCATACGCGCCGCGGCGATGGCGCGCATCGAGGCAAACCCCTCGTCAAACATTTGCGCTGGCCAAGCGGCCATCCCGCGCAGCGTCCTCGAATCACACGTCGACGACGCGCTCTACGCAATCTGCCGCGATGGGCTCGGCGGGCTCAAAGACAATGTTCGAATGACCGTGGATGAGATCGTCCGCGAGGCGCTGGATGCGGCGAGCAAAGAGGCGCCAAGCGAAAGCCAATAGAAGCCGTTACGACCCGGTTCCGCCAAGATGCGTCTCGCCGACGCGTTGCAAATCGCGAGGCGCCAAGCGCAACATAAGGGAGAGTAACGCCAGCAGCGCGAAATGTTAACCCATCAGCGCGTCATGGCCGGGCTTGTCCCGGCCATCCACGCCGGGACGCAACAGGAAAACTATATGAGGAAGCGGAAATGTTCCGCCTCTCCTTCGGGACGCGTCGCAGCTTGTCGGCGTAGATGCCCGCGACAAGCGCGGGCATGACGGGTTAATGTTTCTTGCCATTGGTATGACGCAAGCCGCGCGAACAGCCGATCGGGCCCTCCATGCGAGGCGCTCACGGCCTCTCCGGCAGCACGTCGGGGGTTTGCCAGGCGAGATGCTGGCCGCCGTCGACGGCGATCATCTGTCCCGTCACGTTGCGCGCATGAACGAGATAGACGACCGCATCGACGACGCCGGCGACATCGGCGGCGCGCCCCAACAGCACGCCGCGCGCTTCCTGTTCGAAACCCTCTTCGCCATAGATCGCGTTGGGAAAAACCGGACCCGGCCCCACCGCGTTGACCCGAAGGCGCGGCGCGAAACTCTGCGCCATGGTGCGCGTCGCCGTCCACAGCGCCGACTTCGTCAAAGTATAGGTGAAATAGCGCGGCGTCGGCCGCCACACCCGCTGATCGATGATATTGACGACGGCGCCCTCGACATCGTCCGGCAAGCGCGCCGCCATGTCGCGCGCCAGCAGCAGCGGCGCGCGAAGGTTGATTGCGAATAGCCGTTCATGGACGTCAAGCGAAAAATCGCGCGCCGCGTCGGCTTCAAACACCGAGGCATTGTTGACGAGCAGCGTGAGCGGGCCAAATTGGCGGGCCGCGACGTCGATCAAGTCTTGCGTCGCCCGCGCGTCCGAAAGATCGGCGGCGAGCGCAGCCGCCTGTCCGCCGCGCGCGCGGATCGCCGCCGCCGCCATCTCGGCCTCGCCCGCCGAACGATGCGAGGCGTGCAGGACCACCGGCCGCCCCTGGCGCGCCAGACGCCCGGCGATGGCCAATCCGATCCGTCGCGCCGCCCCGGTGACCAAGGCCGGTCCCGTCTCGCCGCCTGCTGCGCTCATCCTTCGCTCCTCGCCGGAAGTCGGCGCGCCTGCGATCGAACGGCATCGCTCGATCGCTAAGAAAAGCGCCAAACCGATATTAAAGAGCATCGGCGCGCCGCCGAACCGGTTTTTTGAATTTCGGCGCATGTGCGCAAAGTTTCGCAAGCCGACGACGGCGACGACGCCGTCGCGGCGCTTGCGTCAATCCGAGCGCCTTCACCGATTATTAAACAACCTAAGTTTGCGAAAAGCAATAACTTGCGCACATTGATTACGTTTTTATAGTATTACGAAGAATTTCGTAATTCAATCACGATTTATCTACAAACAATACGTCGACTTTTTGGTCATTGTTGCTTTTCCGTGCCGGCAGAAAACCGCCTTTGCAGGGGTTTGTTAAGATAAATGATTTCAATTCGATTCATCCAACGACGCGGTTCCTTCCGCCCCGGTCGCGAGTTCGGGGCGGCATGCGCCGCAGGGGGACGTTGAGCGTGGAGTTCAGTTCGATGCGACATTCGGTTTTCTCGGCGTTTATCGTCCCTGCCGCGCTGCTGGCGGCGTCCGCCCACGCCGCCGACCTCGGTCGCGGCGCTCGACCGCCGCAAGACTATTATGCCCCCGTTCCGGTTTTCACCTGGCAAGGTCTCTATCTCGGCCTCAACGCCGGATATGGCCTCGCCGCCTTTCAAAACGACGGCGCGGACCTGCTCGGTCGTCCGCGGGGCGGCATGGTTGGCTTCACCGGCGGCTACAATTTCGTTTTCGCGCAAAACTTCCTGTTGGGTCTCGAAGCAGATTTCGATTTCACCAACATGAAGGCCAGTCAGATGCCCTTTTTCGGCCTGGCCGGCACGGGCGCGGTCGACGATATCTTTACCTTGCGGGCGCGCGCCGGCTACACTCTCGATCGCGCGTTGCTCTATGCCACTGGCGGTTTCGCCGGAAGCAGGGATACGGCAAGCGTCAGCAATGTCTCTACCGGGTTCTCGGGGCGGCAATCGACGTTCCAGACCGGCTGGGCGGTCGGCGCGGGTCTCGAATTTATGCTCACCAACAATCTCTCGGCGAAGGGCGAATATCTGTTCACCTCGGTCGGCTCCGATCGCTTTTTCGATTTCTCGACCAATGCGCTGCAGACCAGCGTGAACACCTCCGCGCTGAAAGGCGGCCTTAACTATCATTTCTGATTTCTCGGGCCTCGCGCCATTAGAGCATGTCCCAGAAAAGTTGCGAGACTTTTCCGATGAGGACATGCTCTAACTTATTCAAGTTGGAGCGTATTCTTATCGATCAGGTGATTCCACCTGATCGGAATACGCTCTGGCGAGCCCGAGGGGCGCCGGCGGGCCCCCTCACAGAACGACGACGGGCGTCCCCACCCTTACGCGGCCAAACAGATCGGTCACGTCGTCGTTGAGCATTCGGATGCATCCAGAGGACACGGCCTGGCCGATGCTCCAGGGCTCGTTGGAGCCATGGATGCGGAACATCGTGTCGCGGTCGCCGGCATAAAGATACATGGCGCGCGCGCCGAGCGGATTGTCCTCGCCGCCTACCATGTGGCGCGGCAGATCCGGCCGGCGTTTGAGCATCGCGGCGGGAGGCGTCCAATCGGGCCAGGCTTCCTTGCGGCCGACGTAGGTGCGCCCGCTCCAGGTAAAACCTGCGCGGCCGACGCCGACGCCATAGCGAAGGGCGCGTCCGCCGGGCAAGGATAGGTAGAGATAGCGATCTTGCGTATCGATGGTGATGGTGCCGGGCGGCCGATTGGTCGGATCGTCGACCTCGACGCGCGTCGACGCAGCGTATTCGCGGGCCAGCTGCGCGTCGTCGCCCGTGCTGACCGGCGCCGCCGCCGGCAGCAGCCCGAACAGGGCCAGAAAGGGATTTTCGAACGCGTGGGCGCTTGAGGCGGCGAGGCCCGCCGTCAAGGTCAGGGCGATGGTGGATAGAATAGGTTTTGCCATGGCCGTTTCTCCTCCCGAGTCGTTATTGCCTCGACTCGTTAAGAAAAGAATGCGGCAGCCCGGCTCATGGTTCCATTGTTCGGGCGACGTTTGGAGCGGTCGGCCGTCAGCGCGACCCGGCGGCGCCCACTCCGCCGCGCGGCCAGGAAAAATCGTCGGCGCGGCCGGGCTGGGGCGGCGGAGCGCGGCCCTCGACGAAAATATGCTCGACCAGCGCCCGCGCCGCCGCTGCGTTGGGCTCAGGCGAGGGCGTCGCCTTCCCGCGCCGCGCCAGCTCTTCGCTGGGCGGGGTCATGGGCGCCGTTAGCGACTGCACCCGTCCGATGGCTGGACGCTCGGGCAGCGGCGGCGCGGCCTGCGACGGCGACGTCGGCAGTTGTTCGGCGCCGCCGTGCGCCGCGCCAGCGCCGCCCGGAGCACCAAGGTTTACGCTTTCGCTCGGGGGCGGGCGCGCGGCCTCGCTGGCGCGCCGGATGTCGCCCTCGACGAAATGCGCCAGCTTGCGTGCGCCTGCGTCGGTGAAGTGGACGCCGTCGGCGGAGCGCAATTTTACGATGTGTCCGTTGAGGTCGGGCCCGAAGGCGTCGTACTGGTTGCGCTCGTCGGCGAAGGCCTCCCAAAGGTCAAGGTAGACGCCGCCGTCATGAGCGGCGCGGTCACGATAGATTTCATTGAACTGCGCCATATCGGCGGAAAAACGCTCGTTCTTCATGACCGGCAAGCCGACCCACACGAGCGGAATCTTTTTTTCCTTGAAGACGGCGCGGATGGCGTCCACGCGAGCGGCGTAAAGTTCGCGCCACCGCGGCGAGAGCGCTTCGTGGGTCTGCGACCCGTCGCGCAGGGCCTGGCGATCGTTGCTGCCGATCATCATCAACGCCATGTCGATCCGCTGGTTGCTGGCGAGCAGCTCGCGGACCGCCTTCGGCCAGTCATAGAAGTCGTCGCGCACCAGGCCGGAACTCTCCTTCGCCTTGTGGAGGACGCGGAGCTCCGGCTTGGCCTCGAAGGCTTCGTCGAGGCCGTCCGCCAGCATTTGGCCGAGACTGTCGCCGATCACGGCGACGACGAACGACGGCTCGACGGGGGGATTTTCGCCTGGCGCTGGAGGCCCGGCCGGGCCTTCGCCCGAGCCTTTCCTGGATTTGGACTTCTTGCCGGCCCACGACTCGCCGTGCCAATAGGTCGGAGCGCCATATTCGCGGTGCGGCATCAACCGGCGGACGCGCGACTCGCGCCTCTCCCATGGCGGCGTCCAGATTCGCGGGTGCGCGTGGCGATAGCCGCCGAACATGCCGTCGAAGAAATCAGATACGGCGTCCTGCGCCTGCGCGCCTTGGCCACAGCCGAAGATCACGGCCAGCGCCAAAGCGATCACCGCCATTACGCGCCGCCGGGCGCAAGGAGAACGATCCGACATAAAAACTAGTATAGCGCGCCCGGCGGGCGCGCGCATCCGACAAAAATGCCGGTTTTGACCGAACGACGCCGGCCAGGCCGTCAACCGGGGGCGATCCTGGCGATGGCGTGGCTGTTTTTCTCTCCCGCCGCCGACCCGCGCAAGCGCGCCGAGGCGACGATGGGCGCGGATGGCGCGAGACGTAAGTTCATTCGGGATTGCACTGAAAGAGGAACAGCGTCGAAATGCTGATCGTCAATTGGAGGACGATCCACACAGCGATGAGGGTAACGCCCGCCTGCTTGTTTCCGCGCCCATAAAGCGCCGTTCCGACCAGCGGCAACAGCAGCAGCGCGTAAGTATACGGCGCATCGGCCACATTGACGCAATACCACTGCGCAAAGTTCCCTCCGAACATTTCCTACCTCGGCAATTTGGTTTCGCCCATCAGGCGTTCGTCCATGGCGCGCGCGCATTGGCGGCCCTCGCGGATCGCCCAGACGACCAGCGACTGGCCGCGCCGCATGTCGCCGCACGCAAAGACCTTGTCCCGCGACGACTTGTAGGAATTCGTGTCGGCGGCCACGTTGCCGCGTTTGTCGAGATCGACGCCGATATGCGCGATCAGCCCGTCGTAAACCGGCGATACGAAACCCATGGCGAGCAGCACGAGGTCGGCGGGAAGCGCGAATTCGCTGCCGGGAACCTCCTGCATCTTGCCATCAACCCTCACGCAGCGCAGCCGCTTGACAGCCCCCCCCTGCCCGACGAACGCGCGCGTCATGACCGCGAAATCGCGCAACGATCCCTCGTCGTGCGAAGACGAGCTACGCAGCTTCAGCGGCCAGTCCGGCCAGGTCAAGAGCTTGTTTTCTTTTTCGGGCGGCCGCGGCATGATCTCGAGCTGCGTCACCGAGAGCGCCCCCTGCCGCACTGACGTCCCGATGCAATCGGAGCCGGTGTCGCCGCCGCCGATGACGACGACATGCTTGCCCGAGGCAAGGATCGGCTCATTGGTCGAGAGCGGTTCGCCCGACATGCGCCGGTTCTGCTGCGGCAGAAACTCCATGGCGAAATAAACGCCGCGCAGCTCACGCCCAGGAATGGGCAGATCGCGAGGACGCTCGGCGCCGCCGGCGAGCGCGACGGCGTCAAAACCCTCGACCAGCGCGTCCGCCCCGAGATCGACGCCGACATTGACGTTGTAATGGAAGACCACCCCCTCGGCCTCCATTTGCGCCACGCGGCGGTCGATCAGGTGTTTCTCCATCTTGAAATCGGGAATGCCGTAACGCAGCAAGCCGCCTGCCTTGGCGTGCTTTTCGTAAACATGCGTCGCGTGGCCGGCGCGCGCCAACTGCTGGGCGCAGGCCAGGCCCGCCGGACCTGAGCCGACCACGGCGACGCGCTTGCCGGTGATCGTCTTAGGCGGCTCCGGCAAAATCCACCCGGCCTCCCAGCCGCGATCGACGATCGCGCATTCGATCGTCTTGATCGTCACCGGCTGATCGATGAGGTTGAGGGTGCAGGCGGCTTCGCAAGGGGCCGGGCACACCCGCCCCGTGAACTCGGGGAAATTGTTGGTTGAATGCAAATTGGCGAGGGCGCGGCGCCAGTCGCCGGTGTAGACGAGATCGTTCCAATCGGGGATTTGATTGTTGACCGGGCAGCCGTTGTGACAATAGGGAATGCCGCAATTCATGCAGCGCGCCGCCTGGCTGCGCGTCGCCTCCTCCGACAACGGGATCACGAATTCCTTGTAATGACGGATGCGATCGGCGGCCGGCTTGTACTTCCGCTCCTGCCGGTCGATCTCGAGAAAGCCTGTCACTTTGCCCATGTCGATAGACACTCACTCACTGCGCCGCGTTCGACGCCAGCGCGTCGGGCGGAACCTGGGTCTTTGCGTCGAGCAGCTCGATTGCCACGATATGGCCTTCGGAATCGAAGTCGAGCACCAGACCCGGCCGCACCTCCTCCGATTCCACGATCGGCGCGGAAGAAAAACGCAGATAGAGCGCGTCCGTCTCGCTGTCGTAAGTCATCTTCACGTTCGTTTCTCCGCCTTGCGATCGAAAAAAGCCGTTACGACCCGATCTGTGTTCCCCACCCTCTCATACACCACCCGCAGCCAACGACCACCAAACTCATCGATTCGCCCAAATGCGAGGATTCGGTGGGGCCGTATGGCGTCCTGATGCATGAATTCCGGCTGTCTCATTACACGCTCGATCCAATGGACGGCGATCCTCCGCTCAGCCATCGCCAACTCGGCATGAGCGGACAATTCGATCTTGCGCTTCACATTGGTCGATCCATGCTTGCCGTCACTCCTCGCCCGCGAGCCGCCCAGGCGCCTGGCACGGTTCTAACCTTCGCGCCGGCGCCGTCAAGCGCCGCTTGCGCGCTCCGCCTTGATGGCTCGCCGGGTCTGGCTTAGATATACAGGTCTCGATATGTATATCCGGGAGGCGGTCATGCGCGTGTCGAAATGGGGAAACAGCCTCGCCGTCCGTTTGCCCGCCAAGCTCGTGGAGGAGCTTGGCGTGAAGGAAGGCGACGAGGTGTCGATCACCGTCAAGGCCGAACACGCCGTCGAGATCGAGAAGACGCCCGCGTTGGAGGAACTGTTCGCCAAGGTGAGAAAAATACGCAGGCCTCTCCCGGCGGATTTCAAATTCAATCGTGAAGAAGCTCATGAACGACGCTGAGGTCTTTTTCGACACCAAAATCTTGATCTATTTCGTGTCGCGTTCGCCCCGGAGTTCGAGATTGCCGCCGAGCTGGTCAGGGCTCGCTTGCGGGCCGGCCTCTCGCAGGCCGAACTGGCTGCCCGGATGGGCGCCAGCCAGTCCACGATAGCCCGTCTGGAGAGCGGGCAGGCGCTTCCGGGCGCCAAGACGCTCTTGCGCTACGCCGAGGCGACCGGCGGCAAGTTCCGCGTGCGGCTGTCGGCGTGATGCGGCACGCGCGCGCTTCCCGGCAATAATTCCGTGGAACGGCAATGCGCGACAGGCGAATCATGAGTTTGTCATACGCAGACGACCAAATCAGGCAATGCGTATCATGTCACCGTAATTCGACGTAATTCATATCACCGTAATTCCGGCATAGGAAGAACGAATGAAAAAGATCGCTATCGTCACGGCCATTTTCGTCGCCACCGCCGCGAAAGCGGAAGTCATCACGAAAGACGAGGCCCTATCTTTTGGTTATGAAATCGTAGTGTGGGCGGCGTGCGGACAGCGATTCGCCACTTTGGATTTGGCGAAATTTTTGAACAAAGGTGCCAAGTTGAAAGACTTCGAGGCGCTGAGAGCAGAAATTCTTCACGGCAAGGAACTCGCGAAAGAATCATTGGCGCAAAAGGGCAAACCAGCTTTTTGCGGCAAGGACGATAGCACGTCGCGAGCAATCCGCGACCACGCATCGGATGCCGAAACTCTTGGCTTCGTTTCCGTAGAAGACGAATTGTGTGGCACGCATAGCTACAAGGCGATGATAGAAGGAATGAAAAAGCGAGGCGAGCTTTATCCAGGCCTTCTCAAGGACTATGCGGAAGAATTCGCGAAAGGCAGACGTCTCCAATTCCACGTGTTTGAACGCGAGGGCGAGACCAAACTCTGCAAAGAGGGTCGCAGGATAGAAAGAGAAGACGCGGATTTCGAAAGGATTACCCGCAAGCTCGAAGTTTACGAACCGCCCTCGTACAACGAATAAACAAAATCGGGATGGGTGAAACATACCTGCGCAGCGGGACCATTTCAATGGGCCACCGTGTCAATTATGATGTGCCTTATTGGACAGGACGAGATAATGGAACATACCGATCTTCCGCCTCCTTTCACATTTTTCGAAGTGAAGCGCTTCTTCGAGGAGCACAGCGGCGCCACAAAGCTGTTGCGCGTAGCGACACAGGATTACGCGGCATCACGGTGTCTGTTGTTGAACGGCCTGTTCCCTGGCCTCGTCCTCGGTGCACAGGCGATCGAAAAATTTCTCAAGGCCTATCTCCTTTTCAACGATCCGAATCTGAAGGTAAGAGGACTGAGCCATTCTCTGCCTGATATCTTGAAGGACACGGGCAGCCTCTTCCCGCAGCTACAATTATCCAGATTTGCGCCGCTCGTTGAAAAATTCGTAGCTCATTACGCGGCGCGTTACCCGGATAATCCAGATGGGTCAATATCCAAGACCACTGCAGATTTGTTTGAACTGGACCCGTTCGTCGTCTTCCTCAACGAAAACATGCCTTGTCCGCGTAACGTTAAATATCGAACCGGGTTCTATGAGCGGATCACGTTCTCACTGGAGTACATGTCGACGGTCCCGCCCGAGGAATTTTGGATCAAGCACAACAACCGAGCGCTCGCGCCCCTGCTCCCGCGCATCGCGGCGGATTACGTGGTCGTGATGAAAGAGTTATATCCTGAATTACGGTGACATGATACGCATCGCAGCGTTTCGGTCCCTCCGCTGTAACCCTTCGGCCCGGCCTGCCTGGTTGATGTCTGCAAGACAATGGGAAGGCGAGTCATAAGTCCACCACGAGCATATAGATGGTCAATCTGGCGTCCGTGCTATTTTGATTGAAATTCCAATTTGGCATCGAAGGTCTCGCCGTTGCGCTCGACGATGAGCGCAGCCGTGTGTTGGCCTTTCAGGGTCGCGAGCGCCTTGTTCAGTTGCTCGAAACTGTTCGTCGCAACACCGTTGATGCTGATTATGAGATCCATAGGCCGAATTCCTGCAACGGCTGCGGGAGTTTCTGGCTCCACTGTGGCGACGATCATCCCGCGACCTTGGGGTAACCCCGTTGCGCGAGCCAGATGGGCGCTGATCGGGATGGACTTCATACCAAGATGCGGAACGCCGAGCGCCGGCCGGAAAGACATCGCTGCGACATGGCTGTCGATCGCATCGAGTTGAGGAATTATTTGGTTCGCGGAAACTGTAAGTATGATTGTATTGCCGCTCTTCGAGTTGAGCCGAACGCGGTAGCCATCCGACGCATGAGCGCGAAGAACCTTATCGTCCATGTCGACGCCGATTGTTTCCGACAGAGAGCACCCTCCCGAACAGCTGCCGACCGAGCTGTCAATTTGAGTTACGTGAAGGGGCGTCGCGCTATTGTCAGAGGCAGAATCGTAAAAGTGCCAATTGCCGGTATAATCAAGGTCAATGTATAGCTGATGAGACACTGTCTTTGTTTTTTTGTTGATGAAGCTTCGTATCAACCACTCTTTTCGAATGCCGCCCCAAAACGGATTATCGAAAAGATGCAGTCCTATAACTTTAACCTCTGAGTCAAATTCACTGTCTTCTATTTTTGGGACATTTTCCGAGTTTGCATATGTAGAAAACAAACATGCAAACAAAACAAACGCAAGCCTGAAGCCATATATTATAAAGAAATGCAGTACTTTTTTCATCTCAGACTCATCTGCTTTAGAATTACGGGTGACATGATACGCATTGCAGCGTTTCGGGTCCTCCCGCAGTAACCCTTCGGCCCGGCCTGCCTGGTTGACGTCTGCAACGCCAAAATCCGTAATCATGCCGCCGTAATCTCGCACCGTAATCCAACGTCCACTTCGGTTGATCAATTCGATTGGGCGAGCGCCCTTCTCCCGCTTGCGGGAGAAGGTGGCGCGCGGAACGCGCGACGGATGAGGGTGCGGCGTCTGCCCTCACCCGACCCCGCTTCGCGGGGCCACCCTCTCCCGCAAGCGGGAGAGGGAAAGCGCCGCTCACTCCCCCGCCGCGGCGAGCGGCAGCTCTTCTTTCTTCTTGGCGAGCAGCTCGTTCAGGGCGCGGCGGTATTCGACCGGCATCACCTTGCGGAACTTCGGCTTAAAACTCTCCCAATCGTCCAGAATTTTACGGGCGCGAGTCGAGCCGGTGTAGCGCAGGTGGTTGGCGATGAGCTGGCGCAGGCGCTCGGCGTCGAAGCGCGTCATGTCGTCCATCACGTCAACGCGGCCGTGCTGCTCGAGATCGCCGCACTGGTGGTAGCTCTCGCACATCAGGCTCTCCTCTTCGCGCACCGGCTCGAGATCGACCATGGCGAGATTGCAGCGGCTGGCGAAGGAATCGTCCTCGTCGAGCACATAGGCGATGCCGCCCGACATGCCGGCGGCGAAATTGCGGCCGGTTGCGCCGAGCACCACCACCACGCCGCCAGTCATGTATTCGCAACCGTGATCGCCCACCCCCTCGACCACGGCGATGGCGCCGGAATTGCGCACGGCGAAGCGCTCGCCGGCGACGCCCCGGAAGTAGCACTCGCCGGCGATCGCCCCGTAAAGCACGGTGTTGCCGATAAGGATCGACGTCTCGGGCGCGATCTTCGTCGCCGCGCGCGGCGGATACACGATAAGGCGCCCGCCCGACAGGCCCTTGCCGACGTAATCGTTGGCCTCGCCTTCGAGCCGCAAGGTAATCCCGCGCGCCAAAAATGCGCCGAAGCTCTGGCCCGCCGTGCCGGCGCAGCGGATGTCGATGGTGTCGTCGGGCAGTCCGGCATGGCCGTAGACGCGCGCCACCTCGCCCGACAGCATCGCGCCCGTGGCGCGATCGACGTTGCGAATCTTCGTCTCGATCGAGACCTTGGCGCCGCGGTCGATCGCCGCGCGCGCCTTCGCGATGAGCGTGTGGTCGAGAACCTTGTCGAGACCATGATCCTGCGACGTGCTATGGCGGATGCTCGCGCCCTCGCCCGCCGGCTTGTGGAACAGGCGCGAGAAGTCCAGCCCCTTGGCCTTCCAGTGCGAGAGCGCACGCTCCTTGTCGAGCATCTGCCGCTGCCCGATCATCTCGTCGAAACGCCGGTAGCCCATCGACGCCATGAGCTCGCGCGCCTCCTCGGCGACGAAGAAGAAGAAGTTGATGACGTGCTCCGGCTGGCCGACGAAGCGCTTGCGCAGCACCGGGTCCTGCGTGGCGACGCCGACCGGGCAGGTGTTGAGATGGCACTTGCGCATCATCACGCAGCCGGCGGAGATGAGCGGCGCGGTGGAAAAGCCGAACTCGTCGGCGCCCAGAAGAGCGCCGACCACGACGTCGCGCCCGGTGCGCAAGCCGCCGTCGATCTGCACGGCGATGCGCGACCGGAGGCCGTTCAGCACCAAGGTTTGATGCGTCTCGGCGAGGCCGATTTCCCATGGGCTGCCGGCGTGCTTGATGGAGGTCAAGGGCGAAGCGCCGGTGCCGCCTTCGAAGCCCGAGATCGTCACATGATCGGCGCGGCCCTTGGAGACGCCCGCCGCGACCGTGCCGACGCCGACTTCCGAGACGAGCTTCACCGACACGCCGGCGCGCGGGTTGACGTTCTTCAAGTCGAAGATCAGCTGCGCGAGGTCCTCGATCGAATAGATGTCGTGATGCGGCGGCGGCGAGATGAGGCCGACGCCGGGCGTCGAATGCCGCACCTTGGCGATCACCGCATCGACCTTCTCGCCCGGCAACTGCCCGCCTTCGCCGGGCTTGGCGCCTTGCGCCATCTTGATCTGGAGCATGTCGGCGTTGACCAGGTATTCGGCGGTGACGCCGAAGCGCCCCGAGGCGACCTGCTTGATCGCCGAGCGCATGCTGTCGCCGTTCGGCAGCGGCTTGAAACGCTCGGGCTCCTCGCCGCCCTCGCCGGTGTTCGACTTGCCGCCGATGCGGTTCATGGCGATGGCGAGCGTCGTGTGCGCCTCGCGCGAAATCGAGCCAAACGACATGGCGCCGGTCGCAAAGCGCTTGACGATCTCGCTCGCCGGCTCGACCTCGGCGAGCGGAACGGCGGCGCGGCCGTCCTCCGCGGCCTCCTTGATGCGGAACAGGCCGCGGATGTTCAAGAGCTTCTCGTCCTGCTCGTTGAGGACTTGCGCGAAGGCGCGGAATTTGTCGCGCGCGTTGGCGCGCACCGCGTGTTGCAAAAGCGAGACGGAGTGCGGCGTCCAGGAATGCGCCTCGCCGCGAATGCGGAAGGCGTAATCGCCGCCGACGTCCAGCGCGTCGCGATAGACCGGCGCGTCGCCGAACGCGTCGCCATGACGGCGCGCCGTCTCATGGGCGATCTCATCGAGGCCAACGCCGGCGATGCGCGTCGTCGTTCCGGTGAAGAATTCGTCGACGAAACTCTGTGCGAGGCCAACGGCGTCAAAAATCTGCGCGCCGCAATAGGATTGATAGGTCGAGATGCCCATCTTCGACATGACCTTCAAAAGGCCCTTGTCGATCGCCTTGATGAAGCGCTTGACGGCCACATGTTCATCGACTTCCGGCGGGAAATCGTCGGCAAGAACGGCGAGCGTCTCGAAGGCGAGATAGGGGTTGATCGCTTCCGCGCCATAGCCGGCGAGGCAAGCGAAATGATGGACCTCGCGCGCTTCGCCGGTCTCGACCACGAGACCGACGGAAGTGCGCAAGCCCTTGCGGATGAGGTGATGATGCACCGCCGCCGTGGCGAGCAGCGACGGGATCGGAATGCGGTCGGGGCCCACCATGCGGTCGGAGAGGATGATGATGTTGTATCCGCCGTTGACCGCTTGACTGGCGCGCTCGCGCAGCCGGTCGAGCGCGCGCCCGAGACCGTCCGCGCCCTTGGCGGCGTCATAAGTGATGTCGAGCGTCTTGGTGTCGAAGCTGTCTTCGACATGGCCGATGCAGCGGATCTTCTCCAGGTCCTCGTTGGTGAGGATCGGCTGGCGCACCTCGAGCCGCTTGCGCTTGGCGGAACCCTGGTGATCGAGAATGTTGGGGCGCGGGCCGATGAAGGAGACCAGGCTCATGACGAGCTCCTCGCGGATCGGATCGATCGGCGGGTTCGTCACTTGCGCGAAATTCTGCTTGAAATAGGTGTAGAGCAGCTTCGGCTTGTCGGAGAGCGCCGAAATCGGCGTGTCGGCGCCCATCGAGCCCACCGCCTCCTGGCCCGTCACGGCCATCGGGACCATGAGCAGAGCGACCTCCTCCTGCGTGTAGCCGAAGGCCTGCTGGCGGTCGAGCAGCGACACGTCGGTGCGCGAAGCGCGCGGCTCCACAGGCTTTAAATCCTCGAGCACGATTTGCGCGCCTTCGAGCCAGTGCCGATAGGGAAGCGAGGACGCGAGCTTCTTCTTGATCTCGTCGTCGGAAATGATGCGCCCCTGGTCGAGATCGACGAGCAGCATCTTGCCTGGTTGCAGGCGCCATTTCGTGACGATCCGCTCTTGCGGGATCGGCAGCACGCCCGCCTCGGAGGCCATGACGACGAGGCCGTCGTCGGTGACGAGATAGCGCGCCGGCCGCAGTCCATTGCGATCGAGCGTCGCGCCGATCTGCCGTCCGTCGGTGAACGCCATGGCGGCCGGGCCGTCCCAAGGCTCCATCAACGCCGCGTGATACTCGTAAAAGGCCTTGCGATCCTCGTCCATCAACGGATTGCCGGCCCAGGCCTCCGGGATCAGCATCATCATCGCATGGGCGAGCGAATAGCCGCCCCGCACGAGGAATTCGAGCGCGTTGTCGAAACAGGCGGTGTCGGATTGTCCCTCGTAGGAAATCGGCCACAGCTTGCTGATGTCCGGCCCATAGAGGGGCGATGACACCGAGGCCTGCCGCGCGGCCATCCAATTGAGATTGCCGCGCAACGTGTTGATCTCGCCGTTGTGCGCGACGAAACGATAAGGATGCGCCAGCCGCCAGGACGGGAAGGTGTTGGTGGCGAAACGCTGATGCACGAGGGCGAGCGCGCTTGTAAAGCGCGCGTCTTGCAGATCGAGGAAATACCCTTGAAGCTGCGAGACCAGCACCATGCCCTTGTAAACGATGGTGCGCGACGACACCGACACCGGGAAATATTCCCGGCTCGTCCCGCCGAGCGCGACGATGTTATTCGAGGCGATCTTGCGGGCAAGATACAGCCGGCGCTCGAAATCCTCGTCGCTCGTCACGTTCGCCCCGCGTCCGATGAACGCCTGAAGATGAACAGGCTCGACGGCGCGCACCGCGTCGCCGAGATCGGACGGGTCGACGGGAAGGCTGCGCCAGCCCAACAGCTGCAAGCCTTGCGCGACGATCGCCCCTTCGATGATCTCCTGCGCCTTCGCCCGCGCCTGCGCGTCGCGCGGCATGAACAACTGGCCGATCGCATAGTGGCCCGCCGCGGGAAGCGCAAACCCGAGTTTTTCGCATTCTTCGACGAAGAAGCGGTGCGGGATCTGCACGAGGATGCCGCAGCCGTCGCCGAGCTTGGGATCGGCGCCGACGGCGCCGCGATGGTCGAGATTGAGCAGGATCTGCAGACCCATCTCGACGATGTCGCGGCGCTTGCGATTATGGAGATCGGCGACGAAGCCGACGCCGCAGGAATCATGTTCCTTGGCGGGATCATAAAGTCCCTGCGCCTTCGGCAGGGCTGGGTCGGCGGCGTTGGGCGCTGTCATGGCGGCGTGTTCCCGGCCGGCAACGACGCCGCTTGGTTCCAGTTCCGCTCGCGCCGTGATCTCGCGTCTCGTCGAACTCATTGAAACTGCTCCGCGCCGTCATGCGTTCCCGCGCCCCCTCCCTGTCCCTCCCCCGCAAGCGGGAGAGGGGACGCTAACGATCGGCGTTTCGCGCAACGTCGATGAAGCCCCAAATCTACTCCCTCTCCCGCGCAGCGGGGGAGGGTTGGGGTGGGGGCGACAGGCGTCTAGCGTCAGCAGGGCTGACATATCGGCGAAAAAATAGTCTTGCCAGATTTGCCTTTGCCGCACAAGCAAACCGCTCGAGCGCTTGGCGGCGTCGGAATGGGCGCCCGGAGCGCGCGTTCCGCCTCCGCCTCGCGGCAATGGGAACTGGCGTCATGTTACCGAAAACGTACGCATACGATAAAATTATACAATGCGTATAACCTATCACCTATATTCTGAGCGGTTCATCCGCTCATTCGCCCGACGTGACCTTGTACGTGTGCACATTGAATGGCACTGCTTCTCTGGAGGTAACATTGTATTCCCCGAAAAAACCGAATTTAAGATCGCCGTCCGGAATGTTCGCGCGGACCCGTCTTATTGTATTTCCGTTAACGATGACTGTTATCAGCCCGTTCTTGACAATGGCTCGTATCGAGTTAACGTCCGTGTCGCTCGGTTTTACCATGTTGTTTGTGGCTCGCCAAACCATGTTCCACTTGCCGTTAACGTATTTGTTGAGTTTGACAACACCATTTGAGAAGACGTTAACATCCCATGTATTGTCATAATCTTGAGCAAGAAATACGAGGCCGATTCCTGCATCTAGTCTTTTAGCATCCCTCGGAAAAGACATCTCGACGCAGAAGTCCCCCTGTGCGGCGGTGAACGTTTGATTCAAGTGGGTCCTTGCCCAGCCACCCTTGTGATTTGGTTCAACCAAGAGCTTGGCGCCGGGTGGAGTGAAGAGCAGCCCCTCGCTCTCGCCGTACGTCCAGCCTCCCATATCGTCTTTAAAAGCGTCCCCGAAAATTACATTGCCCGTCTGGCCGTCGCACGCGTGGGCCAACTCTGAAAACGAGGCGATAACCGCGATGAAAATGGCGCGCCACATCGTCCCCTCCATGGGTGCTTTGTTCGATAACCTAATTTGTCAAAGAGTAGCAGGATTGGAGAGGTTCGCAAGACAGAGCGCCTCAGTATTCTCGAATATCACGCCGCCTTTTGCTTCGGCGCCAGCAGCTTGCGGTTGACCACCGCTTCCGCGATCTGGATGGCGTTGAGCGCCGCGCCCTTGCGCAGATTGTCGGAGACGCACCACAACACCAATCCATTGTCGACGGTCGGGGATTACGGTGACATGATACGCATTGCAGCATTTCAGTCCTTCCGCTCCGCTTTCGTATTACCAACATGATATCAAATCCCCCGACGGGGCATAAGGGTCAGCGAGAAATATTCTTGCCCTATTGGCCCTTCCGCACAAGCAACCCTGGCGTTTGGCGGCGTCGCAAACGGCGCCCCACGAAGGCGCGGTTCTCGTCCAAACCTCGCCGCAATATTCGCCAAGTCTGCGCTCGGCTGAGACGGCGAATAGATGGAGACGCGCATGACGCCATCAAACCTGCGATCCAAATCCTTCCTCGCTTGGGCGAGCTTGGCGCCCGCGTTGGCGGTCGGGGCGCTTGCCGCGCCGCAACCGGCGGCGGCGCAATTTTATTTCCGTCCGTTCGCCTACTTTTATCGGGCGATCGAGGAGCCGGCGCCGGATGTCTCCCCACCGCGCATGGCGTCCATCCTGAGGCGGGAAGGCTTTCGCCTCGATGGACCGCTCGGCCGTCGCGGCGACCAGGTCGTCGCGACCGGCGTCGACGCCAAGGGCCGGCGCATGCGGTTTATTATCGACCCCTACGAAGGCGAGGTGTTGAGCTCCCGGCGGGTCGAACCCGCCTTCGCGCCCGAGGACCCGCATGACGGAGTGGCGCGCGCCGAACCATTGGCGCCAGATGAGGCGATCGAGCCGCAGCCGCCGGGCCCAAGAGTCATTCCGGGCATCGGCGGCGACGGCCCGGGCGCCGAAATTCCGCCTCCATCGCCACCCAGGCCGGCGGCGCGGCCCCGCGCCAAGGCGGCGCGCGCCGGCGCGAACCCGCGTCGCGGCGCCGCCTATCCCGCGGCCTCGCAAGGGACGTCCGCCGCGCCTGCGCCGGCCGCCCCCACGATAACGCCACCCACGCCGGCGTCCACAGCCGAGCCGCCCGTCCCCGCCCAGGCCACGACAGCCCCGCCCGCCGCTCCGCCCGCTGCGGCGTCGGATGCGGCGCCTGTCGCCGCTCCGGCCGCGCCAGCGGAAGCGACAGCCGCGCCGGCCCAACCGGCGACGCCCGCTGCGGAAGCCGGAACGGCGGCGCCTACAAATACCCCCGCCGCCGTTCCGCCGCCTCCACAGCAGGACAAATCGCCAAGCGCCGACAAATCCCCGTCGAGCGTCGGCGGCTAACGATAAAAGGCGCCTCTTTTTTGGCCGGATGATACGATCAGGTAAATCCCTTCTCCCGCTTGCGGGAGAAGGCTTCGCCGGCTGGCGGGTCTCTGGTGGGCCAAAACCGCTCAGGCCGCCCGCGCCTCGACCTTCTGCGGGGCCGCGCCGCCGCCGCCGATCTCGATCTTGCGCGGCTTTTGCGCCTCGGGGATCTCGCGGATGAGATCGACATGCAACAACCCGTTCTCGAGGCTCGCCGCGGTCACGACGACGTGATCGGCGAGCTGGAAGCGCCGCTCGAAGGCACGCGCCGCGATGCCCTGATGCAGGACCTCGCGCGGCGGCGCGCCTTGCGCCTCCTGTTCCTTGGCGCCCTTGATGGTCAGCGTGTTCTCGCGACTCTCGATGGACAGTTCCTCGCGCGCAAATCCCGCCACCGCCAGGGTGACGCGATAGGCGTTCTCCGCCGTTCGCTCGATGTTGTAAGGCGGATAGGCGGGCGCCGCCTCCAAGCCGCCGGCTTGATCGAGCAACGAGAACAGACGGTCGAAGCCGACCGTCGAACGATAGAGAGGCGAGAGATCGAAGTGACGCATGACATATCCTCCTTAACCGAAGCGACATGCGGCGCGCGCGGAACTTTTAACGCCCGCTCGCGCCTGTTGACGCGCGTCCAACCCGGCCCGCGCTGATCAGCGATGTGGGGATGCTTTTTCGCGTGCGCAAGAGGTTCGATTCCCTCTCCCGCGGAACGCTAAGGGAGGGCTAGGGAGGGGCATCGCCGCGTAAATTGCTCCAAGACGAACCGCCTCCTCTCCAACTCTCCCTTAGCGTTCCGCGGGAGAGAGGGCAGATTGCGCCCCGTGCCGACATTCACCCGATCGCTCTGAAGGAAGCACCGGCGAGGGTTGAAATCTCCGTCATTTTGGTTGTCTTTCATCCCGAACCGCCGCACGATTCGACCGCCGCGCCTCTCCCGGCGAGCGGGGAGAGCGAGAAATCTTAAGGAGAACGATGTGCTGGAGCTGATCGAAACCTCAGCAAATCTCGCGCCGCCAGGGGCGGTGGTGTCTGCGGTGCGGACCAGCGACGGGAAAACCTTGCGCGTGGCCAGTTGGGCGCCCGGCCATCGCACCCGCGGCACAGTCGCAATATTTCAAGGCCGCGCCGAATTCATCGAGAAGTATTTCGAGACCATCGCCGAGCTGCTCGCTCGCGGCTTTCAGGTCGCGACCATGGATTGGCGCGGCCAGGGTGGATCCGAGCGCGAACTCGCCAATCCGCGCAAAGGCCATGTCGACGATTTCTCGCTCTATCAGCGCGATCTCGACGCCTTTACGGAGCAGGTCGTCGAATTCCTATGCCCGCAGCCATGGTTCGCCTTGGCCCATTCGATGGGCGCGGCCATCTTGCTCGAGCAAGCGCACCGCGGACGCTCGCCGTTCCAGCGTCTCGTCTTGACCGCGCCGATGATCGACCTCGCCCGACTGCGCTTTCCGAGAATCGCGCGCGCGCTAGCCGATGCGCTGGACATGGTCGGACTCGGCGCGATGTTCATCCCAGGCGGCAAAGAGACCTCGTTGGCCGAGGAGGGCTTTGCGGGCAACAAACTCACCTCCGACGCAGCGCGCTTCGCCCGCAACGCGGCGATATTGAGCAAGGCGCCGCAACTCGCCATCGGCGATCCGACCATCGGTTGGCTCAACGCGGCCTTTCGTCAGATGAAACAATTCGCGGCGCCCGAATATCCGCGCGGCGCGCGCGCCCCGGCCTTGCTCGTCGCCTGCGGGCAGGACGAAATCGTGTCGCTGCGCGCCATCGAACGTTTCGCCGCCCGCTTAGAGGTCGCCAATCTCATCACTATTCCCGCCGCGCGTCATGAAATCCTCATGGAGCAGGATGCGGCGCGCGCGCAATTCTGGGCGGCCTTCGACGCCTTCGTGCCCGGCGCCGTGGCCAGAGAGCCAGAGCGCGGGGGCGCGGGCTGACCGCAAGACGACCCTCGAAAAAAGAGCGCGTTCGGCGCGACGCGAAAAGCTCTCGACGAGCCCGCTGGGACGCCTCGCGCGGAGAGCGTTTTCACGACGGCGAGACGGCGCCGCTCCGCCTCGCGAACGCCCTTGCTGCTGCGCCAAGCGACCTACCGAAAGAACCCGCCGTAGCCGTAACCGTTGTTGTAGCCGTAACCGTTGTTGTAGCCATAGCCGTTGTTGTAGCCATAGCCGCTGTTGTAGCCATAGCCTCTGTTGTAGCCATAACCGTGGTTGTAGGACGGCGAAGCGTAATCGATCCTGTAGTTGTGAATTTCATACACCGGATAACTGACGACTCCGGCGGCAGAAAGGGCGGAGTAATACGGATTGCAGCCGCCCCCGCAGGAGTAATGGTAATGATGATGACGGTAACCCCCGTCGCGCCAGTATTGGACGGTTTCGATCGGCGCCCGGATTGGGGCGACGCTGGGCGCCGCCACTCCGACCGGCCCTGCAAGAGCCCCGCCGGCGAGCGTCAAGGAAACGACGGTTCCGAATAGTCCGGCGACTGCAAATTTCGACATCGTGTTCATCTTGCGCACTCCTCACTTACCAGTCGTTCTTTCAAACTTCGCGAACGAACTCCCTTTCCTCCCGCCATCGATGCGCGGCGGCGCGGAGACCCCTCGCAAGCTCGTCACCCGCCCCCCCAACGCTCGGATGGCTACAAGCGGAGGCTTGCCTTTAAGGAAACATCGTCGATGGATAATGGTTCCACGTTTCTTGCAAAAATTGATGGTTAACGGGCGCCCCAATCTCAGCATAGGCGTCGCCAAAGGCGCAATTCCGTAATCCGCTAGATTGGATGCAAAGGGCTTCCTCGCGTTCCATTGGTCAAACAGGCGCATGGACCGCGATGCTTCCTAGTGGCCCGCGTCACGTAAATGAAGGGTGCGCTGGAGGGTGGGTTCGATTTGCGAGCCTGAAGGCTCGCGGTCCAGGGCCGCTCTTGGACCGCGAGCCTTCAGGCTCGCACAAATAAACCCATCAATTTGGCTGACGTAGGCCACTAGGCGTGCAATTCGTGATAGTATGCCGGTAGCGCTCTCGCATCGGGGGGGGTCATGAAACGCAAAGAGGTCGCCAGCTACGCGCCAAGTGCGCCGTTGCTGAAGTCCGTCGCCCGCCTGCCCCAGATCAAGCACGGCGCGATGCACAACAAGTCGGTGCGCACCTTCAGCCACAAGGGTCACGAAATCTCAATCGCCACCACGTATGAGGTCAAGATCGACGGACGCGTCGTTCATTTCCCTCTCACGGTGAGTGAGGACGGACACGTGCAGAGCCATGCAATTCCGAACTATTCCTTGTCCTCCGCGGTCGATATTGTGAAGACGATCGTCGACAATTTCCCCGAGGATTTCGAGAAGAAGAAGCCGCGCGGCCGACGAACGGGAGGGCAACATGGCGGTCACTCGCAAGGACATCGCCACTGACGCCGCCGTCCGCGCCAAGTATGTCGACGGCGTGCTGCGATTAAAGCGGGAGATCAACCCGCAAAGCGGCCTGAGCACGTATGACGCGCTGGTCGTGTGGCATGTGCGGGCGATGATGAAGATGACTCCGCCGACCCAAGGCTCGCGCAACGCCGCGCATCGCGGGCCGGTGTTCCTGCCGTGGCATCGCTACTTGCTTATGGTGTACGAGCAGCAGCTCCAACGCGTCTTGCAAGACGACTCGTTCGGTCTTCCCTATTGGGCCTGGAATCGCGACGGCGACCTTCCGCCGGATCAGCAGACTCGAGCGCCGGTCTGGAGCGCAGATTGCATGGGCGGCTCGGGCGATCCGGTGACGACCGGCCCGTTCGCCAATCCCAACGCCAATCCCGACAAATTCATCGTTCGCGTCGAGACCAACAGCATGGGCCAGCTCGTCGCCGCCAGCAGGGGTCTGGCGCGCAACATCGCTGGCGATATCTCGACCTTGCCGACGACGGCGCAGGCGCGCGCCGCAGTCAACCTCGATGCCTATGACGAGCCACATTGGGGCGTCGACTCCTCCACCACGCTGCGCAACGTGGTCGAGGGGTGGCAGCCCGACCCGCCCGGCATGCACAACCGGGTGCACGTCTGGATCGGCGGCGACATGGCGCCGGCGTCGTCGCCCAACGATCCGGTCTTCTTCCTCAATCACTGCAATGTCGATCGGCTATGGGCGGCCTGGCGCCGGAAATATCCGAACGCCCGCTATCTGCCCGGCGCCAACGCGCCGGCTTCGCTCAAATTCCATCGCCTCAACGACGTCTTGTTCTCGGTGTTTTCCAATGCTCCGAAGGTCAGCGACATGATCGATATCGCGGACGTTTACGTTTACGATACGCTCGCCGATGTCCTTTAGGCGGGGAACGCCCGCTCCGCATCTGTTGACGGCGCAACGGCTGCTCAACCTCCAAAATGGCGCGCTGACTCCAGTCTTGAACGCACAATTTCGCAACTGAAAAATCACCCTCCGAGCAACTTCACCGCCGCTGCGTGGGCGCGCCGGTCGCCGGCCGCGACGATCGCCCCGCCTTGGGCCGCCGCGGCGCCGCTCCAGGAGGTGACGATGCCGCCCGCCCCCTCGATGATCGGGATGAGCGCCACGATGTCGTAAGGGTTGAGGCCGGTCTCGATGACGAGATCGACATGGCCGGCGGCCAGCGCGCAATAAGCATAGCAATCGCCGCCATAGCGCGACAGCCGCGCCTGCCGCTCGACGCGATGGAAGGCGTCGCGCAAATCATCGGCGATGAGCAGCGGCGAGGTCGTCATCACGGTCGCGTCAGCAAGCGAGGCGCACTCGCGCACCTTCAAGCGGCGTTTGTCGCACGACGGCGAAGCTCCACGCGCCGGGGCATGCACGTTGTGGCGCGCCGGCCCGCGCCAGAACGCCGCCTCACAGTCGCCGGAAAAGCGCTCGCGGGTAAAAGGCTGGTGCATCAGCCCATAGCAAGGGACGCCGCGATGCGTGAGGCCGATCAGCGTGCCCCACAGCGGCAGACCGCAGATAAAGCTCTTGGTGCCGTCGATCGGATCGAGCGCCCACACGTATTCGGCGTTCTCGCGATGGGCGCCGAACTCCTCGCCGACGATCCCATGGTCGGGAAAGGTCGATTCGATGAGCCGCCGCATGGCGGTCTCGGCGGCGCGGTCGGCCTCCGTCACCGGATCGAAGGGGCCGCCATGCGCCTTGTCCTCCGCCGTCAGCGCGGTGCGAAAGAAGGGTAGGATCGCCTCCCCCGAGACATCGGCGAGATGGTCGACGAAGCTCTCGAAATCGACGGCGGTCATGCGGTTCTCCCGGCCGAAGCAATGTTCTTTAAGGGATTCGATCAGACGCAGGCGCGAGTAATATCAGCGGCAAAAAACATTTACCCGTCATGGCCGGGCTTGTCCCGGCCATCCACGCCGGGACGTGATAGGAAGCCTTCATAAGGAAGCGAAAACGCCTCTCCTTTCCCCTAGAACGCATCGCAGCTTCTCGGCGTGGATGCCCGCGACAAGCGCGGGCATGACGCGCCGATGGAGTATAACCCGTCCCGCCAACGCGCCCCTACTCCGCCGCCGCGCGCTGGTCTCCGACGCCCGCCGCCGCTTGGGCGAGCTGGCGGATCATCTCGCCGAGGCGCCCGGCGACCGCGTCGAAATCGTCGCGTCTGCGCAGGTTGGCCTCGTCCATGTAAAGGCCGCGCGCGACTTCGATCTGCACGGCGTGCCATCCGGCGCTCGGCTTGCCGTAATGTTCGGTGATGAAGCCGCCCGCGTAAGGCCGGTTGCGCTGAACGTGATAGCCCCACTCCCGCAAGCGCCGTTCGATCGTTGCGACGATTGCCGCGGAACAGCTGACGCCGAAACGATCTCCGATGATGAAATCGGCCCGCCGTTTCTCTCGGCGCGGCGCGGGCGCTTTGTCCCGGGCGGGCCCGGAAGGCATGGAATGGCAATCGATGAGCACGGCGACGCCGAACCGCCGCCGCGCGCGCTCCATCAAATGCCGCAACATGAGATGGTAAGGCTTGTAGAAGGTGTCGATGCGGCGCAGCGCCTCATCCACCTGCAAGCGACCGGCATAAATTTCCGTCGCGTCAGCGACCACCCGGGGGATCGTTCCGAGCCCCGCCGCGACGCGCAGCGACCTTGTGTTGGCGAAATCCGGCAGAGGGTCGTCGAACATACGCGGGTCGAGCTCATAGGGCTCGCGGTTGAGATCGAGATAGGCGCGCGCCAAACGGGCGCGCAGCAGCGGCGCGCCGATCGCCGTCGCGGCCAAGAACAAGGCGTCGACATGGGCGTCTTCCGAGCGGCGCAGAGTGGCTGCGTCGAGCCGCGTCTTTTGCAAAAAATGCGTGGGATAGACGTTGCCCGAATGCGGCGACGAGAAGACCAGCGGACACGAGAGCTCGTCGGGCTCCGTCAGTTCGAACGGGGGCCCGACTTCTGGGTCCGAGCGATCGACTCGAGCGGCAGGGATTTGCGACAGTTCCCAATCCTCAGTCGACCCGCTATTCATACGACCACGCCTCATTTTTGAACGCGACGCCGGGTCCGCTCATCTTTAACAGGATCGGGGCGCCGCGAGAAATCTCCAGCCGGAACTCTATTTTTACAGTGTCGTATTAGTTAATGCTAGACGCCGCTTCTTTCACCTGATTTTTACCTACTTGCGGCTCAATGAACGGGAAAACGATGCGAGGAGCGACATGAGCGAGGCCGGCGCCGCAAAGATACTGCTTGCCGAAGACGACAACGACATGCGGCGTTTTCTGGTGAAGGCGCTGCAGCAGGCCGGATTCTCGGTCACCTCGTTCGACAACGGGCTCTCCGCGTACGATCAGTTGCGGGTCGAGCCGTTCGAGCTGCTGCTCACCGACATCGTCATGCCGGAGATGGACGGCATCGAGCTCGCCCGCCGGGCGACCGAGCTCGATCCGGACATCAAGGTGATGTTCATCACCGGCTTCGCCGCGGTCGCGCTAAACCCCGACAATCAGGCCCCGCGCCAGGCCAAGGTCCTCTCCAAGCCCTTCCACCTCAAGGACCTCGTCAATGAGGTGCAGCGGCTGCTGGCGGCGTGACTGGGGCAGGAGGCCGCGAAGCGTAATCAGGCTGGCGATTGCCGACCGCCCCTCGGAAACCTTGCCGATCCCGGCGCATTGCGCTAAGAGCGCGGCCACATCCCAAAGTCGCCGCCGCGACCCCCGCCGCCCGCGCGCGGGCGCAAAATCTTACCCGGCGTCCGGATTTCGCATCACGCAAGGACAAGACCATGAAACAAGGCATTCACCCCGATTATCACATGATCAAGGTGGTCATGACCGACGGGAGCGAGTATTTCACCCGCTCGACCTGGGGCGCGGAAGGCGAGACGCTGCATCTCGACGTCGACCCCAAAACCCACCCGGCCTGGACGGGCGGCTCGCAGCAATTGCTCGACCGCGGCGGCCGTCTGTCGCGCTTTACCTCCCGCTTCGGCAATCTGCCGTTCGGCAAGAAGTAAAGCGGCAGTGGGCAGTCGGCAGTCGGTCGATAATCCGACTGCCGACTGCTTACTGCCGACTGCCTACTGCCGTCCCCCCGAAGGCGCTGCGCAACATTTCCAGTTGCGCCTCGATCGGGCTCGACGCGACAACCGCCGCTTCCTTCGCGGGCTGCGCATGAATCAGCTGATCGAGGTGGATAATGCGCGCCTGCAGCCGCAGCGAATGAATGGCGATATCCCGCAATTTCCGGGGTAGACGCGGAAATATGTCGGAACTGGACGCCAGCTCCTGCTGGGCGAGCGTCACCTTGTGCTTGTCGGTCGCCGCCTGCTCGCGCGTCAATTCGCCCTGGTTCACGGCGCGCTGCAACAGCAGCCACGCCGCGATCTGCATGAGGCGCGTGGTCAGACGCATGCTTTCGGCGGCATAGGCCAGCGCTTCGAGGCGCGGCAAGGCTTTGGCCTCCTCGCGCCCGGGACCGTCGAGATAGGCCGCCGCCTGTTCGACCAGTCCCATGCCCTCGCGAAACATCACGAGAAAGGCTTCCGACCCCGCCAGTTTCTCCGCGAAAGAGACCGGCGACTGCACGCTTTCCGCAGAATCCGACGCTCGCACCATCACACGCTCTCACACGCCGTAGCGCCGATGATCCCGTCCCCGGCGCCTCCACGACGCGCAATCTAACTCATTTTTGCGGCGCGCGCCTCATTAGGATGCGCTTAACCTTAATTTGTGCGGGCAGTCGGGTCGGCCGCCCCGCGACGCGCTGCGCTCGCATGGCAGACCCGCTCAACGGCGGTTCAGCGGCTCAACGACCGCAGATGACTTAACGCGATAGATGAATGTTGGCTGTTGATCGACTGATTCCAAACGTCGTTGCGATTTGACGACTTTATCCAAGCGCGTCCTCGCGAAACGACCTAGTGAGGCGCTTCAACCAAGATGATAGGATCTCGATCTTTGTTGGAGGCCGCATCGATGCGAGCCTGAAGGCTCGCGGTCCGGGTTCCGCGCTTGGACCGCGAGCCTTCAGGCTCGCAAATCGAAACAATGCTATTGTGTTTGACTATCCCTTCATTTTGAACGACGCAGGCTGCTGGCCGGTCGTTTTAAAATCACTTAAAATCAATATATTGCAGTCGTAAGCTAAAGTTATGGCGGAGGGTTTTGACGCATGCTGGGCGCGAGGCGACGTCAGCCGCCGTTCAGCGGCCGGGCAGCGTCGCCGCCGAGTCACCGCGCGCGGATTGGCCATCGGCCTTCGTCGTCCCGGTTCGCAGAACGCCGAAGCCGCTCAAGCCGATCAGCACGACCAATGAGAGGCGCAGCAGCTGTCCCGGCGAGACATACGCCAGGCGCGTCTTGTTGGCGCTCGCAACCACGAGGTCGCTGCGGCGCGACAGGACGCGCGCTTGCGAGCGATTGCGAAACTTAAGGCCGATGACGGCGGGACGAGCGGAAGCGGACGCGTCCCGAAACGGCGCGGCGGCGTCGACAGGCGCTTGCCCCATGGTCCTTCTCCAAAGAAGGTCGCGTTGACGAATGCCCTTTGACTTAAGCGGGCAACCGTTGCCTATCGGTTAACGCGCGACGATCGCGCATCGCCTCTCCGCTCGGCGCGCTTGACGCTCGCTGCGCCGGGAGGGCATTGAAACGCTCCCGCCGCCGTCCGCTCCTTCGTCCCTCGCCAGAGGCTCCATGATCCGCTCCGCATTGATGAACGTCATGACCGCCGCCGCCCTCAAGGCCGGACGCGGGTTGAAACGCGATTTCGGCGAGGTCGAGAACCTGCAAGTCTCGGTCAAGGGGCCGGGAGATTTCGTGTCGGCCGCCGACAAGCGCGCCGAACAGACCCTGTTCGAGGAATTGTCGCGGGCGCGTCCGGGCTATGGCTTCCTCATGGAAGAAGGCGGCGCGGTCGAGGGCAGCGACAAAAGCCACACCTGGCACATCGATCCGCTCGACGGCACATCGAACTTCCTGCACGGGATTCCGATCTTCGCCATTTCGCTCGCCCTGGAGCGCGAGGGGCGCCTTGTCGCCGGCCTCGTTTACAATCCCGCGAGCGACGACGTCTTCATCGCCGAAAAAGGCCAAGGCGCCTATCACAACAACCGCCGCATGCGCGTTTCGGCGCGCAAGACGCTGGCGGAATCGATGGTCGCCTGCGGCATTCCGCCGCTCGGGCGAAGTGGCGATCATGAGCGGTTCAAGATCGAGCTCGCCGCCGCCATGGCCAAGGTGGGCAACATTCGCCGCCTCGGCGCCGCCGCGCTCGATCTCGCGCTGGTCGCGTCGGGACGCTGCGACGGCTATTGGGAGCGCGGCATCAAGGCCTGGGACATCGCCGCCGGCGTGGTGCTGGTGCGCGAGTCAGGCGGCTTCGTCACCGATCTCGACGGCGGCGCCGACATGCTGGCCAAGGGCGCCATTTGCGCCGGCAACGAAGCCATCCATCGCCAGTTGTTGGAGGTGATGCGAAAGGCGTGACGCTCTGAGTCTGCCGCCCGCGAATGGCCGCCGCATTTTGGCGGGCGGGGACGCCGTCGCCCGCCCAGGGCCGATGACGACACAACTGATCGGCTTGGCCGACACGATTATTATCGAACCGCGACCTCTCGAGAAGAAAGGTTTGCGGAACACCTCCCACCAAAGTTCCGGCCACCCCTTCCCCCCTATCCGACTGTCAAACAACCCATCCAACAACGCCACGACGAATTGCCGCGAGCCCCTGTGTTAATCAAGAATTTTGCACCATGCAAAAGAGCCATATTTCATAAGGGGTTCTTGCTGTTTTTGACCCATTTAACCCTGAACGTGGCTGTTTTTCGAAGTCACGCCGTCGCGATGATCGCTATACTCTGGAAAGAGTGGACCACGTGACCCGTTCACTTATCACCCACCGCCCATCAAGCGGCGAGTTTTAGCGGACCAGGATGCGGAAGATGCAGATAACCAGCGAACAAGAATTTAACAGATACTCTATTTCGCTAGCCGATTTCGAAAAGGCTTCCGAGTGTGTGGCCGAAGCTCGAAAGCATCTTCCGAATGAGCTCGTATTCGAGGCGCTGTTGTTCATGGCAATTATTGCGTATTATCGCCCGTTCTCACCCAATGAGAAATCGAAACAAAATCTCAAAGCAACATCACGTCTGAATCTTGAGCACCTAATTGTCCCGTCTGCCCACGAGAAGGAAATTCACATCGAATGTGAGACCCTTCGCAACAAGGCTCTGGCGCACTCTGAAATTGCCTATAACCCGACAAGCCTAAATTCGAGTACCGGAGTGATTTCGAGCAAACGATTTTCTTTGTTGACACAACAATTCGATTTGGACGGTCTAGCCAAGCTGCTCAAAAAGCTCGAGGAAGCATGTCATTCGAAGAGAGCTACATATGTTCATCAGATGCGCTCGAATCCACGCTGATAAGCGGTCCGAAGGTCACAGACTATGAAGCTTGCACTCAAACGCGTCCTCACCACCATCATTCTGGTGTCGAGCTTTGCTGCCCCCTTGGCCGCTGGCCCGTTCGAAGATGCTAACTCTGCGTATGACAGAGGCGACTACGCGACTGCTCTGCGGCTCCTTAGTTCGCTGGCTGACAAAGGCGACGCTGCCGCCCAGTTCCTTCTCGGAAATATGTACAATAAAGGCGAGGGCGTGCCGCAGAATCTCGCTGAGGGGATAAAGTGGTATCGTAAGGCTGCGGACCAAGGCCACACCGAAGCGCAGTCTAGGCTCGGGTTCATATACGGTGAAGGCGTGGGCGTGCCGCAGAACTACGCGGAGGCGGTGAAGTGGTATCGTAAGGCTGCGGACCAGGGCAACGCCGATGCGCAGCACGAACTCGGATTCATGTCCAGCAAAGGCATGGGCGTGCCGCAGAACTACGCGCAGGCGGTGAAGTGGTATCGTAAGGCTGCGGACCAAGGCAACGCCTACGCCCAGTCATTCCTTGGGACCATGTACAGAGACGGCCACGGCGTGCCCCAAGACTATGTAGAGGCGCACAAGTGGTTCAACCTTGCCGTTTCCCAATTAAGCCCGAGTGATGAGACGAACGCAGATATTCGCAAGTTGGCCGCGCAGGGCCGCGCCGCCGTCGCCGCCAAGATGAGCCCTGCCCAGATAGCCGAGGCGCAGAAGCTCGCACGCGAGTGGAAGCCAAAGTCGGAACGATAGCTCGGTCATTTTTGGTACGGCATCCGCCCTATTGGCCTCACCGCCGGACCGGCGCTGCCGTGCTCGGATGTTGCGCATGGGTCAGACGAAGCCCCCCGTTGTCCTCCTCGTCCGTAGTTCCCAAGAAAGCCGACATTGCGCCCGCCGTGCATATCTCAAGCCTTTCGCATCCAGCCGCGGCCCCCGCCTTTTCAAGGGCTTGCCGCATGCGGAAGATAATTGCGAAAAGGAGCCGCACTGTCGCCTTTCCGGCTCGGCGATCGTTGGCGATGCGCCGGTGAGGACGGCCGGACCAGCGACGACAAGCAACTTATTGACATTTGTCTACACAAAATTGTAGGCCGCCTATTATGAAAAAGAAGCTCCCGACGTTGAAAAGTGACGCCGAGGCCGAGGCGTTCGTCGCAAACGCCGACCTTGCCGAATATGACCTCTCCGGCTTGGTTCCCATGCGTTTCGAACTCAAACGCAAGGACAAGGCCGTCAATCTCCGTCTGCCCGAGCAGCTGCTCGACGCCGTGCGCGATCGCGCCACGCGCATCGGCATCCCCTATCAAAGATTCATCCGCATGGCTCTCGAGAAAGCGGTGCGCGAGCCGAAGCGGCGCGCCGGGAGCAGCCATCAGTGAACGACCGGTCCCTTCGCCTTTTTCCAGGCGTCGATACCGCCCTCGATGTGGCGGGCCGAGGATAAGCCGGCGCTTTGCGCGGCCTCGACCGCCATCGCCGAGCGCTCGCCGAAAGCGCAATAGAAGACCAGGCGCTTGTCAGGGTCCGCGGCCAGCTCGCGGAGCCTGCCGCCGGGACGCAGATTGTCGTCCAACTGGGGGTAAGGCGCCGAGATCGAGCCCGGGATGGCGCCTTGCGCCTCGCGTTCGTGCGGCTCGCGCAAGTCGATCAGCGCGATGTCCGCCCGCCCGACGAGGCCGAGCGCCTGGTCCGGCGCAAGCGCCCAGCCGCGCCGCGCGATTTCCTCCTGCCGCAGGCCGATCCGCATGTTGGCCGGCACGGCCACGTCCATCATCTTGGGATTTGGCAAGTGCAGGCTGTTCATGATGTCGACGTATTCGTCGATCGACTTGACCTGCAGGCGCGGATTGAACGCCCGTTCCTCGCCGATCGTGCTCACCGTGTCGCCCTTGTAATCGTGCGCCGGGTAAACGAGCGTTGCCTCCGGCAGCTTGAGCAGCCGTCCGAATAGGGATTGGTATTCGGCGCGCGGATCGCCGTTCTGGAAGTCGGTGCGGCCGGTGCCGCGGATCAGCAAGGTGTCGCCGCTGAAGACGCGGTCCGGCATCAAGAAACTGTACGAATCGTTCGTGTGTCCGGGCGTGTAAACGGCCTCGAGGTCCACGCCCTCGATGTCGATGCGCTCTCCGTCGCGAACGCGCATCGAGACGACGTCGACGCCGCTTTGCTCGCCCATCACCGTAATGCAGCGCGTTCGATCGCGAAGCGCTCCGAGGCCGGTGATGTGGTCGGCATGCGTGTGCGTATCAATGGCCTTGACCAGCTTGAGGTCGAGCTCGCGCAACAACTGGATGTAGCGATCGACTTTCTCCAGCACCGGATCGATCATCAGCGCCTCGCCGCCGCGCCGGCCGGCGAGCAGGTAGCTATAGGTGCAGGACACGCTGTCGAACATTTGCCGGAAGATCATGCGCGCCTCCCCGCCGCGAACGCCGCCATCCGCGCTTCGATATTTAGGCGCCGCGGCGCCTCTCGTCGATGGTTCGAGAAAGACGTCTGATGCTGGTGACCGGCCCCGCGCCGGAGCGCAAATTGCGGGCGCGCACGTCTTGCAACGGCTCGCTGGAAACCAGCATATGCGTGGCGTTGGCGTGCAGGAGCGTCGCGCCGTCGCGCATGATTCCGACATGCCCTCTCCAGAAGACGAGATCGCCGCGTTGGAGAGCCGCGCCCTCCTCCAACGTCTCGCCGAGCGCCGCCTCTTGCAGGTCGGTGTCGCGCGGCGCGTCGACGCCGGCGAGCAGCAGCGAGGCCTGCACGAGCCCGGAGCAATCGACGCCGAGCGATGTCTTGCCGCCCCACAGATAAGGCGCGCCGAGCAGCGTTTCGGCCACAGAGACGAAATCCGCGACCGGCTCGCCCACGCCGACCAGATGGGCGCGAAAAACCAAGCCGCCTTCGCTGGTGACGGCGAAGGCGCCCTCGTCGCCGACGATCTCCAGTTCGGCGCCGAGCGGCAGCGCCAGCAGCGGCGGCTCCTTGATGTTGGGGCGCGGATAAACAAAGCTGCGCGGCGCGCATAAGCGATGCGTCGGCTTGTTGATCTCGCGCCACAGCACGTTGGCGGCGACCCAGCCGACATAATGATCGCGTTCGAGCTGCGCGAACGCCCAGCCCTCCTCTTCGTCGTAAACGGTCAGCCGTTCGCCATAAAGAACCTGCGTGTCGAGCGGCGCGTCCGGGCGCGGCTCGCGCTTTACGTCGGCGACGCCGTCCTTCACCTGCATCAGGACGCCATCGACGAAGCGCTCGGCGGCGACTTGACCCTCGAGATGACGCGCGGCGAGATCGGCGCGGGCCGGCGTCAAGCGTCGGTCGAAATTGGCGCTCACGATGCCATGCTCCCCTGCCCCGCCCGCCGCTCGACGAGATCATAGAGCAGCCGGGCGACCTGTATATCCCCGCCTTCCGGATGCCCTGGCCGCGCCGCGCCATTCCAGCAATAGACGTCGAAATGCGCCCAAGCGGCAGGGTCGGCGACGAAGCGCCGCAACAACAAGGCCGGCCCGCCACGACTCGTTAAGCAACCATTAGGGTTAACGCTTTATTGCTGACTCCGAGCTTCTTTAACGAGAACGGAAAGCTGCGCCGTGACCAAGGCTGCCTCGCCCTCTCTCCTCGCCATGGCGTTTTCTGTCGCTGCGCTGCTCGGTCTTGGCGGCTGCAACAAAACCTTTAACGACGTGACCGGCTCGATCGGCCTGAGCGCCAATGCCAAGCTGCCGACGGAAGAAGGCGAATTGCGGCGCTTCGCCGAGGATTGGGGACGACGCTACGATGCTCGCCCCAAAGATAAGACCATCGCGCTCACCTATGCGCGGGCGCTGCATGCGTTGGGTCAGAACGCACAGGCCGTCGCCGTGTTGCAAGGGGCGGCGATCCAAAATCCCGAAGACCTCAAAGTGCTCGCCGCCTATGGCAAGGCGTTGGCCGACGCGGGCCGGCTCAAGGAAGCGGCCGACGTCTTGAGCAAAGCGCACACGCCGGAGCGGCCGGATTGGTCGGTGCTGTCGGCCCAAGGCTCGATCGCCGACCAGCTCGGCGCCCACGAGGATGCCCGCAACTACTACGAATCCGCCCTGAAGATAAGGCCAAACGAGTCGACCGTGCTCTCCAATCTCGGCTTGTCCTATGCCTTGTCGCGAGAGCTTCCGCGCGCCGAGCAAACGCTGCTGTTGGCCGCCCAGCAACCGCAAGCCGACATGCGGGTGCGCCAAAATCTCGCTCTCGTTCTCGCCCTCGAAGGCAAATTCGCCCAAGCCGAGGAGTGGTCGCGACGCGATCTTCCGCCGATCGACGCGGCCGCCAACGTCGCCTCGATCCGCCAGATGATCTCGCAATCGAACACGTGGCGGGAGATTCAAAATCTCGACGCCGCCGGCGCCAAAGCGAACGCCGACGCGCCAGGGCGCCGGCGCCAAGCTGACGCCGACGCGGAGCGCTGATCAAACGCGACGCGCAAGGCCGGCCATCGCCTCTCCCAGCGAGCGGGGCGAGGGAGCAATCCGCGCTGTCTCACCCTACCGCCTTCATCACCTGAATGACCGCCGGCGCCATCACGACGGCCAACAACACCGGCAGGAAGAATAAGATCATCGGGACGGTGAGTTTGGGCGGCAACGCAGCGGCCTTTTGCTCGGCCGCCATCATGCGCTGGTCGCGACTTTCCTGCGCGGTGACACGCAGCGCCTTGCCAAGCGGCGTGCCGTATTTTTCCGCCTGAATGAGAACAGTCGATATGTGTTTGACGGTGTCGAGACCGGTGCGCGTCGCAAGGTTCTGATAGGCCATCCGCCGATCCGGCAAATAGGACAACTCAGCTGTCGCCAACGCGAATTCCTCGGCGAGCGGCGCCGATTGCACGCCGATTTCTTGGCCAACCTTGCGAAAAGCGTGCTCGATCGACATGCCGGATTCGACACAGATCAGCATCAGATCGAGCGCATCCGGAAACGCCAGCCGCATGGTCTGTTGACGTCTGGAGATGGCGTTGCTGATGAAGATCTCCGGCGCCTTGATCCCGACGTAAGTCGCCCCGATCACGGCGGCGAGCCTGATCATGAACGACCAGTCGTGACGGTCGAGCACAAACAGGTAGAATAGGGATAGCAGCAAGAAGGCGATCGGCGTGACGAGACGGAAAAATAGAAACGCCACCTCCGCCTGAGGTCCCCGAAAACCGGCAGAAGCCAGTTTCATCTTCGAGTCTTCCGTATTCAGCCAAGTCGACAGCGAGAACCTGTCGACGATCTGCTTCATATAGACTTTAGGCTGCTGGCGCAGAGACTTGTTGTTGGCCTGGGCGGCCCGTTCACGCACCCTGATCCGCTCACGCTCGTTCGCCACGCTCTTCATGCGCCGCGCCAATGTATCCGAGCTCAAGAACCGCATCCCCAACGTGAGCATCGTCGCAACGACCGCCACGGCGACCAGCAGGCTGACGATCAGCTGCACGTTGCGCGCATCCTTGATGATCTCGTCGATCATGACGCTCGTTCTCTCACTGCCTGCTGCGACCTGTTGCGATCATGCGCGACGCCTTAAAGAAGCGGCCCTCACTCAGAAGTCGAAACTGATCATTTTCTTCATGATGGCGACCCCGATCGCCATCCAGACGAGACTGCCGGCCACGATCGCCTTGCCGACGCCGGTGGTGAACAAGATCATCATATAACTCGGCGTGGTGAGCCAGACGGCCCCGCCGACGAGGAACGGCAAGCTGCCGATGATGCCTGCCGAAGCCTTGGCCTCCGAGGACATCGCCTTAATCTTTCCCTGCATCTTCTTGCGATCGCGCAACACGGCGGAAAGATTGCCGAGCGCCTCGGCCAGATTCCCGCCGGACTTCTGCTGAATACTGATGACAATGGCAAAAAATGAAGCCTCCGACACCGGAACGCGCTCGGCGAAGCGCTCGGTCGCTTCGCCGATCGTTAACCCCATCGCCGTCGATTCGATGATCTTCCGAAATTCGCCGCGCACTGGCTCCGGCGTCTCATTAGCGATCGTGCGAAAGCAATCGCCGACCGGAAGACCCGCCTTGACGCCGCGCACGATGATGTCGACGGCGCCGGGAAACTCGTCGATGAATTTCGCCATGCGGCGTTTGCGCAAGAACCGCAGCACCCAGTCGGGCGCGCCCAATAGCGAGGCGGCCCCGCCGCCCACAACGACGAGCGGATTGTTGTTGATCATCAACAAGACGAGCGTCATCATTAGGGCGAACAGGGCGGACCCGATGAAGAACGACCGCCGCGACACGTTCAGGCCGGCTTGAGCGATCCGCTGTTCGACCGACACCCTCTTCTTGGGCTTCTTGTTCTGCGCCTCGATGTCCTTCAAGTTCTCGGAGATCATCTTACGGCGCTTGGCCGGATCGGAAACCCTGCTTCCGCCGCCGCGATCGGCAGACGTGATCAAGGACGCCGCGCGCTTCTGCGCCTTGATGTCACCCGAAAGATAGGGATAGACCAACGCGTACATGCCGCCGGCGACCATGACCGTGATCAAACCTGCGATGATGACCGGATGTTGATCCATGGTTGCGCCTCCGCTCGCCTTTATTCAGGATCCACGACCACTGCCGCGTCGAGCGCGGCCGCGAGATGCTCTTCTTCGCCATAGTAGCGCGCGCGCTCCCAGAATTGCGGCCGACCGATGCCCGTCGACTTATGACGTCCGATGATCTTGCCGTTGGCGTCCTCGCCTTGGATCTCATAGACGAACAGATCCTGCATCGTGACGACGTCGCCCTCCATTCCGAGAACCTCGGTGATGTGGGTGATGCGGCGTGAGCCGTCGCGAAGGCGAGCCGCTTGGACGATGATGTCTATCGACGCGACGATCATGTTGCGAATGGTTTGCGCCGGCAGCGAAAAACCACCCATGGTGATCATCGACTCGAGACGCCCCATCGCCTCGCGCGGCGAATTGGCGTGCAGCGTCCCCATTGATCCGTCGTGACCAGTATTCATCGCTTGCAACAAGTCGAACGCTTCCGGTCCGCGGACCTCGCCGACGATGATGCGTTCGGGACGCATGCGAAGACAGTTCTTCACGAGATCGCGCATGGTGACCGCGCCCTGCCCCTCGAGATTCGGCGGCCGCGTTTCGAGACGCACCACATGCGGTTGCTGCAACTGGAGTTCGGCCGCGTCCTCGCAGGTCACGACCCGCTCGTCGCCTTCGATGTAGTTGGCCAAGCAGTTGAGCAAGGTCGTCTTGCCGGAGCCGGTGCCGCCGGAAATCAGCACGTTGCAGCGCACGCGGCTGATGATCTTCAAGACCTCGCCGCCCTCGCGCGATATGGAGCCGTAGCGGATCAACTGATCCAGCGTCAGCTTGTCCTTCTTGAACTTACGAATGGTGAGCGCGGGACCGTCGATCGCCAAGGGAGGCGCAATGACGTTGACGCGCGAGCCGTCGGCCAAACGCGCGTCGCAGATGGGCGACGAGTCGTCGACCCGGCGGCCGACCTGACTGACGATGCGCTGACATATGTTCATGAGCTGGGAGTTGTCGCGGAAGCGAATGGCGGTCAGCTGAATCTTGCCGCCGACTTCGATGTAGGTCTTCAACGCGCCGTTGACCATGATATCGTCGATGTCGTCGCGCGCCAGCAGAGGCTCAAGCGGCCCGTAACCCAACACGTCGTTGCAGATGTCGTCGAGCAGTTCCTCCTGCTCGGAAATCGACATGACCACGTTCTTGATCGAGATGATTTCGTTGACGATGTCGCGAATTTCCTCGCGAGCGTTGTCGGGATCGAGTTTGGCGAGCTGCGCGAGATCGATAGCTTCGATCAGCGCGCCGAAGATGGCGCCCTTGGTAACGTAATAGTCTTCGGACTTCTTCTGCTCGGTGGCAATCGCGACACGGGAAGCAGGCGGCTGATGGCTTTCCGTCTGCACGGAAGCGGAAAACTGACGCTCGGACGCGGGCGTCGGCGCCGCCTGAGCCTTCCGTACGCTCGCGGCTCCCGTTTCGTCGACGCTCTTCCGTTTCCCGAACATTCGTTCAATCCCAGAAAATTTCGCGGGCTTGCTTCTCAGCCAGCCTTCTTGCGGGAAACCCAGGCCAGCAAGGGCTGCAGCAGCGACTTCTTGTCCCCGCCAACCCCGGCCTTGCCCATCAGGGAACGGCCGAGCTCGTTTAAGGCTTCGACGATCTTACCGCCATTCTCCACTTCGGCGAGCATCTGTCCGTTGTTCGCGGCGGTGCCAAACAGCCTCGGCTCGAAGGGAATGACAGCCGCCAGCGCCGTCTCGATCGCCTTGGAGAAATCATTCACGGCGATTTCGGGCCGCCGCGGCACGCCGACACAATTCAAGACGACGCGCGGAATATGGTCGTTGGGCCGCGCCTGGCGCAAAGCATCGAACAAGATCTTGGCGTTGCGCAGATTGGCGAGGTCCGGACTGGCGACGATAACCACCTCGTCCGCGGCGACCACGACGCGACGCGTCCATGCGGTCCATTGATGCGGAACGTCAAGCACCGTACATGGGGTGGTCGAACGCAAAATGTCGATGAGTGCGTCGAAAGCGGTCTCCGGAAAATCGTATAGGCGATCGAGCGTCGCCGGCGCCGCGAGAATGCTCAGTGTTTCACTGCATTTCGACAGCAAGCGGTCGACAAGATTGGCGTCCACGCGATCAGGCGCGAAGACGGCGTCGGCAATACCCTGCGGCGGATCCTGATTGAAATCGAGGCCGGTGGTGCCGAATGGCAGATCGAGGTCGGCGATCACCGTTTGAAAATGAAGATCGTGAGCGATCGACCACGCGAGATTATGAGCGATGCTCGACGCGCCGACGCCGCCCTTGGCGCCAGCCACCGCGATAATCCGGCCAAAACAATCTCCGCCAGCGGCGACATCGTAAAGGCGGGAGATTTGACGAATGAAGCTCAGCACGTCAAAGGGCGCGACGATGTAGTCGCTGACGCCGCGCGACGTCAGATCGCGATAGAGCGCGATGTCGTTCTCATGGCCGATGACCACCACTTTCGTGCCGGCGTCGCAGAACTCGGAGAGCGTCTCCAGTTGCTCAATCAGCGTCGCGCGACCACTGACCGACTCCAACACGATCAGATTGGGCGTCGAAGCTGAACGAAAGGCCTCAATGGCCGCCTGAGCTCCGCCCATATGAATCTTGACATGCGCCTTATCCATGCGGCGATCGTCGACTGCGCCATTGATGACCGCGGCGACATCCGGAGTCTCGCAGAACGCCTGCACGGAAATTCTCGGCACGGGCGCGATCTGACTCACGCCTTCATTGCGTCTGACGCCTTGGTTGCTATGCGGCTCGGTCATCAATTGCCTCCCCCGCCGCCGCCGCCGCCCTCGCCGCCGCCGGCGCCGACACTGCTGATGTTGGAGCCTTTGACCGACCAGTGTGTCCCTGGATCCTCGCCCTCACGCACATTTCCGATCGCCCGCATACGCATTTCGATATCGGAATCGGTACTGGCGCGCGGCGCCGCCAAATCGCGTGGATCGGCGATCTGGGCCGCCAAGGTGGTCTGATTGGCGCATCCGAAGTTCCAATAGCTGGCGTTGTCCCAGCCTTCTACCGAACTCGCCGACGCCAGGTCGCCCGGCCATTCGCCGCAGCGATCGGCGACCTTAGCTTTCAGTCCTTTGAAGGACAGGCGCAGCGGCGCGGCCAAATCCGGGTCGGTGACGGGGTAGGTTCCGACAATCAGCGAACCGCCGACGCCCGCCGCAACCAATGCGCGCCTGACTTTATCGACGCCGACGCGCGCGCCGGCGTCGTTGGGCGCGCCGGCCGGCGCCAGAACGGTGAGCGGGCCGTGTCCGAGGCGACGATAGCGCGCGACAAACTCACGAATGCGGCTCGCCGTCGCATAATCGAGCCTTTGTCCTTGCGCGGCAGGGAAGACGTCGAGCGTATTGGTCGCGTCGGCGAGAACGACAGGATGCCGATCGCGGTAGTCATAAGCTGTCGCGGGCGGCGGAAGAACTCTGTTCACGCCGCAGCCAGCGAGCGCAACAATCAAAGCCGCGCCTATTAGAGCGAGGCTCAGCGTTCGAGCGCGCCCGAGCATATTGGCCATGACGCCGCCACGCGTCCGCCAATTGGGCGTTGGTAATTGTTTTTGCATGCGCGCGACCCCTCGCAAGCTCTTGGTAAGTTCTTCGCTCAATCCTGGATGAAGCCGATGCGGCCTTTGAATTTCTGCAGCATTTGCGGATTGTTGCGGCTGGCATAGAGGCGATTGACGCGTCCGAGAAGCCAAGCCTGTGGATCGCTGGCCTCTGCGAAGCCGTCATCGGGACGCGAGACCTCGTGAGACGAGACAGCCTTCACGATGTAAGGCGTCACCACGATGAGCAGGTCCGTTTCATTGCGCTGATAGTCCCGCGAACGAAACAGCGCTCCAAGGATCGGCAGATTCAGCAATCCCGGAAGGCCGTTGATCACTTGATCTGATTTCTGGGTCAACAATCCCGCGGTCGCAATCGAGCCGCCCGACGGCAATTCGATTGTCGTCTCGTTCTTGCGCGTTTTGAAGCCAGGCACGGCGACGTTCGCGTAGGTGAATGTCGTTTGCAGATCAACTTCCGTCACCTCGGCGGCGAGATGCAGGAGGATTCGTCCTTCCGACACCACAACAGGCGAGAAATTCAACGACACGCCGTATGGCTTGAAAATAATGCTCGGCGCACAGAAGTTCGAAGACACGCTGCCGGCCTGAACGCAGGAATAAGCTCCCGGCACGGCGATTTCGCCGCCGACCGTCAATTTGGCGGCTTCGCCGGAAACAGCGGTGACGGTCGGCTCGGCGAGCACCCGCGAAACCCCGTAGCGTTCGAACGCTTTCAGCGTAGCGGCGGTGCCGTTCGGCCCATTGACGATCAGCGCGCTGTTGTTGGCCAGGTTCTTATTGACCACGAATGGATTGTCCTGAATGAGCCTTCCCCAAGCGCCGTTGAGAATCGTCTCGCCCGCGATGGCGTCCGCGGAGAACCCGAGCTGCTTGATGACCTTGCGTTCGATTTCGGCCACGGTGACCTTCAACATCACCTGGTCGTCGTTTTGGATGGTGAGCGCGTTCACGACGAGGCCATCGGCGGCGGGTGCGCCGCCGAGGGCGGCGCCGGCGCCGGGCAGCGCCGCCGCCGACCTCGTCGCAAATCCCTTGGCGATGTCGACGGCGCGCTGCGCCTCTCCGGCCGCCGAGACCGTCCCGGTGAGAATGATCGAATCGTTGACGGTTCGCGCCACGATGTTCGACTTGGGCAAAGCCGCCTTGAGCAATGGACCGAGCTCGCCGACGTCACGGCCGATGCTGATCTCGAGGTTGGCGATCTGCCGCCCGACGCGATCGACCGCGAAGATGGTGGTTTGACCCGAATCGACGCCCATCACGTAAAGCTTACGCGTCGAGCGGACCACAGCGTTCGCGACTTTCGGATTGCCGACGACGATTTCCGCGGCTTCGCCGGGCAGATCGACAATGATCGATTTACCCACGCCCATGGCGATCCGGCGCGACAGGGTCGCTCCGTCGGAAGACTCGGCGCCCCATCTGTCCTGGCTCAGAGCAAGCGGCGCGGCGCCGGCGGCGGCGACCAACGTCGCCGCGACGACGCCGACAAAACCGAATATCGAGCGGGTCATGTGGGACGCACCTTGGCCATTCTCCGTTCCCATGATCAAACCTCAGCCAGAGACGGCGCTTAATGGGAACGCAAGGTTACCGGCGCCCCGAAACGCACGATCGTCATGTTTCCGCCGGTCTCCGGCGGAAATTCGCCGTTTGCGTCCGTCGGTCGAGCATCGGTCAGGGCGCGCAGAGCGAGAGCGAGCTGCCCGGTGCGCTGCGCGAGAACGACCAGCTCGGCCTGACCCGCATCCAGTTCCAAGGTTGCAGTCGCGCCGGTGATGACAGGATCGCCACTCTTCGTCTCGACCGTCTGACCCATGGCGAGGACACGCACATTGCTAAGCAAGACCTCCGAGCCGAACACCTCCACGCCGCGGTCCTTGGTCTGCTCCTGATCCCGGTAGGTTCGGATGACGTCGACATGATCGTTGGGCAGAATAAAGCCGCCTGCCGTGGTGTTGAGCGACACGTCGATCGCCACCGCCCGACGTCCGGATGGCAGCATGGTCGACATCAGTCCGGCGCTCTGCCCCTTGATCAATCTGTCGCGGCGAAGCAGATCGCCGCTGGCGATCGGGACGTGCACGAGAGAGTCTTTGATCTCTTCTTTGGCGTTGGGCGTCTCGCTCTTGCGCGTGGCGCCTTGCGGAACGGCGGCTAGCGGCCACAAGATCCAAGCCGTGTCCTGATCGTTGAGCGCCATGCCGTAAGGAAGATCGCGAGCCGCGACGAGAACCTCGTCGAGGGCGGGCGCCTGAACGACCGGAACGACGGCCGGCGGCTGGCTGGAGCGGCTCATCATCAGGAAGGCGCCCCCGCCGGCGGCAAGAGCGACGCCAAGAACCACGATCTGCGCCTTGTTCATCGTTTTAATATTCCAGCCGCCTCGATCCGATCGAGCGCGAATTTAAGACGATAAAGATCAAATTAAGGTTAACGGCTTGTTACGAGCCGGACGGTTCGCGCGTCCCTTCTCCCGTGAAACGGGAGAAGGTGGCCCTCGCGTTAGCGAGGGTCGGATGAGGGCGCTTGCGAACTGCCTCGCCGACGGGCCTTGCGTGGGGTTCGGGCCGGTTGTTCTGCGTCAGTTTCGGAGGGTGGCGCCGGCCCTCATCCGACCCGGCTTCGCCGGGCCACCTTCTCCCGCGACGCGGGAGAAGGGTTGGCGCCCCGCCGAAACGACCGCCCCGAAAGATGTGTGACTCCCGTAGCCCAGAGGGAGAGGGTGTTCGCGCCCGCCGCTCAGACGCCCGCCAAGCTCGTCCACACGCTGGTGTGCGGATAGACCAGGAGCCCAGCCATGGCGAGCGCAATTCCATAAGGCACGCCGCCATCTTTTTCGCAAAGACGCGCCACGAACTTTAACGAGAGCAGCGACTGCGGCATGCTCACGCTCCGCACTGCGAGGATCGCCAAGGTCAAAGCTCCGCCGATGAGCGAGGCGATCAGCCCGTAATCGAGAAGATTATCCCAACCGAGCCACAACGCGGTCGTAGCCGCGAGTTTCGCATCGCCGCCGCCGATCCAACCAAAGTAGAACATCACGAATGTCAGAAGCAGCACGGCCAGCGAGCATGACACGTGCAACGCGACCGCCTCCCAGGGCATATGAAGATAAACGACGAGCGCGGCGAAGACGCCGATCAGCAGCAACGACACCCGGTTGGGAATCGTCATGGTGAAGAGATCGGCGAACGCGGAAAACGCCATGAGCATCGGAAAAACGACAAACGCGGCGGCGGCGATCATGAGGCGTTCCCGCTCAAGGCGACGAAATCCAAACAATCAGTTCGGGCATTGCCTCTCCCCGCTTGCGGGGAGAGGGAGAAATCCCAGTCGATTGCCCCGACCCGGTATCAAAGACAGATTGACCCACAGTTAACGGCGCTTCAGGCCGCGGGCGACGCAAAAAGCCGCGGCCCCGATTGCGGGGCCGCTCTGAATGGGCAAACGACGCGACGTCGTCTTGGTTCGTCTCACTGGAGGGCGTTGGAGACCGCGGTGAACTTGGCCGTCAGCCTGGTGCCCACCGTAGTGACGGTGGCGACGATGGCGACCGCGATCAAGCTGGCGATCAAGCCATACTCGATCGCGGTGGCGCCGGATTCGTCCTTCAGATAGCGCGAGAAAAACTTCTTCATAACTCTTGACTCCTGGCTCCGTTACGTAACGCCAACGGCGCCTTTGTTCGTCATCGCCGCTGGATCAGCGTCGAAACTAGCGCTCAGTCCTTGCGATCATGTTAATCCGATCCGAGACTCTGGCGATCGCGCGTCCATCGGCCGTTATAGTTGAAAAATGCTTGCAATCCGATACGCGTTTGTCTCCGACGCCAGGGCGTCGATCCATGACGCGGGGCGGAGTCATCGCCGAATGCCGCTTGTGGTAAAACGCCTCAAGCTTCAACAAAGATTCACCATTCGATGTTCTACATGAAACGATGTCCGCCGCCCGCGCTCCTCGCAGAGCGAGCGCGGAGGGCGGCAGCGTTCTCAACGTTTGCGTGGCGAGGTGCAAGATGTCTTCCAGGCGGCTCCTTCGATGGCTCGGGCTCCTGGCCTTCGCCGTCATCGGCTTACAAACCCGCGCCCTTGCGAACGATAAAGCGATTCTTGTCGATCTCGACCGCGCGCGCGTCGTCAGAATGCCGGAAGGCGCCCAAACGCTGGTGGTCGGCAATCCAATGGTCGCCGACATTACGATGCTAAAGAGCAATCAGCTCATGGTGATCACCGGCAAAAGCTTTGGAACGACCAACCTCATCTTGCTCGATCAGACTGGAAACCAAGTCGGCGAAACCACCATCCACGTTCTCCCCAACAAGGACAATCTTGTCGTCCAACGAGGGTTGCGTCGAGAATCATATTCTTGTTACCCAGATTGCACGCCAACGATCGATCTGGCCGACGACAAGGAATATTTGGCGCAGACCATCGAAACCATGCGGTCGCATGAAAGTTCGTCGAGCCCGCCGAAACGCTGAGTCCGGAATGGACCGCGAGCCTTCAGGCTCGCAATCTCTCTGGCGAGCCTGAAGGCTCGCGGTCCTCCGCAAATATCCCAATCACCTCCCCTACGTATCAAATCGTCTGATTGTAAGGGCCGACTTCCGCGTTCTCGCGCAATACCGCATCGACAGCCGAAAACATTTCGCGCATGCGCGCCAATGACGCCGGACTCTCGACGACCACGACCAGCTCGGGTTTGTTGGACGAAGCGCGCACCAGCCCCCAGGTGCCGTCGGCGACAGTCACGCGCACGCCGTTCACGGTGACCAGATCGCGAATGGGCTGGCCGATGAGCCGCTCGCCATCGGCGCGCATCCGCGCAAAGCGCGCGGTCACCTTGGCGACGACGTCGTATTTCTTCTCGTCGTCGCAATGCGGCGCCATGGTCGGCGAGCCCCACGTCTTCGGCAGCGCTGCGTAAAGATCGGCCATCGACTTGCTGGGGTTGCGATCGAGCATCTTAAGGATATGGATCGCCGTGAGCAGCCCATCGTCATAACCGCGCCCGATCGGCTCGTTAAAGAAGAAATGCCCCGACTTCTCGAAGCCGGCCAGCGCTTTCAAATCGGTGACGCGGCGTTTGATGTAAGAATGGCCGGTCTTCCAATAGTCGGCCTTGGCGCCATGTGCGACGAGCTCCGGATCAGTCGCGAACAGCCCGGTCGATTTCACGTCGACGACGAATGTGGCGCCGGGATAGAGCTTGGCGAGGTCGCGCGCCAGCATCACGCCGATCTTGTCGGCGAAGATCTCCTCGCCATTGTTGTCGACGACGCCGCAGCGGTCGCCGTCGCCATCGAACCCCAATCCGACATCGGCCTTCGTTGCGCGCACCTTGTCGGCCATGGCGTGCAGCATATGAAGATCTTCGGGGTTGGGATTGTAGCGCGGGAACGTGTAATCGAGCTCGACATCGAGCGGCACGACTTCGCAACCCAAGCGCTCCAGCATGTTCGGCGCGAAGGCGCCCGCCGTGCCGTTGCCGCAAGCGCACACGACTTTCAGCTTGCGGGAAAGCTTCACGCCGGCGACTAGATCGTCGAGATAACGCGCGGCTAAATTCTCAACGAAACGGTAAGAGCCGCCGTCCGTCAGGCGGAACTTGCCCGAAAGAACGATTTCCTTCAAGCGGCCCATTTCCTCCGGACCGAACGTGACGGGGCGCTGCGCGCCCATTTTGACGCCGGTCCAACCGTTGTCGTTATGCGAGGCGGTCACCATGGCGACCGCCGGAACGTCGAGTGCGAACTGGGCGAAATAGGCCATCGGAGACAGCGCCAGGCCGATGTCGTGAACGCGCACGCCGGCGGCCATGAGGCCAGTGACCAGCGCCAATTTGATCGACGAAGAATAGGCGCGGTAATCATGGCCGGTTACCAGTTCGGGGGCGACGCCCATTTCATGCAGCAATGCGCCAAGACCCATGCCCAACGCCTGAACGCCCATCAAATTGAGCTCTTTCTCGAAAAGCCAGCGCGCGTCATATTCGCGAAAGCCGGTCGGCTTGACGAGCGGCGTCTGCTCATAGGCGTAAGTGTTGGGCGCAACATCGGCGACGGGCTTCGGAAACATCGTTTCTCCTCGGAAAATCATCGGATCGCGAAGGACATAAGGGAAAATCGGCGAAAAGGCCAAATTCATCCTCGAATCTGACCCTCGCCGGGCAAACACGCGGTTGCAAGGGATGCAAATGGAATGACGGAGATGGACGTTCGCGGCGCGCTTTACTGCTTCAACACCAGCGCGCCCGCAGCCGCCTCGATGTGCGACAACTTGGATAGAAAACTCATGCCGAGCAGGCTCTTGCCCAGCGCGCCGCGCTCGCCAACGAAGGCGTCGACGTCGCGGACGACCAGTTCGCCGAGGCGCACCTGCCGCAGCTTGACCCGCGCCACCTTCGCCGTGCCGTTCGCCGTGCCGACCGCATATTTGTAATCGGACGGCGCAGGATAGAGCCCGACGGCGGCCGCGTCCTCGTAAGAGAGAGCGACGGAACTCGCGCCGGTGTCGACGAGCATGTGAATGCGGCTCCCGTCGATTTCGACGTCGGCGGCGTACTGGCCCAAACTGTCGGCGGCGATTCTAACTTCGCCATAGCTCGCGCGCAGCGGAGCGACAGGCGGCGCCGACAGCGTCTTCACAACGGCGTTGGTGGCGGCAACGGCTCGAATGGTCTCGTTCGTCGGCGCTCCGTTCTGACCAAAATGAGCGAAGATCTGCGCCGTCACGAAAGCTGCGAAGGCGACGCCGATCGCCAGCTTGGCAGTAGGTCCGAACATTTGCGAAGCCTGTCTGTCGAGGGACGGAAAAGCCGCCGCTCTCGCCGCGAAAACGCAGCCAGCGAACGGCTGCGCCGATCGCGAAGACTATAGGGTAAAGCCTTCACTTTGCTTAAATTTATCGGCGTCATTTTCGCTGACGATTTGACGCCTCGACAATGCTCCAATTAATCGACTCGAATCGGCGTTACTCCCTTCTCCCGCTTCGCGGGAGAAGGTGTCGCGCGAATGCGCGACGGATGAGGGCATCGCCGCGCCAAATTCTCTGGATTGTTAAAGTGGTAAGTTCCCTCATCCGACCCTCGCTGACGCGAGGGCCACCTTCTCCCGCAACGCGGGAGAAGGGAACGCCGACCCGCCGTCACCCCCCGACATTCTGAATGCGGCCCCAGGTGCTCTTCGTGCCCCAAATGCCGGAGCGCAGCGCCTCGAGCTGCACGATCTGACTGTGGTCGACGAACAGATTGACCTCGTTGCCATAGTTCTTGACGTACCACTCGAACACCGGCGGATCCGCCGCTTCGAACATAACCTTGTCCAACCCGAGCTTGTCGATGATGGCGGCCGCCACGCCGGTGCGCCATGTCTTGACGCTCTCGGTAATCCCCTCGCTCTCGATCATGATGATGTCGGCGCCGGCGTCGAGAACGCGCTCCGCCTGCGCGATCAGCCAACCTACGTCCTTGGTTCCCTCGGCCTCCAGTTCCTCGGCCGCCGTGGCGCCGCCCGAGCCGAACTGAATCCCTAGTTCCGGCTTGGCCTTCAAGCCGGCCTTTTTCACCATCTTGACGAGCCGCAGCATGCTGTCGGTCGGCAGGCTGATGAAACCGGCGGAGATTTCGACGACATCGAAGCCGAGCGCCTTGCACTCTTCAATGTAGCGAGCGACGGCCTCCGGGCCGAACCGCAAGACATTCTCGATCCAGCCGCCGGTCGAGACGTAGACGCCGTGATCGTGCGCCGTCTTGTTGATCGCCTTTACCGCCTGGGGCGGCATCAGCGCGAACGACCCGCCGGCGTATTTCACGCCATCGACCCAGGCGCCCATCGTCTCCAACACGTCGGCGAGATGGCGCGGGCCGTAAGCGCTGTAATAGGGGCCGCGGATTTCGGTCAGCCCGATCTTGCGCGGTTTGACCGAGCGCGCCGCGCGCGGAATGAAGGAAAATGTGGTTTCGGTCATGGCTGTTTCCTTTTTCGAAGAGTTCACGCGGCCGCCGCGCGGGCTGTAATGGCGCCAAGCAGCGCGGTTAAGTCGGCGACCGGGCGCCGTCCAAGGGTAAAGATCACGTCGGCGACGGCGTCGCGCTCGGCGACCGTGGTGAACGCGCGGGTTAAGGAATCGAACTTGGCGCGCGCCGCCGACCAGTCGAACGGATCGGTGTGAAACCCGCGATAGTCCTCGCGCGACGCCTTCAGGATCGCGCCGTCTTCGAGCTCCGCCTCGAGCCGCGCCGGAAGCCTCTCGGGGAAACGCGCCGACAGGGCGGCAACCGGGGCGATCGTCACTTTGCGCAGCAACGCTTGCACGTCCGCCGCCACGATGCGTTCGCCGGCATACTGCTGAGGCTGCACCTCGCCGTCGATGAGCGCGACCGCGAGCATGTAAGGCAGGCTGTGGTCGGCTTCTTCCTTGGTGCGCACGGTGCGCTTGTCGCCTTCCTCGCCGCCGCCGATGATCTGGTGGGCGACCGCGAAGGTCTCGAGCCGCACCGCCCGCACGGCGTTGGCGGAAAACGCCGGCCGCGCGCGAATCTCAAGCGCCGCGTCGATGGCCGACTGCGAGTGGATCTCGGCGTTGTGCTTCTTCAAGATGGTGAGCCTCACGCGCTCCAAGTCTTCCTTCAGCCAGTCGATCTCAAAGGGACCCGCGATCGTGTCCTTAAAACCCTTGTTGCCTTCGAACACCGCATCGGGTCCGGTAACGCCGTGTGCGGCGAGCAGCGCCGCATGGGTCGCCGCCATCGCCGTGTTCGGATAGGCGAGCCCCTTCCAATGCGAGAGCGCGCCGGTGCGGGTGACGCGCAGCGCATTGTTGGCGGTTCCGCTGATGGCGATGGCGTTGGCGATCTGCTCGCGCGACAGACGCAGCGCCTTGGCGACGCCCGCCGCGGCTGCGTAGGCGCCCTGGGTGGTGTGGTCGAAGCCTTTGTCGCGCACCGGGGCGACGTCGCACAAGCGCGTTTGCACCTGGTAGGCGACGGCGAGCGCGGTCAGGAAATCGGCGCCGCTCGCCTGCGCCATCTCGGCCGCCGCCAGCACCGCGCCGAGATTGTCGGACGGGTGGCAGGTTTCGCCCTTGGCGAGGTAGCTGTCCATGAAGTCGAGGTAGCGGCTGAGCGCGCCATTGTAGAAGGCCGCCCGATCCGGCGCGGTCTTACCCCCGCCGATCAGCGTCGACAGCGGCGCGCCGCCGAGTTCGGCGGTCAAGGCGCGGATCGCGGCGACGGGGGCGGCGTCAAGCGCGCCGACAGCGACGCCGATCGTGTCGAGCACCCGGATTTTCAGCTGCTCGACCGCCGCGCCGCTCAAATCGCCAAAATGAGCCCGCTCGACGAACGCCGCGAGCTGCTGGACCTCGGTCATGAAGAGGAGTCCCTCCCGAGGGGAATCTGTCGCCGCGGAGCCTCGGATCAACACCGCTTGCCCAACGAAGCGAGCCTGAAGGCTCGCGGTCCGATGCGCCCGTTTGGACCGCGAGCCTTCAGGCTCGCACCTGCGGTTCGCAGAACCTCATCGCCCTCTCGCCTTGGCCCGCGTCGTGGGCGTGGCGTTGGCTGGATCGTCCGGCCAGACATGGCGCGGGTAGCGGCCCTTCATCTCCTTCTTCACCTCGCCCCAGGAGCCGCCCCAGAAGCCGGGAAGATCGCGGGTCGTCTGGATCGGACGATGCGCCGGCGACAACAGTTCGAGCGTTATCGGCGCGCGGCCTTTCGCCAAGGTGGGATGGACGGAGAGCCCGTAAAGCTCCTGCACGCGCACCGAGAGAAGCGGCCCGTTCGCCGCGGCGTAATCGAGCGCGACGCGCGAACCCGCCGGCGTCTCGAAGAAGGCTGGGGCCTCGGCGTCGAGACGGCGGGCGAGTTGGTGCGGCAGCAGGCTCGCCAAGGCCGCGTCGAGATCGGCGCCGCCGATCGCTGCAAGACTCGCGCGGCCTTCGATGAACGGCGCCAGCCAATCCGCGGCCGTTGCGGCCAGCGCCGCGTCGCTTACGTCTGGCCAGCCATCCTCGCCTGCGTTGCGGCGCAAGAAGGCGATGCGGTCGCGCTTTTGCATCTGCGCCTTGGTCCACGGCAGACGGCCCACGCCAATGGCCGCAACGCCGCGCGCCAAAATTGCCGCGTTCGATGGCCCCGGCTCGACGGCGAGGTTCTGCTCGGCGAGCATGATGGCGCCGAGCCGGCGCGAGCGACGCCGGCGCAGACTGGCGCTGGCTGCGTCGAACAACGTCTCCTCGCGCGTTTTTATGCGCGCGCTCGCCAGAGCGTCGATTTCTTCCCCCGCGAGCGCGCACGCCGCGACAATGCGCGCCTGCGCGGCGCGCCCGCCAATCTCGGCGATGGCGAGAAACGGCTCGCCGGCCAGATGATCGTGCGGCGCAACGATCGCCGCCCGCCCGTTGGCCATCAAGAATTCGCCGCGCGTCGCGCGCGCCTTGGCGATGCGATCGGGGAAAGCCAGGGTGATCAAGGCGCCGTCCGATAGGCCCCCTCCCCAACCCTCCCCCGCTTCGCTTCGCTCGCGGGAGAGGGGGCAGGTTGCGCGCTTCATGGACGTTACGCGAAACGCCGGCCGACCCCTCTCCCGCGCAGCGGGGGAGGGTGAGGGAGGGGGCTCGACAGCGGCGCGCGCCTGCTTGGCCCAAAGGGCGGCGAGGCGGCGGGCGTCGTGGGCCCGCCGCGAACGATCCGCATGAAACTGCTCGCATCGCGCCGAAAGATCGACGCTTTGTCCCCCGAGTCCGCGCTCCGAAAGCACAACGGCGAGATCGGCGGCCCGCTCGGCTCGCCCCTGGCGCGCCGCCTCCAGGACCATGTGGGCCAGGCGCGGCGGCAACGGCAGCGCGCGCATGGCGCGCCCGGCCGGCGTCAATTTGCCGTCGCCGTCCAGCGCGCCGAGTTCGCGCAGCAGCGCTGCGCCCTCCATCCACGCCGGCGCCGGCGGCGGATCGAGCCACGCCAGTTGGTAAGGATCGACGACGCCCCAGTAAGCCAGATCGAGGGCGACGCCCGCCAAATCGGCGGCGAGGATTTCCGGCGCGGTGAACGCCGGCAACGACATTGTCGCGGCCGCCTCCCACAAGCGATAGCAGACGCCCGGCTCGACGCGCCCCGCCCTGCCCCGCCGCTGATCGACGCTGGCCCGCGAGGCGCGCACGGTCTCCAATCGCGTGAGGCCGAGATCGGGCTCGAATCTCGGAACGCGCGCCAAGCCGCTGTCGATCACCAGCCGCATGCCCTCGATGGTCAACGAGGTTTCGGCGATCGAGGTGGCCAGCACGATCTTGCGGCGGCCAGGCGCGGCGGGCGCGATGGCGCGATCCTGCTCGCCGCGCTCCAAACCGCCATGCAGCGGCGCGACATCCACGTTGGCGCCGAGGCCGCATTCCGCCAGTCTGCTAGCGACGCGCCCGATCTCCGCCTGGCCGGGAAGAAAGGCCAGGATCGAACCTTCCTCCTCGCCGAGCGCCCGCCGAATGGCGCGCGCTGCGGCGTCCTCCACGCGCTCGCCCGCGTCGCGGCCGAGATAACGCGTCTCGACCGGGAAAGCCCGCCCCGAGCTCTCGACAAGCGGCGCATCGCGCATGAGGCTGGCGACGCGCGCGCCATCGAGCGTCGCTGACATCGCAATGAGCCGCAAATGCTCGCGCAGACCGCCTTGCGCGTCGAGCGCCAGCGCCAAGCCGACGTCGGCGTCAAGCGAGCGCTCGTGAAACTCGTCGAACAGCACGGCCCCGATTCCCTCCAAGAGGGGATCGTCCAAAATCATGCGCGCGAAAACGCCTTCGGTCACGACTTCGATGCGGGTGCGCGCCGAAACCTTGGATTCGAGGCGCATCCGCAAGCCCACCGTGTCGCCGACGCTCTCGCCGAGCGTCGCCGCCATGCGCGCCGCCGCCGCGCGCGCCGCCAATCGGCGCGGCTCCAGCAGCACGATCTTTTGCCCTTCCAACCAGGCCGCATCCAAAAGGGCGAGCGGAATGCGCGTCGTCTTGCCGGCGCCGGGCGGCGCGACGACGACGAGATTGGGATGGGAAGACAGCGCCTCTCCGATCAGCGACAACACGCCGTCGATGGGCAGCGGCTCGGCGAACGCCTGCGTCAATGGCGTGGCGCGAGTATTCGCGCCAGATGGACCAGCGGAGCACATTCTCATCTTTGGAAGCGTTGTCCCCTCTGCCCGTATAAACGGGGAGAGGGGGCGCGCGGAACTATAATCGTCCGCGTGCGAGACGTTTGTGGCCTCACTCGAACTTCATCTGAAAACTGTTGACCACCCGCGCCAAGCGGTGCGTCGGAAGATAGCAGTAAGGATTGGTCGAAATCGGCCCCTCTTTGCAATGATCGTGCTCGGTGGTCCACTCATATCCGAGCTCTTTCATGCAAGTGACGATGTGAGCGTGAAGGATCTTGCTGTCCTTGTGGCGCTCCGCCGGCAAGGCCGTTTCGCCGTCGAGTTCACAATCCGTCACGTCGACCTTCTGGGCGGCAAGAAAACGCCCGCTCGCGCCGCTCGTGGCGAAAATGAACTCCGTCAGGAGTACGAACGCCAAGCCCGCAGCGAGCGCCACTTTCCCCTGAAACTTGGTTTTGAAGAAACGCAGGTCCAAAAACGACAACAGACCGACCGAAAACAGTCCCCCGCCCAGCAGCAGCGTCATCGGGGCGATGAAGGTGGCGATGCCCTCGTTCATATGCTGTCTCCCCTTTGCCGCCCATTGCGGCTCAATCAACTCGTTCCCGCCGACAGAAATCCTTGCCCTGGAAACTTTTCTCGCCACCGCCGAAGCTGGCGTCTTAAAATAACTGGAGCAAAGAATAAGACAGGCAAGGCCTAGCCCCCGTTCGCTATTCGAATTTCAGCTGGACGGCCTTGAAGAACGACACGGCGTCGCCGGCGAGGATAATTTCCAGCGCGCCGCCGATGCCGAGCGCGATGGGAACGATGAAGACGGCGGGGTCTTGATTCGAGGTTCGATGCTCCTGCTTGCTGCGCAGCGTCTTCGATCGGAACGACCGCCCGCGTGTCATCGGAGTCATCAACCTCTTCGGCGCTTGGAGGGGCGCCTGTCCGCGGCGGCGACAGCCAGCGCTGCGGCCCTATGCGTTCATTGTTAACAGAAACGCCGCTCCTGCGTCAATACGTCGCAGGGCCATCGCGAGTCTATTGCGCCGCGGCGAAGCCGAGCGGCCGCGCGCCTTGCGCCGCCGCGGGCGCCGCACGGGCGGCGGCTGCAACCGTAAGGCCGGCGCCAGCGCCGGAGGCTGCGGCGATCGCCTCGGGGGTATTGGACAGGAACGCCGCGAGGTCGTCGGCGCCGCGAGCGGCGACATCCGTCAGCGCCGTGTCGTCAAGGCTCTCCCAAGGGGCGTCGCCGCTCTTCACCGCGACCTCGTCGGTGAGACGCCGCGCGCGCCGCCCATCGCGATCGAAAATGTCCCAGACATAAGCGAGGCGCGTCGTTCCTGCGCCGAGGTAGGCGCTCAAGTAGCCGCGCACGCGATAATCGGCGTCCGGCCCCGCCGTCGTGGCGATGTCGCGGCTTTCGGCGGCGCGGGCGAAAATCTGACGGAAGCGGGAGGCGACCGCATCCGGGGCGCCTTCCAGGCTCGCCAAAGCAACGCTCGCGCCATGCGGGCTGACGCCGGGGCGCGCCGTCAGAGGCGCGGGTTGAGCGAGCGCTGCGGATTTCGGCGCGCCGAGATCGGCCGCGGTGTCGACGCAGCCGCCGAGCGCCAACGCCCCGACGCACAGCAACGACAGCCATTCAAGCTTCAATGACAGCACTTTTGCGCCGATCCTTCCCGCGACGCCCCAAGCCGCATGGTTACGAGATTGCTAACGCCGATGCGCGCAAAGGTCCAGTCCCCGCCCGCATCGGAACAGCCGACAGTCCCGCCCGCGCGCCAATGTCGCCTCATTGACGCCATCAACACTTTGTTAACCAGCAAAGATTTGTTAACCGTTGCGGGAAACAGCTCGATTGCGACACGTCTCGCGAACGTCCGATCAAGGTTGATGGAACCTTCGCTTAACCCAGCGCGGCTAAGACTGACCTCAATTGCCGGCATGACAGGAGTTGAGAGAATGCAGCTGTTCGGAGGCGCGCGCGCCATCAAACTTACGGCGAAATTCGCCATCGTGCTGGCGGCGGCCCTGACCATGGCGGCCTGCGCCAAAAACACGGCGGACGAAGCCGGATTTGCCGGACGCGGCGCCGCCAGCCCCGGCAGCCAGCAGGATTTCGCGACCAATGTCGGCGACCGCGTGTTCTTCGAAAGCGACTCCAGCGAGTTGACCCCGACGGCGCAAGCCACGCTCGACAAGCAGGCGCGCTGGCTGCAACAATATGCGCGCTATTCGTTCACCGTCGAGGGCCACGCCGACGAGCGCGGCACGCGCGAATACAATTTCGCGCTGGGGGCGCGCCGCGCCGAGGTGACCAAGAATTATCTCGCCTCGCGCGGCATAGCCGCGTCGCGCATCCGCACCATCAGCTACGGCAAGGAGCGGCCGGTCGCGGTGTGCGACGACATCTCCTGCTGGTCGCAAAACCGCCGCGCCGTAACGCTGCTCGCCGGCGCCGGCAGCTAACGCTCCTTCTCCCGCGACGCGGGAGAAGGGGCGCGCCAACCGAAACGATCAACCGGAAATCGTATTATAGCAACGGCCTTAAATGGCGCCCCGTCATGCCCGCGCAAAGCCGTCGAAGACGGCGTCGCTTCGCTCGCCTATGTCGCGGGCATCCACGCCGGGACTCCCCGAGCCGCGAGAGCGCAAGGCCGAGATTGTTCTGCGTGGACCTTCATCGAGCGCCTCGCCAACCCTTGCATTCCCGCTTCCATCCGCCGCCGCCACGGCCCATATTCGGCGCATGGCCACGCCCCCCAAAAAGCCCGCACGTCCCACCCGCGCCAAGGCGTCGAAGCCCGAGGTCGCGCCTTTGGCGCCGCATCTCGCGGCTTTGCTCAATCCGGCGCTGATCGAGCCGCCAAACGGTTTCGAGGAGGCGCCGCAATCGCCTTACGCGCCCGGAGAATTCACCGAACTCGACGCGGCGTTGGCCGAAAAGTTGGAGGCGCCGCGCGGCTTCGCCGGCGGGCAGGCGACGATCGACTCGCTCGACGAGCTGTTGCGGCTCGGCGACCCCAATATGCGCCAGGGCGCGCCATGGACGCCGCATCGCCCCGAGCGCCCGCCAAAGAGCGAAGGCGGCGTCAGGTTCGAGCTCGTCTGCGATTACGCGCCGCAGGGCGACCAGCCGCAGGCGATCGAGGAGCTCCTGAAGGGCGTCAACGCCAACGAGCGCGATCAGGTGCTGCTCGGCGTCACCGGCTCCGGCAAGACCTTCACCATGGCGCAGGTGATCGCGCGCACCCAGCGTCCCGCGCTGGTGCTCGCGCCCAACAAGACGCTGGCCGCGCAGCTCTATGGCGAGTTCAAGAGCTTTTTTCCCAACAACGCAGTCGAATACTTCGTCTCCTACTACGATTACTATCAGCCGGAAGCTTACGTCCCGCGCACCGACACCTACATCGAAAAGGAATCCTCGATCAACGAGCAGATCGACCGCATGCGTCACGCTGCGACGCGCGCCCTGCTCGAGCGCGACGACGTGATCATCGTGGCGTCCGTCTCCTGCATCTACGGCATCGGCTCGGTCGAGACCTACACGGCCATGACCTTCAGCGTGACGGCCGGCGAGAGGCTCAAGCAGCGCCAGCTGGTCGCCGATCTCGTCGCCTTGCAGTACCGCCGGGTCAGCGCCGATTTCATGCGCGGAACGTTTCGGGTGCGCGGAGATACGATCGACATTTTCCCGGCGCATTACGAGGACCGCGCCTGGCGCATCGGCTTCTTCGGCGACGAGGTCGAGACGATCTGCGAGTTCGATCCGCTGACCGGCAAGAAGACGCAGGACCTCGAATTCGTGAAGGTCTACGCCAACTCCCACTATGTCACGCCGCGCCCCACCCTGTTGCAGTCGATCAAGGGCATCAAGGAGGAATTGCGCACGCGGCTCGACGAACTGCACCGCGCCGGACGTCTCGTCGAGGCGCAGCGATTGGAGCAACGCGCGCGCTTCGACTTGGAAATGCTGGAGGCGACCGGCTCGTGCGCGGGCGTTGAAAATTATTCACGCTATCTCACCGGACGCAAACCCGGCGAGCCGCCGCCGACCTTGTTCGAATATCTGCCGGACAACGCCATCGTCTTCGCCGACGAGAGCCATGTCAGCATCCCGCAGATCGGCGGCATGTACCGGGGCGACTTCCGCCGCAAGGCGACGCTGGCCGAATACGGCTTCCGCCTGCCGTCCTGCCTCGACAACCGGCCGTTGCGCTTCGAGGAATGGGACGCCATGCGGCCGCAGACCATCTGCGTCTCGGCGACGCCCGGCAATTGGGAGATGCAGCGCGCCGGCGGCGTCTTCGTCGAACAGGTGATCCGCCCCACCGGCCTCATCGATCCGCCGGTCGAAGTGCGCCCGGCGCGCGCGCAGGTGGATGACCTGCTGGGCGAGGCGCGCGCCACGGCGCAGCTCGGTTATCGCGCGCTGGTGACCGTGCTGACCAAACGCATGGCTGAAGACCTCACCGAATATCTGCATGAGAACGGCGTGCGCGTGCGCTACATGCACTCCGACATCGACACCATCGAGCGCATCGAAATCATCCGCGATCTGCGGCTCGGGGCCTTCGACGTGCTGGTCGGCATCAATCTGTTGCGCGAGGGGCTGGATATTCCCGAATGCGGCCTGGTCGCCATCCTCGACGCCGACAAGGAGGGATTCTTGCGCTCGGAAACGTCGCTGGTGCAGACGATCGGCCGCGCCGCCCGCAACATCGACGGGCGCGTCATCCTCTATGCCGATAAGGTGACAAATTCGATGCAGCGCGCCATCGGCGAAACCGATCGGCGGCGCGCCAAGCAGCAGGCCTATAACATCGAGCATGGGATCACCCCGGCGAGCATCAAGCGCGGCATCGCCGATATTCTGGGCTCCGTCGCCGAGCACGATCACGTGACGATCGACACGGGACTAGAGATGGCGCCGGGGCACAATCTTAAGGCCGCGCTCGCCGATCTCGACAAGCGCATGCGCGCTGCGGCGGCCGATCTCGCCTTCGAGGAGGCGGCGCGCTTGCGCGATGAAATCCAGCGCCTGCAGCGGGCGGAGCTGGCGGCGGGCGTGCATCCGCTGGCGCGGCGTTCCCTCTCCCGCGAAGCGGGGGAGGGTGGCGCGAAGCGCCGGGAGGGGGATTTCGCCACCAGGGCGCACAAGCCGAGCGACGCCGACATGGGTCCGCACAATTTCGGCGGCGGCGAAGCGCGCCCCTTGGCGCGGCCCTTTCGCCCCGGCCCACGCTCGACGGCCGGCCGGCCTGGCACGCGGGCGTTTAAGGGCAAGAGTAAGTGAGGGGGACGGCCGGACCGCGAGCCTTCAGGCTCGCCACGCCATAGCGAGCCTGAAGGCTCGCGGTCCACACTCGCAACGCGGCAGTTCACAAATCCTTCGTTCTCGATTACGGTCCGCACCAAAGCGCGCCATCGGGATGGGATTCGGGGCGAGCGCGCGTCTCGGCAATCCTCAAAAGAAGGCGACATGGCGAAGGAAGAGCTGCTGGAATTTCCTGGAATCGTGACCGAGCTGTTGCCCAGCGCGATGTTTCGGGTCAAACTCGAGAATGATCACGAGATCATCGCTCATACCGCCGGCAAGATGCGCAAGAACCGCATTCGGGTGCTGGCCGGCGACAAAGTGCTGGTGGAAATGACGCCTTATGATCTCACTAAGGGCCGTATCACCTATCGCTTCAAATAACCGTTTTGCGCCGGAGCCTGTCCTGACGCCCGATCCCGCGATGCCGCGCCCGAAACTGGTTCTGGCCTCCGCTTCGCCGCGGCGCCTCGAGCTGCTTGAGCAGACGGGGCTTGCGGCCGACGCGTTGTTGCCCGCCGAGATCGACGAGACGCCGCAGCCCAACGAATTGCCGCGCACGCTGGCGGCGCGTCTGGCCAGCGAGAAGGCCGCCGCCGCCGCCAAGATCATGGCGCTGCAGCCGGCTCTGGAGCACTCGTTCCTGATCGCCGCCGATACGGTCGTCGCCGTCGGGCGCCGCATTCTGCCCAAATGCGACAACCACGACGAAGCGGAAGAGTGCTTGCGCCTCTTGTCGGGACGCCAGCATCGGGTTTACACGGCCGTCAGCTTGATCACGCCGCGCGGCGCCGAACGACAGCGCCTGGTGGAGACGCGTCTGCGCTTCAAACGGCTCACGCAGGCGGAGATCGACGCCTATGTCGCCGCTGGCGAATGGCGCGGCAAGGCGGGCGGTTACGCCATTCAAGGTCTCGCCGGCGTGTTCGTCGTCAAGCTGATCGGCTCCTATTCCGCCGTGGTCGGCTTGCCGCTTTATGAGACCTATTCACTGCTTGCCGGCGAAGGTTACGAGATGCTCACGCCCTGGCTCGAGCGGGCGTGAGACCGCCGCGCTGTCGAGGCGCTGCATGACGCTTTTGCCGGCGCAGGAGTGGCCGCATTTTCGGCGCGCTATTTACCTGAACAAGTCCGTATGGGCGCCGGTACGAACGAGAATAAGATCGTTGCCGTCGATCTTGTAAAGAAGCAACCAATCTGGCTCGATGTGGCAATCGCCGTATCCGCCCCAATCGCCGGTTAGGGGATGATCTTTTAAGCGCGGCGGAAGCGGCTCGGCGGCAATAAGCAGGCTCAACACGTAACGCAGCTTGAACATGTCCTTCCCGCGCTTTTGGGCTCGGCGGGCATCCTGGCGGAACTGTCCGGTATGAACCGGGGTCCGCATCAAATTCCAAGCTTGCGGAACAGATCGGCGGCATCCTTGGATCGCACCAAATCCTCGCCACGGTCGGCCTTGCGCAGCGTCCGGGCGGTGACGGCGTTCGGCGCCTTGATCTCGAAAGGCAGGGCCTTTTCAGCGGCGACGCGCATCAACATCATGCGGATGGCGTCGGAAACTGACAGGCCCATGTCGTCGAGAACGTGGGCGGCTTCCTTTTTTACGCGCTCGTCAATTCTGGCTCGCACAGTCGTATCGGTCGCCATGGCAAAAACTCCTTGTAACTACATTGTAGCCACAAACGACCAAATTGCAATGGTTGCTGCGCGGCCGCGATAGGAACTCGCCGGCGAGGCAATAACAAGGCCACGGGTTTTCATCACGCCGCTGCGAGATCCCGCCAAAAGGATGAAACGTTCGCCCAAACAGATGCGGTGCGGCCAGCCATCCAGCGGCGTCAGAGCCGGATCGCCTCGTCGAGTAGGCCGGCCGCCAAAGGCTGGCGGAATTGGCCGGCGATGCCGCCTTGGAAATGGCGCACCACCACCGCCGGGGTCCGGCCCACGACAATCTCAGTCCCGAGCGCCGGCTTGACGTCGGTTTGCAGGCCGACGCCGGAATTCGAAACATCGGAGATCTTGACGATATGCTCGCAGCCGTCCGGGAGCTTCAAAACGACGCGCTGCAGCAGGGGCACGATACGTTCGTGCTGGCGATCCTCGGGAAGGCCGAGCGTGTGACGATTGGCAAACCACGTCAATTGATCGGCGAGCTTGTCGCGTTTCAACGCCGGCAGGTCCATGGTTATCGCGAAACCGGCGGAGTGCTGTCGCACGGCGACGCCCGCTAGCCGACCTATCTCATCGAGATAGACGACGACCTTTTCGCCGATTTGCGCGTTGACCGGCGCGGAAAGAAGCATGTCGCCGGGAGACATTTCGACGGTCTGACAGGGATATTCGTGCCGCGACTCCAGCATGTAGCGGCCAAGCAATCTGACCTGCACGCGTTGGAAACGGCGCAGTTCGTCAACGCTCGGCTCGGTCTTGAAGTGCGGATTGGTCGCCATGTTCCATCAGACCGAAAAGTTCTAAGAACCGGCGGCACGTTATCTGAACCCTGTTAACGATCGCTTATAGACGCCAAATCTCTTGGCCGGAGGCGGATTCACCCTCCGCCATCGTAAACCACCAGCCGGGGCCGGCCCGCCAGCGGCCGCGTCGGCGACGGAAAAACGTCGCCGACCGGAAAGTGCGCGGATTTCCCTTCGGTTGCGTAAACAACGCGCATCGACCGCAAACGCAGACCTTCCATCGACGCCAAACCAAGCCAGGACGGCTGACGCACCGGCGCCAGCGAGCCCAGGACGCGCGAATGCGTCTTGCCGAAATGCCGCAAGGGCAACAGCAGCAGTTCGAGGTCCACGCTCTCATGACCCGCCGCCTCGCCGCCAACGCCGGCGACGACTGGAACCGCGCCGTCGATAACCGTCAGGAGGACGGCGGCGACGCTGCGCCGATCATCCTCGCGCCAGATATCCAAGAAGGACCGTCCCTTTTGCTCAGCGAGCCATAAGGCGTTGAGACGCGTGCCGCATAACCTGATCGGAAACATACATTGCCGATCGACTTCGATGATGAAGGTATCCGCGAGCACGTGACGGATCGCCGCCGGCTCGATCTCGGATCGATCGGGCGCGGCCCGGGCTCCCCTCAGCCTATTCCAATAGGCATAAAGTTCGTTGGTGACTGGATGTCTCATTTGTTCCCGGTCGGATTCTTTTAGAGCGGAGCTGCCTCGGATCGGCACTCATTGAAGACGTTCCGTCGCAGGCTCGGTGAGGGCTGCACCGGGCGTGCCAAGTCGCGCGCCCGGCGATGTTCGGCCGCGAGCCGTGTAGGGCGGGCTCCTCTCCCCGCTTGCGGGGAGAGGTTGGGTGAGGGGCCAGGGGATTAGCGGAATGCGGGAAGCGCACAAGCATCGGCGACACGTCACGAATAACGAAAGCGTCATGGAAAATCAGAGTATTCTGCTTGGCGACGGCGTCCGCGTCGCGATGCGGCGATTTGACGATTGTAGCCAATCGCCCAGCCCCTCACCTCACCTCTCCCCGCAGGCGGGGAGAGGAGGCGGCGACGCGCCGCCTCGATAATATCCCCGCCCCGGGGGGGCGAGACAACTTCCCGATTATTTTTTTATCGCGTTTTCTGGCGCCAATCGACGCCCGCTTGGCGCGGAAATGCTCTATGGTTCAAATTGGAACAAGTCTCTCGCCAAAGATTCCGCCCCACCCCATAAGGAGACGCCGTGACTGCCGATCGGGAAAGAATTCTCAATCTGCCCGGCGCTGTCGCGCTCGTCATCGGCGTCTTGACGATCGTGCAGCTGGGAGCCAAGCTCCTGCCATCGGACGTCGTCGATGAGGTCTTCATGCGGCTGTCCTTCGTCCCGGCGCGCATGACCTTCGCTTTCGCGCCGGACGCCGTTATGCGGGCCTTTGCCGAGGCGGGAGAACAGCGGTTCGATGGCAACGACGTCGCCATGGTCCTCGCGGCGGGACGAGCGTGGCACACGCCTCTCACCTACGCCCTGCTGCACGGCAGCTGGACGCACCTTGCCTTGAACTGTGCGACCTTGGCGGCTTTCGGCAGTCCGGTGGCGCGCCGCTTCGGCTCCAACCGCTTCCTGGCCTTCTTCTGCGTGTGCGCCATCGCTGGGGCGCTCATGCATTGGTTCGTTCATCCCTTCGACCTGGCCCCGGTGGTCGGCGCTTCGGCGGCAATTTCAGGAACCATGGCCGCGGCGGCGCGTTTCGTATTCACGTCGGGGAGGCGGCTCGCAGAGCGCCGGCCCGCACATCTGGGCGAAGACGACAGCGACCTCGAGGCGGCGCCGAGCTTGGCGCGAACGTTCTCGAACCGATCCGCAATGGTCTTTCTCGCAGTGTGGTTCGGGGTGAATCTGTTGTTTGGTCTCCTTCCACAGGCTGCTGGCGTTTCCAACCCGATCGCCTGGGAGGCGCATGTCGGAGGGTTCATGGCGGGACTGCTGTTGTTTGGTCCATTCGATCCCTCGAGCGCACGTAGAAGCAGAACAAAGGCGCCTGCCCCATGCCGCCGGGATCAAGGCGTAGCAGAAAAACCGGAGGATTCGATATGACCGTCGCCAGCATACTCGCCACCAAAGGCCGCTGTGTCGTCACCACGAGGCCCAACCGGACATTGCAACAAGCCTCGGCGGAGCTCACGCTCCACAAGATCGGCGCTCTGGTCGTGGTCGACGCGAACGACGACGTGGTCGGCGTGATTTCCGAACGCGACGTCGTGGCCGCCATCGCCAGCCGCGGTTCGGACGCGCTGCTCGACACGGTTGCCCAGCACATGCAGACGAATCTGAAAATCGCGGCGGAAGACGACACCGTCGACGCAACCATGGAGACCATGACGGTGGAGCGCCGCCGGCACCTTCCGGTGCTGCGCGAGGGCCGTCTGACCGGACTGGTCTCGATCGGCGACGTCGTCAAATATCGAATCGAATTGATCGAGACCGAGCACCAGGCGCTGCGCGACTACATCGCCACCGCCTAGAGCGCTTCCCGATCACATGGAATCATGTGATCGACAAGGAATCGCTCAATATAAATAAGTTGGAGCAGGTCCTTGTCGAAAAAGTCTGTCAACTTTTTCGGGGCCTGCTCTAACGCCCGCCGGGCTTGCGACCGCCGCATGTCACGGCGTCGCTCCCGCCAGGGGAATGTGCGCGAAGATATTGGGCAGCGCCCTCTTCGTCGCTTCGCGGCCCACCGCGATGAGTTCGTCGGCCTTGTGGAAGTCGAACATGCCGACGGCGTCGAGCCGCGCATTGATCGTCGCGTCCGGCGGATCGCCGGCCAGACGCGAACGCAAGATGCGATCCTGAATGATGTTGAACGCGTCGATCATGGCGGTTGCGACATTGGGCGCATCGCCGGCCCGCCGCTCGAAGTAGCGCGGCAGCAACCGATCTTCCGGCCCTCTGGGCCGCCCGGCGAACGGACCCGCCTCCCCCGCTTCGGTCGGCACGGCCGCCGCAGAATGATCGCGAATGATGGTGGCCCGATACATCGTATCGGCCGTGACGTTGACCGCGATGACAAACTCCGCGCCCATCGCGCGGCACACTGTAACCGGTATCGGGTTGACCAACGCGCCGTCGAACAACCAGCGGTCGCCGACCCGCACCGGCTCGAAAACGCCAGGCAACGCATAGGAAGCGCGGACCGCCAAGACCATGGGGCCACGCTGCAGCCACACCTCGTGGCCGGTGCCCACTTCCGTCGCCACAGCGGCGAACGCCATGGGCAGTTCCTCGATCTGCCGACCGGCCAATTCATGCTCGAGACTGGCCTTCAGCCTTTCTCCGCTGATGAGGCTCATGCCCGAGAACGACAAATCCATCAGAGTGAACACGCGTCGCTTGGTGAGCGAGCGGCTGAACGTCTCGATCGCATCGAGCCTGCCGGCGGCGTAACAACCGCCGACCACAGCGCCGATCGACGTGCCGGCCACGACGTCCGGCTTGATCCCATGATCGGCCAACTCGCGCAAAACGCCGATATGAGACCAGCCTCTGGCCGCGCCCGCCCCCAGCGCCAACCCGATCCGCGGCCGTTCGGGACGAGGCTCTCCCGTCTCGGCCGCCAATCCGCCCTCTCCTCCCGATCCGTCGGAGGTTTTAAGAAAGTACGACATCGCCTCCCTGCCTAACCTCGCCCACGGCTTCGTTCCTTTCGCTATTGTCTATATTGGGCACAAGCCTGCGCTGCAAAAGTGGCGGATGTGTTGACGGCGACCGCATCGAAAAAAAGAATCCTTTACTCCTCGAACGCCAGGCGGCGTCCGCCGTCCAGCTCGAGCTTGCGATAGAAACAGGATTTGCGGCCGGTGTGACACGCCTTGCCGTCGCCGCCAGGCGCCACTTCCAGCAAGATCGCATCCTGATCGCAATCGGTGCGCAGCGACACGACCTTCTGCACCTGGCCCGACGTGTCGCCCTTCCGCCACAAGGCGTGACGCGACCGCGACCAATAATGGGCGACGCCGGTTTCGATCGTTTTGTCGAGCGCCAGGGCATTCATGTAGGCGACCATGAGCACTTCGCGCGTCCCCGCTTCGATGGCGACGCACACCACCAGACCCTGCGCGTCGAAACGCGGCGCGAAGATCGCGCCCTCCTCGAGGGCATGCGCGTCGGGCGATGAAACGGCGGCCATGTCTTCCTCGCGATCAACGCCTGGGAAACCAACACTGATACGGTCTCCGATTGATCGCTTCGCGCGAGCGCGCCCCTCTCCTGCGAAGTGGGAGAGGGTGGCCCGGCGAAGCCGGGTCGGGTGAGGGCGGATGGGTTTGCGCGGCGGCGCCCTCATCCGGCTCACTTCGTTCGCCACCTTCTCCCGCAAGCGGGAGAAGGATTAAGCGCCCCGCCGAACCCGTTTGAAGGCTCAGCGTCCGCATCGTGCGCGATGCGCCGGACCCACGTCAATGGGTTCCGCGCAGCAAGGTATAGAAGTGCGCCTGCTCGGTGGGATCGTCACGAAAAATGCCGGAGAACTGTACGGTCACAGTGGTCGAGCCCTGTTTGAGCACGCCGCGCATCGACATGCACATGTGCTCCGCCTCGACCAGTACCGCGACGCCGCGAGGCGTCAACGCCTGATCGATCGCCGACGCGATCTGCGCGGTCATCGCCTCCTGCGTTTGCAAACGCCGCGCGAACACATCGACGACACGCGCCAGCTTGGAGAGGCCCACCACCCCGCCGGTCGGATAATAGGCGATGTGCGCCTTGCCCACGAAGGGAATGACGTGGTGTTCGCAGTGCGAGACAAAAGGAATGTCGCGCACCAGAACAAGATCGTCGTAACCCTCGACCTCCTCGAAGACACGGGAGAGCACCTCAGCGGCGCTTTCCTCGTAGCCGTGAAAGAACTCTTCATAGGCCTTGACCACGCGGCGCGGCGTCTCCTTCAGGCCTTCGCGATTGGGATCGTCTCCAGCCCAACGCAAGAGGACACGCACCGCCGCCTCCGCCTCTTCTCTGGTTGGCCGGTCGGCGATGAAAGTCTCGGTATTTTGCGGGCGAGCGAGTAAGGACTTAACCACGGCATCCATGTGGCGCCTCCAAGATGAACAGTGACCGCCCCGCGCCCTGCGAGCGACGAGACCCTCCGGCGCGACACGCGCCGGCCGAACGCTTCCTTGCCCCGCCGCGAGCGCGGCTGCAGGCGCATCTCCCTAATTATCGCCCTTTCAAGAGGTTGCGAGAATCCGAGAAATTCGGCGCCCATCGCTTTTGCGCTTGTGGCGCCCCTTCTCGCCGCTTTCGCGGCGTGTTGCTGCGTGTAATATAATATGTACAGGATACGAACGTAAGCCCCTTTTAAAGATCGTGTCCCGCAGACCGCCGCCGCGTTTGACTTATTGGCGAAGCCGAGTTCTAAATGTGGCAAAAGCGGGAAGATCGTCGTCACGGCTCGAAAAACGCCATTTAAGAAAACAACCTGTGAGCGATTCTCGGGCGTTCGCCTGCCAACCACGTCGGCCGGCGCAGCTCAAACGTGACGAAGCGAGTGCCGATCTTCCGCTCTATCCGTCCATGAACTGAGCTAAAACGCGGCAGGGGGACCAAGAACCGTGAAAAAAACGCCCGATCCAATCGATCGCCACGTCGGAAGCCGTGTGCGACTGCAACGCGTGCTGCTGAAAATGAGCCAGGAAAAGCTGGGCGACGCTTTGGGGCTGACCTTCCAGCAGGTCCAAAAATACGAAAAAGGCACCAACCGCATCGGCGCCAGTCGGCTGCAGCAGATTTCGAAAACATTGAGAGTGCCGCCTTCCTTCTTTTTCGACGGCGCGCCGACGTCCGGAAACTCGGCCCCAGGATTTGCGGAAGAATCGTCTTCGCAATTCGTCGTGGATTTCTTGTCGACCGCGGAGGGGCTCCACCTCAATCGCGCCTTCGCGCGCATCAAGGACTCCAAAGTCCGCAAGAAAGTGATCGACCTGATCGCCACCCTGGCCGACCAGGAGGAACGTTCCGAAAAAGCGAACGAGACCGCCGCTGAGTGACCGTGCGAGGCCGTGATCCGGCTTGGACGACCCCATCGTGCGCAAGTTCGGCCCGCGACGAACCTCTCGGGTCGAATAACTTGACGAAACGAACGCCCGCTGCCACATCATCGACCCGCGCAAAGTTCGGCCGCCAGACGGGCGCGCCGGCAACCCTAAGCGGAGATGCATTTGACCCGGCAGAATTATTTTTTCACCAGCGAATCGGTTTCTGAAGGCCACCCGGACAAGGTCTGCGACCGCATATCCGACGAAATCGTGGATTTGTTTTTCCGCGAAGGCGCCAGGGTTGGGCTCGATCCCTATCAGATCCGCGTCGCCGCCGAGACGCTCGCCACCACCAACCGCGTGGTGATCGCCGGAGAGGTGCGCGGTCCCGCCATCTCGAGCGAGCACATCATCGAGACCGCCAGGCAGGCCATCAAGTCGATCGGCTACGAACAGGCAGGCTTCCATTGGGAGCGCGCCAAGGTAGAGGTGCTGTTGCATGCGCAGTCCGCCGACATCGCCCAGGGCGTCGATGCGGCCGGCAACAAGGACGAAGGCGCGGGCGATCAGGGCATCATGTTCGGCTACGCCTGCCGCGAAACTCCGGACCTGTTGCCGGCGCCGATCTATTATTCGCACAAGATACTCGAGAAGCTGGCGCAGGCGCGCCATTCCGGCCGCGAAAAAGCGCTCGGACCGGACGCCAAGAGCCAAGTGACCGTCCGCTACGAAGGCGGCAAGCCGGTGGCCGCCGCGCAGATCGTGCTGTCGCATCAGCACGTCCAAGAGGATTTGACCGCCGAGGACGTGCGCGCCATCGCCGAGCCATATATCCTCGAGGCGCTGCCGCGCGAATGGGTGACCAAGGACACGGTCTGGCACGTCAATCCGACCGGCAAATTCCATATCGGCGGTCCCGACGGCGACGCTGGCCTTACCGGGCGCAAGATCATCGTCGACACTTACGGCGGCGCCGCGCCGCACGGCGGCGGCGCTTTCTCGGGCAAGGATCCGACCAAGGTCGACCGCTCGGCCGCCTACGCCGCCCGCTACCTCGCTAAGAACATCGTCGCAGCCGGCCTCGCCGATCGCTGCACCCTGCAACTCTCCTACGCCATCGGCGTTACGGAGCCGTTGTCGATCTATGTCGACCTACACGGCGCCGGTAAAGTCGCCGAGGACGCATTAGAGGCGGTGCTGCCGCAAATCATGCGGCTCTCGCCGCGCGGCATCAGGGAGCACCTGCAGCTTAACCGGCCGATCTATGCCCGCACCTCGGCCTACGGCCATTTCGGACGCGCGCCAGACGGAGACGGCGGCTTCTCCTGGGAGAAGACCGACCTCGTCGACCAGCTGAAGGCCCATTTCGCCTGACCGCCCGGCATGTCCCTGAAACACGCCCAACCGAGCGAGAACCCCGAACGGGACGTCAAAGAGAATTTCACGCCGCGCCGTCTTTACGGCCGTAGCAAGGGTCGACCCCTGAGCCGGCGCCAGGCGGAATTGCTCGATCAGCTGTCGCCCCGGCTCGCTTGCGATCTTTCCTCGCCCCTGGGCGCGCTGGCAGATTTGTTCGCGACGCCGGTGCGCGACGTTTGGCTGGAGATCGGCTTCGGCGACGGCGAGCATCTCGCCGAGGCGGCCGCTCGCAATGGCGACATCGGCTTCATCGGCTGCGAGCCTTTCGTCAATGGCGTGGCCAAATTGCTCGCCCGCGTCGAGGCGCGAGGGCTGACCAACATCAGAGTGCATCGCGGCGACGCCGCCGAGGTGATCGATTGGTTGCCTTCCGCAAGCGTCGGGCGGGTTTTTTTGCTCTATCCCGATCCTTGGCTCAAACGCCGCCACCACAAGCGCCGCTTCATATCGCCGGAAAATCTCGCCAGGCTGGCGCGAATCATGAAAAAGGGCGCGCAATTGCGCCTGGCCACCGACATCGACGCCTATGGCGGTTGGGCGTTGGCCCATCTGCGCGCTTGCGCCGATTTCGCATGGACCGCGCAGAGCGCCGCAGATTGGCTGGCCCCATGGGACGGCTGGACGCGGACCAAATACGAGAGCAAGGCGTTGGCGGCGGGAGTGGAGCCGGTTTACCTCACTTTCGTGAGAATTTGAGGCCGCGCTTAGGAGACGAGCGCGACGAGCGATCGCCGGAGGAGAGGCGCAATGCCAGCTGACCATACTGAGGCCGCGCCGAGCGGCGCCGCGGCGCGCGAGACGACGGCCGCGAGCTTCCGGGCCGACGTCCTCGAACCGTCCGTACGCCAACCGGTCCTCGTCGATTTCTGGGCGCCGTGGTGCGGTCCCTGCAAACAACTCGCCCCCACGCTCGAGCGACTCGTCAAAGCCACGAGCGGCAAGGTGAAGCTCGTGAAGATGAACATCGACGAGCATCCGGAAATCGCCGCTCAGCTCGGCGTCAAGTCCATCCCGGCGGTCGTCGTCTTTCAACGCGGCCGCCCCGTGGACGGTTTCATGGGCGCTCTCCCGGAACATCAGGTCAGGGGCTTCATCGAGCGCCTCGCAGGGCCGCTCGACGACGACGGCGACGCTTTGCTTGCCGCCGAAGCGGCAATCGGCGCGGGCGATCTCGCTGCGGCCGAAGCCATGCTGCTGGAGCTCGCCGCACGCGAACCGCCGCATGCCAAGGCGGTCGCCGAACTCATCCAGCTCTATGTCGACGCCGACCGCTTCGCGGCGGCCTGCGCCCTGCTCGACGGACTTCCGCCGGCGACGCGGCAGGACGCCAGCGTCGCAGCGAGCGCGGCGGCCCTGGAAAACGCGCTGCAAGCCTCCGGCCTCGACGAAATCGACGAACTGCAAAAGCGCGTCGCTGGCGATCCCGACGATCTGCAGGCCCGTTTCGACCTCGCTCTTGCGCTCAACGCGGGCGGCCGTCGCGAGGACGCGGCGAACGCGCTGCTTGACATCGTGCGCAAGGACCGTAGTTGGAACGATGACGGGGCAAGAAAACAGCTCGTCCAGTTTTTCGAAGCTTGGGGGCCGATGGAAAAGGCGACGATCGACGCACGGCGGCGGTTGTCGTCGCTGCTGTTTTCCTGAAAACGCCCGGTCTCGATGAGATTCCGGGTTCAGTTCCGAGGAAATCGCTTAAAATACGACGATTTCGCCGGATCGGAACCGCGAGCGGGCGCGCCTTGGAGCCTGACCGGGCCACGTTGGATCGATGTGAACCGGGGAGGGTTGGTGTTTTTGAAAGGGAGCAGGATGCGCGTTTCACATCGAGTCGATCGGCGCGATCTTGCTTAGAGCAGACATGCGAGGGGGCGTGAACGGCGCCATTGCCCCAATGAGTTGCAGCTGGCCCTACCGAGACGCGACCCTGCTGCCGAACGTCGTTCCGGTATTTCCGCTGACGCGCGCGCTCTTGCTGCCGCGCGGAGAATTGCCGCTGAATATTTTCGAACCACGCTATGTCACGATGGTCGACGACGCGATCGCCGGAGAACGGATCATCGGCATGGTGCAACCCTTGCCCAAGCAGAATGAAGAAGCAGCGGCGCCGCAACTTTATTCGATCGGCTGCGCGGGGAGGATCACCAAATTCTCGGAAACGGGCGGCGGCCGCTACCTCATTGCGTTGACCGGCGTCGCGCGCTTCCGCATCGAAGCAGAAATCGCCGCGGCGACCCTCTACCGGCAGTGCCGCGTCAATTACGACGAATTTCACGCTGATCTCGAAGCCGGCGCGGGAGAACACGAGGTCGACCGGGAGGGAATGATCCGCATGCTGCGCAAGTTCGCCGAGAGCGCCAAGCTCGACGTGGATTGGGCAAGCATCGACGCCGCGCCAAACGAGGCGCTGGTCAATGCGCTGTCCATGATGAGTCCGTTCGGCGCAAACGAAAAGCAAGCGCTGCTGGAAGCCGCCGATCTCAAGGCGCGCGCCGAAATGCTCGTCGCCCTTGCCGAACTCGATCTGGCGCAATATGGAAGCAACGGACCGCCCCTGCATTGAGCAAGGCCATGAATGGAGAACCCATGAGCGATCCTTCGGACGAAACGCCGATCGTGGGCAACAAACCCTCCGCCACGGAGCCGACGCGCGTCGATCCGCGCCTTTTGGAAATTTTAGTCTGTCCGCTGACCAAGACCACTCTTGAATATGACGCGGCGCGTCAGGAATTGATCTCGCGCTCGGCGCGGCTCGCCTATCCGATCCGCGACGGCATTCCAATCATGCTTCCCGAGGAAGCGCGGCGAATCGATTAGATCGCCAGGCGAGCGGCGCAGAGACGCCCTCTCTCCAAACCCTCTTTTTCCGCGCCGCGACTGGCGGCGCCCAAGACATTGCCTGGCGCATCGGCGCGAATTCATTTCCACGCGTTAAGAGTTGGGCAGATCGCTGATTATAATTTAGGCGCCCAGTGTGCGAATTCGGGCACGTCTCCTCGTCCGCCGGTCCTAATGCGAACGGCGGGAAACATTAACCCGTCACGCTCGCGCTTATCGCGAACATCCACGCCTTTTTTCCTGCGTTAGATCAAAGACGTGGATGGCCGGGTCAAGCCCGGCCTTGACGCGCTGTCGGATATGCGTCCGCCATCCTGCCCCCGCCGGCAGCTGGCACGCCATTTGAAGGCCTCGCGCCGTGAGCACAGCGGTGCTCGTCATGGCGTAGGGCGCCGGGCAAGTGACCCCGCCATCGGTCAACAACACAGGACAGGCAGATGAAAATCGTCACAGCGATCATCAAGCCCTTCAAGCTCGATGAAGTCCGCGACGCGCTGACAGGGATTGGCGTGCACGGGCTGACCGTAACGGAAGTCAAGGGCTACGGACGGCAAAAGGGACACACCGAAATCTATCGCGGCGCCGAATATGCGGTGAGCTTTTTGCCGAAATTGAAAATCGAGGTCGCGGTGACCGCCGAACTGGTCGCCAAAACCATCGACGCGATCACCCAGGCGGCGCGCACCGGCCAGATCGGCGACGGCAAGATTTTCGTCGTGCCGCTCGAGCAAACCGTCCGCATCCGCACCGGCGAGACAGACGCCGACGCTCTGTGACCCTTTCCCCTTTAAATGATCAGGAGTTCCCAATGAGACTTGGTCTGCTTCGAAGCACAGGCGCGGCTTCGATCCCCGCCGGACTTGCGATCGCGGTCTGCGGCGTGGCGCCGGCCCTCGCCACCGGCAATGCTCCCACCCCCAACCCTGGCGACACCGCCTGGCTGCTCACCTCGAGCGCGCTCGTTTTGATGATGTCGATCCCCGGCCTCGCCCTGTTCTATGGCGGCATGGTGCGCACCAAGAACGCGCTCTCGGTCCTCACCCAAACCTTCACCATTGTCGCGCTCGTCGGCGTGCTGTGGACCCTTTACGGCTACTCGCTCGCCTTCGGCGACGGCGGCGGCTTGAACAATTACATCGGCGGGCTCGGCAAGGCCTTCCTCAAGGGCGTCGACGCGAGCGCCAACGCGGCGACCTTCACGCCCGGCCACGTCGTCCCGGAACTCGCCTATTTCGTGTTCCAAATGACGTTCGCGATGATCACGCCGGCCTTGATCATCGGCGCCTTCGCCGAGCGCATCAAATTCAGCGCGACCTTCGTGTTCATCCTGTTATGGGTGACGGTCATCTATTTCCCGATCGCGCACTGGGTGTGGGCGGTCGCCGATCCCAACGCCATCGTCGACGCGGCCACCGAACTCGCCGCCGCCACGACAGAGGCAGCCAAGGCGGCGGCGCAGGCCAAGATCGACGGCATCACCGGCGCAGTGGGTTGGCTTGCCGGCGGCATTGCTCCTTGGATGCATGGCGTTGGCGCGCTGGACTTTGCGGGCGGCACCGTCGTGCACATCAACGCCGGCATCGCGGGCCTCATGGGCGCGATCATCATCGGCAAGCGCATCGGCTATGGCAAAGAAGCCCTGCCGCCGCATTCGCTGACCATGTCGATGATCGGCGCGTCGCTGCTGTGGGTCGGCTGGTTCGGCTTCAACGCCGGCTCCAACCTCGAGGCCAACGGCACGACGGCGCTCGCCTTCGTGAACACGATGGTCGCCACCGCCGCCGCCGCTTTGTCCTGGCTGTTGACGGAATGGATGGTGAAGGGCAAGCCGTCGATGCTCGGCCTGATCTCCGGCGCTGTGGCCGGCCTTGTCGCCGTGACGCCGGCGTCGGGCTATGCGGGCCCGATTGGATCGCTGGCGCTGGGCTTCATCGTGTCGCCTTTGTGTCTGTTCTTCGTCTCCACGGTGAAGAACGCGCTCGGCTACGACGACGCCTTGGACGTGTTCGGGGTCCACTGCATCGGCGGCGTCACCGGCGCGCTGGCGACGGGCATTCTGGTCAATCCGGCGCTGGGCGGCGTCGGCATCACCGACTACACCAACATCGCCGAGAATTTCGCCGGCAAGTACGATTTCGGCGCGCAAATGATCGCGCAAGGAACGGCGGTGCTGGCGACGCTGCTGTGGTCGGGCGTCGGCTCGGCGATCCTTTACAAGCTCGTCGATCTCGTCATCGGCCTGCGCGTCGAACCCGAAGCCGAACGCGAAGGCCTCGACGTCCGCGACCACGGCGAACGCGCCTACAACTTCTGATCCTCCCGACGCATGACCAACACTGAAGCGGCGCCCACGGGCGCCGTTTTCTTTGGTCAGCCGATCGATGACGCCGAAAGTTTGAGGCCGATCGCCTGCATCACTTTCAGCACGGTGGCGAATTCGGGATTTCCCTCGCCGCTCAAGGCCCGATAAAGACTTTCGCGGGAAAGGCCGGCGTCCTTCGCGACCTGCGTCATGCCGCGCGCCCGTGCGATCACCCCGAGCGCGTCCGCGATGAAGGCCGGGTCGCCGGTTTCGAGCGCCTCGGACATATAGGCCGCCATCGCCTCGCTGTTATCGAGATAGGATGCGGGATCAAAGACCTGTGTTGGCGTGGTCATCGTCTTTATTCCTTCAAGGTCTTCGCCAACGCCTTGGCCGCGGCGATATCCTTGGGTTGCGTGCTCTTGTCGCCGCCGCAAAGCAGGATGATCACGGCCAGGCCGCGTTGCACGAAATAGACCCGATACCCTGGACCGGCATGAATCCGCAGTTCGCTCACGCCTTCGCCGACAGGAGCGACATCGCCCGGATTGCCGAACGCCAGACGCCTGACCCGCGCGGCGATCTTCGCCTTGGCGCGAGCGTCTTCGAGACCCCGCAGCCATTTGGCGAAGACCTCCGTTTCGCGGATTTCGATCATCGATCCATGTAGCCCATGGACTACGGTTATGCAAGGTTGGGCGGAGCCTTCCCGTCCCATCCTTGACACGCCCCGCTCGCGCGCTTTTCCTCGCCGCAACCGCCTTTCACGAAAGCCTTTGCCGATGAGCGACAACGAACGAAAATTGACGCCGGCCAATGAGAACCCTTGGTATTGGCTGGCGACGATGTACGGGGAGCAGGCGAAGAAAGGGGAGTGGGACCACGATCTCGCCGCCCAGAATCGGGCAGCATGGAACCGATGGATGGCAAGCGTTCTATCGCACGAGCAGCGTGGGGAACTGAAGAAGAAGGGTTTGCCCGAATCCGAATTAACCTGGATCTCGCCAACCGAACAAGCTGAGTTCACCCGAAAATTCGCCGACCGCGCCGGTCAAGTTGATGCAAAACCGCCACCGCCGACCCAAGACATTGATTTCCGCAGCTGCCGTTTCGACTGCAGGGTTAGCTTTTCTGGCTTCCTATTCCCACGCAGCGGCTTCTTCGAAAAAGCGGCGTTCTCCGGTGGCGTCACCTTCTTCAAGGCCGCGTTCTTCGGCAGTGCCACCTTTATGGAAGCGGCGTTCTCCGGCGACGCGGAGTTCAGCGAGGCGGCATTCTTCGGCGCCGCCGCCTTTTACAAGGCGGCGTTCTACGGCGGCGCCAACTTCTTCAAGGCGGCGTTCTCCTTCGGAGCCTCATTCGGCGGCGCGAAATTCTCCGGTGTCGCTACCTTTATGGAAGCAGCGTTCTCCGGCGACGCCGACTTCGGCGAGACGGCATTCTTCGGCGCCGCCGGCTTCAAAAAGGCGATGTTCTCCGGCAACGCCACTTTCGGAAAGGTGATGTTCTCCGGCGATGCCAACTTCGACGAGGCGGCGTTCTCCGACTTCGCCTACTTCCGCGAGGCGACGTTCTGCGGTCATGCCGACTTCCTCGCCGCCGAATTCAAATCTCTTACTGTTTTCGCCGTTGCTGATTTTCAAACGTCGGTCCCCGATTTCCGAGACGCCAAGCTGCGCGAAGCTACCGAATGGCATGGTGCGACATGGCCGCCGCCGCCGAAAGATAAAGGCCACGCGCAGCGCCAGGTCTACGCGTACGAACGCCTCAAGGCCGAAATGGAGCGGGTGAAAAAACACGCGGACGAGCAATTCTTCTTCGCCCAGGAATTGCGCGCCCGCCGTGCGTTGGAGCCGCGCTGGTCGCTCCAACGGTCGCTGAATTGGGCCTACGAGATTTCGAGCGGCTATGGTCAGAGCGTCGCGCGGCCGATCTTCTGGCTCGTCGTTCTGTTCGCGCCCGGCGCCGTTTTCTTCGCGCTGGCGCCGGTTCATGGCGACGCGCCTCTGGCATACGATGTCGCGGCGGGTCTCAGCGTCACAAATCTCTTCTCGCTGCTGCCCTACAAGCCGAAGGTCGAAGAGCTTTCCGCCTGGGCGAAAATCATCGGCGACATTCAATCCGTGCTCGGCCTCGTGCTGTTGTTCCTGCTCGGCCTCGCCTTGCGCAATCGGTTTCGGATGAGGTGAGAAAATAGAATGGGCGCGCATCCTTCTCCCACTTGTGGGAGAAGGTGGCCCTCGCGTCAGCGAGGGTCGGATGAGGGCGGCGCCGCTGCGCAAATCCCATCGGCCCTCACCCGACCCGGCTTCGCCGGGCCACCCTCTCCCGCTTCGCGGGAGAGGGGAGCGCGCTCCCCTCACATACCCCCCAAGCACACGTATTTGATTTCGAGGTAATCCTCGATGCCGTATTTCGAGCCTTCGCGCCCCAGGCCCGACTGCTTCACGCCGCCGAACGGCGCGACTTCGGTCGAGATCAGCGACTCGTTGACGCCGACCATGCCGTATTCGAGCGCCTCGGCGACGCGGAACACGCGCGCCACGTCGCGGCTGTAAAAATACGCGGCGAGACCATATGGCGTGGCGTTGGCGAGACGTATGGCGTCGGCTTCGGTCTCGAACGGAATGATGGGAGCGACGGGGCCGAACGTCTCTTCATGGAAGATCAGCATGTCTTCGTTGACGCCGGAAAGCACCGTCGGCGCAAAGAACGTTCCGCCGAGCGGATGGCGCTTGCCGCCGACGAGAAGCTTGGCGCCGCGCGCCACCGCATCCGCGACGTGGCGTTCGACCTTCTCCACGACCGCCTCTTCGATCAGCGGACCCACCATAACGCCGGGCTCGAGGCCATTGCCGACCTTCAACGCCGCCGCCGCCGCCGCCAGCTTCTCGGCGAAGGCGCCGGCAAGGCCAACCTGGACCAGGAAGCGGTTGGCGCAAACGCAGGTCTGGCCGCCGTTGCGATATTTGCTGGCCAGCGCGCCCTTGACCGCTAGGTCGAGATCGGCGTCCTCGAACACGATGAAGGGCGCGTTGCCGCCCAGCTCCATCGAGCACTTCTGCACATTCTCGGCCGCCTGCTTCAATAAAATCTTGCCGACTTCGGTCGAGCCGGTGAAGGTGATTTTGCGCACGAGCGGATTGCTCGTAAATTCCTTGCCGACGGCGGCCGGGTCGTTGGTCGTCACCACGTTGACGACGCCGTCGGGAACGCCGGCGCGCTGCGCCAGCTCGGCGAGCGCCAAGGCGGAAAACGGCGTGAGCTCGGCGGGCTTGACCACGATCGTGCAACCGGCGGCGAGCGCCGCGCCGACCTTGCGCGCCAGCATCGCCGACGGAAAATTCCACGGCGTGATCGCCGCCGTCACGCCGATCGGCTGCTTGAACACGAGAATGCGCTTGTCGGCCCCTTGCGCCGGAATGACGTCGCCGTAGATGCGCCGGCCCTCCTCCGCGAACCAATCGATGAAGGCGGCGCCATAGGCGACCTCGCCGCGCGACTCGGCCAGCGGCTTGCCCTGTTCGGCGGTGATGATGCGCGCGAGCCTCTCCTGCTCGGCCATGATGAGCGCGTGCCAGCGCCGCATGATGTGGGCGCGCTCCTTGGCCGTCTTGCCGCGCCAAGCTGGGAGCGCCCGCGCGGCCGCCGCGATGGCGCGGCCCGCTTCCGCCGCGCCCATGTCGGGAACGTGGCCAAGCACGGACCTGGCGGCCGGATCATGCACGGGGAACGAGGCGCCGCTGTCGGCGCCGACCCAAGCGCCATCGATGAAGGCGTGTTGGCGGAAAATCCCCAATTCTTCGACATTCATCGCCGTTCCCTCCCCGATGCGCGCTATGGGCGCTGCCTCATATAGGAAAGGAATCGCTTCGGCGCCCCAATTTCGGGCGCGTCCGCGCCGAAGGATTTCCAACCGGCGAGGAATATGCGAAGAGCCACAGTCTCATGTGGCTTGGGCGCGCAAAACCGACATAATCGGGGGCCAAGCGTCAGCGCCTTCGCGAAGGCCGGACACTCGTTCCCCGTCACTTCAGATCCGAGGCCGAATTGGCTGATTTCCGACCCCTTCCTCGTTTAACGCGTCGCGCCGCGCTCGGCGGGGCGGCGAGCTTGACGAGCCTTGCCGCTCTGCCTGCGCTTTCCCTGCCAGCATGGGCGGAGGCTTCGGGCGAAACCGAAAGCCACGGCGTCTCGACCTTCGGCGATCTCGCCGAACAGCCGGACTTCAAGGCGTTCGCCTATGTGAACCCGGACGCCCCCAAAGGCGGAATGATCTCGCAAGAAGTTCAAGGCAGCTTCGATTCGCTCAACGCTTTCATCCTGCGGGGCAACCCGGCGATGGGCATGGGGCTCGCGTTCGATAGCCTGATGGCGCTGAGCCTCGACGAACGCGACGCCTATTATGGCCTCGTCGCCAGGGCGGTGCGCGTCTCCGCCGATAAGCTTGCCTATCGCTTCCTGTTGCGGAGCGAGGCGCGGTTTGCCGACGGTTCGCCGCTGACCGCCAAAGACGCGGCGTTTTCCTTAAACATCCTCAAAGCCAAGGGTCATCCGACCATCGCCCAGGAGCTGCGCGACCTGGTTAGCGCGATCGCCGAAAGCGACGACGTGCTGGTCGTGCGGCTGGCGCCTGGACGGGCCAGAGAATTGCCGCTGATCGTCGCCCGCCAGCCGATCTTCTCGGCGGCCTATTACGCCAAGCGCAAGTTCGACGAGACCACGCTGGAGCCGCCGCTCAGCTCCGGCGCGTACAAGATCGGCGCGTTCGAACAAGGGCGTTTCATCGCCTTCGAACGCAGGCCCGATTATTGGGGCAAGGATTTGCCGGTCAATGTCGGCCAGGGCAATTTCGACACGGTCAAATTCCAATATTTCAGCGACCGCAACGTCGCCTTCGAGGCCTTCAAAGCGGGGGCGTTTACGCAGCGCGAGGAGTTCACCGCCGCCGTCTGGGCGACCGGCTATGATTTTCCCGCCTTTCGCGACGGCCGCGTCAAGCGCGAGGAAATCCCGGACGAGAACATCTCCGGCGTGCAGGGCTGGTTCTTCAACACGCGGCGTAAGTCGCTCGCCGACCCGCGGGTGCGCGAGGCGATCGGTTACGCCTTCGATTTCGACTGGACCAACCGCAATCTGATGTATGGCGCCTACAAGCGCACCAAGTCTTATTTCGAAAATTCCGACCTGGAGGCGAAAGGCCTGCCAAGCGAAGCGGAAAAAGCGTTGCTCGAACCTTTCCGCGACAAGCTGCCGCCGGATGTGTTTGGCGAACCGCTGTCTCCGCCGAACTCGGACGGTTCGGGCCAGGATCGCAATCTGCTGCGCCGCGCGGTCGAGCTGTTCAACGCCGCCGGTTGCGAGCGCAAAGACAATATCCTGCGGCTGCCGGGCGGCAAGCCGCTCGAATTGGAGTTCCTCGACTTTTCCAACGCCTTGGAGCGTCATACCCAGCCCTTCATCAAAAATCTGCGGCTGCTCGGCGTCAACGCCCGCATCCGCGTCGTCGACGCCGCGCAGTACAAGCAGCGCCTCGACGATTTCGATTTCGACATCATGACCGAGCGCATCCGCATGTCGTTCTCGCCCGGCGAGGAACTGCGCGCGCTGTTTGGCTCGGCGGCCGCCGCAATGTCCGGCTCGCGCAACCTCAGCGGCGTCGCCGACAAGGCGACGGATGCGCTGATCGAGAAGGCGCTCGTCGCCAATTCGCGCGACGAGCTGGTCGCCATCTGCCGCGCCCTCGATCGCGTGCTGCGCGCCGGCCGCTATTGGGTTCCGCACTGGTACAAAGCGACGCATTGGATCGCGCACTGGGACGTATTCGGTCGCCCGGCCCGATCGCCGCGCTATGATCCCGGCATCGTCTCGACCTGGTGGTGGGACGAGGAGAAAGCGCGCAAGATCAACTACGCGGGACGCTGAGCGATGACGGCTTACATCGCGCGGCGGCTTTTGCTGATGATCCCGACCATCCTCGGCATCATGCTCGTTTCCTTCGCCGTCGTGCAATTTGCGCCGGGCGGACCGGTGGAGCGCGTCATCGCGCAATTGCAAGGCTTCGACGTCGGCGCCACCGCGCGCTTTGGCGGCGGCAGCGACGTCGGCCAGACTCAGACCGGACAAGTCTCCGGCGGCGGCGCGGATTTCGGCGCCAAATATCGCGGCGCCCAGGGTCTCGATCCGAAATTCATCGCCGAGCTCGAAAAACAGTTCGGCTTCGACAAGCCGGCGTGGGAACGCTTTCTGCTGATGGTGAAGAACTATGCCGTGTTCGATTTCGGACGCAGTTATTTTCGCGACGAGAGCGTCCTGAAACTCATCGGCGAAAAGCTGCCGGTCTCCATATCGCTGGGTCTGTGGATGACCCTCCTCTCCTACTCGATCTCCATCCCGCTCGGCATCGCCAAAGCGGTGCGCGACGGCACGCGTTTCGACATGTGGACCTCGAACCTTGTCATCATCGGCTACGCGATACCGAGTTTCCTGTTCGCCATGCTGCTTATCGTGCTGTTTGCCGGCGGCTCGTTCTGGCAGCTGTTTCCGCTGCGCGGCCTCACCTCGGACGATTTCGCGCAGCTCTCGCTCGTTGGAAAAATCGGCGATTATCTTTGGCACGTCGCGTTGCCCGTCGTCTCCATGACGCTCGGCGCCTTCGCCACGCAGACGTTCTTGACCAAGAACTCTTTTCTCGATGAAATCCGCAAGCAGTACGTGCAGACCGCGCGCATGAAAGGCTTGACCGAGAACAGAGTTCTCTACGGCCATGTGTTTCGCAACGCCATGCTCATCGTCATCGCCGGTTTTCCAGGCGCCTTCGTGCACGCCTTTCTCACCGGATCGGTGCTGATCGAGACGATCTTCTCGCTTGACGGCTTGGGCTATCTCTCCTTCGAGTCGATCGTCAACCGCGACTATCCGGTGGTGTTCGCCGATCTTTATATTTTCGCCCTGCTCGGCCTGGTCGTTAATCTCATTTCCGATCTCACCTATACCTGGATCGATCCGAGAATCGATTTCGAGACGCGCGAGGTTTAAAGCGTGGACACCAGGAGTGCGCCCGAAACCTTAAGTCCTGCTCCCGCGCGGCTCGCGCCTGACGTTCCGCGCGACGGCTGGCTGCGACTGCGGCCGATCGATCGGCGACGGCTCGACAATTTTAAAGCCAACAAGCGGGGATTCTGGTCCTTTTGGATCTTTACCGTTCTGTTCTTGCTGTCGCTCGCCTCGGATTTCGTCGCCAACGACCGGCCGATCGTCGTCTCTTATAAAGGCGAGCTGCTCTTCCCCGTCTTTAAAAGCTACCAGGAAGAAAAATTCGGCGGGTTCCTCGCGCAAACGGACTACCGGGACCCGACGATCGACAAAGAAATCAGCGCCCACGGCTGGATGATCTGGCCGCCTATCCGCTACTCTTATGACACGCATAATCTGGATTTGCCGACGCCTGCGCCCTCGCCGCCCACCTGGCTGCTGAGCGAGGCCCAATGCCAAGCGGCGGCGGCGAAGAAACTGGCGCAAAATGAACCGAATGCGGGCTGCCACACGATCGAATGGAACTGGCTCGGCACCGACGACCAAGGCCGCGACGTGGTCGCGCGCCTTCTCTACGGCTTCCGCCTTTCGGTGCTGTTCGGTCTGATCCTGGCGAGCATTTCCTCGATCGTCGGCGTTGCGGCGGGCGCGATACAGGGCTATTTCGGCGGGCGTGTCGATCTCGTGTTCCAGCGCGTCATCGAAGTCTGGTCATCGCTGCCGCAACTCTATCTGCTGATCATCATCTCGTCGTTTCTGATACCCGGTTTCTTCGTGCTTCTCGGCATTTTGCTGCTGTTCTCATGGGTGCAGCTCGTTCATGTCGTGCGCGCCGAATTCTTACGCGCCCGCAACTTCGAATATGTCAACGCGGCGCGCGCGCTGGGACTTTCGAACCTTAAGATCATTATGCGCCATCTGTTGCCCAATGCGACGGTCGCGACGCTGACCTTCCTGCCATTTATCCTCAGTTCATCGATTACGATGCTGACCTCGCTCGACTTCCTCGGCTTCGGCCTGCCGCCCGGCTCGCCGTCGCTCGGCGAGCTGCTGTTGCAGGGAAAGTCGAATCTTCAGGCGCCCTGGCTCGGGCTGACCGGTTTCGCCATTATCGCGCTCATGCTGTCGCTCTTGGTCTTCACCGGCGAAGCGGTGCGCGACGCCTTCGATCCGAGGAAGACGTTTAGGTGAGGGTGTGATAGGGTTCGAAAACACATCGAGGCGCGCCATGAATAGGATCGTCAAACATCATTACCCGGCGGCAAAGCTACCGGACGACTTACGAAACGGGCTCGACGCCGCACGGGACGTGACGATCACAATCGAGACGGAAGACGAGGATCGTCCGGAGCACGTGATGACCATCGATGAAATGTTCGCGGCGAGAACGCCACCATTTCGCACGAAGGAGGAAATCGATGAAGACCTTCGGCGCGATCGTGAGGAATGGGACAGGTAATAGAGCATGCAGGTCCCAAATCTGCCCCACGTCATGGCCGGGCTTGTCCCGGCCATCCACGCCGGGACTTTGCGCAGCGACGCGGAACCAAACGCTGCGCTTCTTCTCGAAACGCGCCGCGATGTCACGGCGTGGATGCCTGCGACAAGCGCGGGCATGACGGACTATGGGTCGATGCCATGAACAAGATCATCCGCGAACATTATCCGGCGTCGCGTCTACCCGCCGACTTGCGCGACGCCATCGGCGCTGCGGAACAGGTCACGATCACCATCGTCACGGAGGAGGATGCGACGCGCCACGACAGCGCGTCCAACCAGCAAAGCTGGTTCGAGAGGCACAAGCACATTCGGCGCAATTATTATCAAACTGACGCCGAGGTCATTGAGTATGTTCGTGCGTTAAGGGATGAATGGAGCCATCGTGAAAGATGACCACCAAGGTTTATGTTGACGCCAACATTTTCATTTTTGCTTTCGAAAGAGAAGGGGCGATATCGGATTGCGCTCGCGCCCTGCTGAAAATAATCGACAAAAATGAGGTCGTCGGCGTAATCAGCGAATTGATATTGGCCGAACTGCTTGTGAAACCTCTTAAAGAGAAGGATCAGGAACTCGCTGATATATATGCAGAATTGCTTGACGCGCCAAAGGGGTTAGAGACACATCCTGTCAGTCGAGACATCTTGATCGAAGCGGCGAGGCAACGCGCAATTCATAATACGACAAAACTTCCCGACGCCATTCATATCGCAACGGCGCGGCTGAACAAATGCAGAGCGTTCGTGACCGCGGACAGGAAACTCGAATTGCCGGTAGGATTGATTTGGATTGGCCTCGACTCCTCGACCATCAACAACATCCGCGCCCTCACATGACCTCTTCCCCCCTCCTCGACGTCCGCGACCTTTCCATCGCCTTCAGCCAGGGCGGCACGGAAACGCTCGCCGTGGACAGGGTCTCGTTCGCGCTCGAACGCGGGCGCACGCTGGCGATCGTCGGTGAGTCCGGCTCAGGCAAATCGATCACCGCGTTGTCGATCGTGCGCTTGCTGCCGGCTTCGGCGCGCCATCCCTCGGGAAGCATCCGTTTCTTAGGCCGAGACATCCTGGCGCTTGAGGAGAGTCGCCTGCGCGACATTCGCGGCGCCAAGGTCACCATGGTGTTCCAGGAGCCGATGACGTCGCTCAATCCATTGCACACGATCGAGCGGCAGATCGGCGAGATCCTCGAGTTGCACGGCGCGCGCAGCGGCGATCGGATGCGCGGACGCGTCATTGAGTTGCTGAGCGAGGTTGGCCTCCCCGATCCCGCCGCGCGTCTTGGCGCCTATCCCCATCAACTATCGGGGGGCCAGCGTCAGCGCGTGATGATCGCCATGGCGCTCGCCAACGAGCCGGACTTGCTCATCGCCGACGAGCCGACGACCGCGCTCGACGTGACGGTGCAAGCGCAAATCCTCGTGCTGTTGAAGCGGCTGCAACAGACTCACGGCATGGCCATATTGTTCATCACCCATGATCTCGGGCTGGTTCGACGCTTCGCCGATGACGTCTGCGTCATGCAATGCGGGCGGATCGTGGAGACGGGCGCCGTGGAACGCGTTTTCACGGCGCCGCAGCACCCTTACACCAAGGCGTTGCTCGCCGCCGAGCCAAAAGGCGCGCCGCCATTGGAAGACGAGACCGCGCCGATCCTCGTCAGCGCCGACAATCTGCGCGTCTGGTTTCCGATCAAGCGCGGTTTCCTGCGCCGCACCGTCGATCATGTCAAAGCCGTCGACGGCGTCTCGGTCACGGTCCGCGCCGGCGCCACGGTCGGCGTGGTCGGCGAATCGGGCTCGGGCAAGACGACGCTCGGGCTGGCTCTGTTGCGCCTCATTCGCTCCGAGGGCCCCATCGTCTATCTCGGCCAGCGCATCGACGATCGAAGCGTCGCCGAGATGCGGCCGCTGCGTCGCCACATGCAGATCGTCTTCCAAGACCCTTACGGCTCGCTGTCGCCCCGCATGTCGGTCGCCGAGATCGTCGCCGAAGGCCTCGGCGTGCAAGAGCAAAATCTTTCCTTTAGCGAACGCCGTGAAATCGTCGCGCGCGCCCTTGTGGAAACGGGGCTCGATCCGGCCACGATGGACCGCTATCCGCACGAATTTTCCGGCGGCCAGCGGCAACGCATCGCCATCGCGCGAGCGATCGCGCTGCAACCGAAGTTCATCGTCCTCGACGAGCCCACCTCAGCGCTCGACATGTCCGTGCAGGCGCAGATCGTCGATCTGTTGCGCGATTTGCAAACCAGGCGCTCGCTCGCCTATTTGTTCATCAGCCACGATCTCAAGGTGGTGAAAGCGCTGGCTGCCCACCTCATCGTCATGCGGCGCGGCAAGGTCGTCGAGGAAGGTCCAGCGGCCGAGGTTTTCGCGGCGCCGCGCAGCGAATACACGCGCGCCCTGTTCGCCGCCGCCTTCCGCGTTGAAGCCGACCCGCAAAAAGGCGATCTCGCGTGAAGGCCAAAATAACAGTCCTGGCCCTCTGCGTCCTCAGCCCCCCTCCTCTTGCCGAGCGGCCGGCGTCCTGACAAGCTGCGGTCAGCGATTCGTGCATTCTTTAGAGGCAGGCGATGACCCGTCCGGCGCAAACTGCGGCGGAGACCATAAAAGCCCGCAGCGCCTTAGAAATGGTCGAGGCAGCGATCATCCTCGGACACAATTTCGCCGGGGTCGCCGACATAGCGGAAAATCCGGTGATCATTCGTTACGCCGAACTGCCTGGATTTCCCCAAATCGGACCGGCCGGCGACGAAAGAGAGTTGATCATCGGCGCGGTGGATGGAATTCCCACCGTGTTTCTCAAGGGCTGCGCAAATTTCTACGAAACGGGCGACCCCAGCCTCATGGCCAGGCCGATCGAAACTTTGACGCATCTTGGCGTCCGCAGTTTGCTCTCCGCCGTCACCGCGGTCTCGGTGAGCGCCGATCTGATGCCGAGCAGTCTCGTCGCCATTATCGATCACATCAATTTCAACGGCCTCAATCCTCTGGTCGGGGCCGGCGGCGACAACAATTTCGTGAACATGACCGAGGCGTACGACAAACGGCTGCAGCGCCGTCTCAAACTTGCCTCCAGCGGCGCCGGCATTACGCTGCGCGAGGGCGTTTTCATGTGGTTTTCCGGCCCGAGTTTCGAAACGCCGGCCGAGGTGAAAATGGCGCGTCTGCTCGGCGCCGATCTGCTCGGGCCGTCGCTCGTCCCCGAGGCGATCCTGGCTCGACGCTTTTCGCTGCCGTTCGCCGGCGTCGCCGTCATCAGCGATTACGCGGCTGGTTTTTCTGGCGGCAATCCGACGCATGACCTTTCGCGCGGCCACAACGTCGCCGGCGTCGTCGCCCTCAAGCGCCTCGTGCGCGCCTATGTGAAGGCCAGATAGACGACGCGACTGCTGACGCCCATGCTTTGTTCATTTGTAAAAATCCAGGTTTCATCTGACGGACACTGTCAGATTTCGCCATTCATCCGATGGCGAGCATTTTCGGCGAGACGGGTCCGAGCTTGTCAAGGATGCGAAGCACGGCCAACGGCCGCGCGAGCGAAGCTCGCGTCCTTGACAAGCTCGGCCCGCTCGCCATGCTCGCCGCCATGAGATGAAAGGCAAGTCGCGGCTTTTTGCGACAGCGTCCGTCGAATGAAATCCCAACTTTTACAGTTCCGATCGTCTGGCGATCTACTTCCGCCATGCTATATTGCCCCCCATGAGCACATTCGCGGAACGCGCCGCCGCCGCCCTCGAACTCCTGCCACAAGAAATGCAGGAGGAAGCCGTCGCCTATCTCATCGAGCAAGGCGAAAAATTCCGCGTCCTCAAGGCCATGATCCAGGAGGGCGTCGACGATGTCGAAGCCGGCCGGGTCGTGGACTGGGACTTCGCAGAGTTCTTACGCGAAGCTCGCGAGGCGCACGCAAAGCGGCGACCTCCCGAATGAAGGTGGTCGTTTCGAGCCGGGCCTATCGCGATCTCCACCGAATCTATTTGTTCAGCGCTGAACGAAATCAGTCGGCGGCGGAGGCTTTGGCAGCCGAAATGCGCCAGCGGTTTCAAAATCTGGCGAACTTTCCCTTTCTCGGGCGCGCGCGGCCCGATCTGGGTCCGGACGTCCGGCGGCTGACTGTCGGTAAACATCTGATCTTCTACCGGACCGAGCAGAACAAGATCCTCATCCTACGCGTCATCGACGGCCGTATGGACGTGGAGGCGGAGTTCCGCCGGTGACCAGTCCCCACCTCCACCCCGTCCGGGTCTATTACGAGGACACCGACTTCTCCGGCTTCGTCTATCACGCGTCGTATCTGCGCTTCATGGAGCGCGGGCGCACCGAATTGCTGCGCGAACTCGGCGTTCATCAGCGCGCCTTGCTGGAGGACGAAGCGGACGCCCTGTTCTTCGTCGTTCGCGCCATGACCATCGACTTCAAGAAGCCGGCCCGCATGGACGATCTGCTCACCGTCGAGACGCTGGTGGACGAAGCCGCAGGCGCCACGGTCGCCTTGACGCAGCGCATTCGGCGCGGCGAAGAAATCCTGGCGAGCGCCAGCGTTACGGTCGTAGCGGTCCAAGACGGGCGTCCGCGGCGGCTGCCGCCCAAGGTGCGGGAGAAATTTGCGAGCGCCGCACGGCGGTTGGATTGACGATGGACCGCGAGCCTTCAGGCTCGCAAGAACCGAGCGAGCCTGAAGGCTCGCGGTCCAAAACTTCACCCGGTAACCTTGCCTTAACCCTTACCCGTTGTTAACCGGTTGCTCGTAAATCTCCCTCATGCGGCGCAACATAGCCAAACAAACGGCAAAATTGGGCGCGATACAGCCATAAGCCGAATGCGCATTTTCTGCCGATGGCGCCCGCGGCTGAAGCTTTAAGGACGAGCCATGAACCCAACCGATATCGTCGCCGCTCCCCTCGCCAGCCCCGCCGCAGCCATCTCCATCTGGAGCATGTTCCTAGGCGCACATATCGTCGTCAAACTGGTGATGATCGGGCTTCTACTCGCGTCCGTCTGGTGCTGGGCGATCATAATCAACAAGACGCTGTTGTTTTCACGCACGCGGCGAGCCATGGAGCGCTTCGAGGAGGCGTTCTGGTCCGGCTCCTCGCTGGAGGAACTCAATTCGAGACTGGCGGAGCGCCCCACCACCGCTACGTCGACACTGTTCGTCGCCGCGATGCGCGAGTGGAAAAGCTCGTTCCAGAATGCGAGCGCCTCATTCGTGGGTCTGCAAGCGCGCATCGAGAAAGTGCTCGACGTGTCGATCGCGCGCGAAGTCGAGAAACTCGAGTCGAGCCTTCTGGTTCTGGCGACGGTGGCGTCCGCCGGACCTTTCGTCGGACTGTTCGGCACGGTGTGGGGCATCATGACCTCGTTCCGTTCGATCGCCGCTTCGAGGAACACCTCGCTGGCGGTGGTCGCGCCCGGCATCGCCGAGGCTTTGCTCGCCACCGCCATCGGCCTGTTCGCCGCCATTCCGGCGCTCGTCGCTTACAACAAGCTGCAAGGCGAAGTGGCGCGGGCGCAAGCGCGCATGGAGAGTTTCGCGGACGAATTCTCGGCCATTCTCTCGCGCCAGATCGACCAGCACACCGGCCCTTCAGGGCGCGACCGCGCCGCCTAAGTTGTTAAGGAGGAACGCCAATGGGAATGTCGGCCTTGGCAGGCGCGCGTAAGGGTAAGGGCGGGCGCGGGCGGCGTGGCGTGCCGCGCTATGGCGCCATGGCCGAAATCAACATGACGCCGTTCATCGACGTGATGCTGGTGCTGCTCATCATCTTCATGGTGGCGGCGCCGTTGCTCGCCACCGGCGTCGCCGTCGACCTGCCGCAGACCAAGGCCGGTCCCCTCAACATCGACCAAAAGCCCCTGTCGATCGCCATCGACGATTCCGGCCAAGTCTATCTCATGGATCAGCCGCTCGACGTCTCGAGCCTGCTCGATCGTTTGCGCGATACGGCCAAGTCCGGCTTCGACGAGCGCATCTATGTGCGCGGCGCCAGATCCGTGAATTATGGCCGCGTGGCCGAAGTCATGTCGCTCGTCACCAGCGCGGGTTACAAGAAGATCGCTCTGGTGACCGAGCAGGAAAACAAGTGAGTTGGCGAGATTGAGATTTTCGCGCAACCAACCGGGCCTTTTTGTTTCGGCGATCGCGCATGCCGGCCTGCTGGCGGCGACGCTGATCGTCTTCGCGGACGCCAAGAAGTTCGAGGACGCGCAAGAATACGTTCCGGTCGAGATCCTGACCGACCAACAATTCAACCAGATCACCAAGGGCGAGGCCGCCGCCCAGGTGGCGCCGCCGGCGTTGCGCGTCGACAAAGTCGCCGCTACCGACGAAACCAAGCCGCAGCCGCCGCTGGCCGAGGCAAAGAGGGATATTGCCGCGCCGCCGCCGCCTTTGAAAGGCTTACGCGACGCCGAAGACGAAAACCAACCGGCGCCTCCCAAACGCCAAGCCGCCTTGTCCCAGCCCGAGGCCAAGACCGCGCCGGCGCCGACGCCCGAGCCCCAGGCCAAGGCGCCGCCAGAGCCAGACAAACACGAGGCGGAAGCAACGAAGCCGAAGCCGCCGCCGAAACCGGAACCGCAAGCCGAGGCTGCGCCAAAGCCGCCAGTCAAACCAGAACCGGCGTCAAAGCCCAAAGACCAGCCACGCTTCGCGGTCGACAAGGTGGCTAAGCTCCTCGAGGCCGGCCGCGACGAAAGCGACGAGAAAAAGAAGATCGACAAGCCGGCGAAGCCGAAATCCTCCGACCAGACGGGGCCGAAATCCAAGTTCAGCGCGGCCAACATCGCCGCTCTGTTGAGCCGCGAGGCGCCGCAGCGGCGCGCCGCGACCGGCAAGGAGGCGACGCGCACCGCCTCGCTCGGGTCGCCCACGGCAAGCGCGCCGCGCCTGTCGCCCTCGCTGCAAGCGCAGATCGACGCCTACACAAAAGCGCACTACGGCAAATGCTGGGCGGCGGGGCTCTCCACCAACGCGCTCGCCTATGTGCCGCGCGTGGAGTTTCGGTTGACGCGCGACGGCGCGCTGGAGGAGTCGCCGCGTCTCATCAATCCTTCTTCCGATCCGGTCGAGAGAAGCCGCGGCGAGCAGGCGCTCGCCGCAGTGCGCCGGTGCAGCCCGATGCCGATTCCGGCCGCGTTCGCGCCCCACTATGATTATTGGCGCGTCACGGAACTGCGTATGGAAGAGATGTGAAGGTCGACAGAAAACGAATGCTCGCATTCCCTCTCCCCGTTCACGGGGAGAGGGAATGCGCCTTCATATCGAGCTCCGCCAGAAAAATCCAGGATCCCGCATGAGTTTCAAATTCACCCGCCGTCGCGCCGCCGGCCTGATCGCCGGGGCGGCGCTCGCTCCCTTCGCCAAGGCGCATGCCGGGCGCGTTCTCGACCTACGCGCCGGCGGCGGCTTCCAGCCGATCGCGATCGCCGTCGCCAATTTCGTCGGCGACGACGCGGCGCGCACCGTCACCGGCGTCATTGTCAACAACTTCAAGCGCTCGGTGTTCCTGCAGCCGATCGAGGCGGCGAGCTTTGCTGAGCAGGCCGTCAATCCCGACCAGCCGCCGAAGCTGGACGCCTTCAGGGTGGTCAACGCGCAGTTCGTCGTTGCCGGGCGCTCACAACGCGGCGCGGACGGCAGGCTGAAGACCGAATTCCGCCTATGGGACGTATCGAGCGGTGAACAGGCGGCGGGGCAACAATATGTCACCGACGCGGGCAATGCGCGGCGCGTCGCGCATCTTGTCTCCGACGCCGTCTTCACCCGCATCACCGGCGAGAAAGGGTTTTTTGATACGCGCGTGGTCTTCGTCGATGAGACGGGCCCCAAGGAACACCGCCGCAAACGCCTCGCCATCATGGATCAGGACGGCGCCAATATGCGCTATCTGACGCGGGGCGACGAACTCGTGGTCACGCCGCGCTTCTCGCCGTCCTCGCAAGACGTGACCTATATGTCGTTTGGCGCCGGCGATCCCAAGGTGCTGCTCTTAAACATCGAGAGCGGACAGCGCGAGGTGGTCGGCAACTTTCCCGGCATGACCTTCTCGCCGCGCTTTTCGCCCGACGGACAGAAGATCGTCATGTCGCTGTCGCAGGGCTCTTCGAGCAATCTCTTTTCGATGGACCTGCGCTCGCGCGCGACGACGCGCCTCACCGAGACCGACGCGATCGACACCTCGCCTTCTTATTCGCCGAGCGGCGGTGAGATTGTCTTTGAATCCGATCGCGGCGGCGCGCAGCAAATCTACGTGATGGGGGCGAGCGGCGGCGGCGCGCGGCGCATTTCGTTCGGCCAGGGCCATTATTCGACGCCGGTGTGGTCGCCCAAGGGCGACTACATCGCCTTCACCAAGCAATCTTCGGGGTCGTTCGCCATCGGCGTGATGAAGCCGGACGGCGCCGGCGAGCGCATTTTAACCGAAGGCTTCCACAACGAAGGCCCGACCTGGGCGCCGAATGGATTGTTCTTGATGTTCTTTCGCGACGCCGGCGGACAATCTGGTCCCAAGATTTACATGATCGACGTTTTTGGGCGCGCCGAATTCCAGGCGCCGACGCCGGCTTACGGTTCGGACCCGGCCTGGGGGCCGTTGCAGGAGTGAGCGGGCGAAGGGGCGCAATAACGAATTACGGGGACATGATCCGCATTGCATGATTTGATGGCCGACGCATGATGATGTCCTGCAGCACAGCCGAAGGGGAAAGGCGAAAACGGAGCGGGAAGGGCGATATTGCGCAATGCGTATCATGTCCCCGCAATCCAACTGACGACACGCCCTAGAGCATGTCCTCAGCGGAAAAGTCTCGCAACTTTTCCGGGACATGCTCTAAGCGCGCATCCAACCACGAAGCGAGGTTGCGACTCTCGCTATGATCCCGCGCCTCGCGGGTTTGTCGCCCAAGGCCAAGTCATGAAGAGGCTTTAAAGTGAACATGTCGACAATGGGATCGCAGAGAATGGGGTTTCGGAGAATTTCCAACAATCGGGGGAAAAGCGGATGCCGAGGATCGCATATGTCGTTGTCTTCAAATTCGACGCCCTCGTAGGATCCAAAATTGAAGAGGCGTATGAATCGAATGAGGTCCACACCCCAATGCTTGCCAAGATCCGCGAATTCGCTCATTTCCTCAAAATTCTCGCGTTGGACGACAAATTGAAGATGTAGATACGCCAGCTTTTTTTCACGTCGAAGGGTGGCGAGAAACTCCATGTTTTCATTGATCACGCTCCACTTTCCAGGGCGCCTCAGCTTTTCATAGGTTTCCTGGCGGGCGCCATCAATCGAGACTCCGACGGTGCAGATCATACGTTGGACGTGGCCGAGAGATTTCCACTCGTCCCGGCTCAATAGAAGTCCATTCGTGATGAGACTAATTTTTAACTGAGCATGTCGATCTGCATCAAAGCTATGGAGTAGGTTTCGGTAATGCTTGGATCCAAAAGGATCGCCGTCTGTTGAAGGATCAATGTTACCGGAGCATCGGCAAGCAGCGGTAGCAATACATTTCGAGATGCGTCGTCAAAGGCCGCTCGCGCCTCGTTCTTTAGCACCATCAGTTTTGTCCGACAGGACGGGCAAGCGAGATTGCAACTGGGATCGTGGCCAAGCGTCACTTTAACGGGCGGCGTGTCGAGAACCACACGACGGTTGTCAATGATGTCGCGCAGGCGCGGGTCAATTATTTCTGCCCGCTTGGGGAGCGTTCCGTGCACGATGTATGGACATACTTTTCTGCTGCAATATGTAAAGTCGCCATCGAGGATCGAGCGTCTGATCTCCTGAATCTCCTCTCCATTCCATAACCGTTCACGGGTTGCGTTGGGCTCGGAGAAGGCCAATGGATAAGGCGCCGTGCCCGGGCATGCACAGGCGAAGAAGGACGGCGCTCCACCCAAGCGGCCCGTTCCCGTCGCGAGTGTGTCGAATGGCTCGGAGCAGAAACGTTCCGATAGGCCGCCGATGAAGATTTCAGAGCCGACAACAGGCGCGCCGCTTTGCGCCTTTGCCGCCAAGCTCCGATAGAGCATGTATTGCGACGTCGGGCATATGAATTGATCGAGGTTCCGCTTGGCGGCGGCCGCAGCCAACTCGAACTCGCTTCTTTCGATATGAAGTCTTGCAAGAGCGAGATTAATGAGGAATCCAACATCGTTCCAGGTATGCGCCGGCGAAGCCGCCGATATGGCGAGCGCAGCCTGATATGCTTGCTGTGTGTTTCCGTCGCAAAGCGCCTCGATGAGCGAGCGCACGATATTTGCACAAACTGCTGAGTCCCCTCCGCCATTGTCTGCTCCGGTATGGCGAAGACGGATTTCTTTCGTGACCAGATCAGGACTATCGCCGCCCTTTGCGGCGTTCATCAAGGCTTGACCAAGGGCTGCCGCGCCCGTTTCTTGATCGGTGGGCGGCCAAACAGCTTGCAGTTTTTCCCAGTACGGCCGCAACCTCTCAATAAGCTCGGCGATGCCGTCCGCGCCGCGGCGCGACGACAAACGCATCGCCAGATCCTTAGCTAGGACAGTCGGGAATTCAGTAGTGAGACTATTGGATTGCATGAGCCCTTCCCGCGCCGAGCAACTGACATTGCCGCACCGACAGCCCCAAAATATGTGTCGATTTGAGCCTTGTCCCGTCGCTATTCGGCTCCCCGCACAAGCCGGAACCGTGGAGATTGGACCATGGCCCGGCGGATGCGCGCTGAAACCCTTCGCGCGCGATACGGCTTCCTAACGCGAACCACCCGACGGTTCAAGTGACCGCCAAAACTGCCGACGCCTGAAAACAACCCCGCCAAACCATGCCGTCGGTCAGATCGAGCCAAAACTTGTAAGCTTTTTCACAGTGGCGGCGTCAGCTGTCGAAACAGCCGACAGGCGCCTCCTCGCGCTTGCAACCGCTCTCCAAGTTGTTTGCTCCCGCTTCATGGGCGGCTGTGTCTTGACATTGCATATCTGCGTCGTTCGCAAGCCTTGCAATCTTCTTGAGCCGCGGCTGGAAGTGTCGCTTGAGCCGAAGGAAAGGCCTCTCCCAAAAATAGAAAGAAACCGCTGTAACCGCCAGGCTCAGCGACAGGTCGAGCGCGTTCTTCGCGAGAGCCGAATGTGTGACGTACCGTCCGACCATGAGAAACACGAGTGGGTGCCAAAGATAGAGACCATAGGAGACCATCCCAATCCACTGAAGAGGGCGAAATTCGAGTATCTTGACCAGAGCGCGCGGCGCCGCAAACGTTACGCACGCGATCAGCACGGCCGACGACGCGGCGACCGCGGTGTAGGCGCCATACGATAGGTAGTAGCGCTCCCAGGGATTCGTCAGGAAAAGCGTGTGGAAAGCGAGAACGGCCAGCGCTAGAACGGCAACAGAACTTGAGTGCTTCTTGATAACAGCGCGCAGAGTAGAAGAACGGGCGCCCGCCCACGCCGCCAAGGCGCCCCAGAACAGGGCGTCTACTCTCAAGTCTGTTCGGTAGTAGTGTATGTTAGTCCAAGAGCCGGGCCAGAGCAGAATGCGTGCAATTTCAGGCCCCATTATGCCCACGGCGATCACTGTGCCGAGCAACAGATCGGACTTGCCTCGACTCAAACACGCCAGGAGCACGCCTGGCCAAATAAGGTAAAACTGCTCCTCGATCGAGAGCGACCATAAATGCACCAAGCACGATACAGGGCCGCCGAATGCATGAACCCAGTTGAGATAGAACAGTATAGCCGCCAGCGCTTCGTGGCCAATACCAACAGGTTTCTCATTATCGACTTGACAACCGAGCGCAGCCACGCTCAGAATTACCGCGCCCATCACGGGCAGTATGCGCGCTGCCCGTCGAAGATAAAACTGACGAAGATCGATCGAACCGGTGCGCTTCCTCTCTCGCAAAAGAAGTGTGGTTATCAGGAAGCCGCTTAGTGCAAAGAATATATCGACCCCAAAAAAACCACTTTCCAAAAGGGCTGGTCTGGTGTGGGTGGCTAATACAAGAAGTATTGCTACGCCGCGCAAACCATCGAGACCAGGAATTCTTTCGGCGCCAGACTGATGCGCCGCATTCGGCGGCCTCAATGAATCCAGCGCCAACTCTTCTGCAGGAAACTGGCGCCATGCCATCCGTCTCGCACGTTCCCCAGAGGCGGAGCTTTTAGGTCCAAACGCCATAATGACCACCTAATGCAATCCTTCACTGAACTACCCCGTAAAGGCTCGAAGTTCAACAATCAACCGCATGGCTCAGCGCCGAGTGACAGCACCGCAGGTTTCCTGTCGACTGTGGTTTTGTGGTTGTCAATCATGAATGCGAGCCGTCAAACCGGTCATCAGACGCTCGGCCGGGAACAGAGTATTCATGCAACAGTTCCTCTTTATTTGCCGCGCCTTGGCAAAAAAATCACACCATCCAGAAGGCGCCAAAAATATTTCTGCGCCAACGAATGAAAATGAGCGGACGCCATGACATCGAGATCGTAGCAATCGATCTCGAACAAGAATTCATGGCCTTGATCGTGGCGAAATCGTGTTCGCCATATGAATCATTGTCAGCGTCGAAGGACATCAAATGAATTACGGTGACAGGACACTGGGCTGCATCATTTCAGCCCATCGTCTGTCGTCAGCGCGGTTGCCGACAGCCGTCGCACGAAATCTGGCAACGATGCGGAGCAGGCGATTGCCGCCTGTTGTCGCGACCGCATGATTGATCTTTATACGCCATTGGCGTATAGCTCCTCGGAATGTCCGCACTGATCGCCGTCGTTGAAACTCCAGCCTATCTTTCGAGGGCCGAACGGCTCCTATCCGAATCGGAACGCGCCGAGATCGTCGATATGCTCGCGGCCAATCCGAAAATCGGCGTTCTCATCAGGGACGCGGGCGGCTTGCGCAAGGCGCGCATCGGATTCCACGGACGCGGCAAACGCGGCGGCGGACGGGTGATCTACTGGTTCCACTCGGAGTCGTTTCCGGTGGTTCTCTTGTGGATGTTCGCCAAGAACGAAGCGAGCGATCTGACCTCCGATCAGCGGCGGTCGCTCGCGCGCGAAGCGGAGGCGCTGGTGCAAGATTTCGGAGGCGCAAAATGAAGACGGAAGACTTCAAGGGGCTGATGCGCGGCCTCGCCGAGGCGCGCGCCCATGCGCGCGGCGAACAGGTTGCTGGACTGAAAATCCATGTTCCGCAGACCATCGACGTGGCGGCGATCCGGCGAAGCGCGGGCCTTTCGCAAGCGCAATTCGCGCGCCGCATCGGCGTGTCGCCCGCGACCCTGCGCAATTGGGAACAGGGACGGCGCGCGCCGGAGGGTCCCGCGCGGGTGTTGTTGGCGCTGCTCGCGCGCAATCCCCGCATCGTCGAGCAAACCTTGGGCGATGCGGCCTGACCGATTATTTCGCCCTTGCTTGCGGCGTGGGAGCGCATCCATGGTTGACTTGAGCAACGAGCAATTCGACGCCGCCAAGGCGCGCGGCGACGCGCGGCGCGCGGGGCTCCGCGCCGAGAGTGCGCATTACGACGCCGGCCGCAACCGCATCGTGGTCTGCCTCACGTCGGGCGTCGAGATCGGATTTCCGCCAGCTTGTGCGCAAGGGCTGGAAAACGCGAAGCCGGCGGACCTCGATCCGATCGAGATCACCCCGGCGGGACTGGGCCTGCATTTCCCGAAACTCGACGCCGATCTCTATGTTCCCGCTCTGCTCGAAGGCGCGCTGGGCTCGGCGAATTGGATGGGCGGCGCCATGGGCCGCAAGGGCGGCAAATCCCGCTCAGCCCGCAAGACGGCCGCCGCGCGCGAAAATGGCAAGCGCGGCGGCCGCCCGCGCAACACGGCGGCGTGATATGCTCGCGCCATGAACCGGACCGAAGCCATCGCAAAGTTGCAAAGTTGCGCTCCCGCCATCAAGGCGCGGGGAGCGACCTCGCTCTACCTGTTCGGCTCCACCGCGCGCGACGAGGCTGAGGCCGACAGCGACCTCGATCTGTTCCTCGACTATGATCCCGCGAAGAAATTCTCGTTGCTCGACTTGGTCGGCATCAAGCATTTTCTGGAGGACGAACTCGGCGTCGAGGTGGATGTGACGACCCGCGACAGCCTGCATCCCCAGTTGCGGGCCGAAATCGAACAATCGGCGGAACGTGTGTTCTGATGGCGCCACGCAAGAGCAGTTTCGCTATCGTCGAAATTCTAGATGAGATCGCGTGGATCGCGGAAGTGACAGCGGGGAAATCGCTCGCGGATTTCAAGGCCGATCGCGCGGCGCGCTACATCGTGGAACGGTCGATAGAAATCATTTCCGAGGCCAGCCGCCGCATTCCGGCCGAACTGAAAGCCCTTCGCCCGGAAATCGATTGGCGGGGCATCGGTGACATCGGCAATGCGCTTCGACATGAATATCACGCGACATCCGCAAAGATCGTTTGGGAGGTGACGCAGAACGATCTGCCGCCGCTGAAGGCCGCCGTGGAAAAAATCCAGGCGCCGTCGAAAGAATGATTGGTTGTTGCTGGCGCTGGTCGCGCGCAATCCCCGCATCGTCGGGGAAACGCTGGGCGACGCGGCTTAACCGCCGCTTGTTGCTACGCCGAGAGTGAAAGAACCGCCTCATGAACAAGCCGGTGCGCATCGACGAAAGCTGGAAGGCGCGGCTCGCCGCGGAATTCGAGCAGCCTTACTTCGCGGAGCTCAGGCGCTTCGTGCGCCAGGAATACGAGACCTGCGCCGTCTATCCGCCGCCGGCGCAAATTTTCCGCGCTTTCGACGAATGTCCGTTCGACCAGGTCAAGGTCGTCATTCTCGGGCAAGACCCCTATCACGGCGCCGGCCAGGCCAACGGCCTGTGCTTTGCGGTCGGCGGCAGCGCGCCGGCGCCCCCTTCGCTGATAAACATTTTCAAGGAGATCGAGGATGATCTTGGGTCTTCAGTTTCACATGATCCCGATCTCGCCCGCTGGGCGCGGCAAGGCGTGCTGCTTCTGAACGCGACGCTGACGGTTCGAGACGGCGCCGCCGCCTCGCATCAAGGCAAGGGATGGGAGCGCTTCACCGACGCCGCCGTGCGCGCGCTTTCCGACGAGCGCGAGCGGCTCGTCTTCATGCTGTGGGGCAATTACGCGCGGCAGAAGGGCGCGGCGATCGACCGGGCCAAGCATCTCGTGCTGCAATCGGCGCACCCTTCGCCGCTCTCGGCGCGCGGCTTTTTCGGCTGCAAGCACTTTTCCAAGGCCAACGCCTACCTCACCGCGCACGGGCGCGAGCCCATTGCGTGGTAGGGGCGCAATCTCGGACCGCGAGCCTTCAGGCTCGCAGACTACAAGCGAGCCTGAAGGCTCGCGGTCCAAGCGCCCTTCCCATTCCCCCGCGGTGCGCATAAATCTTCGGAAATGAGCCGCCTGTCCGATCCCCCCGAAACCCTCGCGCCCGAGGATGAAAGCACCCTCGCGGGCGTGAACGACGCGGATCTGGAGGAAGAGTCCGGCGTGGAGCTGGAACTGGACGCGCACACGCCCGAGAGCGTCAAGCGCGGCGTCGCCGTCATAAGGGCGCACTGGAAGAACGCGCCAAACGGCCCCGGCGTCTACCGCATGCTCACTGACGCCGGCGAGGTGCTCTATGTCGGCAAGGCCAAGAACGTCAAAAAACGCATCGCCAGCTACACCCGGCTCGCCGGCGATAGGGTGTCCGAAGGACGCCCGTCGCAAGCGCCGGGCTATGTGAACCGCATCGCGCGGATGATCGCGGCGACCGCTACGATGGTGTTCATCTCGGTCGAGACCGAAACCGAGGCGCTGCTCCTCGAGGCCAACCTCATCAAGCAGCTGAAGCCGCGCTTCAACGTGTTGATGCGCGACGACAAGTCCTTCCCTTACATTCTCATCGCCCGCGATCATGCGGCGCCGCAAATAGCCAAGCATCGCGGCGCCCGCACGCGCAAGGGCGACTATTTCGGGCCGTTCGCCAGCGTCGGGGCGGTCAATCGCGCCCTCAACGCCCTGCAACGCGCCTTCCTGTTGCGCTCCTGCGCCGATTCTTTTTACGCGAACCGCACGCGGCCGTGCTTGCTCTATCAGATCAAACGCTGCTCTGGCCCCTGCACCGGCGAAATCTCGATCGAAGGATACGCCGAGCTGGCGCGCGAAGCGCACGACTTCCTCGCCGGCAAGAGCCGTGCGGTGCGCGAGCTGCTCGCGCACGAAATGACCGAGGCGGCGGAAAAACTGGAATACGAGCGCGCCGCGCGGCTGCGCGACCGCATCTCGGCGCTATCGGCCATCCAGGGCGCGCAAGGCGTCAATCCGCGCACCGTGGAAGAAGCCGACGTGTTCGCCATCGCCAAGCAGGCCGGGCGCTTCTGCATCGAGGCGTTCTTCTTTCGCGCCTATCAGAACTGGGGCAACCGGGCCTATTTTCCGCGCGCCGATCAGAGCCTTTCGGAGGCCGAGGTGCTGGGCGCCTTTCTGGCGCAATTTTATAGCGAGCGTCCAGCGGCGCGCGTCGTTTTGCTCTCGCACGCGATCGAGGACGAGGATGTGTTGGCGCAAGCGCTTACGCAGCGTTTGGGCAAGCGCGTCGCGGCGCTGGCGCCCAAGCGCGGCGAGAGGCGCGAACTGGTCGAACACGCCCTGATGAACGCGCGTCAGACGCTGGGGCGCAAGCTGGCCGAGGACGCCAGCCAAGAGAAACTGCTTGCCGCGCTCGGCGCCGTTTTCGGCATGGACAAGGCGCCGCGCCGCGTCGAAGTCTACGACAATTCCCATACCGGCGGGTCGCAGGCGATCGGCGCCATGATCGTCGCCGGGGCGAACGGCTTCATGAAGGCGCATTACCGCACTTTCAACATCAAGCGGGCCGAGACGGCGCCGGGCGACGACTGCGCCATGATGCGCGAGGTGTTGAGCCGCCGCTTTGCGCGGCTGGCCAAGGAGAACGAGAACAGCGACAGCGAGAAGCAAGCGGACCCCGACGCCTTCCCTGCCCGGCCCGATCTCGTCCTCGTCGACGGCGGACGCGGTCAATTCGAGGCGGCGCGCCAGACCTTGGCTGGGCTCGGCGTCAATGACGTCGTCGTCGCCACGATCGCCAAGGGGGCCGACCGCAACGCCGGCCGCGAGACCTTCTTGGTTGCGGGACGCGAACCGTTCCGGCTGCCGCCGCACGATGCGACGCTGTATTTCGTGCAGCGGCTGCGCGACGAGGCGCATCGTTTCGCCATCGGCGCCCATCGCGCCCGGCGCAGGAAGCAATTCGCCGCGAACCCGCTCGACGAGATCGCCGGCGTCGGCCCGGCCAGGAAGCGCGCCCTGCTGCACGCGTTCGGCTCGGCCAAGGCGGTGGCGGGCGCGGCGCTCGCCGATCTCGAGAAGGTCCAAGGCGTCAACAAAGCGACGGCGAAGCTGGTGTTCGACCATTTCCAGCGGGGAGAATGAGCAACACGGCCGCAAAGATATGCAAGGCGCCGGTTTCATCTATTGACAAGAGAGGGGTAGCCCATGTTCCCTCGCGTCATGACATCGACGGTCATTCCGCCGCGCCGCCAACGGCACGCGTTGGCGCTGCCCAACATCCTCACCTACGGCCGGTTGATGGCCGTGCCGGTGGTGGCGGGCCTTTTGCAGTGGCCGCAGGAACACTGGATGCGCTGGGCGGCGCTCGCCATCTTCACCGCCGCCGGCATCACCGATTTTTTCGATGGCTATCTCGCCAGAGCCTGGGCGCAGCAATCGTCGCTCGGCCAGATGCTGGATCCGATCGCCGACAAGCTCCTGGTCTCGGCGGCCTTGCTGATGGTGGTCGCCGATCAAACCATCGTCGGCTGGACGATCTGGGCGGCGATCATCATATTGTGCCGTGAAATCCTGGTGTCTGGCCTGCGCGAATACCTGGCCGGCCTCGAGGTTCCGGTGCCGGTGAGCGCCATCGCCAAATGGAAGACGACCTTGCAGCTCGTCGCACTCGGCTTCCTGATCGCCGGTCGCGCCGGCGAGGCGGTGCTGCCCGGAACCGTGGCCATCGGCTGCACGCTGTTGTGGATCGCGGCGCTGCTGACGCTCTACACCGGCTGGGACTACATGCAGGCCGGCTGGACCCATTTCGGAGACGACCGCGAAGGATGAAAACGTCGGCATGAAAGTCCTGTATTTCGCTTGGGTGCGCGAACGCGTCGGCGTGCCGGAGGAAGAGATTTCGCCGCCGCGCGAGGTCGCCACCGTGGGCGAGCTGATCGCCTGGCTCGCGCAGCGGGACGAGGGCTACGGCGCCGCCTTCGAAAACGCCGGCGCCATCCGCGCGGCCATCGACAAGGCGCATGCGCCCCACGACGCGCCGATCGCCGGCGCCCGCGAAATCGCCTTTTTTCCGCCGATGACCGGGGGGTGAGGCATTCGAACTGGCGACCGTTGCGCCGTCATGGCCGGGCTTGTCCCGGCCATCCACGCCGGGACGCTGCAACAAGCCTGCCAAGAGAGGCGACAACGCCCCGCCTGTCTTTCGAGACTCACTGCTGCCTTTCGGCGTGGATGCCCGCGACAAGCGCGGGCATGACGGAAGATGGCGATCCATCACGCAAAACCGCGCGGGGGATTGTCCCATGATCGCGCCCAAGGTGCGGGTCCAGACGGACCCGTTCGACGCGGCCGTAGAGACGGCGTTGCTCGAGGCAGGACGGCGAGACATCGGGGCGATCGTCGCCTTCACCGGCCTCTGCCGTGACGACGACGGACGGCTCGACGCGCTCGAACTCGAGCACTATCCCGGCATGGCGGAAGAAGAAATCGCGCGCGCCGCGCAAGACGCGCTGGCGCGCTGGCCGTTGCAAGGCCTGACGATCATCCACCGCCACGGAAAGATCGTTCCCGGCGAGAAGATCGTGCTGGTGATCGCCGCCGCGCGTCATCGCGGCGAGGCTTTCGCGGCGGCCGAATTCCTGATGGACTACCTCAAGACCAGAGCCCCCTTCTGGAAAAAGGAGCATCGCGGCGCGGGCGCAGCGGGCGCGTGGGTCGAGGCCAAGGCCAAAGACGACGACGCCGCGGCGCGGTGGGAGAAGTGAGGGGCGTCAAGCTCCCCTCCCCTCAAAACACCCGCCGCGGCGCCGCTCAGTTCGTGTACGCCAGCGCTCCGCCCGGCAACTTGTTCTCGACGTTCTGGTAACGGGCGGAACGCAGGCCCATCATGGCCTCGAAGGCCTCATGGACCTCGCCGACCGAACGATCCTTCATCTTGCGGCCTGCACGCGCAAAGAAGATCGGCTTGTTGGCCTTTGCAGGCCTGGGCAACAGCCGCGCCGCCGACGCATTGGGCGACGCCGCCACCTTCGCCATGAAACGCGCCGCGTCGCGCGGCCCGAGAAAATGGATGAGATAGGTCTCGCCGGCAGTCAGCCGACGCCCCAACCGCCCGGAAACTTCCGCGGCGTCGCGTTTAAGCATTTCGGCGGCGAGCGCGGCCGAGAGATACGGATCGTTGCGCAACCGCAATATCTCCAAGCGTTTTTTCTGCGCAACTTGCGGCTTTGCCGCCGTGCCGGTGATCGCGTCGGCTTCCCGTTCGCGGCCGTAACGCCAGCCGAAGGCGCGCAGCGCCGCAAACCAGGTTTTTTCGACGAACTGGAAAAGGCCGCTGGCCGAGGAAGCGCGAGCCTTAGCCGACGGTGCGAAGCTCGACTCCTTGTCGGCGATGGCCATGAGCAGCGCGGGATCGGTGTCGGTGGTCTTGGCCGCCTGCACCACGCGTTCGACGATCGAGCTTTGCACCAGCATCGGACCGAAACGCAGCACGCCGGGAGCGTCGTTTTCGCCCTTAGCGTCGAGCTTGTCGAGGCGATGCGCCCAGGCGAGCGCGGCCTCATCCATCGAAAAATCGGCGTCGAGCGGGACCTCATTGGCGTCGCGACGCCCCAGAGGCACGAACGGCGCGACGGATGCGCCGCGCGGCCTCGCCGTGTTCGCAGACGGTTTGGCATCCGACGTGTTATCGGAGGCGGAAAACGGAGCGCCAAGGAAGATGGAAGCGAAGACGAGTGTGACCCCGCACGCCCGAACCAGAAACTGAAACAATTGATTGGAACGGATCAGCAGCCTTGCGTCCCGCGCCCGCATCGCGAACTGGCGAAACCTGCGCGGCCATTGCAGCGGCATCGTCTCGAGCGCGCCCAGCTCTGCGGACGCCGTTGCCTGTGAAACCATTCGCTATCTTCCCTCCTCGGCATGAAAGACTAAGGCGCTGCTTAACGATGAGAAAAGGCGAAAAATCGACCGCAGGCGTCACGCGAGGGCCACAATCGCGAGAGTCGATAACTCCGCGAAGGCTCAAGAAAACCGGGCGTTACAAGCGAAGCTGCGGGGCGCCGAACGACCCTGGCGTCACAATCGCGCCAAAGATCGCAGAGCGTATTCGATGCTATGTCAACGCTCGAGCGCGTCAAAAACCGCGCCGCATCAGAAGCTGAGCAGCTTGGACAACATATTCTGCAGAAAGCGGAATTCAGCGCCGGCGGTCGGCGTGGTTCGCGTGAGGAAGTCGACAGGCTTGCCGTCCTCGAGGCCATAATCGGCGACCCGCTGCACCTTCTTGTTCTTGTCGAAATAAACCGCGAGAACGTGTTGATCGGTGACCCTCTGCGGCAGGAAGGCAAGCTGACGCTCGGTGCGCTGGCTCACATAGTACCAAGCGTCGCCGCCGACCGTCGAGGTCGTCGACGGCGTGCCGATGATGGCCAGCACTTGCGGGGCCGGAAGCCCAGTCTTCAGTTGCTCCGCCTTGCGCTGGTCATAAATGACGCCGCGATCGATGACGCCATCGTATCCCAGACAGCCGGCGAGCGAGACGGCGAGTCCGGCCGCAACCAAGAGCCGCGCGGCGGATCGAACCCCCGTCACGTGGAATGCGAAACGCAAAGCCCGCAACATCATCTTCACCTCCGCTGTCGCCGCCGCGCTCTGTTCGGCGCAAGGCCCGATCAATGTTTTACGGATGCCTAACCCTCGGCCGGCGCGAAAGCAAGCCAGGCTCACGCTCGGCTACGGACGAGGGCGTTCACGCTAAGGACCGCCGACGACGCATCGAATGGCGATTGCGCTCTTTTTATTTTTTAATTGCTGATCACGCATGAACGTCAGCTTATTGCCAAAGGCGCTCCCGGAGTCGCCGCGCGAGCGGCGCTTTTCGTTACAATCCACAATTTGCCCTCTATCCTATGGCGGCAAGTTTGGCGAAACAGGGGCGATCTGCTCAAGGATGCGAGCCTTGCTCGCGCCGCCGCGGGCTGTCTGAGGCCGAGCGTAACATGATATGGCTTTGCGTCTCGGAAGCGTTGTAGCAGTTAGCAGTCAGTTGCGAAAAGGAATGACCATGGCCGCCCAGGAGCGAGAATTGCCGCCGCGCGAAGCGATGGATTACGACGTAGTCGTCATCGGCGCCGGCCCGGCCGGCCTCGCTGCGGCGATTAGGCTGAAGCAGATTTCTCCCGATCTCTCGGTCGTCGTAGTCGAGAAGGGTTCGGAACCGGGCGCGCATATTCTGTCGGGCGTCGTGATCGATCCCGTCGGTCTCGACAAGCTGCTGCCGAATTGGCGCGAGGATCCGGCGCGTCCGCTGAAGACGCAGGTCCGGCAAGACAATTTTCTAATTCTGACCGCTTCAAGCGGATTTCGCCTGCCGAATTTCATCATGCCGAAGTTGATGAACAATCACGGCAATTTCATCGGCTCTTTGGGCGACGTCGTGCGCTTTCTGGGGAGACAAGCGGAAGGCCTAGGCGTCGAAATCTACCCCGGTTTCGCCGCGACCGCACTGCTGCACGGCGAGACGGGCGAGGTTTTGGGGGTCGCGACCGGCGACATGGGCGTCGCCCGCGACGGCCATCTTAAGGAGAATTTCACCCGCGGCATGGAATTGCGCGGCAAATTTACGCTGTTTGCGGAGGGCGCGCACGGGTCGCTCGCCAAACAGCTGATCGCCAAATTCGGCCTCGCCGCGGGCTGCGAGCCGCAAAAATACGGGATCGGCCTCAAGGAGCTGTGGCGCATCGACAAGTCCAAACACCAGGCGGGCCTTGTCCAGCACAGTTTCGGCTGGCCGCTGATGGCGGAGACGGGCGGCGGCTCTTTCCTCTATCATTTCGACGACGATCTCGTATCGATCGGCTTCGTCGTGCATTTGAACTATTCGAATCCGACGCTGTCGCCGTTCGACGAATTCCAGCGCTTCAAGACCCATCCCTTGATCGCGCCGACCCTTGCGGGCGGCAAACGCTTGGCCTATGGCGCGCGCGCGCTCACCGAGGGCGGCTGGCAGAGCGTCCCCAAGCTCGTCTTTCCGGGCGGCGCGCTCATCGGTTGCGCCGCCGGCTTCATGAACGTGCCGCGCATCAAGGGCTCGCACAACGCGATTCTTTCGGGGGTTCTGGCTGCCGAACAGCTCGCCAAGGCCCTGCAAGAGGGGCGAACGCATGACGAGCTCGCCGGCTATGAAGAGGCGTGGCGCGCCTCCGCCATCGGACGCGATTTGCGGCCGGTGCGCAACGTCAAGCCGCTGTGGTCGAAATTCGGCACGTACATTGGCGCGCCGCTCGGCGGGCTCGACATGTGGACCAACGAACTGTTCGGCTTTTCTTTCTTCGGGACGTTGCAACACGGCAAGCCCGATCACGCGACTTTGAAGCTTTTGAAAGACGTGCAGCCGATCGTCTATCCCAAACCCGACGGCAAGCTGTCATTTGACAAGCTGTCTTCGGTGTTCGTGTCCAACACCAATCACGAAGAGGATCAGCCGTCGCATCTGCGGCTCGCCGACCCCGATCTTCCGGTGCGCGAAAACCTGCCGCTCTATGGCGAGCCGGCGCGGCTCTATTGCCCGGCCGGCGTCTATGAGGTCGTCTACGGCGACGAGGCAAGCAAGAGCGATCCGCGCTTCGTGATCAACGCGCAAAACTGCGTGCACTGCAAGACGTGCGACATCAAGGACCCGGCGCAGAACATCACCTGGGTTCCCCCCGAGGGCGGCGGCGGGCCGAATTATCCGAACATGTGATACAAACGGCTTCGACCGTCATGCCCGCGCTTGTCGCGGGCATCCACGCCGTGACGCCGTGGGACGATGGAAAAAGTCGCGTAACGTCGCCGCTGCTTCGCAATGTCCCGGCGTGGATGGCCGGCACAAGGCCGGCCATGACGGCCGGTGGGGCATTAAAGGGAGGGGCGCGACCATGGCGACGAGTCATTGTGCAAAGGCCTTATGCTCTTTCATCCCGACTTCCCACAAGCGCGCCCGCATCCTTCGCCCAATCACGGCGAGCGGCGGCGCGCGATCTCTTCGCTCGTCTTGCATTACACGGGGACGCCCACTGGCGCCGCCGCGCTCGAACTCTTGTGCAGCGAGGGGACGGACGTCTCCGCGCATTATTTCGTGCAGGAAGACGGCGAAATTCTCCAGCTGGCGCCGGAAGCAAGGCGCGCCTGGCACGCCGGACGCGGCGCCTGGGCGGGCGAAGAGGACATGAATTCGGCCTCGATCGGGATCGAGATCGTCCATCCCGGCCACGACGACCCGCGTCCCTTCCCGCCGCAGCAGATCCGCGCCGTGGCGACGCTCTGTCACGACATTTGCGCACGCCGCGGCATCCGTCCGGAGCGCGTGCTGGCCCATTCCGACATAGCGCCGGGGCGCAAGATCGATCCGGGCGAATTCTTCCCGTGGCGGGAACTCGCCAAGCAAGGCGTCGGCCTTTTTATCGAGCCGGTCCCTGTGGCGCCCGGCCCCGTCCTGGCGATCGGCGCGACAGGGAGCGAGGTCGAAGAGCTGCAGACGATGCTCGCCGATTATGGTTACAAAATCGCGGTTAGCGGCCGATACGATCAAGATACGGCCAATGTCGTCGAAGCTTTCCAGCGGCATTTCCGGCCAGAGCGGGTGGACGGCCGCGCCGACGTTTCGACGATCGCCACCCTGCGCGATCTCCGCGCCGCGTTGCGAGCCCATCGCTAAGGAGCGAAAGCTGGCGGGCAGCCGGTGAGTGAATGGGGGCATCCGCCGGGAGCGCGACGGGTGGGCGTCGGTCAGCCTGCAAGCGCCACGCGTCGCGACGGCTTGGGCACGGCATGGCCGAGGTCTTCCGCCGCTTCGATCCAGGCGAGGATGGCGCCCTGCACGTTGGCGACCGCTTCCTGTGGCGTTTCGCCGTCCGACATGCAGCCCGGCAGGTCCGGCGCGATCGCCACGAACCCGCCGCCGTCCTCTTCCGCAAGCGGCTCCACGATAAGCGGATAATCTGTGGTTTTGACCGTCATGGCAGAGTCCTGACTGCGTCGACGAACGCAATGAGCTTGCGGATATATACCGCCTTGATCGGCCGCTTGAAAGGAATGGTCAGTTTTTGGGCGAGGCGGGGATGGCCGATCTTGTAATGGGAACCGCCCCCGCGCGCCGGCTCGCAGAGAATGGCGAACTCGCGGCAGAGCGCTTCAACGTCTTCGATCCGCCAATCGCCGGCCGGATTGCGGCGCATGGCGTCCAGTCGCCGGCTCAAGCTTCGCCCTTCCTCGAACGCACGCCAAGCCCGCCGCCCCGCTCGGCCACACCCACAACGTCCATTATGGCGGCCACAGGCGGAATTACGTCCTCGGTTGGACCATCCCGCGGCTGTTGCCGGCCCGCTTGCTCGACCGGCTGATCGCGCGGCAAATGGGCCTGTCGCCGTGAGGGGCGTCAATCTAGTCAGAACCCTGATCGCAATTACGGCTTGGCGTAAAGCACACTCAACGTAAAATCACCAAGTAGAGTCCAACATTTTTTGTTATCTTTGAGCAGGCCATGTTCCTCCTGAGAGCCTGCGAACACGAAGCCAAAATTCTTTTTCTTCCCAGCCACCCAATCTGTGACCGCCCCGGTTACATCGATGCTGATTACGGAGCCTGGAGGACTCTCAGACAAGCCATCCTTATAGGGAGGCTCGGCTCCCGAAATGGTGTCTGGCGCTTTCGAGATGTCTACCTCGGGTATGCCGTGCCAATCATCTGTCGCGAGCAGGAGCTTCGTCGCGCATGACTCTATGAATCCGCCGCTTGGTGTTGGAAACTTTGCGCCGGTCTGGATCGTGTAGTTCAAGGTGGCGTTCGTGACCGTTTTTTTTGGAGAATCGCTCAACAGACCCACATTGAATAGCACAGCGCCTCGGTAGATGTGATTGTATATTCGTAAGTCACTCCCAGCAGTGACGCCACCGGCGTCAACCTTGTCAAAAAAGTGCTCCCAACCCACCACAACACTTTCTGTTCCTCGTTTGTAAAGCTCCCCAGTAGCGTCTCCCCCCAGACCGCCCGTGGTTTCGTCTTTGAATTCCAAACGATCGGAACTTCCAACTTTTGCCGGCGCGAGACGATAAGAACAGGGACTTCCAGCTTTTGTCGGCCCGGGGGGGCAGTCACTTTTTTCACAGCCGCCGAGGAACGGCAAAGAAACTACAATCAAAAAAATCGGTAGACCGCATGTTCTGATTTGCATGTTGAATCTCCTTCAAATGCTGCCCCCGCGCAACGTGGAGAGGTCGAACCAGAAACGCGGCTCGCCGGACTTCGTTCCAGGGCCGTCCGCTGCCTATTCTGTCCGCTTCTGGCGCAACGCGGGCATTTTGCGAACGACCCACTGCCGTTCTACCGTCCGGCTTGACGCGTGCGCCGTTCCGGCTCACCAAAGGCCTGCGTTCGCACCCATGCACCTTGATCCGAATAGACCGATGACCGACGCCGCCCTCTCCACTTGCCTTCCAGCTCCCGTCGCCGCCGAGCCTTCGCCGCGGCGGACGAGCGCGGCCGTGCGGGTTGGGAGCGGGGCCGGCGCCGTGACGATCGGCGGCGGCTCGGCCATCGTCGTGCAGTCGATGACCAACACCGACACCGCCGACATCGACGCGACCGTGGCGCAGGTGGCGGCGCTCGCCCAGGCCGGCTCGGAGCTCGTGCGCGTCACAGTGGATCGTAGCGAGGCCGCAAGCGCCGTTCCTCACATCCGCGACAAGCTCGCCAAGAAGGGGATCAATGTCCCGCTCGTCGGCGATTTTCATTACATCGGCCACAAGCTGCTCGCCGAGCATCCCGCCTGCGGCGAGGCGCTCGCCAAATACCGGATCAATCCCGGCAATGTCGGCTTCAGGGAGAAGAAGGACCGCCAGTTCGCCGCCATCGTTGAACGCGCCATCCGCCACGGCAAGGCGGTGCGCATCGGCGCCAATTGGGGCTCGCTCGACCAGGAGCTGCTCACCCATCTCATGGAGATCAACGCCGCTGCCAAAGCGCCGCTCGATGCGCGCGCCGTGACGCGCGAGGCGCTGGCGCGCTCGGCGCTCATGGCGGCGCAACGCGCCGAAGACATCGGCCTAGCGCGTGACAGAATCGTCATTTCCGCCAAGGTCTCGACGGTGCAGGATTTGATCGCCGTTTACCGGATGCTCGCGGCGCGCGCCGATTACGCCTTGCACTTGGGCCTCACCGAGGCCGGCATGGGCTCGAAGGGCGTCGTCGCCTCCGCCGCCGCGCTGGGGGTGCTGCTGCAGGACGGGATCGGCGACACCATTCGCGTGTCGTTGACGCCAGAGCCCGGCGGCGACCGCACGCAGGAGGTGCGCGTCGCTCAGGAGATTTTGCAGACGATGGGCTTTCGCATCTTCGCGCCGCTGGTCGCGGCCTGCCCGGGATGCGGACGCACCACGTCGACCGTCTTCCAGGAGCTGGCGCGCGATGTTCAGGCTCATATTCGCGAGCGCATAAACGTGTGGCGCCAAAGATACCCGGGCGTCGAGACGCTCAACGTCGCGGTGATGGGTTGCATCGTCAACGGGCCGGGCGAATCCAAACACGCCGATATCGGCATTTCGCTGCCCGGCGCCGGCGAGACGCCGGCGGCGCCGGTGTTCATCGACGGCAAGAAGGCGCTGACGCTGCGCGGCGACGGCATCGCCCAGGAATTTACGCGCCTCGTCGATGATTATGTCGCGAAGCGCTACGGCGGCGCCGACGGGAGCAAGGCGGCGGAGTGAGCGGCGGTGGTGCTGCAAGAGAGGATTGAACTCTCGACCTCTCCCTTACCAAGGGAGTGCTCTACCACTGAGCTACTGCAGCGCTGGTCATCGCCGGCGACATCGCAAAGATCGCCGATCTGCAGTTGGGCCTTGTGCCATAGGGTCAGCGGCGAGGCAAGCTGCCCTGGGGCGGCAAGCGGCGGCTTCCTGACGTTGAGATCCTTGCGCCGGTTAGAACGGAGCGCCGGCGGCATTGCGCTTGGCTTCGAGCGCCGCCGTTTCCTCAGTTAGGTCACCGTTGCGCAATTTTACAACCTGTGGTAGAAATACTCGATTTTCCGGCAAACGAGGAGCCGTTGTTTGACCGAGCCTTATCTCGATGAGGCGCGCTGGGCGCAGATAGAGCGGCGATTGCCCGGAAAGCGCGGCGATCCCGGACGCAGCGGCGCGGACAATCGTCTGTTCATCGAAGCGGTCTTTTGGATCATCCGAACCAACGCGCCTTGGCGCGATTTGCCGCCGGAGTTCGGTAAATGGTTCACGACCTACACGCGTTTCAGGCGCTGGGCGAAAAAAGGCGTTTGGCCGGGTGTTTTCGCCGCGCTGGGGGACGATCAGACCTTCGAAACCGCGCTGGTCGGCAAAAAGTTTCGCAAGATCCTTGCGGGAAACGCGGCCGCCGAGCGGCAGGTCGCCTTACCAGCGGATCGCGCTGCGGCCTAATATTGGCGATAAGCGTCAGACGCGCTCGAGCATTGCGGCGATCGTCGTCCGCGTTTCCTCAATCGCTGTTTCGAGCGTCTGCAGTTTGCAAGCTCGATCGTTCGCGTCGCCGCGCACCGAGTTTTCATAGTCGGCGGCGGCGCGGGCCAGCTTGAAGGCGCCGACGGCGCGCGCCGATCCTGTGAGCATGTGGGCCAGATCGCCCCGCTGCTTGGTCTCGCCGGAGCGCTGCGGCCCGGCGAGTTGCGTCCCGATTTGCCACGCCTGCCGATTAAAGAGCGCCAGCAGTTCAGTCTCCAGCGAGCTGTCGCCAAGCGTTTGATGCGATAGATGCACGAGATCGATGGCGGGCTCAGCGGCGCAGGCGCGTTCGCTCGTCGCCTCTTCGCTCGGCGCTTTTTTGCAAGAGGACATCTCAGCTGCTATCGCCATCGCATCCCTAGCGCGTTTCCCGCCGAAGTGGATACCGGTTCGGCGTAGAAAACGCGTCAAAACAAGAACATAGAGTCTTTGCCGTGTTTCAACGAAACACCGAAAGACTCTAAGGTCGCGGCGCCCTTGTTACGAAGCTGTGAGAATTTGGCGCGGGTCGACAGGCGTCGCAAGGGCGTGCGCCGCCGGATCCTCGTGTTCCTGCCCCGACCAAGCGCCGCGCGACGATCGACAAAGCGAAGGAAACCGTCTAGCCGAGGAAACATCGTGATAAATCAGTTTGTTGAGGATGCTTTCCGGGTGCGGTTGGCGGTCGGGCGTCATGCGTTGCCGAGGCACGTTCGACGGCAGCGTCGCGCGCTCCGGTAAACGCCACGTTAACGACGTTTCCGATTGCGTCGCCGCGCTGGTTTCAATTGCGCCGTAACGGTTGTAATATTTGGTTAATTCTTTCCGTCCCGGGAGCGGCGGAAAGGTGGGCGGAACGGCGTGTGGGTCCCGCGCGGAGACATGAACATGGCGACACCGGGTAAGTTCCAAGACGCGGCGGCCGCAGCGCTGTCGGCGATCGAGGTGGCGTTGAACGTGGGCGCATCGCCCCGTTCGCGCGGCGGCGAGGAAGGTCAACCCACGCCGCCATCGCCAGGAGGCGTCGTGTCGCAGTCCGGGAAGATGGCGCAGATGGATGGGACGGTAGAGCCCGCCGAGCCGGCCGACGCCGGCGACGAGGCGACGCAGACGCAGCCTGAACTTTCCGTGACAAAAGACACGGGACAGAACCCGGCTCTCAACTTACAGTTGCCGGGGAGCGGGAGGGATGGGCGCGAGACCACGGCGGCGTCGCGTGCGCTGAAAGCGCCTGCGGTTCAGCCTGCGGCCAGGAGGCTGCCGCGGGGCGCATCGCCGAGTGCGCCGGCCAAGGCTGCAGTCGCTCCCGCCGCAACGCCGGCCAACGACGATCGCCGCACGGTCGGCGAACTGCGGCAGGCGCTGCAATTTCGGCCCAACCGCTCCGTTCTCGTCTTCACCTTGCTTTCGATCATCGCCTGGGCGGCGCTGTGGGCGACGTTCGTTTATCTCAATCAGACGGACATCATCGACGCCGTAGGCGGCTCGTTTCTGGCCCCCAAGCCTATCCTCACGCTGCTGGCGCTGTTTGGACCAATCGTCTTCTTCTTGGTTGTGGGCGTGATGGCGCGTCGCGCCCAGGAGATGCGGCTCGTCGCCAATTCCATGGCCGAGGTGGCGATTCGGCTGATCGAGCCGGAGGCGATTGCGACCGAGCAGGTGGTCACCCTGTCGCAGGCGATCCGCCGAGAAGCGGCCTCCATGGGCGACGGCATCGAGCGCGCGCTGGCGAGGGCCGGCGAACTCGAGATCATGGTGCGCGCTGAAGTGTCGAATCTCGAGCGTTCTTATTCTGACAATGAGCGCCGCATCCGTTTGTTGATCGATGAACTGGCGCGCGAACGCGAGGCGATCGTCGTCAACGCCAACAATGCGCGCACCGCTCTGTTTGGCGCGCGCGATTCTCTCTCCCAAGACATCACTGCGACGTCGGCCCATCTCACCGAGGCTGTCAGCGAAGCCAGCAGCAGGCTAACCGCGACGCTGGGCGCGAAAGAACAGGAGATCAAGATCGCGCTCGAGGGCGTCGGCGACAATTTCGGACAGACGCTCTCGACCCACGGGACTAACGTCGTCGCGCGTCTTGCGACGACCGGCGACGAAGTGGCGCGCCATCTCGGCGCCGCGACCGAAGACGTGGGACGCCATCTCGTGGAGGGGATCGCCGAATTCGATCGCCGGCTTCAGACCACGGGCGAGGCGCTGGCGACGCGGGTCGCCGAACATGGCGACCACGTGAGCGCCGTTCTTTCCGAACGTCTTGACGCGTTCGAGGCGTCTGTCGCGCGTCATGGCGGAGACATGGCGTCACGTCTGGCTGAACACGTCGGACACATCGACAGTCTGTTGACCGAACGAACGACGGCGCTGGAGACGGCTGGCGCGCATCTTTCCGGATTGCAGGAGCGCCTGGGCCAGGAGTTTGACGCGCAGGGCGAAGGGTTGCGCGCCAGCCTGTCGCAAAGCGTCGCTGACGCTTCGGCGGCGCTGGCGGGACACTCTGCTACGATGCACGAGCGTTTCGCGACGACCGCCAACGAAGCGGTTGTCGCCATCGCGACGCAAGGCGAACGCGTGAACGAAGTTCTCGTGGAGCGACTCGCTGCTTTCGAGGCGACTGTTGGCGATCGCGGCGGCGACATCGCGGCGACGCTCGCGGCGCACGGCGAGCGCATATCGAAGGAGTTGGGCGAAAAGCTCGAGATCTTCGAGCACACTGTGATTCAAGACGGCGGAACGATCGCCGCCCGGATCGACGAGCACTCGCAGCGGCTTATGAACGCCGTCGACGAGCGGCTCTCCGCGATCGACGAGACCATCGCCGGCCGCGGCGGCGCGCTGGTCGAGCGGCTCGACGCCCATACCAACGAGATGGCCGCCCGGCTCGGCGAGCATTCGCAACGCTTCGTCAGAGAAGTCGGCGAGACGGTTTCGGCGATCAACAAGACGATGGCGACCGATGGCGCCGCTCTTGTCGGCAAGCTCGGCGAGCGAGCGGACGAAATCGCATCGATCATGTCGAACAAGATCGAAGCTTTCGAGGCCATTTCGAACGCCAAGACGCGTGAGGCGGCGGACCGTATCGAGGGACTCGTCGACCGCATCGACTCGGGGCTCAATGCGAGCGGCAAGACTTTGAAGGAAACGCTGACCAAACATGCGATCGATGTCGCGCGCGTCCTGGGTGAAAGCGGACGCGAGGTCATTCATTTGCTCGACGCCAGGATCAAGGACATCGATGACGTTCTTCTCGCGCGTTCGACGCAATTGGCGCAGACGCTGTCGTCGAAGGCCGAAGAGATCAATTCGACGCTGGGCGGGCGCGCGGAGGAAATCGAGGGAACGCTGGACGGCAAGATCAGCTTGTTCCAGACGAAGATCGTCGATCGGCTCCAGGCAGTTTCAAGTGAAATTGACGAACGAAGCCGCCTTGTCGTCGAAACCATTGGAACTCGAATCGCCGAGATCAATTCGACGCTCGCGGCGTCTCGCCGCGATCTCGATACGATGCTTCACGCCCGCACGGGCGATCTCAGCGAGGTCAGCCGCGAATTGACCAGCGTTGGCGAGCTCGTCACCAAAGCGATGGTCAGCGCCAATGAAAAACTGCGCGCCGAACTGCCTGCGGTTCTCGACCAACTGAGTCAAACCAACGTCTCACTGCAAACCATCGTCGACGCCGCTCGAACCTATCTTGCGTCGCTGGAGACGGACCTCAACAGAAGGTTGCAAGAGTTCCACGGGGCGATGGGCGCTGTGGCGACGCAAATCAACCAGATCGGCGACGTGGCGGGTGGTACAATGCGCGACGCCAGCGCCGTCGTCGGCGCGATAGAAGAACAACATAAGTCCTTGTCGCAGAGCGCAGGTCGCCTCGCGCAGAGTCAGGGCGCATTGGATCAGGCGCTCGATGCGCGCAAGCGTGCTCTCGAAAATCTCGTCGTGATGATCGAGGACAAGCGATCGGATTTCGAAGGCGTGTTGTCCGGATTCTCCGACATGGTCGAGAACAGTCTCCGTCACGTCGAGGCGGGCGCGCGCGACATCGGCGGCTTTCTCACGCAATCGACGCAAGAGACCGCCCATCTTGTCGACGAGCGTTTCGCCGAGGTGCGGGCGGCGGCGGCCAAGGAGCGCGAGCGTACCGCCGCCGCGATGCGCGCTGCTTACGATCAAGCCAACAGTGAATTGACCCAGACGTTTGGTCACGCGAGCGAGAAGTTCGCCGCCGCCGCCGCCGAGATACGCGGCCTCGCGTCGGAAATCCAGCGCGAACTCGAGGCGACGCGCGTCGAAGTGCGGCGCGGGGCGGTCGAACTGCCGCGCGAGACTGCGGAACAGGCTTCGGCTTTGCGTCGCGTCGTCGGCGATCAGGTCAGGGCGCTCAACGAACTCACCGATATCGTCGCCCGTTCGGGGCGGGTTTACGATATCGCCGAGCCGGCTGCGGCGCCGCCGCCGCTCCGATCGTTCGAGGCGCCTGGCGCCGCGCCGTTGTTTGCGCGCGCGCGCAGCGAGCCGCCGCAACCCGCCGAGCCGGCGTGGCGCGCGACGCGTCCACTGCCGCCGCTATCGACCGATGGCGCACTGGAAAATCGAGGCGATCAAGGCGGTCAAGGTTGGCTCAGCGGCCTCCTGGCGAGGGCCTCTCGCGACGAAGCTGCGGCGCCGCGGCGTTCAGCGCCGTCTCGCGACGCCGGCGCTTTGGACAGCTTGACGCTCGATATTGCGCGGATGGTCGACCACGCGGCCGTCGTGGATCTATGGGAGCGTTTCCAGCGCGGCGAACGCGGCGGTCTGTTCGGGCGCAGGCTCTATACCGCGCAAGGTCTTCGGACCTATGAGGAGATCCGCCGCCGTTATCGGTCCGATCTCGAATTCCACGCCACCGTCGATCATTACATCCAGGAATTCGAACGTTTGCTGATGGAAACGAGCCGCAACGATCCGGACGGATCGCAAGCGCGCAGCTATCTGGCCTCCGACGCCGGCAAGGTATACACGATGCTCAGCCATGCTTCGGGCCGTTTCGATTAATAAGCAACGGCGCAAAATGTTGACACATCAGCGCGTCATGGCCGGGCTTGTCCCGGCCATCCATGCCGGGACGTGGCAGGGATTCTTAAAAGGGAAGCGAAAATGTCCCGCCTCCCGTTTGGAAGGCGTCGCAGCTTGTCGGCGTGGATGCCCGCGACAAGCGCGGGCATGACGGGTAAGTATTTCTCGCCGTTGGTATAACGCCTGCGCATCCCGTGACGCCGGCGCCGCGGCCAGCGGCTATTTTCCCCAGCTCGCCTGCGCGATCATCGCTTCGAACGCGACTTCGGCGCGCAGGCTGTCGAGATCGCGAGAGATGGACGCGAGCGCCAGCTTGCGGTCGCCCCGGTAGTAGCCGACCGTGCAATCGCCAGCCTCGACGCTTCCCGAAAGCTCGGTTCGGTCCCATGTTGGCGCGTGGCCGACATAAGAGATGACGGCGTCGTAATGCTGACTCCAGAAAAACGGCGCGGCGCCGAACCGCTCTTTTTGCCCGAGCATGTTGCGCGCAGCCGTTTGTCCTTGCCGCTCCGCCACGACCCAATGCTCGACCCTGATTCGCTCGCCGGTCAAAAGGTCTGGCCAGCGGGCCATGTCGCCCGCTGCGAAAACGCCGGGCGCGCTGGTCTCAAGATATTCATCGACCAAGATGCCGCGATCGACTTCTATCCCGGCTTGTTGCGCCAACTCCAGCGCCGGGCGGACGCCAATTCCGACGACGACCAGGTCCGCCGCGACGGTCTCGCCGCTCGCCAGGACGACGCTTTGCTCGCCGATCGAGGCGACCGTGTCGCCAAGATGAAAAATCACGCCATGCCGTTCGTGGATCGCTCGGACGAACTTGCCGAGTTCCGGGCCGAGAATGCGCTCCATGGGAACGGCTTCCGGCGCAACGACATGCACCGTGAGATTTCTGGCGCGCAGCGACGCTGCGACTTCGAGACCGATGAAGCTCGCGCCGATGATGATTGCCCGCTTCGCCGTTGCGGCGGCCTTGATCAGCGCCCGGCTGTCGGCAAGCGTTCGAAGGTAGCGGACATGGGGACGTTCAGCGCCTGGCGCCGGAAGCCGTATGGGCTCCGCGCCGGTCGCCAGCAGAAGAACGTCGTAAGAAAGATGTGATCCATCGTCGAGATCGACGCGTTTATCCCTCACCAAGAGGTCTGTCGCGCGCGCGCCCAGTCGCAAATCGATGCGCTCGCTCTCGTAAAAACCGGCGTCTCGCAATGGCAGCCACTCTTCCGGGGCGGCGCCCGACAAATAATCCTTCGAGAGATTTGGGCGATCGTAGGGTGCGGCATGGTCGGCGCTCAGCAGCGTCAGCTGGCCTTCAAACCCCTCGGCGCGCAGCGTTCGCGCCGCAGAAAGGCCCGCCGCGCCGGCGCCAATGATAATCGCCGCTCGCGGCGCGCCGGCAGTGGCCCGCGCGCGCGGGGCCGCAGGGAGTTTTTCTCGTGCATGGATTTTAGCGCCCACCCATTCCAAACGCCAGCGTGGGAGCGGATCGAGAGCCGGCGCTCGAACGGCTTCGCCGGTGCGAACCGAAAAGCAGGCGTGATGCCAGGGACAACGAACGGTGTCGTCGACGAGCAGACCTTCGGCGAGCGGGCCATGATAATGCGTGCATGCACTGCCGATCAGCAAGAATTCGCCGGTTCGTCGAACGAGCAACGCCGGCTCGCCGCCCACGTTGCCGTGCAGCATGCTGTCTTCGGGCATTGCGGAGGGATCGACGCCTTGTGAAAAATCAGGTCCTTGAAACGCTGCGCCATTGTCGCCCATTTTAAAGTCCCCCTCACGTCATGCGCATCATTTATCTGCAGAAATCGACATTTGACACGACGGGCGCCGGCGCATGAAATCGCGGCTTGCCGTTCATCTCACGTCACGGCGAAGATAACGCCGCCATCGGATGAAAGGCGCTGTCGATATTGTCCGTACGGTCAAGTCCCGATTGATACGTTTCGTCAAATTCTCAAATTTTCTCGGCATGAACAGTTGCTGTTCCGCTGCGGCGGACTTTAAGAGCGGGTTCATGTCGCGCGAAAACATGAAGCCGCTCTCTCGCGCTAGTGTTGTAATTCTAGCGCTCGGTCCCATGAGTGTCATTCCCGGCGCCGCGGCGGCGGCGGCCGGGAATCCAGTAAGACGCGAGGCCTCGCTCTGGATTCTAAGGTCATGCCTTCGGCCTGCCGGGAATGATAGAACGGAATCGAGCGTTGGAAACGACGCACTGGTTTATCGCATTTTCTCGCAGCCACGAAATGGGGGCGCCCGATAAGGGCATTTTATGAATTTGTCGCGCTGACGCTACACTTATACGAGCGACAAAAACGCCAGACAACCTGCGATCGTGAGCCAAAAAGCCGCTTGGACAAGTAACTATGAGTTAACAAATAAAAGGTAAGCATATGAAAACCAAGGCGGTTTTTGTCGGAACCGGCGCCGCGGCCGGCCTCGAAAGCCTCGCCTCCCCTTCGGATCGAGCCGGCCAGCTGCGATGAACGGAACATTGACTTATCGCTTGAGGGATCCGGAGCAGTTTCCGCATTGGGATTTTGCCCATCTCGAAATCGAATACGACGCCGAGACCCGCGCCATGTGGATGAACTACAAAGCCTCGGCGCCCCACTGCTATACACTGGAGATGCTGACAGAAATGGCCGAGGCGCGTGAATCGCTGCGTGGCCTGTTCGATGCCGGCCTGAACGAACGTTGGCCGATCCGCTATGTCGTCGTGGGCTCGAACAAGACGGACGTTTTCAGTCTCGGAGGAGACGTCGGGACCTTCGCCGCTTCCATCAGGAATCGTGATCGCGACAAGCTGCTGGTCTACGCCCGCGCGTGCATTGATCTCGTTTACAGCGTCTTGAGAGGGTTCGACCTGCCCATCGTCACTCTCTGCGCCATTCGCGGCCAATGTCTGGGCGGCGGCTTCGAAACAGCTCTCGCTTCCGATTTCCTGTTGGCCGAAGAAAGCGCCAAATGCGGCGTCCCCGAAGTAACGTTCAACACTTTCCCGGGAATGGGGGCGACGACTTTGCTGACGCAACGAGTCGGCTCGGCATTGGCGGAGCAGATCATCGCCAACGGCTCGATTTATTTCGGTCGCGAGTTGCATGATCTCGGGATCGTCGATGTGCTCGCCCCCGATGGCGCGCTCCGTGAAACGGCCAATGCCTGGATGCGCGAGGGCGGAGAAGGTCGTTGGCGCCGCCGGCAAGCGCTCGCGCAAGCTCGCAAGCGTTGTTTTCCCGTCACCTATGACGAACTCATTCGGGTTGGCGAAGTATGGGCCGAATGTTCCCAATCCGTCACGGATCAAGACCTGCTCTACATGGAACGGCTGGCCACTGCGCAAACCCGACTCCTTTCACCACGTCGAATCGCCCGCCACACCGGTGTTCTTGCGGTTAAGAACCTCTCATCGTGAACTCGAAAGATCGATCTATGTCCATATCGATTGCAACCGAGAAACCCGACGCCGGAATGGATGAGGAGATACACAGCGACCTCGTGGAAACTCTGTTCGGCACGTCCGGATCATTCATCGCTGGCCTATTCGGCGGCCTTATCGCCCCTGTCAGCGCATGGTTTTTCACAAAGGATGTGATCTTTCTCGATCTTGCCGCGATCATGATGTGCCTCCTCGCCTACCGCGTTCACATTCTGATTTCCCATGCACGAACTCCCCTTGAGGAAAGGCGCGGCGACGCCAAAAAATGGGAAATTCGTTATGCAATCGGCGGCGTCGGCTTCATGTTCGCATTGGGTCTGACGGCAGCCGTGCTCCTCTTTTATTATCCCGATGAGGTTGCCGCTTATTACGGCGGCCTGATCATGATGGGATGCGCCGGAGCTCTCGCCTCCCGCAACGCGGGAAGCCCACGCACCGTCTACGCACAAATGACTTTTCTCTGCATGCCGCTCGTGCTCGCTTCTTTATTTCATGCCGATACACGATATCGGGCGCTCTCGCTGCTTTTCCCGCTCGTCATGATCTCCATCAAATCCACCACCACATTCCTCCACGGCAACCTCGAAGCGGCGCTCCGCAACGGGCGCGACGCAAATACGCAACGCAGGCGCTTAAAAATGGCGCTGAACAGCATGAGCCACGGCTTGTGCATGGGCAACGCCGATATGACGCTTAGCGTCGTCAATCGCCGGCTGCACGAGTTCTTCGGCATAAAATCCGACACGGCGCTCACTAGCTTCGATGATCTCGCGACACGGATCGCCGAAAGCGCCGGGATGTCGGCGGAAGACGCGCAGGCGTTCGTCGAGAGGTGGAAAGCTCATGCGCTCCTGACGCGCTCCAATGTCTTTTCGCAGCAGATCGGCGCAAGGATTTTCGATTTCCGCTGCGAGCCCGCCGACAACAACGCCTTCGTCACGGTGGTCGAGGATGTGACGGAACAGCGCCGAGCGGCGCGTGAAATCGAGCGTATCGCCCAATTCGACATTTTGACGAACTTGCCGAACCGCTATCAGTTCCAGCAGCGGCTGGAACGCTACTCGCGCCAAATCATCAGACGCGGCCAGACATTGGCCCTCTTGAACATAGATCTCGACCAGTTCAAGGAGGTCAATGACACGCTCGGACACTCGATTGGCGACAAGCTGCTGCGCGAGGTCGCCGAGCGTCTTCGCGAAAGCATACGCGCAATCGACATGGTGGCGCGCTTCGGCGGCGACGAATTTTGCGTTCTCCTGCATCCGACCGAAAAATTGTGCGACGTCGAATCCATCGCCAACCGCATCATCGAATTCATCGGACGGCCCTATGTGATCGACGGTCACACCATCGTTATCGGCGCGAGCATCGGGATCGGCGTCGCTTCGAAAGAAGCGATTTCGGGCGAAGAGCTGCTGAAGCGCAGCGATCTGGCCATGTATCATTCAAAGGCGACCGGACGGAACAAGGCGTTGCGGTTCGAACCGAAAATGCAAGAAACTCTGGTGACCAAACGTCAGACCGAACAGGATTTGCGTCACGCTCTGACGGCCGAGGAATTCGAAGTCTTCTATCAGCCTATCGTCGATACGCGCGATTCGCATATTTGTGCTTGCGAAGCCCTCTTGCGTTGGCGCCATCCGGAAAAGGGCATGGTCGGTCCGGCCGAGTTCATTCCAATCGCCGAAGAAACCGGCCTGATCGTCAAGATCGGCGAATGGGTGTTGCGAAGAGCATGCCGCGACCTTCGCGCCTGGCCGCATGACGTGCGCCTCGCCGTCAATTTCTCGCCGAAACAATTTCAGCAGAAAAACCTGGTGCATGTCGTCAAGACCACTCTCGCTGATCTCGATCTTGAGCCGGATCGTCTCGACATCGAAATTACCGAAACGACTCTCATGCGCGACACCGAAGACACCCATGAGAAGTTCGAAGCGCTGCGCGCCCTCGGCGTTCACTTATCGCTCGATGATTTTGGAACGGGATACAGCAGCCTTAGCTATTTGAACCGGTTCCCGGTGAACAGAGTGAAGATCGACAGATCGTTCGTGAGCCAACTCACGACTTCGGCCAAGACTCAAGCCGTGGTGGAGGCCGTCTCGATGCTGGGGCGCGAACTCGGCATCGATCTTGTCGCAGAAGGCGTCGAGACTTTGGAGCAACTCGCCATTCTCCAGAGCAAGAATGTGAACTTGGCCCAAGGTTTCCTGTTCAGCCCCGCAGTTCCCCTCGCCGAACTCATGCCGAAGTTTGTTTCGACGCGCCGCGACGGCCAACACCTCAGAGTCGTCGCCTGAGAGCGATGGGCAAAACATCCTTGCACGACGAGACCTACGAGTCTGACGCGCGCAACGCCATCGTCACGCGGCTGATAACGCTCGGCGCGCTTGTTCGGCGGCCGATGACGCTCGGCGTGCGCGGCCTGGTGATCGACGCGGCAAATCGCGTCCTCCTCGTAAGGCACACTTATGTTGCGGGCTTCTATCTGCCGGGCGGCGGCGTCGAAGGCGGGGAAACGTTGGCGCAGGCGCTGGCGCGCGAACTCGCCGAGGAAGCCAACATCGTGCTCGAGGGACCGCCCACGCTGCACGGCGTCTATCTCAACCGCCGCGCCTCGTCGCGCGATCACGTGGCGCTCTATATCGTGCGTGAATTTCGCCAAAATGGACCGCACGTCCCCGATCGTGAAATCGCCGAAGCCGGCTTCTTCGCGCTGGACGCGCTTCCCCAGGACGCGACGACAGCGACCAGGGCTCGCCTCGCCGAGGTCCTGGAGGGCGCGCCGGTTTCGGCCTATTGGTAAGGCTGGCCGTCTTTGCCCTCCCCGCGCCGCGTGTTATCTCGCGCTTGTCCATGACCAATCCGCCCATCGTCTTTTCGCCGCAAACGCCAGCCGACGAAGCCGCCATCGAGAAACTCGACGAGCGGGCCTTCGGGCCGGGGCGTTTTGCGCGCACCGCCTATCGACTGCGCGAGGGAGCGGCGACCGATTTGAGCCTGTCGTTCGTTGCGCGCGTCGGAACGCTGTTGGTCGGCGCCAACCGCGTCACGCCGATCCTCATCGGCGACGCCCCCGCCCTGCTGCTCGGGCCCCTCACCGTCGAGCCGGCCTTCCGCTCGCAGGGCCTGGGCGAGGCTCTGGTTAAAAAATCGCTCGACTCGGCGCGCGCCGCGGGCCACGGCCTCGTCATGTTGGTCGGCGATCTCGATTATTACGCGCGCTTAGGGTTCGAACGCGTTCCGCGCGGCAAGATCGCCATGCCGGGGCCGGTCGATCCCGATCGCCTGCTCTACTGCGAATTGCGCCAAGGCGCGCTGGCGGCCGCCAGCGGACGCATGCGGCGGGCGTGAGGCGACGGTCGACGCCGGCGCCAGTCGCCGTCATTGCGAGCCGCAGGCGAAGCAATCCAGGCCCTTGCGCGCAAGCTGGATTGCTTCGCTTTGCTTGCAATGACGCCCGTACGCTGCATCCGGCGCAAGAGATCGCGCCGCTATCTCCTCCCCTCCCACGCCCACGCAAAGACGATCGCGCCTAGCAGCGCCAGCAACCCCCACAGGCCGATCGCCAGCGGCGCGACTTCGACGCCGCGCAGCGTGCTTGCCTGCGTGCGCTTGACGCCAATGTAATCGGCGCCGCCGAAGAGGGCCGCCTCGCGCATGGCGATGACGCGCGGCGGCGCGATCGCTCCGCTTGCGTCTTTGCTCAAACGCCGCACGCTCCCGCCGCTCGCCTCGGCCAGCGGGCGCAGCTTTTCCGGCGTCGAGACGACCTCGCGAAACTCGCGCGGATTGGCGGGGCCGACATTCAAGAGCGCCGAGAGTTCGCCGCTGGTGAACGTATAAAGCCCCATTTCCTTCGCCGCATATTGCGCGCGAAAGACGCCCGGCTCGGCGGGAGCCAACGCGATCTCCTCGCGCGCGCCGGACGGCGCGATCGCCGCAACCGGCGCCGCCTCGTCCTTCAAGCTCTGCCTCTCCAGCAAAATCTCGCCGCCTCGCGCGCTGGCGCGCAACGCCTCCTCCTCGAGATCGGGCTCTTTCATCAGCCAGTGCGCGAGGCGGCGAATGAGGTCGGCATAGGGGCCGCCGCCCTGGTAACCGCGCGCCCACAGCCACATTTGATCGGAAAGCAACAGCGCGACGCGGCCCTTGCCTTCGCGCGCCAGCACCAGGAGCGGCTTGTCGTTCGCTCCGGCGAGAACGCTAGCGCCCTTGATGACGCTCGCATTCACTTGACGAAACCATTCGCCCCAGGCGGGCGGCGCGCTTTGCCACCCCGCCAGGGCGCGCGTTACAGGATGTCTCTCGCCGTCCTTGCTCACATGGGCGCGGAACGCTTGTTCGTAGAGCGACCCATCCGGGCGCGCCGGGATGATGTCCTCCAGCGGCGAGTAATAGAGTCCCTGCGCGCCGGCGAAATCGGGCCCCGCCGCCATGAGCAAGGCGCCGCCATTTTCCACGTAGCGCGCGATATTGTCGAAGTAGACGGAGGGCAGCAGCGCCTGGTTGGAATAGCGATCGAAGATGATGAGGTCGAAATCGCCGATCTTGCGTCCGAACAGATCGGCGGTCGGAAAGGCGATGAGCGCGAGTTCGTTGGCCGGCGTGGCGTCGAACTTTTCCGGCGGGCGCAAAATGGTGAAATGCACCAGTTCGACATTGGCGTCGGAGCGCAAGAGATTGCGCCAGCTGCGCTCGCCCGGATGCGGTTCGCCCGAAACCAGGAGAACCTTCAGCTTGTCGCGCACGCCCTCGATCGCGACGACCGCCTTGTTGTTGAGATTGGCGAGTTCGCCCGGCACGACCAGCGTCTCGATCTCGACGACATTCTGTCCGCCGTGCTCGATGCGCACGGGAATTTCGACGATCTCGCCGGGTCGTGCGGCGATCGTGGCGAGCGGCTCGCCATCGCGCCGGATGTTGATTGCGGCCGGTTCGCCGGCGATGTTGGAATCGACGACGCGAACTTTGATCGTCTGATCGCGCCCGACGATGCCAAAGCGCGGCGCCTCGATGAGTTCGACGCGGCGATCGCGTTCGCCCTCGAAGCCGGTGACGAGAACATGCAGCGGCGCCTTGAAGCCCAGCATAGCGACGTTGGCAGGAATATCGTGAACAATCCCGTCGGTGACGAGGATCGCCGCGCCGACGCGCTCCGGCGGGGCGTCGGCCAGCCCTTGCGTCAGGGCTGCAAACAGCCGCGTGCCGTCGTCGCCCGCGCCTCGCCTTTCGCTGTCGATGAAGCGCGCTTCGACGTCGCCGAGCCTATCCAGCGACGCAACGAGCGCGGCGCGCGCCGCGTCGGTTTGCGCCGCGCGCCAACCGATGGTCTGGCTGGCGCTGCGATCGAGCACGACGCCGACGGTGGTTTTCAGCGGATCACGCTGTTCGCGCAGCAGCGAGGGATCGGCAAGCGCCAACAGTGTCAAGGCGAGCGCCAACGCCCGCAGCCACGCGCCGCGCGCGCCGAGACGCAATGACAAGAGCAACAAGCAAACGCCGGCCGAGGCAAGGGCGGCGAGCGCCGGCCATGGCAGCAGGGGCGAGAAGGAGAGAGTCAAGTCGGTCATGCGGCTCCCCCTCCCCAACCCTCCCCCGCTTCGCGGGAGAGGGAGCAGACTCCGCGCTTCATGGTGGTTACGCGAACGCCGGGCGTTAGGGTCCCCTCTCCCGCGAAGCGGGGGAGGGACAGGGAGGGGGCGATGTCGGCGTCACGCAACCTCATCACTGTCCGAGCCTCTCGAGAAGGTCGCGCGCATGCACCTGATCGGCCTTGTAATTGCCGGTCAGCGTATACATCACGAGATTGACGCCGCCGCGCAGCGCGAGTTCGCGCTGGCGCGCGCCGCCGGGGATCAGCGGATAGAGCGGCTCGCCCGAAGCATCGACCGCCCATGCGGCCGCGAGGTCATTCGAGGCGATGACGATGGACGAGACGCTGTCGGCGGCGCGCACCGGACGCGGCGCATCGCCTTCTGGTTCGGGCGGCAGCGCCTCGACCCAGGTCTCGCCGTTGGTCGTGCGGCCATAAAAGCCATCGAGCAGATAGAAGGTCTTGGTGATGACGTGATCGCGCGGCACGATTTCGAGTTCGGGTATGTCCAGACGGCGCGTCAGATCGCGCAGCCACAGCGTCTCTGGCGTGGGTGGGCCGCCGCGGCGCGCCGTGAGCGCGTCGCGCGTGTCGAACACGACGACGCCGCCCTGCTTCATGTATGTTCCGATCTTGGCGACGGCGAGCGCAGACGGCTGCGGCGCCGTGGCGGCGATCGGCCAGTAGAGCATGGGGTAGAAGGCCAGTTCGTCGCGCGCCGGGTCGACGCTGGCGGGCTCGCCCGGCGCAAACGAGGTGCGTTGCGCCAGCACGCGCGACAGCGTCGCCAGCCCGAGTCGGCTTGCCTCATCGACATGGGCGTCGCCCGAGACGACATAAGCGAGACGGGTCGCCAGCGCCGCATCGCGATCGCGCGGCGACGCGACGCTTTTTGGCGGCTCCGCGTGCGCGACGCGAGGCGCCATTGCGCCGACGAGAGCGAGCACGCAAAGGGCGCCGACGGCGCGCGCCGGCTGGCGCAATTTGCCGGTCAGCAGCAGCAAAACCAACCAATCAATCAGCAACGCGACAAAGACGATGGCAAGCAGCGCCGGGCGCAAGTCCACGGAAGCGTCGACGCCGAGGTTCTGGCGCCGCAAGCCGAGCGTCGAATAATCCATGGCTTGCAGCACATCGCCGGCCGCGAGCGTCTGCACCGCCACAGGCGCGTCGGCGGCGCCGTAGAAACCGGGCGGATGATCGACGTTGGCGCGGCCGGAGAAATCCGCCGCGATGGGTTTGGCGGTCGGCGGCGGCGCGCCGAACACGCCGAACCCATCGAGCGTGCGCAGCGGCGCCAGGGTCTGCGGCGCGCTAGCCTGGTCCTGCGTTGCAGCGCCGCTCGCGCGGCGCGCGCCCGCCTCGCCGCCAAGCGCGGAAATCTTGCGCAACATATCGACGAACAGCCCGGAAATCGGCAAGTTCGACCACGCGGTGTCGGCGCTGACGTGAAACAGCGCGACGAGCCCCTTGCCGCGCCGCTCGGCGGTGACGAGCGGGGTGCCGTCGGCGAGCCGCGCCCAGGTCTTGGCTTCGATGCCTAACTCCGGCTCGGCGAGCACCTGCCGCGCAACGCTCACGTCATCGGGGACGGCGAGGCCGAAGAATGGACTGTGCGGCTCGAACGGCGCCAGTTTCTTCGGCGTCTGCCAGGACATGGCCCCGCCCAGCACGCGATCGCTGCGCCGCAGCCGAACCGGGATCAGATCGTCGGCGGCGTTGGCGAGATGCGGGCCGGAAAAGCGCAGCAGCGCGCCGCCCTCCTCGACAAAGCGCGCGAGCGCGTCGTGGGTCTCGCCCGGCGGCAGGCCGACATCGGCGAGCGCCAGGACGTCTGGATGTTCCTCGAGCAGCGCGGCAGTGGGATCGGCGACGCCGGCGCGCGCCTGCCGAACCTGCGCGAACGGCGCCAGCGCCTTGTCGAGGTAATAGGCCGGCGAGAGCAGCGGCTGCTCCTGATCGGCGCCGGCGCCGCTGACGACGCCGATGCGCCGCACCCGGGAGCGCCCGTCGAACAAAGCCACGGCGCCGGCGGAAAACTCGCCCATGATTTGCAGCATGACGATGTCGTTGCGCAGCTCGACCGGCAGATCGAAGCGCGCCTGCGTCGTTAATTCGGCGCCGAAATCGAAGGGCGCCTGCGCGATCGTTCGCCCTTTGGCGTCGAGGGCGAGGACGCGCCCGCGCGCCGGTTCGTGAACGGCGGCCCGCAATACTTCCACCTCTGACCCGCTCGCGGTGTTGGCGGGAGAGGCCAACGCGAGTGGAACATGCGCATCGGTGACGACTTCGACCTCGGCGCCATTGTGCGCGGCGTCCTTCATGGCGGCGCCGAGAACCGCCGCCTCGCCCGCCTCCAGCCCGTCGGCGATCCATACGATACGGGCGGCGGGATGGGCCTGCGCGAACTTCGCCAGCCGCGCCGCCGCCGCCCGGCGATCCGGGATGAATGGCTTCGGCCGTAAGGACCGCAGGCGCTGTTGCGCTGTCGCGCCGTCTTCGGCGCTGACGTCGAGCGCGCCATCCGACATGGCGAGAAGCGCAACCGGCGCGCCGGCGCGCGCCGCGCTGTCGATCATCGTCTGCGCGGCTTGCGCGCGCCGTTCCCACGACGGGGCGGCGGGCCAGCCGTCGTCGATCGCGATCGCCAAAGGCGCATTGGAAGAGCGCTCCAAGGCGGACGGGCGCCACACGGGGCCAGCCATGGCGAACACCGCGGCTGCCGCGATGGCGAGCCGCAGCGCCAGCAATGGCCAGGGCGTGCGCGCCGGCGTCGCCTCCTGGCGGGATAGCTCGAGAAGGAGTCGCATCGGCGGAAACACAACTTGACGCGGCCGCGGCGGCGTCACCCGCAACAGGAAATAGATGAGCGGCAAGGCCAAGAGACCCGCAAGCGCCAGTGGCGCCGTGAAGAAAAACGCCCCCATCAGCGCGGCTCCACGCCGGCCGCAAGCCGCATGTAAAGCGCCATCGCGGCTTCCGCCGCAGGTCGATCGGTGCGATGCAAGCTAGATGCAAAGCCCGAAGCTTTCGCCGCCTCTTCGACCTCGCAGCGGTGGCGCGCCAGGCGCTGCGCGTAAGGTTCGCGCCAAGATTGGGCGCGTCCCGCGTGGAAAGCGGCGCTGCTGTCGGTGTCGAGGAATTCGGTCTCGCCCTCGAACGGAAACGTCTCTTCCACGGGATCGGCGATCGTCAACAGGCATCCGGTGGCGCCGTTCGCCGCAAGGCGCCGCAACCTCTCCGCCAAGCTTTGCGGATCGCAAAGAAAATCGCCGATCAACACCGCCTTGGCGCGTTGCGGAAGCGCCGCCGGCGGCGGCAATTCCTGTCTGGTTGTCGCTTCGCCGGCGTCGAGCAAGGCGCAAGCGAGGCGCTCGATGATGTCGCGCGCCGACATGGCGTTGGTTAAACCCAGACATCCGACGCGTTCGCCGCCGCGCACCAGAACCTCGGCGAGCGCAAGGCCGAGCGTCAGGGCGCGGTCGATCTTGGCGTCCAGCGCGAGCGACGATACGAAGGCCATGGACGGCGAGCAATCCATCCACAGGAAGTAGCTGTGCGCCGCCTCCCATTCGCGCTCACGCACATAGAGATGATCGCCCTGCGCCGAGCGGCGCCAGTCGATGCGCTGCGCCGCCTCGCCCGCCCCGAACGGCCGAAACTGCCAAAAGGTTTCGCCGGCGCCGGCCCGCCTTCGTCCATGCACGCCGTGCATGACGCTCGCCGCGAGTTGGCGCGCGCCGGCCACGAGCCGCGGCAGACGGTTCGCGAGATCGGCGGCGTCGACACGCCGCGCCCGCGCCGCGAGCCGCTTTGCCGAACTGAGCGCATGCGTCGTAATCATGGCGGACGCCGTCCTGTCAGCCGAGCCGAGCCACGAGTTGGTTCACCAACTCTGCGATCGTCCGCCCCTGCGCGCGCGCCGCAAAGGTCAAGGCCATGCGATGGCGCAGGACGGGCGCGGCCAGCGCCGCCACGTCGTCTAAAGAAGGCGACAACCTGCCGGCAACGAGCGCGCGCGCGCGCGTCGCCTTCTTGAGTGTCCACGAGCCAAAGCCGTTGAAGGGGAGTCCCCGTTCCTCGGCATAGGCCTCCAGCAGGCGTGCGAGGGTCTTTTTGACGCCCTCGTGATCGACCGAGGGGCTCATGAGCTCCAGCACTCCATTCAGGTAGGTCATGCGGACGCCGGCGTGGTCTCCGCGGATTTGGAGGATCAGCTCGAAGTCGGCCCAGCTCACGTCTTGGAGCGCGACGCGCTGGTCTTCGGTTCGATGCGCGGTCTGCGGCGCGGCGCTTGGGGTCGCCATAGGACCGACTCTACCACGTCGCACGATCCGCTGAGCGCCGACTGGTGCCCGAATTGGTGACGAGGCCGTTCCAACCGCCTCGACTCGCGCAGTCGCGTCCCTCGAGCGCGAACGCTCTTCGAGCACGGCTCCGCTTGCTGCAGACACGCCCACCCCGTCACAATGGGGGCAGGAGGGCGCGGCGTGCCGGACCACGAGCCATTGCACGCGAATGACGACGAGGGATTCGAACCCGATCCGGTGATCGAGGTTTACAAGAGGGACGTGGACCGTACGCTCATCCGCGAGCAGTTGCGGCGTTCGGTGGACGTTCGGGTGGGCAATATGATCGCCGCCCTGCGCGTGGTGGAAGCCCTTCGCGAGGCAGCACGCCGGCAGCGCCCCAGATGACCGACTTCGAAGGTCTGCTTCGGCGGCTCGGAGCCGAGGACGTTCGCTTCGTGCTGGTTGGGGGGTTCGCGAGCACCGTCCACGGATCGCCCCGGATCACCGTGGACCTCGACATCGTCTACGCACGAGATGCAGAGAATCTCACGAGACTCGTTCGGGCTCTGGCGCCGCTGTCGCCGTATCTGCGCGGCGCGCCGGCCGGCCTTCCATTCGAGCTCGACGTGCCCACGCTGACTCGCGGTCTGAACTTCACGCTGACTACGACGATGGGCGACCTCGACCTGCTCGGGGAAGTGGCCGGCGGCGGCACCTACGAGCAACTCCTCCCGCAGACCAGCCGCATACGCGTGTTCGACGCGGACATCGACATTGTCACCCTCTCCCAGCTCATACGGCTCAAGCGCGCGGCTGGACGGCCGAAGGATCTCGAGGTACTTGCCGAGCTCGAGGCCTTGCTGGAGGAGCAGCGCTCCGAGAAGTAGGACAGCGATGAATTTGGGTTGCGAGCCGAAGTAAACGCGCCCACAGCCAACCACTTTGCCAGACAGAGCCGGTATCGATGGAGACACGCTGACGTCTGCGATGGAGATCATGCGGCCAGATGGCGGCGCAGTGGAGCCGACGACCCTGACTGACGTGGCACGCCCGTGTCGGTGAATGAGCTGGGCCCTCATGCAGGGCGCGCTCGATCGCCTGGCGCACCCAGGCCCCGGTCGACAGGCGGCTGCGCTGCGCCGCTTTACGGACGCGGCGCTCCAGCCCTTCCGGTACCAGGATCTGCAATCGGTAGCTCATACACTCATACTGGTCTACTCTTCCACACCACCAGCCCAACGGCTGAAGGTTGACGTGGCAACGGGAGGCCATGAGAATCTACCCGGCTGCTCATGTGCCGTGTACAGGCGTGCGAGGTGTCCATGCGATTCGGAAAATCAAAGGCAGTCCGTAAGGCGCTGTTGTCCACGTGCATCGGTGTGGTGGTCGTCTGGCTCGCCCGCCCGAACGCGCTGCAGGGCGGCCCACCATCCCTCGGCAACGGCGAATGGCCCTCCTACGCCGGCGACCTCCGCAATCATCACTATTCGCCGCTCGACCAGATCAACGCCGCGAACTTCAGCAAGCTGGAAGTCGCGTGGCGTTTCAAGACCGACAGCCTCGGCCCCCGGCCCGAGTTCAAGCTGGAGGGCACCCCATTGATGGT
>JACOUB010000036.1 GCA_016178015.1 Methylocystis sp. | reverse complement strand
CGATGGGGCGGCGATGGGGATGGATGGGTTGGATTGAGACGAAATCCGGGTGATCCGCTCGGCTGGGCGCGAATCCTTCTCCCGCGACGCGGGAGAAGGTGTCGCGTGAATGCGCGACGGATGAGGGCGACGCCGCGGCCCTCACCCGACCCGGCTTCGCCGGGCCACCCTCTCCCGCAAGCGGGAGAGGGGCGCGCCTAACGCCGTATAACCACGCCTCGTGTCCACCGCTTTGTCGCGGGCGCGCTCGCCCCTCAATACTTGCGCAGCAAGCTCACCAGCTTGCCCTGGATGCGCACGCGGTCGGGCCCGAAGATGCGCGTCTCGTAAGCGGCGTTGGCCGCCTCCAGCGCGATCGAGGCGCCGCGCCGGCGCAGCCGCTTCAACGTCGCTTCCTCCTCGTCGATGAGGGCGACGACGATGTCGCCGGTGTCGGCGGTGTCCTGCTTCTTCATGACCACGGTGTCGCCGTCGAGAATGCCGGCCTCGATCATCGAATCGCCGCGCACCTCGAGCGCGAAATGCTCGCCGCTGGCCAACAGGTCCGGCGGCAGGTTGATGGTGTGGCTGCGGGTCTGCAACGCCGAGATCGGCGTTCCGGCGGCGATCCGGCCCATGACCGGAACGGCGACCTGCTGGTCGCCGTCGTCCTGACGCTCCGCCATAGGCCGCACGCGGCCAAGATTGCCCTCGATGACGGCAGGCGAGAATCTGGCCCCGCGCGAAAAACTGCGCGGCGTCGACGATTCGGGCAGCCGCAGCACTTCGAGAGCGCGGGCGCGGTTGGGGAGGCGGCGGATGAAGCCGCGTTCCTCGAGCGCCAGAACCAGCCGATGAATGCCCGATTTCGAGCGCAGATCGAGCGCGTCCTTCATCTCGTCGAAGGAAGGAGGCACGCCCGTCTCTTTCAGCCGCTCATGGATGAAGCGCAACAAATCGCTTTGTTTTCTCGTCAGCATTGTCGAACTCCCCTCCCCGACGGGCGGATCGCCCGCCGCGCCGTGCGCATCCTCGCCGCCGCTCCTAAACAAATCATGAACGGCAACATACGCGTTCGCGGTGCGTTCCGCAAGGGGGAGCTGGGCTTTTGCCGAGAACTTCTGAAGATGTCCAGTTTAGGCAGCGACAGCGATGCACGCGTTTAAGGAAATCGGCGCGATCGCTTCGGTTCGCGCCTCCCTCTCCCCCTGGGCTACGGCATGCACGCAAGTTGGAACGTCGTGCAGATATGGAGCCAGTGATGCTCTTCGAAGCGGTTTGTCCGCATATTTCCAACTAAGATGCAGCGCGCATCCCTTCTCCCGTGAAACGGGAGAAGGTGGCCCTCGCGTCAGCGAGGGTCGGATGAGGGCGCTCGCGATTTGCTTCGCCTACGTGCCTTGTGCGGGGTTCGGACCGCTTGTTCTGCGTCATTTCGGCGGCGGCGCTGGCCCTCATCCGACCCGGCTTCGCCGGGCCACCTTCTCCCGCGCCGCGGGAGAAGGGTTCGCGCCCCGCCGGACTGATTATCCGCATCCCATAGGGCTGGCGGAACTGTCCCGATCGCAGCCGCGTCGCGCCGCGGCTCCGCTATTCCGCCATCTCTGGCTGGGGCTGCGCGGGGCCCTTCAACGAAATCGGCCGGCGCCGCAGATACCTCAGGTAGACGAGAAATCCGCCAAACACCGCCAAAGCCAAGAGAACATAATAAGGCAAGGTTCGCATGAAGGTCTTGCCGACCGAGAACGGGAAACGGGACACCCAGCGTTCGCCGTGGTCGCCGGTGACCGTCACGATGCCGACGAAATAGCCAGGGTCGTTGAAGACATGCTCGACATTGATCGTGCCCGAGGGATAGAGCTTAGGCTTGCTGTAAGCGACGGTGACATCGTCGAGACCGACGTCTTCGGCTTGCTCGCCGCCGACGTCCTTGACGATCCGAATTTCGACCGGCATGGCGCGCAACTCGTCCTGTTCGGCGTCGAGCGTCATGATCATGTGGCCGGTGGCGGGAATGTCCTCGCAGAATTCCGATTTCGACGCATCGGGCAGATAGCCCGCGAAATTCATGATGTCGGGACCGACGTACAAGCGGCAGCGTCCCGCCGCCGCGCCGAGCCGCCCATGCGCCGACGCCGGCTCAGCCAGCATGGCGGAAATCATCAACACGAGGGCGATCAGGCCGCACCAAACAGCGCCCGTCTCCGCAAAGACCGCGCCAAACGCCGGAACGCGACGTCGCAACCTCGGGTTTGATCGACCCGCTGGGACAGGGTCGTCGTCGCGCATGACAGTCCTCCGTCAGCTTCATGAATAAGGCGACACGTGACGCTTATGGCGCAAGCACGGATAAGGGCGCCGCGCGGAAACCAAATCACTCCGAATCCGCTCGGCGACAACGTGATGTTAACCTATTCTTGCGAGCCGACAAGAGAGCAAAAACAGAGTGGTAATCTTCAAAATGCTCGAAAAGCTCGGGCCTTGCCGTTGGCGCGCTGATTCGCCGCACGGCGCCCGCGCCCGGCGCTTGAGCGGAACTCGCCCTTAACGACGCTCAAGGACGCCGCTCTTGTTTTCCGCCGGCGCGCGCGCCATATTCGCGGCAAAGCCGCGCCAATCGCCGGATGCGCCGGCGGCGCAGCCTCACGAGAGGATCACATGTCCAATTTCGACCGCAACACGAGCTTCGGCTACGGGGTCACGAGGGCCGGCAGGGCCGAGATCGACCAGGGCCTGCGCGCGTTTATGCTCGGCGTATACAACCACATGGCGCTGGGTCTCGCCGTCACCGGCCTCGTCGCGTTGGGTACCCATATGCTGGCCGTGGCGCGCGAGGGCGGCCGGCAAATCGCGCTGACGCCGTTCGGGCAGACGCTCTATACGAGCCCGCTGCGCTGGGTGGTCATCTTCGCGCCGTTAGCGTTCATCTTCTTCATCGGCGCGCGCGCCGACCGGATGTCCGCGGCGACGGCGCGCAACCTGTTTCTCGCTTTCGCGGCGATGATTGGGCTGTCGCTGTCCTCGGTATTGATCGTGTTCACCGGCGAGTCCATCGCCCGGGTGTTCTTCATCACCTCGGCGGCGTTCGGCGGCCTTAGCCTCTATGGCTACACGACGCGGCGCGATCTCTCGGCGTTCGGATCGTTCCTCATCATGGGCTTGTGGGGAATCATCATCGCCATGGTGGTCAATCTGTTCCTGCAGAGCAGCGCGATGCAGTTCGCGCTGTCGATCCTGTCGGTGCTGATCTTCTCCGGCCTCACCGCGTGGGACACCCAGTCGATCAAGGACATGTATTACGAGGGCGACGGCTACGAGGTCGCTGGCAAGAAGAGCGTGTTTGGAGCCTTGTCGCTTTATCTCGACTTCATCAACATGTTCCAGGCGCTGCTCTTCCTGTTCGGCGATCGCAGAAACTAAGCGATACGGCGAACGCTACCGCCGACGAAGGCCCCGTTGCGGGGCCTTTTTCGTGCGCCGAGCGCCGGCGCCCCATCGTTTCCCGCCTTGGTAGGAGCGCCGCCGCAGATGCAACTTGCCGCCAGTCCGGCCCCCGCTTGCGCGGCAGAACCACGCAATTGATGAGATTTCAACGACAAGCTGAGAATTCACAGTTTCGCCAATATTGGGCCCCTTGTCCGCCCAATGAAGTGAACAATATTTCATTCATTGCCTCGACAGGCTCGGATGCTGTGACTTTCCGGATTCGTCAGCCCCCCAGCCCCCGGAAAGGCGCGCCAGTCCAGCCGATGGCGATGGACGAGTCGGTCTGGAGCTTAAGGCTCCGGCCGGCTCGTCTGGTTTTTTACAACCGTCATCGGGACAGTGACGATCCGCCCGTCTTGCAACTTGCGTCTTCATCTACGATATGACGATCGCCTTCCGCCACCGTGACGGTTCACCGTGACGGTTCGATTGCGTGCGCCGAGGCGTCTCGACCATTCAATGATCTTCACCGGAGACGACGCCGTGACCGATCACGCTGACGCGGATTTGATGGACCAGGCCGCGCGGCCGAGCGCGCATGGGTTTCAAGCCGACGTGGCGCGTCTGCTCGAACTGATGGCGCATTCTGTCTATTCGGAACGCGACATTTTTTTGCGCGAACTGGTCTCCAACGCCGCCGATGCGTGCGAAAAACTGCGCTATGAGGCGCTGGAGAATGAAAAACTCGCCGCCGACGCCGGCGCGCCGCTCGTCGCCATCGCGCTCGACAAGACGGCGCGAACGCTCAGCGTGATCGACAATGGCGTCGGCATGTCGCGCGACGAGCTCGTCGCCTCGCTTGGCACCATCGCCAGTTCCGGCACGCGCGCCTTCCTCGACAATCTGGAGGCCAAGGGCGGCGCCGACGAGAAACGGAGCGCCTTTATCGGCAGATTTGGCATCGGCTTTTATTCGGCCTTCATGGTCGCCGACAAGATCGAGGTGGCGACGCGCCGCGCCGGCGCCGCCGAGGCGTTTCTGTGGACGTCCGACGGCAAGGGCGCCTATCAGATCGCTCCGCTCGACCCAAGCCTTGCGCCGTCGCTCGGAACCAAGGTGACGCTGCATCTCAAGGCGGAAGCAGAGGAATTCCTCGAAGCCGCGCGCATCGAGGCGGTGTTGCGCGAACATTCGGGCGCCATCGCCATACCGATCGATCTCGCCGAGGCGCCCGGCGCAGCGCCGCGCCGCCTCACCGATGGTTCGGCTCTATGGACCAAGCCCAAGTCCGACATCACGCCGCAACAATACGCCGATTTCTACCAGCAACTCGCCAACCAATTCGACGAGCCCGCGCTGACCGTGCACTGGCGCGCCGAAGGGCGCACCGACTATACGGTGCTGGCGTTCGTGCCCAGCGCGCGTCCGCTCGATCTGTTCGATCCGGCGCGCAAGGGCAAGTCGAAACTTTATGTGCGCCGCGTCTTCGTCTCGCGCGACATCGATCTTCTGCCGGGCTGGCTGCGCTTTGTGCGCGTCGTCGTCGACAGCGCCGATCTGCCGCTCAACGTCTCGCGCGAGATGGTGCAGGCGTCGCCGATCATCGCCTCGATCCGTAAGGCGATCGCCTCGCGCGTCCTCCAGGAACTTGCCAAGCTCGCTGCAAGCGAGCCGGAAAAATTCCGCTCGGTGTGGGACAATTTCGGCGCCGTGCTCAAGGAGGGTCTGCATGAGGAGCCGCAGCGCCGCGACGCCATCTTCGACATTGCGCGCTTCTCGAGCGCCGCCAGCGGCGACGGCCAACGCAGCTTGAAGGATTATGTGGCGAACCTGCGCCCCAATCAGACGGCCATCTATTACATTGTCGGCGATGACAAGAAGCGTCTCGCCGCCAGTCCGCAGATCGAGGGATTTCGGGCCAGGGGCGTGGACGTGCTGTTGCTCGACGACCCCGTGGACGCATTCTGGGTGACGAGCGCCATCGGTTTCGACGGCAAGCCTTTCAAATCGGCGACGCAGGGTCGGGCCGACATCGAGGCCATTCCGCTCGTAGACGCCGGCGAGCCTCCAACGAATGACGCAACGCCGCAAATCGCCGCCCTCGCAACCACGATGAAAGCGGCGCTGGCCGAACACGTGGAGGATGTGCGCATTTCGACGCGTCTTTGCGAGAGCGCCGTTTGTCTGGTCGCTCCCGACCATGGACTCGACCGGCAATTGACGCGTCTGCTCAGCGAGCACGGCCGCGCCGAAATGCTCGGCAAGCCGGTGCTCGAGATCAATCCGCGCCACGACCTTATCGCCGCCTTGGCGAAGAAGGCGGCGAGCGCCGACCAGACCGGCGTCGAGGACGGTTTCTGGCTGCTGCTCGATATGGCGCGCATCGCCGATGGCGAGCCGCCGCTCGACGCCGGCGCTTTCGCCAAACGGCTGACGGCGTTGCTCGTCAAGACTGGCGGTTGAATGTTTGTGGCCGAGGACCATGGCCTGGCTGACGGGAGCGCTCCAACGCTGACCGAGAAAACGACACGCGCCGAGGCGCAGCAGCGGGTCGCGCTCTTCCTCGAGCGGTGCGGCGTCGCGGAGGCGAGACGCGACGCGCAAGCGCTGCTTCTCGCAGCACTGGGAATAACGCCGGCCGATCTGCTGCTCGCGCCCGACGCTGCGATCGAAGCCTCCGTGCGCAGACTGCTGCATTATGCGGAACGGCGCGGCGCGCGCGAACCTGTGTCGCGCATCCTCGGAAGGCGCGGATTCTGGACGCTCGAACTCGCGGTCGCGCCAGAGGCATTCGATCCGCGACCGGAGACGGAAACGCTGGTCGAGGCAGCGCTGAGCGGATTACACCAGCGGCGCGGCGAATCGCTCGCCATCCTCGATCTCGGCACGGGCTCCGGCGCCATCGTTTGCGCCCTTTTGGCGGAGTTCGAGAAGGCGCGCGCGCTCGCCGTCGATGTGTCCGCTGCGGCTTGCGCCGCCGCAGCGGCCAATTTCGCCCGCTGCGGCCTCGCCGATCGCGCCGCCACCTTGCGCGGCTGCTGGGCGGATGCGGTCGACGGCGTTTTCGACCTCGTTGTTTCCAACCCGCCCTACATCCGCAGTTGGGAAATAAAAAGCCTTGCCCCCGAGGTGGCGCTTCACGATCCTATGCTCGCCCTCGATGGCGGCGCGGACGGCTTGAATTGTTACCGTTACATCTGTGGCGATCTGCCGCGCCTGTTGTCGCCGCGCGGCCTCGCCTTGCTGGAAATCGGCGCGGGTCAGGCGAGAGACGTATGCGCTCTGCTTACGGCGAAGGGCCTCGAAATCGCCGAAATCAGATGCGATATCGCCGGACATGAACGCGTCGTCGCGGCGCGGCGGCCACGCCCTTGCAGTCGTGACAAATCCGCTACACTGGCGATTTAATGTTCGAGAGGGTGAGACGCCCCTTGGCGAAACGGATCGTCTACATTATAGTAGACAGGGAGTAGGCGGGCCATTGCAGGCGGCGAAAGGGTTTTGGGACGAGAGTTGCGGTCAAGGGCGAGCGATTTGCGGAAACCAGCCGGAACCGAGTCCCCAGAGAACCGACGCGGGCAGAGCCGATCCCAACCAGCGCGACGAAAACGTCCGGGCGGAAGAAGACTGTTCGAGCCGAACGCGAAGGAAGCGAAATCCAAAAAACCGGTTCTCGACCACGAGCGTTGGCGGGAACCCGTCGTTCGGCAGGCGCGGGGCTTTTTTGAAAGCGCCAAAAGCAGGTCCTTAAAGAAGGCGAAACATGACGAGAGCTCGAGAGAGCGCGGCGTTTCCGACGAACCAAGAGCATAGTCGAGCGCAGCGCCCCGGTTCGCGTCGGGAAAATCGATAAAACAATAATTTAGAGCAGCGTCATGGTTCATGAGACATGAGGCCGCTCGAGACGACGCGGAAGCGTGATTTTCGTCGCCGAGTATCCGCCATCGCCAAACCGCGAGTCGCGAAGTAACGCGCGGCGCCGCGATGATAAGCGGATACGGCGAACGATCGGCGGTGATCTGCTCAGAACGCCGCACAGAGCGTTCAGAGGACTGTTTGGCGACCGCCCGCCTCGCCTCGACGCGCGCCGGAAAATTGCGCGATCCCTTTGGAACGACGGCAGGACCTACGCGACGAACGATAGATGCAGCACAGATGCAACCCGGCAGCGCTAAACCTTCTCGAGGAGATTCGATGAGACCAGGACAAAACAAACGGCTACGCGGCCGCAGCAACCGCAAGGGGCCCAATCCGCTGACGCGCTCCTTCGAATCGAATGGGCCCGACGTGAAAATCCGTGGCACGGCTCAGCATGTCGCCGAGAAATATTTGCAGCTGGCCAGAGACGCGCAATCGTCCGGCGACACAATCATGGCGGAAAGCTTCCTGCAACACGCCGAGCATTATTTCCGGCTGATCACCGCGGCGCAGAGCGCGTTGCAGCCGGCGCAGGGAGGCTATGCGCGCCAGCCGTCCGAAGCCGAAGCGGATGTTGGCGACGACGAGGACGACGTGAGCGACCTTTCTGACCGCTTCGCGCCGCTGTCGGAGCGCCTGCCGCAGCCGGCCTTTCAGCAGCCACAGCCGCAATCCTATCAACCCCAGGCCCCGACGCCGGCCCCGTCGCATTTCTCACAGCAGCCACAGCCGTTCGAGGAACGGCCCCCGTTCGGCGAGCGGCGTCACGAGCGGCCAGGCCGGCCTGAGCGTCCATTCAGCGAACGCGGCCGGGAGAGAGGCAGGGACCGAGAGCCCGACAGAAACTTGGAAGGCGGCGGCGAGCACGGACGCCATCAGGGTTTCGATCGCACCCGCGACAACCGCAAATTCCATCAGCGCGTCGATCCGATCCGCCAGGACGAATCGCCCGCCGAGCGCCAAACGGCGGAACCGGCTGGTCTCCCTTCGTTCATCACCGCGCCGGTCAGAAGCGTTGGCGCCGACCAGGACGCTCCAGAGCCGTTGATCGGGCAGGATCGGCCCGCCGGCCGCGAGCATGAGGGCGCCGAGTATCACCTCAACTGGCGCCGCCGCCGGCGCCCGCGTCCGCCCGGGGATGAAACCGGCGGCGGCGCGACGAGCGACGAGCCGCCGCATTCCGGCGAATTGCCGCTCGCCGATTGACCGGCGGCGACCGAAGCGCTGTGGCTCGTTGAAATCGGGCGCGCCGGCTACCCGTCATGCCCGCGCTTGTCGCGGGCATCCACGCCGACGAGCTGCGACGCGTCCCAAAGGAGAGACGGGGCATTTCCCGACTTCCTTTCGAAGCCTTGCTGTCGCCTCCCGGCATGGATGGCCGGGTCAAGCCCGGCCATGACGCGCTGGTATCCATTCTACTTGGCGATCGCGACGGCGTCGCCGGCGGCGATGCGGCCGCCATGGACGACTCTCGCATAAACGCCACAGTCGATGTGACCCCAGTTCGAGCGCAGCGCCTCGACCACATCCATGTCGCGGCGCCCGCTCCCCGGTTCGACGCCGGTCGCAGCGCAGCGGTCGATCATTTTTAAAATCTCGAGCTGGACGGCGCCGACCGATAGCAACCTGCCGACGAGGCCGGCCTCCCGAAAGGCCTCGAGCCCGTCGAAATAGAGATTGCCGCGAAAACGCAAGGGATCGACGCAACGCCCCAGGCTCGCGCCGATCGCGGCGACGCTTTCGAGATTGATGAGCGACACGAATCCGGATTTCGAATCGGCGAACCTGAAGCCGCGCGGCGCCTCGAGCAGCCGCACCTTGCCCCTTACCTCCTCGCCGCAGAACTCGGTCAGATACATCTCGATGGCGGCGCGGCCCGCCGCGGCGCGCAGGTCGCCGCGCGCGACCTCCCTGCCGGCGCGAAGAATCGTGAGGATGCCGCTCGCGTCGTCGTAACGCGTCGCAAGCTCGGCGAGACGGGCGTTCCTCATCAACATCAGGAACTTGATCTTCGGCTGATGCGCCGGCGCGCTTGCGTCAAAGCCGGAAGGGCCGTTCTCCAGCGCAAACATCCGGTCGCCGGGGAAGTAGCCGTCCGTCGCGAGCTCCGTCGCCGCCACGGGCTGCGGCGACAGGCCCTTGACGGGGTAGCGGTAGAGGGCAGCGATGCGCATGGCCGCTCCGCTGTTGCGTCGCCGTGTTCGACGGCTTTGCGAGGATGCGTCATGAATTAACGCGGCCGGCATGGCAAGGCGCCGCACACGCTTTTTTTGCCGGCGTTCGCGCCTCGGTCGGAACCCACGGGGGGGGAGGCGTTGATGTTCCAGTCCTTCGTGTGCGGCGGCCTCGCGAAAAGATCGGTCATCGGCCAAGCCGCCGCTGGAACCGGGAGGAAGTCATGAAGCTCACAGTGTTAAGCGCGATCGCGGCGATGCACACGGTATGGATCGCGCGCAGGGTCACTACCGAAGTTGCCTCGCGCAATTAGTGCGAGCAGGGGGGAGGGACTAGGTACCCCAGCAATACAACTAAGGGGGGCAGTGGGTTCGTTCATGGTTGGTACCCTAGCCAGAGATTTTACAGTCCTCACAGGGGCGGCGGCGGCGACTGGAACCAGTTCGGCCGCGACATGATTGGCGGGGCGCTGCGCGGTTGGGGCGGCGGCCACTGACGCGATGGGAAATTACTTGCGCCGTCTGCGAGTGCATCCGGTCAGGACCTTTCGCGACGGGCGGCCGGCGTCATTCTGCACGGTCAATAAACCGTTCGCCATGGCGTCGAGTCCATCGCCGAGAATGGAGGCTGGCCGAGCGTGAGTTCGCAGGGCTCCGAACTCAGGTTTCAAAATAGTTAAGATTGGCGTCATGCCCGCGCTTGTCGCACGGCTGTCCGGTTCAACGAAAACGGTTGTATGCATGGAGTAAGTTCGCAACCAGGAATCGTCATGCCCGTGCTTGTCACGGGCATCCACGCCTTGTTTCCCCAGAAAGCGAAGGCGTGGATGGCCGGGACAAGCCCGGCCATGACGCGGAATGGTTGTGCCGATAGGCAGCGACAGCGACTTTCGATTGCACAAAAACTTGAACCGGACAGCCGTGGGACAAGCCCGGCCATGACGCCGAAATTAACGAGTTGTTAACCTGGATTCGTTGCCCTGGCGTCAGGTGACCTCTTGCGGACCGCGAGCGCCCGCCCCGCTACGAAAATCGCTTCGCTCGCGTTGTCGCGCCCTCTTCCCGATCTAGAAGTGCGTTCCCATATCGCCGGTAACGGCCGCCGCGAGGGGCCGAATTCGCTGATCGTCGCGGAATGCGCCGCTACGGGGCGGTTTCGCGGGCTAGAGGGGCTGCCCAATGAATTTCGAAAAATACACCGAGCGGGCGCGAGGCTTTGTTCAAGCGGCGCAATCCTTAGCGACCCGCGAGGGTCATCAGCAGTTTGCGCCCGAGCACATTCTCAAGGTCCTGCTCGATGACGAGGAAGGCCTGTCCGCCGGCCTGATCGACCGCGCCGGCGGGCGCTCGCGCGAGGCGTTGGCCAAGACCGAAGCCGCGCTCGCGAAGCTCCCCAAGGTGCAAGGCTCGGGCGCCGGGCAACTGTATCTGGCGCCGGCGACGGCGCGCCTATTCGACAACGCCGAGCGGATCGCGCAAAAGGCCGGCGATTCTTTTGTCACGGTCGAGCGGCTGCTGCTGGCGCTGGCGCTGGAAAAAGGAACTGCAGCGGCGAAGATTCTCGCCGACGCCGGGGTGACGCCGCAAACGCTCAACGCCGCCATCGAAGACCTGCGCAAGGGCCGCAAGGCCGATTCCGCTTCCGCCGAAAACGCCTATGACGCGCTGAAGAAGTACGCGCGCGATCTGACGGAGGCCGCGCGCGACGGAAAGCTCGATCCGGTCATCGGCCGCGACGAGGAAATCCGCCGCACCGTGCAAGTGCTGTCACGCCGCACCAAGAACAATCCGGTGCTGATCGGCGAGCCGGGCGTCGGCAAGACCGCCATCGTCGAAGGCCTCGCCTTGCGCATCGTCAACGGCGACGTGCCGGAATCGCTTCAAGACAAGAAGCTTCTCGCGCTCGACATGGGCGCGCTGATCGCCGGCGCCAAATATCGCGGCGAATTCGAGGAGCGGCTCAAGGCCGTGCTCAACGAAATTATCGCCGCGCAAGGAAATATTATCCTGTTCATCGACGAGATGCATACGCTGGTCGGCGCCGGCAAGGGCGAGGGCGCCATGGACGCCTCCAATCTGTTGAAACCCGCCTTGGCGCGCGGCGAGTTGCATTGCGTCGGCGCCACCACGCTCGATGAATACCGAAAGCATGTCGAGAAGGACGCGGCGCTGGCGCGCCGGTTTCAGCCGGTGTTCGTGGACGAGCCGAGCGTCGAGGACACGATCTCGATCCTGCGCGGCTTGAAGGAAAAATACGAGCTGCATCACTGCGTGCGCATCACCGACGCGGCCATCGTCGCCGCGGCGACGCTGTCGAATCGGTACATCTCCGACCGCTTTCTGCCCGACAAGGCGATCGACCTCATGGACGAGGCCGGCTCGCGCCTGCGCATGCAGGTCGACTCGAAGCCCGAGGAGCTCGACGAGCTCGATCGCCGCATCATCCAGCTCAAGATCGAGCAGGAGGCGTTAAAGAAAGAAACCGACGCCGCCTCGAAAGACAGACTCGCCAAGCTGGAGGCGGAGCTCTCCGAACTCGGCGGGCAGTCGGCCGCGCTGACGACGCGTTGGAAAGCGGACAAGGACAAGCTCGGCCAAGCGCATAACATCAAGGAGCAATTGGAGAACGCCCGCAACGAACTCGCACAAGTACAACGGCGCGGCGAATATCAACGGGCCGGCGAACTGGCGTACGGCGTCATTCCCGATCTCGAGAAGCGGCTTGCCTCCATCGAAGCCGCGAAAGCCAACGCGCTTGTCGACGAAGCGGTGACGGCCAATCACGTCGCGCAGGTGGTCTCGCGCTGGACCGGGGTGCCGGTCGACAAGATGCTGGAAGGCGAGCGCGAGAAGCTCTTGCACATGGAGGAGGAACTGGGAAAACGCGTCGTCGGGCAAAGGGAAGCGGTCGCCGCCGTCGCCGCCGCCGTGCGCCGCGCCCGAGCCGGACTGCAAGACCCGCATCGGCCGATCGGCTCCTTCATCTTCCTCGGCCCCACCGGCGTCGGCAAGACGGAGCTGACCAAAGCGCTGGCGGCGTTTCTGTTCGACGACGAGAGCGCCATGGTGCGGCTCGACATGTCCGAATATATGGAGAAGCATTCGGTGGCGCGGCTCATCGGCGCGCCGCCCGGCTATGTCGGCTATGAGGAGGGCGGCGCGCTGACCGAAGCGGTGCGGCGGCGGCCCTATCGGGTCGTGCTGTTCGACGAGATCGAGAAGGCGCATCCGGACGTCTTCAACGTCCTGTTGCAGGTGCTCGACGACGGCCGTCTCACCGACGGCCAAGGGCGCACGGTGGACTTCAAGAACACGCTCATCGTCATGACCTCGAACTTGGGCGCCGAATTTCTGGTGATGCAGAAGGAGGGCGAGGATTCTTCCGCCGTTCACGATGAAATCATGCAACTCGTGCGGGCGCATTTCCGGCCCGAGTTCTTGAACAGAGTCGACGAGATCATCCTGTTCAACCGCCTGGCGCGCGAAGACATGAGCGCCATCGTCGACATCCAGTTTGGGCGGCTCGGCAAGCTCCTCGAGGACCGCAAGATCATGCTCCATGCAGACGACAAGGGGCGCGCCTGGCTTGCCGCCAGAGGCTACGATCCCGCCTACGGCGCAAGGCCCTTGAAGCGCGTTCTGCAAAAGGAGTTGCAGGACCGCCTCGCGGAGCTGCTGCTCGCCGGCGCCATCACGGACGGATCGACGGTGGAGGTTTCGGCCGATAGCGCCGGTTTGACGCTGAACGGGCGCTCGGCCGCAAAGCCCGCGCGCGGCAGTGCGAAAGTGGTCGAGTTCCCGCGGGGGGAGCAGGCGCGATAGCGCATATCCTTCCTAGGCGGAACCACGATGCGAGCCTGAGGGCTCGCGGTCCAAAGCGCCGCTCAGACCGGACCGCGAGCCTTCAGGCTCGCAAATCGAGACAGCCGCGATCCGGCGCGGCGTGTCGTTCCGAACAGCCGACCGAGGAGCAACGCCATGATCGAACTGACCCATTTCATCGGCGGCAGGCGCGTCAAAGGCGCGTCCGGGCGCTTCGCCGAGGGCTTTGAGCCGATGACCGGCGAGGCGATCTCGCGCGTGCCGCTCGCCGCGAAGGCGGAAGTGCGCGCCGCGGTGGAAAACGCCGCCGCCGCCCAGCCCGCCTGGGTCGCCGCCGGCCCCCAGCGCCGCGCCCGCGTGTTGACAAAATTCATCGACCTCGTCGCCCGCGACATGGGGCCGCTCGCCGAACTGCTCGCCCGCGAGCACGGCAAGACCATCGCCGACGCCAGGGGCGATATCCAGCGCGGTCTCGAGGTTGTCGAATTCGCCACCGGCGTCGCCCATCTCATGAAGGGCGAATTCACCGACGCCGCCGCGCCCGGCCTCGACATCTACTCCATGCGCCAGCCTCTCGGCGTTGTCGCCGGAATCACGCCGTTCAATTTCCCCGCCATGATCCCGATGTGGAAGTTTGGTCCCGCCATCGCCTGCGGCAACGCCTTCGTGCTGAAACCGTCCGAGCGGGATCCGGGCGTGCCGCTGAGGCTTGCCGAGCTCATGATCGAAGCCGGACTTCCGGCCGGCGTTCTCAACGTCGTCAATGGCGACAAGGAAGCCGTCGACGCCATCCTCGACGATCCCGACGTCAAAGCCGTCGGCTTCGTCGGCTCGACGCCCGTCGCCGCATACATTTACACACGCGGCGCCGCGGCCGGAAAGCGCATGCAATGTTTTGGCGGCTCCAAGAACCACATGATCGTCATGCCCGACGCCGACATGAACCAGGCGGTGGATGCGCTTGTCGGCGCCGGCTACGGCTCGGCCGGCGAGCGCTGCATGGCCATATCGGTCGTAGCGCCGGTGGGCGAGGCGACCGCGAACGAACTCGTCAAAAGGCTCATCCCCCGCGTCGAGGGCCTCAAGATCGGCCCTTCGACGGATGCGACCGCCGATTACGGCCCGCTGGTGACCAAGGCCCATCTCGACAAGGTGAAGGCCTATGTCGAGCTCGGCGTCAAGGAAGGCGCCAAGCTCCTCGTCGATGGCCGCGATTTCAAGCTGCAAGGTTACGAGAACGGCTTTTACATGGGCGGCTGCCTGTTCGACGACGTGAAGCCGCACATGCGCATCTATAGGGAAGAAATCTTCGGCCCGGTGCTGTCGGTGGCGCGCACTGCGACCTATGCCGAGGCTCTGGCGCTGGCGAGCAACCACGAATATGGCAATGGCGTCGCGATTTTTACGCGCGACGGCGACGCCGCGCGCGACTTCGCCTCCAAGGTTCAGGCGGGGATGGTCGGCATTAACGTGCCGATCCCCGTGCCGCTCGCCTACTACACTTTCGGCGGCTGGAAACGTTCGATGTTCGGCGACCTCAACCAGCTCGGTCCGGACGCGGTGCGTTTCTACACCAAGACCAAGACGGTGACCTCGCGCTGGCCGAGCGGCGTCAAGGACGGGGCGAGCTTCGTCATCCCGACGCTGTCGTAGGAAAACCCAACGCCGGAACGAAAGGGACGATCATGACCCGCATCGCCTTCATCGGTCTTGGCCATATGGGCGGGCCCATGGCCGCCAATCTCGCGAAAGCGGGCCACGATGTGTGCGGCTTCGACCTCGTTCCCTCTCTATGCGACAATGCCGCCAAGACGGGCGTGACGATCGCGGCTTCCGCGAAAGAGGCGCTCGCCGGCGCCGATGCAGTCGTCACCATGTTGCTCAGCGGCCGCCAAGTCCTCTCGGTGTGGACCGAGCTGACGCCGCATGCCGGGAAGGGCGCGCTGTTCATCGATTGCTCCACCATCGACGTAGCGAGCGCGCGCCGCGCCCATGAGCTTGCCAGCAACGCGGGCCTGCCCTCGGTGGACGCTCCCGTCTCGGGCGGCGTGGCCGGCGCCAGGGCGGCGACGCTCACTTTTATGTGCGGCGGGTCGGAGGCGGCGTTCGCGGCCGCCGAGCCCATCCTCGCAAAGATGGGCAAGAAGATCATCCATTGCGGCGGCGCCGGCCTCGGACAGGCCGCCAAAATTTGCAACAACCTGATGCTCGGCGCCGCCATGATCGCCACCGCCGAAGCCTTCGTGCTCGCCGAGAAGCTGGGGCTCTCGCATCAGGCGCTGTTTGACGTGGCCTCCACCTCCTCGGGTCAATCGTGGTCGCTGACGAGCTATTGTCCGGTCCCGGGCCTCGTGCCCGCTTCGCCCGCCAACCATGATTACCAGGCCGGCTTCATGGCGGCGCTCATGCTGAAGGATTTGAGGCTCGCGCAAGAGGCGGCGGCCGGCGCGGGCGCCGCGACGCCGCTCGGCGCCGCCGCAGCGCAGCTCTATGCGCTGTATGACGCCCAGGGCCAGGGCGCGACCGATTTCTCCGGCATCATCAACATGATCCGCGGCAAGGGCGAAGGCTGACCCTGGTTGTTCTCGACCGGCCCTTCAGTGCAAGGTGAACTCGGCGTTCACCACTGAAAGTTCACGAGCGCGGATGAGCCCAGCATGCGCCACCGACACCGAGTGCAGCTTGCCGTCCAAGCTCTTGGCCCAGAAATCCAGAAACTTGCGCAGTTCGGGGAAATGCGGGTGCAGGTCGTAGTCCTGCCAGACATAAGACTGGATGATCGCCGGATGATCGGGAAGACGATAGAGAATGTTGGCGGTCGTCAGACCATAGCCTTCGAGCCTTCGACGAAAATCGCGCGACGCCATCGGCACGCCTCCTGCGTTGCTTGGATAATTATAGGAGCGACGACTTGCCTTAGGCAAGCAAAATGCCAGGATAGAATAGCAAAAACAATATGGTAGCAGCATCGCGAGACGAGTGCTGATTTTTTTGCGGCGCTTCATGAAGTTTCGCCCATTGCATGATCGCGTCGTCGTTCGGCGTATCGCGGCGTCGCACCATCGTCATGGACGGCGTCGGCCCGCGCGCGGGGCGCGTCCATTGACAACGCCGACATGTTCATGGTTAAGCTCGGCGCAGGCGATGGGGTTCGCCTTACAACCGCCTCTTGAGGCTAATGACTCCTACTTGCGTCTGCACGGACGGGAGGAGTCTGCATGCAATGTCCCCGAGGCCCCGATCGCCGTCTGCAATGGGCGCTTTCGCGGCGTAGCTCCCGGCGGCGCGCCGTTTCCCGTAATCGCACAATATTCTTCGCGAAAAGCGACTGGCGTCGAAAAGAAACCGCCGCGCCGCTGCAATCGTCAGCGGCGCTCGATCAACGTTTGGGCTCTGTCCAAAGATGCCCGTGACCGATCCCAGGCGGTTGCGCGGTTGGCGCTTCGTCCTGTTGAACGGGGCGATCGGCCTGGCCAATGTCGTCGCCCTGTCCAACGTGCCAGGCTACACCATTCTCGCGCCTTATGCGGCCGCAAACCTGCAAGGCGTGACGCCGAGCTTCGGCACTTGGGCCACGACCGATCACATGATCGGCTTGGCGCTCGGCTTTCCGATCGCCAGATGGCTCGCGGCCCGCTTCGGCGGCTACCGCGTCTACACGGCCGCGCTCGTCCTTTACGCCGTCGTCTCCTTGTTCTGCGCGACAGCCGAGATCATCTGGTCGTTCGTGCCCGCGCGCATCGTTCTTGGCCTTGCCGGCGGCGTCGTTCTCCCCATCGGACAAGCTCTGTTGCTCAGCGAATATCCCGACCAGAAGAGAACGCTCGGCGTTGGCATCTGGGGCGTCCTGAGCATGGCGCCCTTTACGCTCGGCGTCTTCCTCGGCGGCTGGTACGCCGAGAACTTCGGATGGCGCGCCTTCTTCTACTCGAACGTCGTCGTCGCCCTGACGGTGGCGTGCGTCGTCGGCGCCTTGCTCTATCGACGCGGCTTTCGACGCCGCATCGTGCGCTTCGACGGCGTGGGCTTCTTGCTGCTCGCCATCGTTCTGCTGGGGACGCAGACCATCTTCAATCAAGGCAACGATTTCGATTGGTTCGAGTCGCCGATCCTCATGAGCGCGCTCGTCGTGGTGGCCGTGGCGCTGCCGTGCTTCGTCATTTGGGAACTGGGCGAGCGCCATCCCGCGATCGACTTGAGGCTGTTCGCCTATCGCAACTACGCCGTCGCGGTGATTTGCTCCTTCGTGGGATTCCTCGTCATTCAAGGCCTGTTGTCGGTCTTCATCGTGCAGCTGCAAGTGCTGCTCGGCTATTCCTCCTCGCTCGCCGGCCTCGTCTATGTGTCGATGATCTTTCTTGCCGCGCCGCTCGTGGCGATCGTGCACGAGTTGTGCCGGGACGTCGACGTCCGTCTGATCGCCTGCTTGAATTTTCTCGGCTTCGCCGTGACGCTGACCTGGATCGGCCTGTTCGACAAGCAGGGCTATTTCGATCAGATCGCATTGCCGATGACCTTTTTCGGCTTTTCGCTCGCCGCTTTCTTCACGCCATTAGCGGTGCTCGCCATGCACGGCCTGCCGGCGGCGCGACTCATCCGCGCGGCGGAGGAGCTCACGCTCCTGCGCACCACGGCCGGCGCCTTCGGCATCGCTTTGCAAGGGGTGGTGCTGTTCAGGCGCACGCCGCTTCATCAGCTCGATCTCGCGGATCATTTCGGCGGACGGCGCTTCGCTTCCCTCGATTTGCTGTCCGAATTCACAGACAAGCTGCAAGCGTCGGGGTTCACGGCGAACATGGCGCAGAGCCAATTGGGGCGCTTCATTCGTCAACAGGCGGCTTTGTTGGCGCTGAACGATGCGTTTCTGCTCGGCGCCGTCGTGTTCGCCGCGCTGGCCGCCTTCGTCTGGCTCGCGTATCCGCATCCCGTGGTCGCGCCCACAGACCGCGTCGAAACGCTGCGGCGGGCGGAAGCCGAGGAGCAGATGGAACAAGGATGATGCGCTGGCCCCTCATTTTCGCATCCAGCGCCGGTTCGCTGTTGGCGCTCGCCGGTTGCGCCCTTATGCCGCCCGGGGGCGAGCGCGCTGAATTCATCGAGCCCCCGTCCATGGAGCGCACATTGTCTGACGCCGTTCGGCGAGAGCGGATCGCCCCGCTGGGGACTTGGCCGGACGATCAGTGGTGGCGCCAATTCGGCAGCCCCGACCTCGACCGGGTCATGGACGTAGCCTTGAACGAGAACCATGGGCTCAAAAAAGCCGCCGCCCGGCTGAGCGAGGCGGAAGGCGTCGCGAAAGTCGAGGGCGCGAGGCTGCTGCCGTTTCTGGACGCCGATCTGGGGATGAGGCAGTCGCGCATCCCCACTCACGGCGTCGTCGCCTCGTACAATCCCAAGCTGGCGGGGTTGGAAAAAACGATGGCCTTCATCAATCCCTTGAAGTTCCGCTACGAATTCGATTTCTGGGGAAAAAATCGCGCTGCGCTGGAGGCGGCGTTGGGTGAGGCGGCGGCCGAGCAAGCTGAGCTCGCCGAAGCGCGGCTGCTGTTGACGACCGCGCTGGCGAGGTCGTACTTTCGCGGCTTGGCGCTCGCGCAACAGCTCGCCCCTGCGCAGCAAATGGCGGAGCTGCGACGCGGGTTGCTGCATTTGGCCGAACAGCGGTTTCGTTCCGGCCTCGACACCGGGGACGCGGTGAACGAGGCCGCCGTCGAATTGGAGGCGGCCAAGAAACGTGAAGCCGTCACGCAGGCGTCGTTGGCGCTCCAGCAGGACCTGTTGGCCCGGTTGATGGCCGACGGTCCCGACGCGACGCAGAATCTGTTTGTCGGCAAGCGGGCGGCCATTCCGGCCAGGGCGCCGCTGCCCGCGCAGCTTCCCATAGAATTGCTCGCCCACCGGCCGGATCTTGCCGCGGCCATGCATCGGGCCGAAGCCGCGGCAGAGCGGATTCACATAGCCAAAGCCGAGTTTCTGCCCTCGATCGACTTGACGGCGGCCGCCGGCCTGGAGGCCTCGGTCACCTCGACGCACATCGGCAAGCTGGGCAGCTTTCTGTTCCGGCCGTCTGCTTTCAACTACCAGGTCGTGCCGGGTTTGCAGCTCCCCTGGTTCGAAGGCGGACGTCTGCGCGGACGATTGGAGGCGCGGCGGGCGGAATATGACGAGGCGGTGGAACTCTACAACGAGACTTTGCTGGACGCCATTCGGCAGGTCGCCGACAGTTGGGCCAACTGGAAGCAGAGCCGCGCCATGCTCGCAGCGCAAGCTCGTCTGCTTGCTTCCAAGCGCGGAGTGTTGGCGCTTGCTCGCGTGCGCTTTCGCAGCGGCCTCGGGGATCGCCGCGAGTTGCTGACGAGCGCGCACGCCTTTCTGGATCAGCAATTCGTCCTCCGGGTTTTCGAGGCCGACCACCTGTCCGCGACTGTCGATCTGATCCAAGCGTTGGGCGGCGGCTATGCGAATGGCGTCGATTCGTCCCGCCCCCAACTGGCGCCGGAGGAGGCCTTGTCGGGCTTGGAAACGTTGACCCCCGCATGGACCTTGGAAAGCCTGGCGCCCGCGCTCTTGTCTTCCTTTGGAAATGGAAAGGCAGAATGATGCCAGCGGCGCAAAATATTGACCTGTCGGCACGTCATGGCCGGGCTTGTCCCGGCCATCCACGCCGGGACGCCTCAAGAAATATTCATAAGGAAGCGGAAATGTCTCACCTCTCCTTGGGGACCCGTCGCAGCTCGTCGGCGTGGATGCCCGCGACAAGCGCGGGCATGACGGGTAAATATTTTTCGCCGTTGGGCAACCAGTAGAATCGCCCATGCAACTCAATCGCAAGACGATCCGCGCTCGTCGCAATCTTTTCCTCTCGCTCGTCGCCGGCGTGGGTTTCCTGGCCGCTCTGGCCTACGCCGTCTATTGGTGGTTCGATGAGCGTTTCTGGGTCGTGACCGACAACGCATTCGTCAACGGCAACCTCATCCCGGTGCACGCCGACGCAACGGGCATGGTCACCCGCGTCCTGAAGGAGGAAACCGAATACGTAAAAAAAGGCGACCTGCTGATCCGGCTCGACGAGCAGCGCGCCCGCGCCGCTCTTGGCCAGGCCGAAGGCGAGCTGGGGCGAGCGGTGCGCGCCGTCGGCGCATTGTTCGCAGCACGACGGCAGACGTGCCAAAAAATTGCCGCGCGCACGGCTCTCTTCGACAAGGTGCGCCATGACGTCGCCCGCTACCAGCAGGCGCTCCCGAGCGGTTCGGTATCAAAGCAGGTCGTGCAAAACGCCGAGGACCAGCTGGCGGCGCTCGCAGCCGACCTGCAGGAGGCGAAAGCCGAATTTCGATCCATCGAAGCGCGCGTGGGCGGCGCCAGCCGAACGGCGCATCCCGACATCGAGGCGGCCAAAAACAAATACACCGAAGCCTACATCGAATTCGCGCGGCAGCGCATCCTAGCGCCCGTTTCGGGCTATGTCGCCAAACGCAAGGCCCAAGTGGGAGACCGCGTCCGCCCGGGCGACCAAGTTTTGACTCTCGTTCCCTTGGACCATCTGTGGGTGGAAGCGAACTTGTGGGAAAGCAGGATGCGGGGGGTGCGCCCCGGCCAGCCGGCGTTGGTCAACGTCGATCTCTATGGGAAGAGCTACACATACCATGGAACCGTGGAAGGGCTGGCGCCCGGCGCGGGCAGCGTGTTCGCCCTATTGCCCCCAGACAACGCGACCGGCAATTTCATTCACATCGTTCAACGCGTGCCTGTGCGCATCGCTTTGCAGAAGGACGAGATCCTGAAGCAACCTCTGCGCCCGGGGCTATCCACCGTGACGTCGATCGACATCCGCGACTCAGGGAAATCCCCAAACGCCGCGCTAACGGAGGCCGCCGCCGAGGAATATGGGACGGACATTTTTAACGACGACCTCGCCAACGCGAAGTCCAAGGCCGAACAAATTATCGAGGATAACCTGATTCCGAAAGGCGATCTGGTCGAGCCGGATTGTCCGTCGGCGGAATAGCCGACCGTTCGCCAACGTCATCCATCGCGCTCCCGCAACGGCGCCGACACGCCCCATATGTCGGCGCGCTGGATCAGCGCCCGGTCTTCACGCGCGTCCATTCGCGCGTGATGATTTTTTGCAAGGCAGGGTCGGGCGCCGTTACGGTGAACAGCCGCTTCATCGTCGCCTCGTCCGGATAGATCGCCGGATTTTCGGCGATCTCCTTATCGATCAACGGCCGCGACGCGAGCACGCCATTGGCGAAATTCGTCGCCTTGGTGTTGCGCGCCGCGACGTCTGGCCGCAGCAGGTAATCGATGAACAAATGCGCGTCCCCGGGATGCGGCGCGTCCTTGGGAATAGCCAGAGCATCCAGCGACATCAACGCGCCCTCTTGCGGAATGACATAAGCGATTTCGACGCCGTTGCCGGCTTCGCGGGCGCGATTGCGGGCTTGGAAACTGTCTCCGGCCCAGCCGATCGCCAGACATATGTCGCCATTGGCGAGCGCGTTGATATATTCGGAGGAATGGAACTTCTTGACGAAGTGGCGCAAGCCTGCGAGCAGGTCGGCGGCGCGGCGAATGTCGTTTGCATTCTTGGAGTTGGGATCGAGTTTCAAATAATTCAGAGCAATCGAGAACAGGTCTTCGGGGCTGTCCAGCACATAGACGCCGCAATCGGCAAATTTGCGCAAGTTGTCGGGCCGCAGCACTTGATCCCAACTGGTCATGGGTTTGTCGCGCAGGCGCGACTTGATTTTCTTGACGTTGTAAGCGATCCCCGTGGTGAACCACATATAGTCCACGGCGTAGGCGGCGCCGGGGTCGTAGCGCGCCAACCGCGCCGCGATCTCGGGCCAGACGTTCTTTGCGTTGGTCAATTTGCTCTTGTCGAGCGTCTGATAGACGCCGGCCTTGATCTCCCGCTGCAAGAAGGTCGCCGAAGGAACGACCACATCGTAGCCGGCATTGCCGGCAAGCAGGCGCGTTTCGAGAATTTCATTGGAGTCGTATGTGTCATAGACGACCTTGACCCCCGTCTCGCGGGTGAAGTCCTCGAGAACCTTCGGATCGATGTAGTCGCTCCAATTGAAAATGTTGATCGTTCGCTCCGCGGCGCGGGCGGCGGGCGCTGCCGAAACGGCGAGAGCGACGAACAATCCCAGCAAGCTGTTCTTCATTGCCGTTCCTCGATTGGCGGCCGGTCGCGCCTTTCCCACGGCGGGTTGGCGAGGCGCCCGCGGCGCTCACGCGCCAAGGCGGCTGCGCCAAACCGCTTGCACGGAGCATGGCGCGCCGTGCAGGATGGACTAACGCGAGGCAAATCGAGAGGCAAGCGGATGGAGAGTGCGCCGGCGACATTCTGGGCGGACGGCCGGCCGGAACACACCCGCGCCGTTACGCGCGGCGTGCGGCGATTCTGGCGTTGCAGCGGTTTTGCGGTCCTGACCGAGTTTCCGCTGCTCGGCGGACGGCGGGCCGACCTGGTGGCGCTGGCCAGCGACGGCGCCATTCGTATCGTCGAGATCAAGTCCTCGAGCGCCGATTTCCGCGCTGACTGCAAATGGCTCGACTACCAAACGAGCTGCGATCGCTTTTATTTCGCCATTCCCGGCGATCTTGCCGCCGACGCGTTTCCGCAAGACGCGGGGCTGATCGTGGCGGATGCGCATGGCGCGATCCTCGAGCGCGAAGCCCCCGTGCACAAATTGGCGCCGGCTGGCCGGCGGGCCATGCTCATTCGTTTCGCCAGGGTGGCGGCGGAGCGGCTGCACGCCGCAGCCAATGACGACGATTTTCGCGGGGAAGGCTAACCGACCCTGCCGGCGCGGGCTGCTACCTCGGCGCGCGCTTGGCGAGAATGCGCTGCAAGGTCCGGCGGTGCATGTTCAGTCGGCGCGCCGTCTCGGAGACGTTGCGGTCGCAGGACTCGTAAACCCGCTGGATGTGCTCCCAGCGCACGCGATCCGCCGACATCGGATTGTCGAGGGCGTCCGGCTTGTCGATCTGAGTCGACATGAGGGCGGAGTAGATTTCGTCGGCGTCGGCGGGTTTGGCGAGATAGTCGAAGGCCCCGAGTTTGACCGCCGTCACGGCCGTCGCGATGTTCCCGTAGCCGGTCAGGATGATGCCGCGCGCGTCGGGCCGCTTCGCTTTTAATTGTGAGATGACGTCAAGCCCGTTGCCGTCGCCAAGGCGCATGTCAATGATGGCGAAGGCCGGCGGCGCCTGTTCCACGGCGGCGAGCCCGCCCGCCACCGATTCCGCGCACGTGACCGAAAATCCGCGCGCCTCCATGGCGCGGGCCAAACGTTCCAAGAACGCCTTGTCGTCATCGAGGATGAGAAGCGAGCGATCAAAAAGCGTCTCGGGCGCAGGGGCGCCCGCCGCAGAGGTTTCCGCCGCCTCATCCTCGTCCCAGCCGCTCTTTGCTTCGATCGTCATGCCTTTCCGTTCCCATTCTCAGAATGATTTAGGTCAAACATATATCATTGTATTCGATGATGCGATTCTATTCATTTGGAGCGCGACCGTTTTTTCTCCAGATGCGCGATGACTTCAGGTTTGTTGTTGTCGCGCTGTTCGAACTCGCCGGCTCCGGTGGCGCTCGTCAATTGGCTAGCCGGCGCTTAATGGCTTGGGCGGCGGCGCCGCGCCTCGTTCGAATGCGGCGCGTGGCCACGTGACGGTTACTCTTGCGCCTGTTTTCGGCGGTTCGATATTGCTGGTGTGTATGCTTGCGCCAGAACGTTCGAGCAGGGTCTTGGCAATGAACAGGCCGAGACCCAATCCCGAGTCCAACTCGCCTTTGGTGCGGCGGTCGGCGTCGCGCCCGCTCACGTAAGGGTCGCCGAGCCGCTTCAGGATCGCCGGCGCAAACCCCGGTCCGTCGTCTTCGATGGAGATCGCCACCGCGCTCGGCGACCATCGCGCCTCAATGCGCACCTTGGAGCGGGCAAAGTCGATGGCGTTTTCGACCAGATTGCCGAGGCCATACAGTATTCCGGGATTGCGAGCGCACGCCGGCTCCTCGGCGTCGCCTCTCTTGGCGACTTCGACCTCGACGCCGAAATCGCGTTGCGGCCCCACCACCTCCTCGATCAGCGTTCCGAGCGCCAGGACGTTGAGCACGCTGGCCTCATCATCGCCGAGCGATGCGAGCTTGCGCAGAATGTCCCGGCAGCGGCGCGCTTCGTGCTCGAGCAGCGCCAGATCGTCCATGAGAACCGGGGCGCTCACCGCGGCCGATTTCTGCAATTCCTTGGTTACGAGAGTCACCGTCGCCAACGGCGTGCCGAGCTCATGCGCGGCGGCGGCGGCAAGGCCGTCGAGCTGCGAGAGATGCTGCTCGCGCTCAAGCACGAGTTCGGTTGCGGCGAGAGCGGCGGAAAGCTGGCGCGCTTCGTCGGAAACGCGCGCCGCGTAAATGCCGATGAAGGCGGCGGAAAGGGCAAGGGACGTCAAGACCCCGGCTCGATAGAGCAGCGGGAACCTGAGGCCCTCCCCAGGACGCCAGGGAAGCGGCAAGGAATCGAAGCAGAGGATCGTCGCAGCGCCGATCATGAACATGCCGAGCGAAAGCGTCAGCTTTCGTGGCAGGGAAACCGCCGAAATCATGACCGGCGCCAGCAGAAACATCGCGAAAAAATTGGCGAGGCCGCCGGTCAAATAGAGCAGCACGGCAAGCTGGAGGATGTCGTAGCCGAGCAAAAAAGCGGCCTCCGCATCGTCGAGGCGGAACGTGCGGTAGGTCCCCACGCGCAGGCCGATGTTGAGGCCGGCCGAGAGGGCGATGGCGAGCAGACAGGAGCCGATCGGAAAGTCGAAACCGAAAATAAAATAGGTGCCCAGCGTGGCGATCGACTGTCCTGCGATCGCCAGCCAGCGCAGCTTGATGAGCGTGTCGATTCGCAGTTGACGGGCCTTGTGGCCGATGGCGGTGTCGGGTGGGGGCGTCATCACTCACAATCCGTTGCGGCGCGACGCGCGCCACAGGCGCCATTGCCGGCGCCATTGCGGCAGGTCCACACAGGCGGCGAACGGATCGTATTCTTTCCTCTCCATTCGCGCCAGATAGAGCGGAACGAGAGCCGCCGGCAGCAATGCCGCCTGCGCCGGATCGGCGCTTTTCAGCGCGCGTCTCGCCCGATCATAATGGCTGCGCGCGTGCGTCCTCAATTCGGCAAGCGCTGCGCGCAGCGCGGGCGTGGCGGCGCGGTTTCTGATCTCGCTTTGGCCGGAGCCGTGGCGCGCCAACAGCGCCGTGGGCGTAAAGACCTGGCCGAACGCAGCCGGTTCGGCCAGGGCGCGCAGCAATCTGGTCAGCGCCAGGGCGACGCCCGCATTTTCGATTGCGTCTACCGTGTCTTGCGCTGCGCCGCCGATGACCTGCGCACTCCAGCGCATGGGCGCCGACGACGTGCTGCGGCAATAAGCATCGAGTTCTTCCAGGGTTGCCATCGGCCTGTCGTGGAGATCGAAAAGATGGGCTTGGATGAGATCGAGAAATTCGGCTCTCGGAAGCGAGTAACGTCCGATGGTGTCGATGACAGCGTCGGCGACCGGATGCGCGCGCGCCCCGCCGCTTGTCGCAGTTTCCGGAGACCCCTCCAGCGCATCCGCCCACCAGCGCAAGCGCATTTCGCCGAGCAGGGGTTGCGAGACTTTCGCGGGCGCCGCGGCGATTTCGTGTTTGAAGGCGTAAAGCGCGTGGAGATGGGCCCGCGCCTCGAACGGCGCGAACAGGCAGGCCAGCCAGCAGTCGCGGTCTCTCGCATGGAGAAGCCGCTCGCAGCGATGGTAATGGGCGGCGAGTTCGCTCCGCCGTTCGGCGACAAAACCTTGGCCTCTTTGCGCCATAACCCGAGCCGTTCAGGCAGTCCTCGGTTTGGCCTGCGCGTTTGTCCCCTTGCCCGCAGTCGCCGCTTTGGCGGGCGCCGCTGTTTTGCCGGGCGCCGCAGTCTTGGCGATGGCCGCCGCCTTGCCCGGCGCGGGCTCCGGCGTCTTGCCGACCTCGTCATTGCGCAGACCGAGATAGATAAGCATCGGCGAGCAGATGAACACCGACGAGTAAGTGGCGACGAAAATGCCCCAGATCATCGCCACCGAGAAGGAGCGGATTACCTGGCCGCCAAACGTCACCAGCGACATCAGGGCGAGAAAGACCGTGGTCGCGGTCATGATCGTGCGCGGCAGCACGGCGTTGATCGACATGTCGATCATCTGCGCCGTCGGCATTTTCTTATACTTGCGCATCATCTCGCGGATGCGGTCGAGCACCACCACCGTTTCGTTCAGCGAATAGCCGACGATGGTGAGAATGGCCGCGATCGAGGTCGTGTTGAACTCGAGCTGCGTCAGCGAGAAGAAGCCGACCGTCAGCCAAAGATCGTGCATGGTGGCGATCACGGCGCTGATGGCGAACTGCCATTCGAAGCGGAACCATAGATAGGTCAATACGGCGATGATCGACAGCACGATGCCGAGGATGCCCGATTGCACGAGCTCGTTGGAAACGCGCGGCCCGACGACTTCGACGCGGCGGAAATCATAGGCCTCGCCCATAGCCGTGCGCACTTTCTCGACCGCCGCCTGCTGGGCGGCGTCGCCGGCCGCCTGCAAGCCAAAGCGCAAGGTCGCGTCGGATTCATTGCCGAAGGCCTGTATTTCGATCTCGCCGAGGCCGAGCTTTTCGCCGAGCGCGCGCAGGGTGACGATTTCGGCGTTGCCGGATTTGGCCCGCAATTCGACGACCGTACCGCCGGCGAAATCGATGCCGAAATTCATCCCATGGAAGACAAACAGCAGAACCGAAACGATCGACATCAGAGCCGAGAACGGATAGCTCACGCGGCGAAACCGCATGAACGGGAATTTGGTGTTCTCTGGGGCGAGACGCAGCAGTTTCATGGTTTTGCCTTCAGATCGGCAGATGCGTCGGCCGCGCGTAGTGATACCAGACCGCGATCATCATGCGGGTCATGGTCACGGCGGTGACGATGGAGGTCAAGATGCCGAGCGCCAGCGAGACGGCGAAGCCGCGGACCGGGCCGGAGCCCAGAAAATAGAGGATCGCGGCCGCGACGAACATCGTGACGTTGGAATCGACGATGGTTGCGAAAGCGCGATTGAAGCCCGCGTCGAGCGCCGCCAGAATCGAGCGGCCGGAATGCTGTTCCTCGCGAATGCGTTCGTAAATCAGCACGTTCGAATCCACGGCCATGCCGATGGTGAACACGATGCCGGCGATGCCGGGCAGCGTAAGCGTGGAGCCAAGCAGCACCAGCCCGGCGAAGATGAACGCGATGTGCACGAACAGCGCGAGATTGGCGAAAACGCCGAACATGCCGTAGGTGATGAGCATATAGACGATGACCAGGCCCGCGCCGACATAGGCCGCACGCTTGCCGGCGTCGATCGAATCCTGGCCGAGCCCAGGCCCCACCGTGCGTTCCTCGACGATGTTGAGCTTGGCCGGCAGCGCGCCGGCGCGCAACAGGATCGACAGGTTGTTGGCTTGCTCGACGGTGAAATGTCCGGAAATCTGGCCCGACCCGCCGGTGATCGGCGTCAGGATGCGCGGCGCGGAAATGACCTTGTTGTCCAGCACGATGGCGAACAGGCGTCCGACGTTCTTTGAGGTGACTTCGCCGAATTTCTGCGCGCCGCGGATGTTGAAGCGGAAGTTGACCACCGGTTCGCCGCTGCGTTGCTGGTCGAAGCCGGGTTGCGCGTCGGTGAGGTCCTCGCCCTGCACCATCACCTGCTTTTCGACCGCGATCTTGCCCTGCTGCTCGGTTTGTTCGAGCTCTTCGAGTTCCGCGGGGTTCTGGCCGGGTTCGCCGACCAGGCGGAATTCCAGCTTGGCGGTTTGGCCGAGAATCGTCTTCAGTTGCTCGGGGTCCTGGAGGCCCGGCACCTGCACGATGATGCGATCGTCGCCCTCGCGCTGAATGCTCGGCTCTCTGGTGCCGAGCGCGTCGACGCGGCGACGGATCACCTCGATCGACTGATCGACGGCGCGGCGCACCTTGTCGGTCAGCCCGGCGTCGGTCACCGTCACTTGCACCAAGCCGTCGCCTGCGTCGTTGACCTCGAGCGACGCACTTCCGCCGCCGGCGAGACGACTGCCGAACGCTTGCGTCAACGCGCGTAACTTCGGCAGAATCTTCGCGCGCTCGGCTGCGTCGGGCACGCGCAGCTGCACGCCGCGCGACTGAGCGCCGATGCCGCCGGCGATCGCCACTTTTTCCTCGCGCAGAATGCGTCGCACGTCGTCACGCAAGTTCATGACCTGGGTGTGCGACACCGACGCCTTGTCGACCTCGAGCATGACATAGGAGCCGCCCTGCAGATCGAGGCCCAGCACGATGGTGCGCGGCTGCGCCCAGGACGGAAGGCGGAGCGACACAGCCCGCAAATTCGAAGGCGCCAGCATGCTTGGCGCAACGGTGAGAACGGCGGCGAGCGTCAACGCCAGGATCGCGACGATTTTCCAAGTGGCGAAACGCAGCATTGCTCTTCTTTCGCGCTGGATCGAGTTTGGAGCGAGCCCGCTTGTAGCGCGGCTCGCGACGTGGTCGGACGGCGGCGACGGCCGCCTTAAGTGCTAGCTCTTGGAGCTCGGCGCAGCGTCCTTGACCGGTTCGCCCTTGGCGCGAACCTCCACGACCATCTGGCGCAGCACGCGCACGCGCACGTTCTGAGCGATCTCGACCTCGACCTCGGCGTCGTCGATGGTTCTGCTCACTTTGCCGACAATTCCGCCCGAGGTGACGATCGTATCGCCGCGCCGGACGTTCTTCAGCATGTCCTTTTGTTCCTTGGAGCGTCGCTGCTGCGGACGCCAGATGATGATGTAGACGATCGCCAGAATGATGAAGATCGGCGCCAACTGCGTGAACATGTCGGGCAGCGTCGGCGGCGCGCCGGCGCCGGGGGGCTTCTGAACGCTGGAGCCTTGGCCAGCGGCGTTCGGAGCGGCGGGCGCCGGGACCGCCGAAGGAGCAGGCCCCGGCGCTGCGGGGGCCGGCGGCGTCGGGACCGGCGGCGAGGGCGGCGTCGGGACTGCGGGCGCCTGCTCGGCCTGGGCGTAGGCGGGTGGGATCAGGTTCATGTTCGATCTCTTCGAGGTAGCGTCACAAAAGCTCAGATACGCCGGACCATTGCCGAGGGACGGGGTGGGAATGGGCGCGGACTATAGCCGCTCACCTCACGAAAGCAATGGCGTGTCCCACGCCACCGCCGGCGGATAATTAGGTTCTTGACGCCATATGGCTGGCAAGGCCATCATCAGCACGATGAAGGCCGAACTGCTCTTCCGCCAACGTATCGACTATGACGACGGTACGATCGTGGAAATGGCGCTCTGGCGCGTTTCGTCGCCGGTTCCGCCGTCAACCCATGGCCTGAAATATTCGCTGTTTTATGGTCGTCCAGGCGCTCGGCAGGTTGGCTACGATAATGAGCGCGGAAAAGGCGATCATCGGCACTTCCGAGGTGTCGAGACGGCCTACGCGTTCCGCAGCGTCGAGCAACTGATGGCCGATTTTTGGTCCGATGTGCGAGTCTTGCGAGGTGGCAAATGAGCGACGTAAAAATCACTGTAGGCGGCGCGATGGAAGACGAAGCGGCGCGGCGGTTCGTTGACGCCTGGCGTCGCGCTGAGCGCGGCGAGGCTTTCCACGCGCGCCATCTGGCCTTTGAGAGTTGGGATGCTCTCGCCCGCGTGCTGACGGGGAAGCGGATGGAGCTGCTGCGCTATGTCCGTAGGCATAAAGTCACCAGCGTCCGGGCGCTGGCGAAAGCGCTAGGACGCGACTACAGCAACGTTCACGCAGATGTCCAAGCATTGACGGCTGCCGGCCTTCTCGACGCCACAGACGACGGCGTCCGTGCGGACTACGACGCGATCGAGACGAAGATCGCCATTTAATCCGGCGGAGATAACTGAGCCGTCCTCGGCGCCTTTCATCCAAAGGGCGGCGGCGAAAATTACTGCGTCAGCTTGCCGCGATGGCTTGTCGCTCCAACTACGGCTCCCTACATCAAGGCCGCTTCGACGCAAGGGGCGTCGGGGGCTGCGACAAGAGGAGGGGATCATGAGGAGCCTCTTACCAAGTCTCTTCTTTGAGACGGGTCTGCCGCGCGATCCGTTCGCGACGATGCGGCGGCAGATGGAGGAGATGATGCGCGGCTTTGGTCGCGAGTGGCCGCTAACGACCGAAATCGGCGCCGGCGCGCCGGCGGTCAATGTCGCCGAAAGCGACAAGGCGTTCGAAATTACCGCCGAGCTTCCCGGGGTCGACGAGAAGGACATCAAAGTCGAACTTGAGGGCGCCCGCGTCATCGTTTCCGGCGAGAAGAAACGCGAGCGTGAGGAAAAGGAAAAAGACTGGCACGTCGTCGAATGCAGTTACGGTTCGTTCCATCGCGCCTTGACCTTGCCGTTCGAGCCCGCTCTGGACGCGGTCACGGCGAGCTTCGACAAGGGCGTGTTGCGGGTCGCGATCGCCAAGCCGGCGGGCGCAAAGCCGACGACGAAAACGATCGAGATCAAGCCGGTCGCGTCGGGCGCGGCCACGCCGGCGATCGGCAAGAAAGCGGCGTAGCCCGGCCTTCTTGCGAGAAGTACGGAGCCGGCGGCGTTTGCCGTCGGCTCGTATGTTTTCAGGCGGTTCAGGCACACGGGCGGTCAGCATATTTGTAACGAAAATTGGTACCGAAAAAGCCTCGAAACTCGAGCAGGATTTGGGAAGAGGGGACTGAAGGAGGAATTCCAATGCTACGTAAACTCTCTCTCATTACGGCGATTGTGGCGGCCTTGGCGGCGCCGTCGCCGGCGTTCGCCGGGCATCGGCATCACGGCTGGGGCTATGGCGGTTACGGCGGCTATGGCGGACCGTACGGCGGCTATGGCTACGGCGGCTACAGCTACGGCCACGGCTACGGCGGTTATGGCGGCTATGGCGGATACGGCGGTTACTACGGCGGTTACGGCGGCGACTGCTGGAGATGGTGGCGCGGGCGCTGGCATTGGGCCTGCTACTGAGCGGACCTTCTTCGTGACATCATGCGCCGAGTTCGCGCGCCAGCCGACGCATGAAGTCGATGCAGGCGGCGAGTTCGTCGATCTCGACGAACTCGTCCGGTTGGTGGGCTTCGTCGATCCGGCCTGGGCCGCAAATGACGCTGGCGATCTTAGCCTTTTGGAATTGCCCCGCTTCGGAGGCGAAGGGCACGGCGATGGTGTGGTTGGCGCGCGCCAGGCGCAGCGCCAGGGTCGCCGCCGCCGATCCGGGGGCCGGCGCCAGCGCCGGAACCTCCGCCTCGATCTTCGTTTCGATTCCGGCGTCCGGAAAGGGCCTGAACGCGCGCTCCAGAAGCGCGAGGGTGAAAAGGTTCAGTTTTTCATGCGCCACATCGGCGCGCACGCCCGGCAATCCCCGGAACTCCCAACTGAACGAGCAAGTTTTGGCGACGATGTTGCGCGCCGCGCCGCCGGCGATGACGCCCACGTGCACGCTGGAGTAAGGCGGATCGAACCGACCCGAGGGGTCGCCGACGGCCGCGAGCTCCTCGCCGATGCGCGTGAGTTCGGCCACCAGCAGGCAAGCGGCGTGAACGGCGCTGAGGCCGCGATGCAGAGTTGCCGAATGCGCTTCGTGGCCGGTGACCGTGGTGAGGTAGGCGGTCACGCTCTTGTGAGCGTCGGCGACCTGCATGGACGTCGGTTCGCCGATGATCGCCGCCGCCGGCGCCGGCAGGTCGCGGCCAAGACGTCGGATCAGCGTGAGCGGGCCGCGACAGGTCGTTTCCTCGTCGTAACTCAACAGGATGTGGATCGGGCGCGTCAGCGCCGCCGCTTTGAACTCGGGAATCATGGCGAGGCAGACGGCGTCGAAGCCCTTCATGTCGACAGCCCCGCGTCCGAAAAGGCGCGCGCCGTCGCGGCGCAAGACGAAAGGATCACCCGTCCAGTTCTGCCCGGCGACGGGCACGACATCCGTATGGCCCGACAGCAGCACGCCGCCCGGAATTTGCGGTCCGATGGTGATAAAGAGCGCCGCCTTGTCGCCCGCCTGGTTCGGAGCGCGCACGAACGGCGCGCCTTGCTCCCGCAAATAGGATTCCACGAAATCGATCAGGGCGAGGTTCGATTTCGAACTCTCGGTGTCGAAAGAGACGAGTTGCGCGGTCAGTTCGATGGCGCGTTCGAGCGTCGTCATCGGCGCGTCAATTGAGGGTCGGCTTGGAAAGCGGACTGTCGAGCGAAAAGGCCGGGATTTCCACGTCGAATGTTTCTCCCGCATCGGTGATCATTCGGTAGCTTCCCTGCATGAGGCCGGAGGGCGCGCCAAGCGGACAGCCCGACGCGTAACGGAAAATTTCCCCCGGTTCGAGAACCGGCTGCTCGCCGACGACGCCAGGTCCCCGCACTTCCTCCCGTCGCCCGTTGGCGTCGACGATAATCCAGTGGCGTGACAGCAATTGAACGCGCACGCGTCCGAGATTGGCGATCTCGATCGTGTAGGACCAAAAGGCCAGTCCCTCGCTCGGATCCGAGCGATCGGGCAGGAAACTGGGCAAGGCCGTGACCTGGATGTCGCGCGTGACGGCTATGTACATGAAGCGCAGCTTAGCGCGCTTTCCGGCCGAATGAAATCAAACCTGATTAGAGCGAATAGCGAGTGGCGAGTAGCGAATAGTCCTACTCGCCATTCGCTATTCGCTACTCGCTGTTGTGGCATAAAAGGCGTCAGCCGCGCGCGGCGCGCAATCCGTATTCGAGGTCGCAGATGAGATCGTCGGGGTCCTCCAAGCCGACCGACAGGCGCAAAAGGCCGTCGCCGACGCCCATGCGCGCGCGCGCCTCGGGCGTCAGACGCTGATGCGTCGTGGTCGCCGGATGCGTAATGAGGCTTTTCGCGTCGCCGAGATTGTTGGAGATTTTCACGATCGCGAGCGCGTTGGCCAAGCGAAAGGCGGCGGCCTTGCCGCCTTGCACGTCGAAGCTGACCAGCGTGCCGCCGCCGCTCATCTGCGCCCTGGCCAAGGCGGCCTGCGGGTGATCGTCGCGAAACGGATACAGCACGCGCGCAACGCCTTTTTGCGCGCTGAGAAAATCGGCGATTGTGGCGGCGCTCGCCGCTTGGCGGGCGACGCGCAGCGGCAGCGTCTCCAGGCCCTTGAGCAGAACCCAGGCGTTGAACGGCGACAAGGCCGGCCCGGTCTGGCGCAGGAAATTGTGAATGTTGGCCTCGATCAGCTCCCGCGAGGCGAGAATGATTCCGCCGAGGCACCGGCCTTGCCCGTCGATGTGTTTGGTCGCCGAATAGACGACGACATCGGCGCCGAGCTCGAATGGCTTTTGCAAGAGCGGGGTGGCGAACACATTGTCGACGATCAATTTTGCTCCGGCCTCATGCGCGATGTCGGCGATGGCGCGGATGTCGTAAACCTCGAGGCCCGGATTGGTGGGGCTCTCGAGAAAGAACAGCTTGGTTTCTTTCCGCACGGCGCGCCGCCACTGCTGGAGATCGACGCCGTCGACCAGCGTCGAGGCGACGCCGTAGCGCGGCAGCAATTCCTCGACGACATAAAGGCACGAGCCGAACAGGGCCCGCGCCGCAACGACGTGGTCGCCCGCTTGCGCCGGCGCGAGCAGGCTCGCGGTGACCGCCGCCATGCCGCTCGCCGTGGCGCGCGCCGCCTCGGCGCCTTCGAGCAGCATCATGCGTTGCTCGAACATGGCGACGGTGGGGTTCGAGAAGCGCGAATAGATGAAGCCGGGCTCCTCGCCCTTGAAGCGCGCCTCGGCCGCCTCCATCGTCGGATAGGCGAAACTCTGGGTGAGGAACAGGGCTTCCGACATCTCGCCGAACGACGAGCGCAGCGTCCCGCCATGGACGAGCTGCGTCGCCGGCCGCCAGGGGCGGCCGAAGCGGTTGTTGTCGTCTACGCTCATGTTCGTCTCCCCTGCGGCGCGTGCGCCTCAGCGCGGCAAAACGGGTTCGCAAGGAGAACCGGCCTTTTAGCGCGTTGTTTTACGTGGCGGCAAGCCGGCCGGCTCAACGAACCATGTTACCCTATAAATTGCCGATTGCAGCGGGCAAGTCCAACATTGCGCGTCGCGTCGCGCCAATAAGCTGTTGGGATGGCGCCTGAAAGGCCGTAAAAGGTTCAAATGGCTTCCGACCAAAGGCTACAGACGAGACTTTTCGACGCAACCTCGCCGGGCGAAGAGACCGACGCCGGCAGTGTCGAATTTCGCAACAAATTCGGCGTGATGGCGAGCAGCCACCTCCGTTTGATGGTGCGGCGCGGCATGATCAAAGCCGCGCAAGACATCGACGAAGGTCAATATCAGCCCGCCAGTCTCGATCTGCGTCTCGGCGCCAAAGCTTACCGGGTCAGAGCCAGCTTTCTCCCAGGCAAAGACAGGACGGTCGACGCGCTGTTGGCCGCTCTCAAATATGACGAAATTAGCTTGGACGGCGAAGGCGCGGTTCTCGAGCGTGGCTGCGTCTATGTGGTCCCGCTGCTCGAGAGCTTGAAGCTTCAAGACAGCATTTCGGCCGTCGCCAACCCGAAGAGTTCGACCGGCCGTCTCGACATTTTTACGCGGCTGATCGTCGATAACGCCGAAATATTCGACCGCGTCGCCAATGGCTACGCCGGTCCGCTCTATGCGGAAGTTTCGCCCCGCAGCTTCAGCGTACGGGCGCGCAAAGGCTCGCGCCTCAACCAGATCAGGTTTCGGCGGCGCCATTCGCAGCAGTTGACGCAAACCAACTTCGCACTTTCCGACAAGGAATTGCGGGAACTGCATACACACACGTCATCCTTGGTGGATGGCCAACTGAACCTGCGCGACGGTCTTATTTTGAGGGTCGCCCTCAGCGCCGAGACGGTCGGCGAGGTCGTGGGCTACAGGGCGCAAAAGCACACCGATGTGATCGACGTCGATCGGGTAGGCTACTATCGGATCGAGGATTACTGGGACAAGTTGGCGCCGCGCGCCGATAAGCGGCTGATCCTCGATCCGGGCGATTTTTACATATTGGCCTCTCAGGAGAGGCTTCATATTCCACCCACCATCGCCGCGGAAATGGTGGCGATCGATCCCGCCATGGGCGAATTCAGGGTTCATTACGCCGGCTTCTTCGATCCCGGCTTCGGTTACACGACGGCCGGCCATCCCGGCAGTCGCGCCGTGATGGAGGTGCGCAGCCATGTGCCGTTCATTCTCGAGGACGGCCAATTCATTGGCCGATTGGTCTATGAACGCATGGCGGAGCAACCCGAGGCGCTCTACGGCCAATCAGGCGTCTCCAACTACCAGGGCCAAGACCTGAAGCTCTCGAAGCACTTCGCGGCGCCGTGACCTTGGTTGACGGCGCCGGCCACAGCGCTAAGTTCCTGCTACGCTGACCCTGATGTGAAGCGACCTCGTAGAGTTGCAAATCGTCCCCGTGGTGGACGACACGGAGTTCGGCGAAGTCCGGGAACGCGCTGCGCAGTAACGGTTACGCCAGCGCTCCGCAGGCGCCGCCGCTTGGCGCGCGATCGGGAAAAGTTTTTGGTTCCACCGGCAGCCGAACCCTGTATAGGCAATGTTGGCGAGCGGCCCAGTTTGGGCTGGCGAGGCGTCGCCGTCGTATATAGGGGCGCCTTTCGGCCTCATGTTCAGCCGGCCTCTATGGGATGAAAAGGGCGAGACGCGTTGCCACAGACGATCATTCTCGGAACAGGGTCTTATGCGCCTTTGCGGACGCTGACGAATTCCGATCTCGAAAACATGGTGGCGACGTCCGGCCCGTGGATCGTCAGCAGGACCGGCATAAAGGAGCGGCGCATCGCCGCTGACGGCGAGACGACCTCGGACATGGCCGCCGCCGCCGCGCGCTGCGCTCTCGAAAAAGCCGGCGTCGGGCCTGAGGAGATCGACGTCATTATCGTCGGCACGGTCACCGGCGACACGCCGACGCCGTCTTGCGCGGTGTTCGTGCAAGCCAAGATCGGCGCGGTCAACGCTTTCGCCTTCGATGTGTCAGCGGCGTGCGCCGGCTCGCTCTATGGACTGTCGATCGCCGATCAGTTCATCAAGGGCGGCACGGTCCGGCGCGCCTTGGTCATCGGCGCGGAAACCTTGAGCAGGGTCGTCGATTGGACCAACCGCGAAACCTGCGTGCTGTTTGGCGACGGCGCCGGCGCTATGCTGCTCGGCGCGAGCGAGGAAGAGGGACGCGGAGTTCTGGCGGCCAAATTGCGCACCGACGGCGCGATGGCCGATATGCTCGGGATTTTCGGCGGCCGGCAGCCTTGCTCGCAAGACGTTGTGTGCGGCAATCTGCACAAGATCAAGATGCGGGGGCGCGAAGTCTACAAGGTCGCCTCGCGTCTGTTGCCCGAGATCGTGCAGGAGGCGCTCGATCTGGCGGGGCTCGCCGCTTCTGACGTGACCCATGTCATCGCCCACCAGGCCAATCTGCGGATCATCGAGACGGCGTTGAAGAATCTCGATATCCCGATGGAGAAGTGTTGGATCAACATCGACAGATACGGCAATACGTCGAGCGCCTCGCTGCCGATCACCCTCGATGAGGCGAACAGAGCCGGCCGCTTGCAGCGCGGCGACGTCATCGCCATGATGGCGATCGGCGCGGGGATGACTTGGGCCAGCGCCGTGGTGCGCTGGTAGGCGAGCGGCAATCGGGACCGCTCAATCGGGACCGCCTCTTGCATCATTGGCGAATGCGGTTATAACCCCCGCTTCGCGACGCTCCGGCTGGGGGCTGAACGGAAGGCCTCGGGCAATCTTCGAGGCAGGGCGAAATCGCCCGTCTTCCGGTGTCTCCGCCTTCGAACTTTCCACTCGAGCCTTTCCGTTGAGGGGCTCGAAGGGCTCCGCGCCGGAGCAAGCCGCGGCAATAGGAAAGGCAGGACTTCATGGCTCTCTATGAGCACGTCTATCTGGCTCGTCAGGACGTTTCGCCGCAACAGGTCGAAGCCCTGACCGGGCAATTCAAGGCGGTGATCGCGTCGCTCGGCGGCAAGGTCGCCAAGACCGAATATTGGGGCGTCAAGACGCTGGCCTACCGGATCAAGAAGAACCGCAAGGCGCATTTCACCCTGCTCAACATCGACGCGCCGCCGGCGGCGGTCGCCGAGATGGAGCGCCAGCAGAGCCTCAACGAAGACATCCTGCGCATCTTGACGTTGCGCGTCGAGGCGCTGGAGGAAGGGCCGTCCGCCATGATGCGCAAGCGCGACGACGATGAGCGCGGCGACCGTCGCGGCCCGCGCTCCGACCGGGGCGAGCGAGGCGAGCGAGGCGAGCGCGGCGATAGAGGCGAGCGCTTCGAACGCCGTCCCCGCCGTGACGAAAGCGCCCGCGCCGAGGGGGAGGCTTTGTGATGACGACCGCAACCCGACGCCCCTTTTTCCGCCGCCGCAAATCGTGCCCGTTCTCAGGCGCCAATGCGCCGAAGCTCGACTACAAGGACACCCGCCTGTTGTCGCGCTACATCTCCGAACGCGGCAAGATCGTGCCCTCGCGCATCACCGCCGTCTCGGCCAAGAAGCAGCGCGAACTCGCCGCTGCGATCAAGCGCGCGCGCTTCCTCGGACTGCTGCCGTACGTGATCCGTTGACGCCCCGATCAGAAATGCGGCGGATGGAAAACCCCCAGCACGGCCGCCGCCGCCAGGATGAGAAGCCCAGCCGCTTGCTCGAATGTGACGTTGCGCGCGAGTCGCGCGATAGTGATCTCCGTTTGCGCCGATAGGCGCGGCATCAAAACAAAACGGTTGAGCGCGGCTGCGACGATCATCGTCGAGATGATTGCGATCTTGAGAATCACGATCTGTCCCCAAGTCGAGGCGACCAAGGCGTCGAACGAGTCTGTCCTGGAGATCGCGTTGACGATTCCGCCAAGGAGAATGGCTGCGACGGCGATCATCCCCACGCGGGAAAAACGCCACAAGGCGAATACGGCTATGCCTCGCCCCTCCCCGTCACGCCGCGCGCGAGCAACCAGCAAGCCCAAAGGCAGGAGGGCGCCGAGCCACACGGCGGCCCCGAGCATATGGATTGCATAAGCCCCAGTGACGAGCCAACGCTCGGAGCCGGGCAGAGAGGCCGGGTGACCGATCCACGCTTGGCTGACGAGGAGCGCGCCGGCAACGACGGCGACGAGAGCCGTCGCGCCATTGCGGACGAATAGATGCTCGCGGGCGAGGAGGACCACGGCCATCAGCACGATGGCGAGGACGAGACGCAACGCCCACGCCCCACCGAAACTGGTTTCAAAAAAGTATTGCCGCAGCGTTTCGGGATCGACGAGACCGCCCGCGTCCCCGGCGATGTTGACGATCGAAGCTCCGACCCAGGCGAACGCCGAAACGGCGCCGGCGAGCGCCGCAACCGCCAAGGCGCGACGCATGGTCTGCGTAAGTCGCGCCGTATTAGCGGCCGTTTTTGAGGGCAGGGCATAGAAAGGAAACACCGATGTTCCGAGCAGGATCATCGCCGCCATGAATTGCACCCACCGCGCCCCTACGAGTTCCCAGAATATCATTGCCGTTACTGTCCAACTTGAAAGGTGAAGCTTCCTTCCGTCGTGTGCGTGTCGACCGACAGCGTTCGCCAGCGAACCGTGTAGGTTCCTGGCGGCAACGGCTTCAACCCGACTTGCATCAGGCTATTGGCGCCGTCGATGCGCGCCTTGCCGGAGACGCGGGCCCCGGCCGCGTTCAGCACCTCGGCCGAAGTGAACGCCTGCTCGAGATTCTGGGTGAACCACAGCGTCACTGCGGAAGGCGCCGCGCCGACCGTGCTGCCGACCGGCGGACTGGCGTGATCGAGGAAAGCGTGCGCCTGCGCGCCGCCGGCCCCGCCAATGACGGACGCCATAAGCGCGAATATGACTGTGCGCCGCATGATTATTTGCCCCCTTCGCTGGTCAAGCCCGCCAAGATCGGCCGGCCGATCGTCGTTGGGAACATGTCGTCGAGATAGAAATGCACTTGGACCATCCAGCCGACTGCCTTGCCGCTCGCCCGATTGACCGGGACGATCGCCTCGGCGGCAAGCTGGAAAGATGAGCCGATCCAGATGACGCCGGGATTGACCGTGCCGGTCGTCTTGGTTCCCGACGTCAAAACGTTGGCGACCGGCGTCTGGAATTTCGCTTCGACAATCGGAATCAGCTGATTGATGAACTTGGGCAGGCCGAGATCGACGACCTGCGCGTTCAGGTAAGGCATGCTGTATTGAACCGTCGCGCCGTAGACGAGAAAATTCGGAATACGCTCCTCTTCAAACTCCACCTTCACCTCGTCCTCATCCACGTCGACCGAGGTGGTCACAATGCGCGACCAGGTCGGCACGGCATAGCCGAATGTGCCCGTCACGGCAATTGGGCGTAAGAAGGAGAGCTCTTTGGGCAGGTCGCCCAATCCCTTGCCGAAAAAGATGATCGGCGTCAGCACGTGGAATTTTTCCGCGCCGACCGATGGGTTTCCGGTATGGCCCCATTCGACCGACAGCGCCGCCGACGCCACGAACTCGGCCGCAGGTTCGGTCAGGAACTGATATTTGAACGTCGTCTCCAGGTTTTGGAAGCCTTGGAAGCTGGGCCCACCCGGCACGCGCAGACGCGTAAAGGCGCTTTCAACGGAGACGCCGAACTTGTCGGTGATGCGTTTCGAAAACTCGCCCGAAATTTCGACCTCGCGCGCCGGCGGGTCGTCGCCGTTCTTCAGCACCGACACGGTGGGCAAGGATAGTTCGTCGGCGACGCATGGATCATCGATGGCGAGCGTCGCCGGAAAGAACCGGCTGCCGACGAAACAGTGGGCATGGGCCTGAGACATGGCGAGAAATAGGGTGAAGCCTGCTGCCGCCGCGGCGGCGATTTGAAATGTGCGGGTCATAGATAGCCCCTCCATCTGAGTGAAGATTCCGAAGGTCCAGCGCGATCCGTCCGCGCGGTCCTTCGCATTCAAACTTCAGATCAACGTCGGCGGGGCGCGTGGTTGCGCCGAGGTCGGCGGCGCGCGTGGAATGAATGGCGTCGCATCTAAATGAACGGGTTCGCGCGAAGCGACATGGACGGGAATCAGAACATAGGATGAAGGCGGAACAATCCCGAGGCGCCCGAGAGTCTGACAAATTGCACAGGAACAGCAATCGTCCTGCGGCCGGCCGTCATCTGGTCTGGTCTGCCCGCCCGCGTCATGAACGGCGTGCGGACACGCAACATGGTCGAGCGCGACAGTGACGCTCGACGGGCCGATGTCCGACGCCGCCATCCGCAGCGGCGGGGGGTGCAACGCCGCGACGACCAACTGGATCAGGATGACGAGAAGAGCCGTCACATGCGAGGCGGCAAACCATCTCGCTCGCGCTCCCGAGGATGCCGGGCGAAGCAGGCGCCATCGCATTTGGGGCATTTGCCAAGGCATCTCGGGTCGGTCTCGCGATCTTCCCCGTCATCTTAAGCATACGCGCGGAATTGATTTTAGGGAAGTGGGGGCCTGCGAACTGTCCCTCTTCCCGCAAGCCGACGGTATGCACGTAAGTCGCAGTGTTGCGTCGCGCCTGCCGCCCCTCTCCCCGCTTGCGGGGAGAGGTACGGTGAGGGGCCAGGGGATTAGCGAGCAGACGCCACATTGGCTTAGGTTTCGGGACGACGGTTGCGGCCGTGGCCAATCCCCCGAGCCCCTCACCTTAACCTCTCCCCGCTATTCGCGGGGAGAGGGGCGGCAGGCGCCGCGTCTTGACGCCATCGCACCAAGCTCTCGTATACCGAACGAGATGCGTGACTCGCCTCGCGTCAGGAGAGCCGCGGCCTTTGTTTTCGGCATGAGTTTGCCTATGAATGCGTTCGAGCGATTGCGGAACCATGCCTGCGCTGCATGCGCCGTCGAGTTTCCACGCCGCGGAGGGATCGGGGCGTGTCACAATTCAGCTCGTCTACGCAACGCGGCCTCCTGGCCCGCGCGCGCGCCGTCATCGAACCGGTCGATCGCCAAGTCGCCGAGTCGGCGCTGGCGCGCGTGCTCGAGCGGGACGAACGTGCGGGCGGCGTTCTCGCCGTGTATCTTTCCGAGCGTCCCCATGCGGCGCTCTTCCTCGAAGGCGTCTTCGGGTCGTCTCCCTATCTCACCGACCTCGCTGCGCGCGATCCTGGCCGTCTCGCCCAAATTCTCGAAGCCGATCCTTTCGAGACGATCGATCGATTGATCGAAAAAACGCGCGCTCAGCCAGCCGCGGACGAGGCCGAATTGATGCGTTTGCTGCGGCTCGTCAAACAGGAGGCGGCGCTCGTCGCAGCGCTCGCCGATCTCGGCAAGGCCTTTACGACGCAGGAAGCCGCCCGAGCGCTCACCCGCTTCGCCGACGCTACCCTCTCTGCGGCCGTCGCCTTCGTGCTGCGCGAAGCGGCGACGTCAGGACAACTGGAACTCGCCGATAAGGAAAACCCCGAAACAGGCTGTGGCTGGATTTTCCTGGCAATGGGCAAGCTCGGCGCCTTCGAGCTCAATTATTCCTCCGACATTGATCTCGTCGTTCTGTTCGATCGTCGGCGCGTGCGAGCCGTTCCCCATGAGGACGTGGATCTGTTCGTGAGGCTGACCAAACGCGTCGTCAAGATCATGAGTGAACGAACGCCAGACGGCTATGTGTTTCGCGTCGACCTGCGTCTGCGGCCCGATCCCGGCGCGACGCCGATCGCCATCCCGCTCGAGGCCGCCTTCGGCTATTACGAGAGCATGGGGCAGAATTGGGAGCGCGCCGCCTTCATCAAGGCGCGCCCTGTGGCCGGCGACATCGAAGCCGGCTGGAATTTCCTCGCCGAACTCGGCCCGTTCGTCTGGCGCAAGCACCTCGACTTCGCCGCGATCGCCGACGTGCATTCGATCAAACGACAGATTCACGCCTTCAAGGGTCATGGCAAGGTCGCCGTCTTGGGCCACGACATCAAGCTCGGACGCGGCGGCATTCGCGAGATCGAGTTCTTTGTGCAGACCCAGCAATTGATCGCCGGCGGACGCGATCACACCTTACGCGGGCGCGAGACATTGCCGATGCTCGGCCAATTGGCCGCGAGCGGCTGGATCGAGCCGGCCGCGCGCGACGATCTGCGCGAGGCTTATCTCTTTTTGCGCGATGTCGAGCACCGTATCCAGATGGTCGCCGACGAACAGAAGCATTCGCTGCCCGATGACGAGCGGGGCGTTCTGCACATCGGCCGCATGATGGGCTTCGCGACGTTGCGCGAATTCTCGCAGGCGTTGCGGCGCAAGCTGGAAAAAGTCCAGGGCCACTCGGCGCGGCTGTTTGAGACCGCCTCCGAACTTTCCTCTGGCGCAGGCAATCTCGTCTTCACCGGCGACGACGACGATCCCGACACCATCGAAAATTTGTCGCGCCTGGGGTTCAAGCATCCAAAGACGGTAACCGAGACGATTCGTGGCTGGCATTTCGGCCGCTATGCGGCGACCCGCTCGACCCTGGCGCGCGAACGTTTGACCGAACTCACGCCTGCCCTGCTCGAGGCCTTGGGCGCCACGGACAACGCCGATCAGGCGTTTCTTTCTTTCGATCGGCTGATCGGAAAACTGCCGGCAGGGGTGCAACTCTTCGCGCTTCTCGCCGCCAATCCGCGTCTCCTGCATCTCCTGGCGGAGATCGTGGGCGCCGCGCCCAAGCTCGCCGAGACGATCTCGCGCCGTCCGCGCGTCATCGACGCCCTGTTGGAGCCGGCTTTCTTCGAACGCCTGCCGGACGAGGACGAACTCGCCGCGCGTTTTGCGACCATGCTTGGCGACGCCCGCGCCTATGAAGAGGCGCTCGATTGCGCTCGCATCTTTGGACAGGAGCAGATTTTTCTGATCGGCGTGCGCGTATTGACAGGGACCGTGTCGGTCGGACAGGCGGGCCTCGCCTATGCGCGTCTCGCCGGCGTTGTCATTTCTGGCTTGCTTCCGCGCGTCGAGGATGAACTGGCGATTGCGCATGGGCGCGTCGCCAACGGGCGCGTCGCCGTCGTCGCCATGGGCAAGCTCGGCGGGCGCGAAATGACCGCCGCCTCCGATCTCGACCTGATGTTGCTATACGATGTCGAACCGGAGGCCGAATCCGTCGGCGGCGAACGCCCTCTCGCGGGGGCGCACTATTACGCCCGCTTGACTCAGCGCCTCATCGCGGCGCTTTCCGCGCCGACTGCGCAGGGCCTGCTCTACGAGGTCGACTTCCGCCTGCGCCCCTCCGGCAACAAGGGTCCGATCGCCGTCGCTCTCAAAGGTTTCGAAGACTATCAGGCGAACGAAGCTTGGACATGGGAACATATGGCGCTGACCAGAGCGCGCGTCGTCGCCGGTCCAAGCGATTTCGTGGCGGATGTCGAGGCCGCCATCCGCGCCGCGCTGGTTCGTCGGCGCGACTTGGACAAGCTGCGCGCCGACGTTCTGCACATGCGCCGCCGCCTCGAACATCAAAAGGGCGCGGAAAACCCTTGGGAGATCAAACAGGTCAGAGGCGGGTTGATCGACATCGAATTCATTACGCAATACCTGTTGCTGCGCCATGCCAGCGCGCATCCCGACATTCTCGCCACGGCCACCGCTGTGGCGCTTCGTCGTCTCGCTGACCGCCGCTTGCTCGATCCCGCCAAGGCCGAAACGCTGATCGCGGCGGCGCGTCTCTATCAGGGCCTGACGCAGGTTCTGCGGCTGGCAAGCGACCACGAATTCCGGGCTTCGGCGGCGCCGCGCGGACTGGTCGAACTTCTCTTGCGCGCCGGCGAATTGCCCGATCTTGGGCGTCTTGAGGCGCATCTGATCGAAACGCAGAAAGCGGTGCGGGCGCTGTTTGTCGAGATCGTCGGGGAATGACAAGCGGCGCGCCCAATTGTTTCCCCGGAGGGCGATCGGGTGAGGGGCAGTTGGCGAGATGGCGCCGTTCGATTCCCTCTCCCGCGAAGCGGGGGAGGGCTAGGGAGGGGGCATCGCCGGGCAAAATTGCTGCAAGACGAACCACCCCCTCTCCAACTCTCCCCCCTTCGCGGGAGAGAGGGCAAATTGCGCCCCTCGCCGACATTCGCCCGATCGTCTCGTTTTGCCTCGCCTTTGCTGTTGTCAGCGCCAGCGGCATGGGCATAGTTACGCCCGATTCGTCTTTCACGACCCTCCTGGCCCGTGATCGCGGCGCCTCTCGCCTCTGGCCTTTTCTCTGGCCTTTTCTTGGAGAACGTCATGTCTCACCTCCTCAAGACGGCGCGTCACGAGCATCGCGCCGCCCTGCAAGCCTTCGCCCTCGCCGCCCTGCTGGTGATCGGCGTGGCAGGAAATTCGGCGCAGGCCAAGGTTCTCGCCAAGGTCAATGGCGTAGAAATCACCGATGACGACCTGAAGGCCGCGCTCGAGGATCTCGGCGCCAGCATCCCCCGGCAACTCGAAGGCAAGGCGCGCGAGACCTATGCGTTGGATTTCCTCGTGGACGAGCAGCTGGTCGTCCAGAAGGCGCAAGCCGACAAGCTCGGCGAAACGCCCGAGTTCGCCAAGAGGTTCGCCTATCTGCGCGACAAGGCGTTGATGGAGGCCCTGTTGGGCAAGGTCGCCAAGGAAGCGGCCACCGACGCCGCCATCAAGCAGGCCTACGATGAGGCCGCCAAGAACCAGAAGCCGGATACGGAGTACCACGCCCATCACATTCTCTTAGCCACCGAGGACGAGGCGAAGGCGGCCGCCAAGCGCGTCAAGGGCGGCGAAGACTTCGTCAAGGTCGCCACGGAATTGTCGAAGGATCCAGGCTCCACCGGCGGCGATCTCGGCTGGTTCGCCAAGGACCGCATGGTGCCGGAATTCGGCGAAGCCGCCGCGAAGTTGGAGCCGGGGCAGATTTCCGAACCGGTGAAGTCGCAATTCGGCTGGCACGTCATCAAGCTCGACGGGAAGCGTCCGAAAGAATTCCCGCCGCTCGAACAGGTGCGCGAACAGGTGGCGCGTTACGTGGTGCAGAGGGCGCAGGCGGACTTGATCACCAAATTACACGAGAGCGCCAAGATCGAGCGCAGCGACCCGCCGGCGCCCGGCGAGGGCGATGACAAGAAAGGCGCCGACAAGAAGCAGTGAGCAAGTAGGGCAGTCGGCATTCGGCAGTAGGCAATTAGGTTGGCCCCTGCTGCCGACTGCCTAATGCCGACTGCCCAGTTTCACAGGACCATTTCCCATGCCCAATGCCGCTCGCATCTCGCCGCTTGCCCCCAAATCCTATCCTGAAATGCCGCCGATCGAAGGCGTGCGTCTCGCCGTCGGCGCGGCCGGCATTCGTTACGCGGGTCGCAGCGACGTGATGTTGGCGCTGTTCGATGAGGCGACGCAAGTCGCCGGCGTCTTCACCAAGTCCAAGTGCGCATCGGCGCCGGTCGATTGGTGCCGGGCGCGGCTGGCCGGCGTGATAGCGATCCGGAACGGATCGCGTCGCCGCGATCCCACGGCGCGGGCGCTGCTCGTCAATTCCGGCAACGCCAACGCTTTTACCGGCAAGACCGGCAAGGAGGCCGTGAAATTCTCCGCCAAACTTGCCGCCGCCGCGACCGGCGCGCCCGAGCGCCAGATTTTTCTTGCCTCCACCGGGGTCATCGGCGAGCCGCTCGACGCCTCGAAATTCGACGGGCTGCTGGAGAAACTCGCCCAAGAAGCCCGGCCGGACGCTTGGCTCGAGGCGGCGCGCGCCATCATGACCACCGACACCTATCCCAAGCTCGCGACGCGCACGGCGCTCGTGGGCGGCGTCGAGGTGCGCGTTTCCGGCATCGCCAAGGGCGCCGGCATGATCGCGCCCGACATGGCGACCATGCTGTCTTTCGTCTTCACCGACGCGGCCATCGCCAGCCCGGCGCTGCAAAGCCTGCTGTCGAAATCGGCGCGCGGTTCGTTCAACTCGATCACCGTGGACGGCGACACCTCCACTTCCGACACGTTGCTGCTGTTCGCCACCGGCGCGGCGGCGCGGCGCGGCGCGCCGCAGATCGACAAGGCCAATGATCGGCGCCTTACGGACTTCCGCCGGGCGCTCGACGCGCTCCTGCTCGACCTCGCCCATCAAGTGGTCAAAGACGGCGAGGGGGCGCGCAAATTCGTCGAGATCACCGTCGATGGAGCGAAAACGCCCAAGGCCGCCAAACGCATCGCGCTGTCGATCGCCAATTCGCCGCTCGTCAAGACGGCGATCGCCGGCGAGGACGCCAATTGGGGCCGTATCGTCATGGCGGTCGGCAAGGCGGGCGAGGCCGCCGACCGCGACAAGCTCGCCATATGGTTCGGCGATATACGTGTGGCCCACAAGGGGCAGCGCGATCCCGCCTACGACGAGGCACAGGTCTCGCAACTCATGAGGCGCGACGCCATCGCGGTGCGCGTCGATCTCGGCCTGGCCAAGGGCGCGGCCACGGTGTGGACCTGTGACCTCACCAAGGACTATGTGGCGATCAACGGCGACTACCGCAGTTGAGCAGTCGTGCGCGCCGGCGCGCGCTTGCTTTTTTGCGTCGAACCCGCGATGTTATTGTATTGCGCTGTTTGCATGAGGCGTATCCCATGCGTTCGGTTGTTATGAGTTTGGCTTGCATGGTCGGTCTTGCCGCTTGCAACACGAGCGGCCCGGACGCCGCTTTCAATCCGGCGGAAGCGGCGTTCATCAAAACGCCCGGCAAGGCGACGATCGAGGGCCACGCTTTCTTGCGCGACAAGCGCGGCGTGGTGAACGTCCGTTACGCGGCCGGCGAAATCGTGCGCCTGGTGCCGGCGACCGCTTACACGCAGGCGCGTTTCGCGCATTTTTACGGGGCCGCGAAATTCGTGCCCGCCATCTCCATTCCCTCAGCTGCGCCCGATCCCGAATATGTCGCTTACACGCGCACCACCAAGGCGGAATCGGCCGGACGCTTCACCTTCGAGGATGTGGCGCCGGGCCGCTATTTCGTGACGACGCAACTAACCTGGCAGGCCAAGGACGCTCTTTTGGCCGAGGGCGGCGCGATGTACGAAGAGGTGACGGTGACCGGCAAGGAAACCGAACCGATCAAAGTCGTGCTCTCGGGAAATTGACGCATGGCGAACAAAGATTCGGCGGGCAGAGATTCGAAGGAGTGAGACTGCTTATCGTCGTCGCGGCGGCTCTCGTGGACGCCGACAATCGCGTGCTCATCGCGCAACGGCCACCAGGCAAGCAGTTGGCCGGCCTCTGGGAGTTTCCCGGCGGCAAGCTGCACGAGGGCGAGCGACCGGAGGATGCGGCAATCCGCGAGCTCGCCGAGGAGCTCGGCATTGTCGTTGAGGCGTCCTGGCTCACGCCGCTCGCCTTCGCCAGCCACGCCTACGAGGACTTCCACCTGTTGATGCCGCTCTACGTCTGCCGGCGCTGGCAAGGCTTGGTGACGCCGTCCGAGGGACAAGCGGTGAGATGGACGCGCGCGCGCGATTTGCACACTTACGAGATGCCGCCGGCCGACGTTCCCCTGATCGCGCCGCTGATCGATTTGTTGGGGTAATCACACCAACCACGAAAAAATTCACCCGTCATGCCCGCGCTTGTCGCGGGCATCCACGCCGACAGACTGCGACCAACCGTGAAAGAGAGAAGGGGCGTTTCCGCTTCGCTTCGAAGATTTCCTGTCACGTCCCGGCGTGGATGGCCGTGACAAGCACGGCCATGACGCGCTGATGGGCCAACATTTCGCGTACCTGGTGGCATAGGCCAACCGCATCGCGGCGCTTGCGCGGATGTCGATCCCGCAAAACAAAAACGGGCGCTCGGCGAGGAGTGTTATTTCGCAATGGTGTGCGACGTGGGAATCGATAGGCTCCAAACAAAGCCGTCCGGCGGAAAACCGATCGTCGACTCGCCATCGAGCGCTTGCGCGACAATGAGCCTGACGACCTTGTGTCCGAAACCTTCGCGCGGCTGAGAGACGACGGTGGGCCCGCCCGATTCGCGCCACTCCATGCAAAAACGGCCGTCTTGCACGCGCCAAGTCAGATCGATGCGGCCATCGGCCCGCGTCAGTGCGCCGTGGGTGAGAGCGTTCACCGCCAATTCGTGGAGCGCGAGACCGATGTTTTGCGCCGCCTCCGGCTTCAACATGATCTCGGGTCCTTCGATGCGCGCGTGCTGGTCGATCGCTCCTTGCGCGACGTCGAGGCAATAGGCCATTTGCGAGCGAACGAGATCATGCATCGAGGCCCCGCGCCATTCCTGCGAGACGAGCAGGTCGTGCGCCATCGACAGGGCTTGCAGACGCGCCGCGAACTTGCGCTGGAAATCCTCGAGCGAGGGCGATCCCATCGCCGTCTGCCGCGCCATCGCCTGAACCACCGCGAGAAGGTTCTTCGACCGATGCACAAGTTCGCGCAGCAGCACGCGGACATGCTGTTCGCGATGCTTGCGCTCGGTGACGTCGCGGGCGGTGCCGATAATGCGTACGGCGCGGCCGTCCTCGAAAATGGTGCGGCCACGCACGGCGATCCACCGTTCGACGCGGTCGGTCTGACCGATGACGCGATATTCCACCTCGTAATCGCCACGGCTTTCGGGATCGATCGCGGCGTCCATAGCTTGCTTGACGCCTTTCACGTCCTGCGGATGTAAGGCATTGCGGAATATCTCAAAACTCGCGGGGACGCCCTTCGGCAACGCCCACAGCGCGCGCACCCGCGCATCCAGGCGCACTGCGCCGGTGACAAGATCCCATTCCCAAATGCCCGTAAGGCTGGCGTCCAACGCCAATTGCATGCGCTCCAACGTGAACGCTTGGTCGGGACCTTTGTCGCTCTCTTGTCTTGCCACGGCGGCAGCCCCGCCGTCGGACGGATCGTCGCGACTATCGGCGTTGGTCAAGAGCTCATCCTCCGCGCCAATCTTCCCTTAATTGTCCCGCTGCGCCGGGCGCATCGCCATCGCGCCCGATCGTTCGGTCGACAAGAAAGCGGAAACCTCGGCTTAACGCGAAAGACCCCCCTGGAGTTCCCCGAGCGCCTCTTGCCGCCAGAATCCACAACGCGCCTTGACCCAGCTTTATGGCTCACTTGCAATAGGTTATCGCCGCCCTGTCACCCTCGCTTGCTTGCCGTCGCCTCCACCACGTCCTCGAAACTGCGCAGGCCGGTCGTCGGCGCATTGACGAGCACCGCCATGTTGCCGGGGGCGTGCAAATTCTTCCACATCTTGGTGTGCGCCACCGGGATTTTCGCCCAGGGAAAGACTTCCGACATGCAAGGATCGACGCGCCGGTCGATCACGAACCGGTTGGCCGCCGCCGCTTGCTTGAGGTGGGCGAAATGCGAACCTTGGATGCGCTTTTGCCGCATCCACACGTAACGCGCGTCGAAGGTGAGGTTGAAGCCAGTGGTGCCGGCGCAGAACACCACCATGCCGCCGCGTTTGACGACCAGGCAGGAGACCGGAAAGGTCTGTTCGCCCGGGTGCTCGAAGACGACATCCACGTCCTTCTTAGCCGTTATATCCCAAATCGCCTTGCCGAACTTGCGCGCCTCCTTCGTCCACTCGTTGAACTCCGGCGTGTTGACGGTCGGCAATTGCCCCCAACACTTGAACTCCTTGCGGTTGATGACGCCCTTGGCGCCGAGCGAGAGGACGTAGTCGCGCCTGGCTTCGTCGGAGATGATGCCGATGGCGTTGGCGCCCGCCGCCGCGCACAGCTGCACGCCGAACACGCCCAAGCCCCCCGACGCGCCCCACACCAGCACATTGTCGCCGGGTTTCAAGCGATGCGGTTCGTGGCCGAACAGCATGCGGTAAGCGGTGGCGAGCGTCAAAGTGTAGCAGGCCGCCGCCTCCCAGGTGAGGTGCTTGGGACGCTCCATCAGCTGGCGGTCCTGGACGCGGCAGAACTGGGCGAACGAGCCGTCCGGCGTCTCATAGCCCCAGATACGCTGTGACGCGGAGAACATAGGATCGCCGCCATTGCACTCTTCGTCGTCCCCGTCGTCCTGGTTGCAGTGGACGACGACCTGGTCGCCGACTTTCCAGCGCTTGACCTTGGAGCCGACCGCCCAGACGACGCCGGCGGCGTCGGAGCCGGCGATGTGGAACGGGTGCTTGTGGGCGTCGAGCACGGAAATCGGCTGCCCGAGCGCCGCCCAGACGCCGTTGTAATTGACGCCGGCGGCCATCACCAAGATGAGGGCGTCGTGGCTGTCGAGCTCCCAGGTCGGAACCACCTCGATCTGCATCGACTGTTCAGGGGGCCCATGCCTCTCCTTGCGGATGACCCAGGCGTACATGTTCGCCGGCACATGGCCGAGCGGCGGAATCTCGCCCAGTTCGTATAGGTCTTTTTTGTCGGTCAACGTCGCGTCTCCTGGGGGCCGCCGCGTCGCGCCGGCGTCAGTTTAAAGGCGGTCCTTCATATACGGACGGCTGTACCCTGAACAGAGCGATGTTGGAGGTCCCCAGCGCCGCGCCGCAGCCGCGCCGCGCCCGCGCTTGCAATGGGCGCGGCGTCTCAGTAAGCTAGTTAAGCTAGATGGTTGGAGACTCGACCATGCAAATCGGCGCATTCGAAGCCAAGAACACATTGGGAAGCCTGCTCGATCGCGTCGAGAAGGGCGAGGAGGTCATTATCACTCGGCGCGGCAAGCCGGTGGCGCGGCTCGCGCCCCTGCGGACCGAGCGCGATGTCGAGAAGGCGCGCGCGGCGGTCGAGCGGATCAAGGAAATGAGCAAGGGCGTGACGCTCGGCGGCCTCAAGATCAAGGATTTGATCGAAGAAGGACGCGAATGAGCGTGGTGCTCGATAGCTCGGCGACGCTCGCCTATTGCTTTGAAGACGAACGCACCCCGGCAGTCGTCGCGATTTTCGAAAAAGTCGTTCAGGAAGGGGCCGTTGTCCCGAGCCTGTGGCGGTTCGAGATCGCCAACGGCCTCTTGGTCGCGCAACGCCGTCGGCGCATAACGCCGGTTTATCGTCGTGAGGTTTTCGCCAGTCTGAATGAGACGTGCATCGAGATGGACGAAGAGTGCGAGAGGCTATCGTGGTCTGCTACGATCCGCCTCGCCGACCTTTACGGCCTCACCGTCTACGACGCCGCCTACCTCGAACTGGCGCAACGCCGCCGCCTGCCGCTGGCGACGCTCGACGCGGCGCTCGCGCGGGCGGCGGAGGCGGCCGGCGTCGAGGCATTGGGGTGAGCACCGCCTTCGGCGGCGCGAGCAAAGCTCGCGTCCTCGACAAGCTCGGCCCGCTCGCCACGCTCGCCGCCATGAGATGAATGGCAAGATGCGGTTTCTAAGCGAGCGATGTCCGTCGGATCAAATCCCGTCTTTCGCAAATCATGCAATGCGTATCATGTCCCCGTAATCCGTAATCGAGGCGAGCGACGCACATGAATTACCTCGATACATTCATCACCGTCGCCGAAGACTGCTCGGCCACTACCGGCATCGTCCCACAGGCGAAGACCGACAAGAAGACGGTGGCAAACATCCAGTACGAGATGCTCAAGGACCATCCGTACAAATATACGCAGGAGGACGTCCTCTTCGGCACGTTCGTGCGTCACAAGGCAGTTCCAGCGGCAGAACTCAAGAAGCGCGGAGCTGCAATGCGGCAGGAGTTCTTCGCCAAGGATCAGCCATGCCTGCGAACGTCGCCGCTCGCAAGGACCTACGGCTGGGGCTTCCACTTCGACAAAGAGGGGAAGGTCGCGCTCTACGCAGTGGACTCGAGCGAGTACAAGAAGCTTGCGAAGCAAGCTTCCAAGCATCTCAAGGCCATGCGGTCGAGTCGCAAGTAAGCGTGATTACGGGGACATGATACCCGTTGCGCGCTATCGGTTTTCGGCTTTCGCCGGACAAGCATCGAGAATTTTACCGCGTCAGATGCAATTCGTCCTCGATGCGGCGAAGGCGGACATCGTGACGGAATTGCAATTCCCGCATTTCTTTCAGTTCGCCGTGCAGCGCCTCAACTTCGCCGGGGCTCACGCGCGCGCGAAATCGTTGATCGCCGCCAGCGCGCGAACATTCTTTTCCTCTAGCGATGAAACGCGGTCGATCAAAGCCTGCATCTGATGCCCGAGCAAGCGCATGTCGGGTTGCCTGTCGAATCTCTCTTTGAGCCCAGCCATCCCGTCCTGGACCTGGCCGACCCTCACATCGAGCTGGCCAACCCTCGCCTCGAGTTGGCCTATCCTGGCGTCGAGTCGGCCCACCGTGGCGTCGAGTTGGCCTACTCTGGCGTCGAGTCGATCGACCTTGCCGTCCAGCCGGGCTATCTCCGACGAGACGTGCGATTTGAGATCGGCTATGGCGGCGAGAACAGGATCGGTCCCGGTCATGGCAAGCATCCTTTGAAACATCGGCATCAAGGTCAAGGATTTTCTTCAAGATCGGGCGGCTTTCGTGACCCATCGGCAGCGGACGAGCGGATAGGGCAATCGGGTGAAGGATTGCAACCCCTCGCCCTCATGTTGAGGAGCGCCCGCAGGGCGCGTCTCGAAGCACGAGGGAAAGGGAAAGGTTCTACAAAGGGCTTCCTCGCCCTTCGAGACGCCGGCTTCGCCGGCTCCTCAGGGTGAGGAAGCCCTTCACCCCCATCGCCCCGGGGGCTGCCCCCGCCTTCCTCCCGGCCCGCCTCCTATGCTATCGCAGCCTCGGAGGTTCGCCCGATGAACGACACGCCGACGCCCCGTCGCGATAAGCCATGGATTTTTCGCACCTATGCCGGCCATTCGACGGCGCGCGAATCGAACAAGCTCTACCGCGCCAATCTCGCCAAAGGCCAGACCGGCCTCTCCATCGCCTTCGATCTGCCGACCCAAACCGGCTACGACAGCGATCATCCGCTGGCGCGCGGCGAGGTCGGCAAGGTTGGCGTGGCGGTCGCGCATCTCGGCGACATGCGCACCCTGTTCGACGGCATTCCGCTCGACAACATGAACACCTCGATGACCATCAACGCCACGGCGGCGTGGCTGATGTCGCTCTACATAGCAACCGCCGAGGAGCAGGGCGTCCCGCGCGAAAAACTCGAGGGCACCACCCAAAACGACATCATCAAGGAATATCTTGCGCGCGGCACTTATGTGTTCCCGCCGACGGCGTCGCTGCGGCTCACCAAGGACCTCATTCTCTTTGCGGTGCACGAGACGCCCAAGTGGAACCCGATCAACGTCTGCTCCTATCATCTGCAAGAGGCGGGCGCGACGCCGGTGCAGGAACTCGCCTATGCGCTGGCCACGGCCGTCGCCGTTCTCGACAATGTGCGCGCTTGCGGCGAGGTCTCGGAAGCAGGGTTTGCGCAAGTTGTCGGGCGCATCTCGTTCTTCGTCAACGCCGGCATGCGCTTCGTCACCGAACTGTGCAAGATGCGCGCGTTCACCGAGCTCTGGGACGAGATCGTTCTGAAACGCTATGGCGTGACGGACGCGAAGCTGCGCCGCTTCCGTTACGGCGTGCAGGTGAATTCGCTCGGCCTCACCGAGCAGCAGCCGGAAAACAACGTCGCGCGCATTCTCATCGAGATGCTGGCTGTGGTGCTCTCCAAGGGCGCGCGGGCGCGAGCCGTGCAATTGCCGGCCTGGAACGAGGCCTTGGGGCTGCCGCGCCCCATTGATCAGCAATGGTCGCTGCGCATGCAGCAGATCATGGCCTATGAGACCGACCTCTTGGAATACGCCGATATTTTCGACGGCTCCAAGGAGGTCCAGCGCAAGGTCGAACAATTGAAGGCGGAGGCTCTCGCCGAGCTGGCGGCGATCGACAAGATGGGCGGCGCGGCGGCGGCGGTCGAGAGCGGTTATCTGAAATCCCAGCTGGTCGAGGCCAACACGGCGCGCCTCGAGGCGATCGAGCGGGGCGAGCGGATCGTTGTCGGCGTCAATCAGTTCGTCAATGGCGAGCCTTCGCCGCTCATGTCGGGCGACAACATGATCATGGTGGCGCCCGAACATGTCGAAGCCGAACAGATTAAGGGTCTGCAAGCCTGGCGCGACCAGCGCGACGCCAAGGCGGCAGCCGCCGCGATCTGCGAACTGGCGCGCGCCGCCAAGGAGGGCCGCAATCTGATGGCGCCATCCATCGCCGCCGCCAAGGCCGGCGTCACGACCGGCGAATGGGGCGACGTGCTGCGCGGCGTGTTCGGCGAATACCGCGCGCCGACCGGCGTGGCCAAGGCGGCGCGTCAGGTCGGCGGCGCCATCGACGATGTGCGCACCGAGGTCCAGCGGGTCTCGACCAAGATCGGCAAACGGGCCAAGTTCCTGATCGGCAAGCCCGGACTCGACGGGCATTCCAACGGCGCCGAACAGATCGCCGTGCGCGCCAGAGACGCCGGCTTCGACGTCATCTATGCCGGCATCCGCTCGACGCCGGCCGAAATCGTCGACGCCGCCAGGCAAGAGGGCGTGCATTGCGTCGGCCTGTCGATCCTGTCGGGCTCGCATGTGACGCTCGCGCATGAGGTCATCAGACTGATGAAGGATCGCGGCTTGGACAAGGTGCCGCTGGTCGTCGGCGGCATCATCCCGCCGGCGGACGAGAAACGCCTGCGCGACGAAGGCGTGGCGGCGGTCTATACGCCCAAGAACTACGATCTCAACGCCATCATGACCGATTTGGCGCACATCATCGAAAGAAGCGTCGAGCGCGCCTCGTAATGCGCGAACCAATCAGGATCGTCATGCCCGGCCTTGTGCCGGGCATCCACGCCGAGAAGCGGCGACAAGGCTTAAAAAAATTAGAAGCTCCGTTCATGTATCCTCATGAAAATTCGCTGGATCGTCCCGGCGTGGATGGCCGGGACAAGCCCGGCCATGACGGTGCACGGGAAGCGCGAAAAGGGTAAAGACTCATGGCGACGGCTTGCACTCTTGGTCTCGACACCGGTTTCATCGATCTCGGCTACGCAAAGGTCGCCGTGCTGGGCGTGGTGCAGGGCATTACCGAGCTTCTGCCGATCTCGTCCACCGCGCACATGCGCATCGTTCCGGCGCTGCTCGGCTGGAAGGATCCGGGTTCGGCCTTTTCCGCCGCGATGCAGCTCGCGGCGCTCGCCGCCGTGGTGAGCTATTTCTGGGTCGACGTACGCGCGCTCGCCACGGGCTCCATTCGCGCGGTCGTCCGGCGCGACTTCGAGGACTGGACATTTCGCTTCGCGACGTGGATCGTTTTCGCCACAATCCCGATTGCGCTTGCCGGCATGGCGCTTTCGGGCGTCTTGAACGCCTGCGGCTCGCCGCTCCGCACCCTCCCGGTCATCGGCATATCCTGCATCGTCATGGCGGCGCTGCTGGCGATCGCGGAACTCTACTGCAATCACACGCGCACCCTTGAGCATGTGAGCCTGAAGGACGCGATGATCGTCGGGCTGGCGCAGGTCGGGGCGCTGATCCCCGGCGTTTCGCGGTCGGGGTCGACCTTGACCGCCGCTCTTTTCCTCGATCTCAAACGCGAGCAGGCGGCGCAATTTTCCTTCCTGCTCGGCTTGCCGGCGATCGCCGGCGCCGGTTTCTACGAACTGTATAAGCTGTTCAAGGCGCATCTCGACGGCCATGGCTGGTCGATTCTCGCCGTCGGCCTCGTGGTCGCGTCGATTTCCGCGTTCGTCGCGATCTGGAGCCTCATGCGCATCCTCGAGCGATTTTCCGCCTGGCCGTTCGTCATTTATCGAGCGTTTATCGGCGTGTTGCTGCTTGCCGGCGTTGCGACCGGCTTGCTCGCCTGACGCTTACGCTTTCCGTAACGTTGTTTTGTGAAACGGCCGCCGGCTAACTGCCGGCGCAAGCTGTACACGCCGGAACGCGCCTGCCAGCCATTTTTTTATTTTTGTGCGCTTTGACCGCAGCTAGGTCTTGCGGAACCATGGCCTTGCGACCTAACATCGTCGCATGGTCGAGACCGCTTTCTCCATTCGCCACGCCGTGCCCGGCGACGCCGAGGCGATCACCCGCGTGCATGACATCTCGTGGCGTTATGCGTATCGCGGCATCATGCCGGGGGCGGAGCTCGAGCGCATGATTGCGCGGCGCGGTCCGCGGTGGTGGGAGTCGGCGATCATGCGCGGCAGCGGCCTGCTCGTCGTCGAATTTGACCACGCGATCGTGGGCTATGCGACTTACGGCCGCAACCGTGTTCCTTCGATGCCCTATTCGGGCGAAATTTTCGAAATCTATCTCCTGCCCGAATGCCACGGTCTGGGGTTCGGCCGTCGCCTTTTCAACGCCGCGCGCAACGAACTCGCGGAACACGGCTACCTCTCCACCATCGTGTGGGCGCTCGCGGATAACGAGAAGGCGCTCTCTTTCTACCGGCGCCTCGGCGGCTTGCCGGTTCGCAAGGCCGAGGAGCGTTTCGGCAACGACAAGCTGGCGCGCGTCGCCTTCGGATTCGTCTCCGCGCCGGTTCGCTGAACCGGCTCCGGCGCGGCTCACTGAATCGCGCCGCGGCTTTCGCGCGCCTGCTGGCGCCGCTCGGACGGAAGGCGCGCGTGCTTGCCGAGGTCTTCGCATTCGGCGGCAAGACGCGTCACGCTATCGACGAACACATCGCGCGTCTCGGTGCGGACGCCGAGTTCGCGCAATTTGGCGAAAGCGCGCGACAAGGTCTCTTGTTTCACGCCGAGACGCGCGGCGATCAGCCGCTTGTCGTAAGGGAGGCGGAAACTGCACGATTCTTTGCCGAGCGGGCACAGGGACAAGATGAAGCGGGCAAGCCGCTGATCGGCGTTCTGCCCTTTCAAGGACTCGATTTCACCGATCAATACGCTGATCTTACCCGTCGCCTCGCTGATCACCGCGGCGGCAAGCGCCGGCGACTCGGTGAGGACGCGCGCAAACCGCGCGGCGGCCAGTCTCAACACGCTCACGGTTCCAACCGCTTCGGCGCTGACGCAGTAGGAGCCGCCGTCCGGCGTCAACGCCTCGTAAACGCTCTCGCCGTCGGAGCAGATGTTGATGAGGGTCTCGTCGCCGCAAGGAGCGATCCGCATAAGTTTGACGAAACCATGCAGCACGAGGAAAATGGATGTTGCCGCGTCGCCCTGCCGGAAAATCACGCCGCCGTCTTCGAATGTCTCGATTTTGGCGTCGAGCGTCACACGCCGGAGCGTTTGCTCATCGACGGAGGCGAACAACGGCATCTCTCGCAACGATGGCAGCTCCGACATTTGCGCGCGTCCTTCCCTTTCGCGGCCGATCCATCGGTAAATGTGTTCGCCCGCAGCGCGTCCGCCAGAAGCGGAACCAGCTTTCTCGCCCCAATGCGCTTCATCCGCTCAACGAGCGTCCCCGGTCGTCGCCAAGGTTTTGCACTCGATCTTCAGGCGCGCAATCTAAAAAACTCATACGATCGACAGGATCTAAATTATCGTGAACTGGTTTGACGGGGAAGACGTTCCTATAGAGACATGAAGTCGCACGCGATCTCGGTCGGGCGCGCGCTTCTTGGTTAATGTTCCACGCCGCATTCGCGGCGGTGGAGGAGCGCGGCGGCCTCGCTGCGTTGCGCCCGGCCGGCGCAGCGGGGCGATCAAGCGGACGCCTCGATTGCCGCTGGGCAGATGACGCCGGTTCCACCTAAGCCGCAGTAGCCCGACGGATTCTTGGCCAGATATTGCTGGTGGTCGTCTTCCGCGTAATAGAACGCAGGCGCCGGCGCGATCTCGGTGGTGATGGCGCCGAAACCATGCGCCGTGAGAGTCTCCTGGTAAATGCGCCTCGAGTTTGCGGCCCGCTGCAATTGCTCCGCCGAATAGGCGTAGATCGCCGAGCGGTATTGCGAGCCGACGTCATTGCCCTGGCGCATGCCCTGCGTCGGATCGTGACTTTCCCAAAAAACCCGCAGCAGGGTCGCATAGGGCAGACGCGCCGGATCGTAGACCACCAGCACCGTCTCGGCGTGGCCGGTCCGGCCGCTGCAGACATCCTTATAGGTGGGATTGCCAACGCTGCCGCCGGCATAGCCGACGGCGGTGATGACGACGCCGTCGCCCAGCCGCCAGAATTTGCGTTCCGCGCCCCAAAAACAGCCCAAGCCGAACAAAGCGCGTTCGCTCCCCGCCGGAAACGGCCCCCTCAAAGGCCGGCCATTGACGAAATGGCGCGCGGCGGCCGCCGGCTCCAACCAATCAGGCGGCGGCGGGCCATCCCGTTTGAGACCGAGCTTGTCGGAGATCGACATGGCGCCGCTCCTTCGTTGCAAGCGAATTAGCGCGCCCGCACGTTTGCGCCAGTCCTCACCGACTGGCGTAGCCGATCGGAGCCCTGTGCTTGCGGCTGAACAGGATAAGCAGGGCGCCCGCGCCGCTAAGCGCCACACTGGCCGGCGCCGTTAACAGCGTGACGATAACCGGATCCCACAAGAAAGCCGAAATATGTTGCTCGATCGCCGCTTGCAAAGACGGTAACCCGGCCGGGAACAGCTGCGCCGCGCCCTTGCTCAGCGGCGTCACCAGCACCTGGCCGGCGGCGAGCGATCGCGTGCCGTCCACGATGAGAGCGGCAAAGCCGCCGGCGAGCAGCAGGAGGCCCAGAAAGCGGACGAGCATTGTCACTGTGGCGGTTGGGATGGAGCTAAGGAGACTGCTTGCAAGATAGGATGCGGCTAGCGTTTTGTCCACGGGCGCCGGCGGCGGGTCGCCTCACGAGGGCGGAGAGATTTGCGCTCCGGCGGGGTCTGCCTATAGTGCGGGTTACGCGTCGGCGACCGGTTATGGCGGCGACGCCGACGCATGGAGGGGTGGCCGAGCGGCTGAAGGCGCACGCCTGGAAAGTGTGTATACGGGAAACCGTATCGCGGGTTCGAATCCCGCCCCCTCCGCCAGCAACAACAACAAGCGACTGAATCAATAATACTAATTAGAAAATAAATTTAACGGCCCCACTTTTGGTCCCATTGGATTGGGGAAAGGCGGCGTTTGCGCCCGCCGCCCGCGTCGAGTAACGCACGCAAGCCGCGGATAAACTTTTGAACGCCAAGGATTGGACTTTGCTTAAAATAATCCAGAACGGTCACCAACAACGTTGGCGAGTTCCGCAAGCGTTACTCGCGCAAGGCAGCTTTGCACGCCGGCGCCGTCTTCCTCGTCGATGTCGACGCCAGACGGGACGCGCAGCGGCTGGCCTTGGCCGCAGCCCTCGACGAGATCGACGCCAACGCGTATCTCGTCAATCTGGAGCTGCTCGTCGAGCCGGAGGGCGGTGGTTTTCACGCGCGGCCGCTTCGATTGGCGTGAGGCCGGCGCGCAAGCCACTATTGCGGGCCGAGAAAGCCGCTTTTTCGAAGCCCGCGCGCTGGGCACAATTTGCCGGCTGTCCGCGATCGGCCTTGTGGCCGTAGCATTGTCGCGCCTCCGTCTGTCCGGCAATCGATCCCTTTCCGGTAATCGCCGGCCTATAATGATTGTCGGACAAAAAAGCGGACGCATCCGGGAGGGTCGCAATGACGAAGATCGGTTATGCACGGGTTTCAACCGACGGGCAGGAAATCGCGCTTTAACTCGATGCGCTGCGCGCCGCCGGTTGTGTTCGGATTTTCGAGGATCGAGCATCCGGAGCGAAGGCCGATCGACCGGGCTTGATCGAGGCGCTGGCCTATGTTCGAGAGGGCGACGTCCTCGTCATCTGGAAGCTCGACCGCCTCGGACGTTCGCTCCGACACCTGATCGAGACCGTGAGCGAGTTGGACAAGCGCGGTGCTGGATTGCGATCGCTCACGGAATCGATCGACACGACTACGCCCGGCGGTCGTCTTATCTTTCATGTGTTCGGCGCGCTCGGCCAATTCGAGCGCGATCTCATCCGTGAACGCACCTGCGCCGGTCTCGCGGCCGCTATCGCGCGTGGAAGGCGCGGCGGGCGAAAACCCGTGGTCACTGCGGACAAGCTGGAACGCGCCAAGGCGCTCTTGGCGAAAGGGCTCAGAGTGCGCGAGGCGGCGATGCGACTCAAGATCGGGAAGACCGCGCTTTACGAGGCGCTCCGCAAACCGGGCCCCGCCGAACGACCCAAGCCGCAGCGTGAAGCGACGCCGCTGAACGAGCACGGCGGCGCGGTCGCCGCATAAATCAGCGGCGCTCTGCGATGCGACGCTAGTCGTGGCGGCGAACGGAACGCAATTTCGCGCGCCGATCGATGAATTGGCGCATGAGCGGCAAGAAAAACGCGCGGCTGAATCGGCCCAATGGCGGATCAGGTTCAAGGTAAAAAGACCCGCCTATGGCATCCTCGTTAAACTCGTCGAGGATAAGCCAAAGGCGCGAAACAGTGTCGAGGCCGGCGCGTCGTTTTTCGGTGAGTGGGATTTCCGCGAAGAACCGCGACGGCGCCGGCTCCTTCGTGGTAATCGGGAACAGTAACAGAATATCGCCAGTGTCGGGGCGTGGGATGCGGAAGCCAACAGCGGCGGGGCGCTCCTTGCGGCCTTCGGTCTCGCCTGCGTCAGCCTCGCGCGCCCACAAAAAGGGGTACCGGATGACGGCGCCAGTCGTGAGGTCGTCGTAGCTCATGGCGTTTCTGTTTGTTGTTCGTAAGCGTCAAGAGCCGCTTTCGCGCCTTCGAAAAGGTCGTCAGGCATGGTGTCGAGCGTGTGAGCCTTGCGCGGATCGGCGCCCTTCCTGAGGCGCTGATAGTCTTCGATGCTCAAGAGCACGAGGCGAGGCTTGTTCCGCTGCGTGATCGTAACTGGGTGGCGCAATGCTTCGGCGATGAGGTCGCCGGATTTGCGCGACAGGTCGCTTGTCGAGAATTGGGTCATGGTGCTGGCCTCTTTTGAATGCTGTAATATACAGCAAATACAAGAATAATGAAAGTACTCTTTTAGCCGTGCAGCCCGCGTGGCGAACCAAAGGCGGCGAGAGCGCCATCGCAATCTCAGCGCGCTGCAATCTGCTCGGCGCCCTCAAGCTCTCGGTCAGATTTGTCCGGTAACCCGATCCTTTTCTGGACGATCGCCGATCTGTCCGGAAACATGCTCGACAATGGGAAGCTGGACAGAATGATTGTCGGACAAGAAAGCGGACGCGTCCGGGAGAATCGCAATGGCGCGGATCGGTTATGCACGGGTTTCGACCGACGGGCAGGAATCGCTCTTCAACTCGACACGCTGCGCGCCGCGGATTTTCGAAGATACTGCATCTGGAGCGAAGGTACCGTCCGGGGTTGATCGAGGCGCGCCGACGAAGGCCGTGGTAACGCTCGACAATGACGCCGGATTAGACCCCGCCCAAGAACCTAAACCGAGTTGGCGTCGGGGCTTTCGGATCATTGTCACCCCCAGCTTTTTCCCGCTCCCGTGCTATTTTGGCTCCGGTCCAGGCGGGCCGCCGGGTGTCCCAGGCGGAATAATAACAGGCGTCGAATTGGGATTGGGCACTGGCGCCTGCTTCACTATCCCCGGATCAACGCCTTGTTCCGGCTTGATGACGCCCTTGCCCTTGTTCAGTTTTTCGCTCAGGCTTTTGTTAGTGCCGGAGTTCTTCTCATGACCTTGCGACCCAACTTTTGGCGCCTCGTCTTGGGGCACATTCTGGGGCCGCGGCCCATCCTTTTCCGCAATTGTCCGGTAGCCGCCCGGATCGGCTGGCACGATCTGAACGACTCCAGCCGCAAGCGCGAACACCCCCGCGACAACAGGAAAGAAATCGGCTCTCATCGCGTCCTTCTCCTCGAATATGCCGTTTCCAACGCGTTGGTCTTTGGCGCGTTCCGTATGGACTCCGCAACCCGCGGAAATTTTCGAAGGGCCGCGTCAGGATTCGACAATATGGTCGCGAAATCTAACATTCCCAGTCGACGCCGACCATCAGCGCTGTTCGCCATTCCCAGCCCGGCGTCGTCTTAGACCCGCCATGGGCGCCCCGCCCTTGGTGCAGATGAGCACCTCTGCGCTCGCCAATGAGGAGCGCGCCGCTCATCGCCTCGCCACAGGAGCATGGCGTTGAGGTGGTTTGCTGGTCCGCATTCTCCTTAGTTCCGCCCCTTCGCTCCATCCTCTCCTCGACGGCTCGCGCCGTTTCGTTCGAGGCCTTCCCCGCTACTATGGGCGAATCCGACTTCGGGTCGAGCGGCCGCCTGCACTATGCGCGGCGTGCACGCGTTTTTGCAGCCTTCTGCGCGGCCTCCTTTCGACCGCGGGCACCCTTGGTCTGCGCTGCCTTCCGCGCGGCGGCGGAACGGCGAGAAGGGCCTTTCGTCTCGGCGGCTTTCTCCGCGGCGGCGGCACGTTCCTCGCTGGACCGCCGTGCGGCGGCGCGCTTGGCCTGCCGCGAGAGCGCCTCGTGTGACGCTGCGCTCTTCGGCTCGTGCTCGAGGACCTTCGAGACGGCACGCGAGACCCGCGGGCGGCGCTTCGTCTCCCGTTCGCCCTGGCCAGCCTCATAGGCATATTCGGCGCTCTTCCGAGTGCTCTCCTTGGCCTTGCCTTTCTTGGGCGGGGGCAGGTCGACGCCCGCGCGTCTTGCCTCGGAAAGTCCGATGGCAATCGCCTGCTGCGGCGAGCGCGCACCGTGCTCGCCGCGGCGGATCTTCTCGATCTCTTCGTGGACGAACTCGCCGGCTTGCGTGGTCGGCGCCTTGCCTTCGCGCTTGGCATTTCGGGCCTTCTCGATGGTTGCCTTTTTCGGCATGGTCCATTCCTCCCATTCGGGGTCGCAACAGCCGTCCGGGTTGCGAGGTGCGCTGAGGCGACCCTACAAGGTTCCCCAACGCGCCAATGACCGATCCTGGTTCCGGCCGTACGCCGACGAGCGCGAGATCCGCGAATTCGTCCAGCGCGCCGGGGCTCTTCGATAAAGATATGTCGCGCCGGGACGATCGCCAGGGTCCTTCTCGCAACGGAGCGTAGCAAACGCCGAACAGTTCAGCGCGATCACCTGCGTGTCCGCGCCTCCGACAATGAGCAAGGTCGACGCCTGAATGCACCGCGGGAACAGCGCCGCAAGATCGGGCCGCCCGCCCCGCGAGACGACGGCCGCGGACGACGCGAACGGCGGCGTGTACCGCCTCGGCGACGTGACCTTTTACAGATGCAAGGCCATCACGGCCAAGCCCACAATCGTATCTTGAGCTACCTCGTGCACGGCCTCGACGACCAGCGCGGCGCGCCTTCCTTCGACGACAACGCCAGCCGCCTGCAAACGCTCGGTCACGCACGAGTGAACCGCCGTGATGAATTCAGCATAAGAAGACTTCAACGTCATCGCCGCGCAAATGGCTGCGTCGAACTGATGAAGCTTTTCGATATTGCCATCTTCACGTCCGCCATGTTGTCGCCAACAACGAGCGAGCCGCTCATCGCCTCGCCACAGGAGCATGGCGTTGAGATCACCGCCCATTTCAGCAAGGACACACCGTGCTTTTCGAGCATTGGTCACGGACACCCGGCGCGCGGCCGCTGCTGCAGCGTGAGCAAGATCGTCAACGAGATCGCTCGCCTCTAGGCGTTACCTTGACCGTGCGCCCCCATGGACGCTTTCTGTCTTTGTCCTGTTCGGCCGCTACCGTCCTTAGATTGATGATGCGCCACCTGCGGGGACTATCAGAAGGGAACCTTCTGGTAATCTCGGGTGGAAAAGGAGACGCATCAGCGCGGTTTTTCTCGCTTGAGCGGTTGTATTTTCGCTCGTAAGCGTCACATCCGTCTATGTGGAACCACTACAGCCTAGGCGCGTTTACTCGACGTCCGGAATGGAAATTTGGGAGACCGGTCGTGGGTGGTCTTTTGCATTATGCAATCTTGTTTCTGGTGGTCGCGTTGGTCGCCGCCCTCTTCGGCTTCGTTGGGGTCGCAGGCGTCGCCATGGAGGGCGCACGCCTCCTCTTCTGGATCGCCATCGTGCTCTTCGTCGTCTCGTTAGCCGCTGGCATTATCAGACGATCATAAAATTTACCGACGTTTCATTGGCGCCGCATTCCTTCAACCAAGAAAAGATGAGGAGTCGGTCATGGACTGGGATAATATCGAAGGCAGCTGGAAGCAGTTCACCGGAACGATCAAGGAGAAGTGGGCCAAGTTGACGGACGACGATTTGGCCCTGATCAATGGCAAGCGCGAGCAGCTCGAGGGCAAGCTGCAGGAGTTATATGGTCATGGCAAGGAGCAGGCGAAGAAAGAAATCGACGACTTCCTCGGCCGCTTCAAGAACTGGGATAATATCGAAGGCAGCTGGAAGCAGTTCACCGGAACGATCAAGGAGAAGTGGGCTAAGTTGACGGACGACGATTTGGCACTGATCAATGGCAAGCGCGAGCGGCTCGAGGGCAAGCTGCAGGAGTTATATGGCCACGACAAGGAGCGGGCGAAGAAGGAAATCGACGACTTCCTCCGCCGGCTCTAATCCTACCTCCACCGGATGACGGCCTTGCTGAGGCTGCAGTTGCCGTTCTCACGCGAATTTCAGCTGATCAGCTACGAAAGGACGTTAAGAAAATCTAATCAACCAAATTCGACGTCATCTTCGACCCTGGCGGCGTATGACATTGCAAGCGTCGACTTGGTCATCAGATAGCCCAAGGAGTTTGCGCCAGCGGCGCTGACATCCGGAGCGAAATCCTCTGATCTCGAATTGCGATTTCGCTCCGTCACCTTATTTCAACGCATGATCTTATCCGCAAAGTTTGTAGCTTTTCGAGGATCATGCTTTTAGGAGCACACGCAACATGTCTCTCGGAATCGTGCATCTCCAGCCAATCGTCTCCCTGATCGCCGGCATTCTCATTCTGATCATGCCCCAGCTCCTCAATTACATTGTCGCAATCTTTTTGATTGTATCTGGAATTCTAGGGCTCGGTTTGGTTCGTTGACGCCACCTCGGGGGTAGGCCGTTAAAATTTCGCTCGTCTCTCTTTTGGCTAGAGAGCCGCGATCACTATTAGGTCGTAGGTCAAGACACGTCGCTGTTGATTCGCCAGAGCCACAAACGAGTTTCTAACCAACCAGTATCGCGTCAACGCTTCGCCATGGAGAAAGAGACAATGAAACGTATTCACGCTTCCTTCGGCGCCGTCGCTCTTGCAGGGGTCGTAGCCTCCCAACTCGCCTTCGCGAAAACGCCGGCGTCTCCGCCCGCAGCAACTTCAGCACCGGCATCTTCGGCGCCAACATCGTCCGAGCCGTCCACAGCAACGCGAGTCGAAACCTGGACAAAAGAGCAATGGAATGCGGCGCAGAAGGAGTGGGCCAAGGACAAGACAAAATGGGCGATCTGCCGCAAACAATCGAAAGCACAAAAACTGTCAAGGCGGAAAAGCTGGTCGTTCCTCTATCGATGCATGACCGACTAAGGTTGCGCCATGTTTAGTTAGGTCCTTGCAAAGGTAGGCGTCCGGCTTGGAGAGCATGCAAAGTCGTTAGGCGTGTAAATTTTTGACACCCCTGCCTGTTTCCGAGCGTTTCCTCGACCGCCTGTCCAAATCCGGCGCGCTGGCGATGGCGTTATGTACTACCTCGAGGTTCAGAGTCATGGCGTCTCGGTCGCGCGCTTACAGGAAGGGATATCTGCGCCTGTCGCTCGTTTCGATCGGCGTTGAACTCTATGCCGCGGCCGCGAGCGCCGAGACTGCTCGGCGAGAACGCAGCGCCAGCGCCATTGCGCCTTATTCGCTGCGCGCCCGCGAGAGCGCTTCGGTCGCGACGCCGGTGGGCTGGAGCGAGCTTTCGCGGATCGAGCAGCCCGACGTCTATACGATCGCTAACTTGCCGCGTCGCATGGCCTTCGGAGGCCGCCGCGCGCCGCCCGACCGCCTCCTTTCATCCGGTCGCAATGGGGCGTCGCCAAATCACTGGAGCGACTTGAGCCACTCATTCACCTCCTTGCGAACCATGTCCTTAGTCATGCCATAACGTTCTTGAATCTTACCCTCCAATTGCTCGCGCTTGCCTTCAATCTTTTCGATTTCATCGTCTGTAAGATTGGACCACTTTTCCTTGATCTTGCCCTTAAATTGCTTCCAGTTTCCTTCGATGCGATCCCAATCCATTGCCGCTTGTTGCACCGCCCCGCTTTGCTTGAGCGCGCCGTCCAGCGGTTTTCCCATTTGTGTTTGGGCGGTCACCACCGCGGCTCCAGCGATAAGAGCCGACACCGCGACGCTAGTTCGTATGATGTTTTTCATATTGCATAACTCCTGTCGATCAGCGCCAAAGCGACGACATAGCACTCTGTGGCCGTCTCTTTCTGCCGACACTGCGACGGGGGATAACGAAAGTCGCGGCGAGTTGTTCCCCTATTCGAAAGAAAATAGGCGGGCGCCTGACAATTGCTCCGATAATTGTGGGGGGCGCCGTTCGTCATTTCGCGTTTCTCGGGGCGCTTGATCGCCTCAAGCGTGTTGCAGGCGCTGGTTAAATGGCGACGCCATTTTTCGAGGCGGAGGAACAACTCTCGACGGCGTTGGTTATTTTTTCTTGTCTTGCAATGTCGGCGGAAGGAGACAAGGTGTGAGCTTCGGTCGCCCCATACAGCGGCCGGCCGCCAAGGAGGAACCCATGGCAGATGCACCACGACCCCGACCAGAGATTTCTCGCCGCTCGTTGTTGACCTTCGCCGCTGGCGGCGCCGCCGCGCTTGGCATGAGTGTAACCGCAGGTCGCGTCGAAGGGACTCCGGCCAAGCTCTCACAACAGGCAGTCGCTTACCAGAACACGCCAAAAAATGATCAGCGTTGCGATGCCTGCGTCCATTTCGAGCCGCCCTCGTCCTGCAAGCTCATCGAGGGCGAAATCAATCCCTCGGGCTGGTGCAAGATGTTCAAGAAGAAATGAGTTCTCTCCTGGACGGAGAGCCCGAGCCAACGAATGAGATCCGAGGTCAGCCTTGGCGTCTCCCTGTGGGAAAACGGTCGTCTGGAACGGCGCCGGCAGCCTTCTAATACGGGGAATATGAACATGACTATTAGCATTGCGCACCTTCAACCGATCGTGTCCTTGATCGCGGGCATCCTCATCCTGATCATGCCACGGCTGCTCAACTACATCGTGGCGATCTTCATGATCGTCTCGGGGTTATTGGGTCTGGGTTTGGTTCGATGATAGATTTGAAGGCGGGAAGCGGCATGAGGTATGCGTACGCGGCCGATTGTCCCGATCGATCCTATGCCGATTTGAAGCGTTCCGCCGTCGGGAACCAGCGCGGCGCAGCGAAGCCCGACCAGCGTGTCGGGCGGCGGAAACGGAATATGCAGGAAAAACCCGATCCAGTTGCGAGCACCGCGCTCTCGCAGCCCGGCGCCGAGCGGAACAAGATGGTAATTGTGCACCCACACGAGATCATCTGCTTTCGGTGTTCCCGCGAGCCGGGTGTCAGGATATATATCTAAATATGAGAAGTCGTTTTATTGAAATTCAATGAGATAACCGTGGCATCAATTTGAGAATGTACATTTGAATGGCGAAGCGGCGGCGCCAAGGAGTAAGTCGTGAAAACGCTCGGTGATGTCTCGCATTCAACCCATTGGGGAATGTCGATCCAAACTTCTTCGCTGCGGCTCGCACGCCGTCGCGCCTACTTCTGGTGTGCTCTCATCCTCGTGTTCAGCGCAAGCGGCCTCGTGTTCAGCGCGAGCGGCGCCCGCGCCGAGGAAGGCGTGCAGACCCCATCCGACGTCGTCTTCCTCGCTGAACTTCTCGCGCTCATTCTGGTGGGCCGCCTACTCGGCGAGGCGATGAGCCGCGTCGGCCAGCCGTCCGTCATGGGTCAATTGCTCGCCGGCATTCTACTCGGCCCGTCGGTCTTCGGCTGGTTGTGGCCGGACCTGCAGCACTGGCTCTTTCCTGTCGCGAAAGAGCAGAAGGCGATGATCGACGCCATTTCTCAGTTTGGCGTCCTCTTGCTGCTGTTGCTGACGGGAATGGAGGTCGACCTCAAGCTCGTCAGAAAGGTCGGCAAGGCGGCCCTCGCCGTCTCTCTCACCGGCATCGCCGTACCTTTCGCTTGCGGCGCCATCCTGGGGTGGTTCATGCCGGAATCATTGTTGCCGCATCCCGATCGGCGTCTGCTCACATCGCTGTTCCTCGGCGTGGCCTTGTCGATTTCTTCGATCAAAGTCGTCGCGATGATCGTGCGCGAAATGAATTTCACGCGCCGCAATCTCGGTCAGGTGATTGTGGCCTCCGCGATCGTGGAGGACACGATCGGCTGGATCATTATCGCGACTATCTTCGGCCTCGCCGAGGCGGGCGAAATCGATGTCGCCAACGTGGCCAAAAGCCTAATTGGGACCGCCGCGTTCTTGGTGGGAAGCTTCACGATCGGACGGCGGATCGTCTTCTATGCAATCCGATGGGCCAACGACAACTTCGTAAGCGAATTCCCGGTGATTACGACCATATTGGTGATCATGAGCGCGATGGCGCTGACGACGCATTTCATTGGCGTTCACACCGTCCTCGGCGCCTTTATCTCCGGCGTTCTGATCGGAGAGTCTCCAATCCTCACCAAGCATATCGACGACCAGCTCCGCGGCTTGATCCTGGCGTTTTTCATGCCCGTCTTCTTCGGCATAGCGGGGCTGACCACCGACCTGACAATCTTGAGGGAGCCCACCCTCTTGCTAATGGCGATCGGATTGATTGCGATTGCAAGCATCGGGAAGTTTGCTGGAGCATTCATTGGCGGAGAAATCGGAGGTCTAACCCGGCGGGAGGCGCTGGCGCTCGCCTGCGGCATGAACGCCCGTGGCTCGACCGAGGTCATTGTCGCCACGATCGGGCTGTCGATGGGCGCGCTCAGCCAAAACCTGTTTACGATGATCGTCGCTATGGCCGTCACTACGACAATGGCCATGCCGCCGATGCTGCGTTGGGGGTTGTCGCGCGTGCCCATGGGCAAAGGGGAGAAAGAGAGGCTGGAGCGCGAGGAGTTCGAGGCCAAGCGATTCGTGCCGAATTTAGAGCGGCTGCTGCTCGCAGTGGACGAGAGCGCCAATGGGAAATTCACCTCACACATCGCCGGCTTGATCGCCGGCCGCAGCGGCATGTCCACCACTATCCTTCAATTGACGAAGGGCAAGCAGCAGTCCAGACAACGAAAAGAAGCGGATGCCGAATCGGGCGTCACCATCGAGGAAACAGTGAAGGCGGCAGCTGAAGATAGCAAAAAATCAGGCTCGAAGGAGGAAGAGCCAGCGCCGGTGGACATTACGGTCCGGAAACCCTCCGAAACCCCGAATGAAGAAGCGATCACGAGCGAAGCAAAAAAAGGCTACGATTTATTGTTCGTTGGAATCGACAACATGAAATCGAAGGACGGAACATTTAATCCGGAAATCGGCCGCATTGTGGCCGTCCTCGAGGGGCCGCTGGCGATCGTGATGGGACAGGGCGATCACTTGAAGCACCCGAATGAGAATCGGTTCAACATTCTTGTGCCTATCACGGGAACCGAGGTCTCGCGCCGAGCCGCCGAATTCGCTATTTCGCTCGGTCGCGCCTGTGGATGCCCTCTCACGGCGCTCTACGTCGATTCCAATGTAGGGCGCGAGCAGCGATGGCGCGGCATGCGCAAACGCCGCCATGAACAAATGATTCTGAAGGATATCGTCGAGATCGCTGACCGCTACGATACGAAAATAGATACCGTTATGCGGTCCGATGTTTCGCCCGAAGAGGCGATCCTTATGGAAGCAGAAAAAGGCGGCCACGACTTGATCCTCATGGGCGTAAACCGACGCACTGGCAACCAGCTGTTCTTCGGCAACACTGCTGCGGCCGTCCTCGAAAAATCGCCAAACTCATTGTTGTTCCTCTCGAGCTAGTCCCTATGTTTGTCGGGCGTTGGAGGCGTCAGGCGCGCAGGCGATCGATGGCATGCTGTCGACAGCAAGGAGGCCTCATGAAGGAATGATTGCCACTGTGATCGGCATAGGCGCTGTTCGCGCCGATCGGTGTCGAGGTTCAATCAAAGGATGCGCTCAATTCAGTCTGGGATGTGAAGACTCGTCCCGGGCGCGGTATCTGGGGCTTTGCGCGTCTCCTTACGCTCGGTTCCTGCCCCTGATTTCGATATTCATAACGACTGCGCTCGCTGCAAGGGGAAAATATCTGGCGTCTTACCTATCCGATGCAGCGCTCGAAGTCGCAGTGTGGCTCCTTGAAAGACAGCTCGCCAATGGTGAGAAAAATAGCCCAGCTCAAAGACCAGTGATTTCGACACCGCATCTGCAGCGTGCGCGCGCCAATTTTGGCGAGTTCGACGAGTTCCCTCTTTCAAATCGGCCGATTCCCGACAACAGGAGAAATCTATGACAAACGACAAAGCCACGAACAGGGTCTCAGTCACCCAGCGAGCGTTCAGCGCCGTCGCCAATGGTGTCGCGCACGCTGCCGGTCGCCCCGGCATTTTCATGCTCGCTCTACTTACCGTTGTGGGGTGGGCCTTCACAGGACCTGTATTTCATTACTCCGACGCGTGGCAGCTCGTGATCAATACCGGCACCACCATCGTAACATTCTTGATGGTGTTTCTGATTCAGAATTCCCAGAATCGGGACAGCGCCGCGATCCAAGTGAAGCTGGACGAGCTCATTCAGGTCGCCGGCAAGAACTTCTTTGTCGGTATCGAGCACCTCACAGACGATGAAATCGATCGTTTGCGCGAGAGCTTAGAACGGCGTGCAAAAGGCGCGGTTGACGCCAAGGCGCAGGAAGCGGCAGACAAGACGGGGCCGTCAAGTTAGCCAGGCTTGGACCATTTTTTGGGGCTATGTGAAGTCATGAAACAGCTTCGTGATGCTCTCTTCTCCAGCCGAGGCGATTAGTTATGCGGTTTGGCTCTATTTCCGCTTCCCTCTGAGCCTGTGGAATGGTCGAGGAAATGCTCGCTGCTCGCGGCTTTGTGAGATTCGTTTCGACGATGGGGAGAATCCCCGCCACGATTCTTTGAACGCCCGCGGCGTTGGGATGCTCTCCGTCGCTCTACATCAGTCTCGGATGGCCGAATACGCCTTGCAGAAAAAATGGATAGAGAGGGATGCCATGCGTTTTCGCAAGCGTGGGATAAATCGCGTCGGCCTTGCAGACCCTTATGATGTTGTCGAGATTATAGTAGACGGTCCGCGGATCTGTTCCGCTCAGCATATCGTTGCCGCCGAGTTCAACGATGACCAGATCAGCCCCATATTGGAGCGCGGAAGGAAGGCGCTCCAAGGCCTCCGAGGTGGTCTCTCCCGCAACGGAGCCGTTGAATACGAGCACGTTAGCGGATTAGACGCGCACAATCACGCTCTCACTTATCTTTTGGCGCGTTTGTCTGAGTTCGAGATTCAATCTGCAATCTGATCCATGCCGGGGCAAAATAGTTACGCGCGCGCGCAACCCGCCTGTGTGCGGGTTGCGGAGCAGCTCGTAGCTTTGCACAGCCACTCCCTTTGACTGAGCCGTCAGTTCGATGAGTTGGGGCGCGTTTATGTAACGTGGCAGTTCCCCGCCGACAAAATCGACTTCTATGATTTCAGCCAAGGTATGGGAGCGGCTTCCGCAGCGCACCGATTGCGCCCACGCAAGAGAGTGCAAATGGCCCTCGTCGGCGGTCGCTGTGAGACGGTAGCTCCATTCCTGGGAACGACCTGGCCGAAGCAAGTCGGCCGGCTCCCAGAACGCCACCACATTGTCCCCGCCTTCCGATGCCAAAGCGAGCTCGACCAGTTTGACGGCGCCCGGTCCCCAATCCGAGAGAGGTTGGACCCAATAGCTCGGTCTGAGGTGATAGTTCGCCTCGAGGTCCTGATATGCGAAAAAGTTCCGTTCGCGCTGCAGAAGTCCGAATGCTTCGAGACGATCGATCGAGAATGGCGTGATTCCGTTCTTCGAGGGATTTATCAGCGGACAGGACGTCCAACTTTCCGCCGCGCCGATCAGCAGAGTGTCCGAGTCGTGCACATTGGGCCTGAAGTCGTCCGCGGGGCGCCTATCCCTCTGCCGGTGAAGAAACATCGATGTAAGTGGAGCTATTCCGGGGCGCATTGCCTCCCGAGCGAAAAGCTCTTGCACGACGTCGACTGTCGTTTGGCGCCCGGGGGTAATCGTGAATTCATAGGCGCCGGCGACGGACGGGCTGTCGAGGAGAGCGAGAATCTGAATTCCTCGCGCGTCTTCCTCCGGCTCGACGATCCAGAACTCGCGAAACCTCGGGAATTCTTCAGGTCGCTCGGGGTCGCCGGAGCCGATCGCGAGCCCGCGCGCCGACAATCCGTACCGCTGCTCGCGGCCAAGAAAACGGAAGTAACTCGCCCCCAGAAACGAAATGATTTCGTCGAGTTTGTCGGTCCTATGCAGGGGATAGAGCACTTTGAATCCGGCGAAGCCGAGATTCGACGGGAGATTGCCGAGAGCGTCTCGACCGAAGTCGAAATAGCTCGGGGAATAACGGAGGCGTCTCGAACCGGCGTCGGAAAGGAGGTTCAAATCGACGCTTTGCCGGAAGAGAAATCCCGGATGGAACATCTGGATATAGAATTGCGAATGTCCCAGCTGGATGTTGCGGTCGGGCCTGAATCTGATCGAGCGATATTGATCGTAAGAAAGCTTCAAAAGCGTCTCCGGCAGCTTTGAAGCGTCCTTCCCGAAAGGCTCCTTGGCGAGCTGCGCCGCCAGCGCTTTCAGCTGTCCATAGGCCCGAACATCGGCCTGTGCGAGAGACGGAAGCGCACAGCACAAGGCCGTCGCGGCCCCTGCTCTAATGGCGTTCCTTCTCGTGATCGCCATTCGCGCCTCGGCGCCTCCAAACGTTCCTCGCTTCGCAGCCATATTCCTGTTGCTTTGGTCGACGTTGCGCCCGATCACTGCTTCTTTGAAACGAGATGCGACAGGAGAGCCCGCGTCAAATCGGCTGCATTGACGCCAGCAGTCGGCATGCGGAGGAGCGAGGTGGCCGACACCTCTTCAATTGACTGAAACTGGCTCGGCCGTAAGCCGGGCTTTTTTGCATGGGGTCACGCCCCAACCCTCCCACGTCAAGCCCTAACGTCAGATGAACTCTTAGTTCAGTTCGCATTCAGAAACGCGCCTGCGAAGCCGAACTCGCTCTCGCTATTCAAGCCAATCTCCATGCCGGCAAACTGCCGGACCTCATCGTCGCAGTATCGCGCCTGAAGCCCCTGCGAACGTCGCTCGCACGGTCAGACGCGCTCGGCAAACGCGCGATTTTAAGCTTGACGCTTACGCGTGGCCGCGGCCTTTTTCGCCGAACGAGACCTCTGCGCGAGCGACGCGTCCTCGGCTCCCGACGGGAACAAAATTCGAGCGGTCCGCGTTTTCTCGGAAGGCTTTTAGCGTCCAGCAGACTGGCAAGAGACCGGCTGGACCGATCGAGAAATATTTCGCAAGAGGCGGATGACGTTGCGTTACCCGACGAAAGCGGCGCTTCGGCGTTCTCTTGGGCGCCTGGCGCCAACGGCGGAGCGTTTGCCCGACATCTTCCGCATTCCGCTGGATGCATTCCTCCACTTCAGCGTCGGCGATGGCTGGGCGATCGCCAGCCATATCGCTCTGTCGACGCTGATGTCGCTTTTTCCGTTCTTGATCGTCGTGACCGCGCTCGCTGGATTCGTCGGCTCCAAGGATCTTGCGGACGAAGCCGGACGCCTCCTGCTTGACGCCTGGCCCGTGGAAGTCGCGGCTCCGATCGCCGCCGAAATTCAACGGGTCGCGACGACCGCACAAGGCGACGTGCTGACGATCGGCGGCGTTCTCGCCGTCTATTTCGCGTCGAGCGGCATAGAGAGTCTGCGCATCGGCCTCAATCGCGCCTATGAGGTCAACGAGACGCGCAGCTGGTGGCTGTTGCGGCTCGAGTCGATTTTCTACGTCATCGTCAGCGCCGTCGCGCTGCTCGTGCTCGCGGTTCTCGTCGTTCTCGGCCCGCTGATCATTGCGGCGGCGACGCAATTTTTGCCGTGGCTCGCGCAATTCGAGTTCATCGTGACCATTGCACGATTTGCCGTCGCCGCGGTCATTCTCGTGGTAGCGCTTCTCGTCGTTCATTACCGGCTGCCCGCCGGCAAACGCCGGTTCGGCGAGATATTCCCCGGCATCGCCATCACGCTCGTGTTGTGGCTCGTGAGCGGCGCCGCGTTCGGGCGTTATCTCGCGGCCTTCGCCAATCGCTACGTCTTGACCTATGCGGGCCTCGCGTCTGTGATGATCGCGCTCGTCTTCCTGTATTTCTCGGCGGCGATCTTCATCTACGGAGGAGAACTCAACGCAACGATCATGCGCGCCCGGCGAAAGCGAAAGAAGGCGGAGCTGGATTCGCGCGTCGAAGTCGGATGAGCGCTAAAGATCAAGGCGCCGCCCGAAGCTCTTTGATGAAACCAATGTCCGGCGATGGCGTTGTTATTATCTCGAGGTCCCCAGCCATGCCGCTCCGTTCGCGCGCCTATTGGAAAGGTTATCTGCGCCTGTCGCTCGTCTCGATGGGCGTCGAACTCTATGCCGCGGCCGTTAGCGCCGAGACGACGGCGCTGCACCAGATTCACAAGCCCTCCGGCAAGCGCGTGCGTTACGAAAAGGTCGCGCCCGGACTGGGGCCGGTCGAGGCGAGCGACATCGTCAAGGGCTTCGAGATCGGCGACGATTCTTACGTTGTGCTCGAGCCGGAGGAACTCGACGAGATCAAGCTGGAGAGCAGCCGCAGCATCGAGCTCGTCCAATTCGTCGGCCGCGACGAGATCGATCCCCGCTATTTCGATCGCCCGTTCTATGTCGCGCCAGAAGGCGACGTTTCGACCGAAGGCTTGATCGTGATCCGCGAGGCGCTGCGGTCGGCGGGCAAAGTCGGACTCGGGCAATTGACCATGCGCGGGCGCGAAAACCTTGTCGCCGTCATGCCGTATGGCAAAGGGTTGCTCCTCGAAACGCTGAGATACGCCAACGAGCTGCGCGCCGCGGACGCCTATTTCGACGATATTCCCGACCAAAAGGTCGACAAGGAGATGGTGGCCCTGGCGAGCGAGCTTATTCAGCGCAAAATCAAACCATTCGATCCGGCGGCCTTCAAGGACAGTTACGCCGAGGCCTTGAGGCAGCTCGTTGAACGCAAGCGCAAGGGTCACGCGATCGTCACGACCGGCGAGGAGGAACGACGCCCGTCAGCCAAGGTCATCAACTTGATCGAGGCTTTGAAAAGGAGCGTCGAGCGCGGCCGAGGAGGGCGGGGGAAGACCGCGCCGGAGTCGCGCCGCGCCGGCGGGCCTAAACCGGCAAGGCGTTCAGGCAAGGCGGGCGCCGCCAAGAAGCGCGCCTGACGCCGGCGGCTTCCAGGTCGTGGCCGAACGATTTGCGAGCCTGAAGGCTTGCGGTCCAAGCGACGCGGAACCCGGACCGCGAGCCTTCAGGCTCGCATGAGTGATGAAGCGCCATGCGAACCGCTAAATCGGCCAAGACGGCGTCCCTCAAGGCCTATCGCGCCAAGCGCGATTTTGCGCGCACGGGCGAGCCCAAGGGCGCGCACGCGCGCAAGGCCAGCCCGAAAACCGGCGGCCTCTATGTGATTCAGAAGCACCGGGCCCGTCGCCTCCACTTCGATCTTCGTCTCGAGCTCGACGGCGTGCTGAAGAGCTGGGCGGTGACCAAGGGGCCGAGCCTTAACCCCGCCGACAAGCGGCTCGCCGTGCGCGTCGAGGACCATCCCCTGGAGTATGGCGCTTTCGAGGGCCGCGTCGCCGAAGGCGAATACGGCGGCGGCGAGGTCATGATCTGGGATCGTGGAACCTGGACGCCGCAAGACGATCCCCGCCAAGGCTTGGAAGGAGGCCGCCTGAAGTTCGACCTCGACGGCGAGCGGCTAAAAGGCGGGTTCGCGTTGGTGCGGCTTAGGCCGCGCGGCAAGGAAAAGCGGGAGAGCTGGTTGCTCGTCAAGGAGCGCGACGAGACGGCCGACCGCGCCGTCGATCCGATCAAGAAATGGACGAGAAGCGTCGCAACCGGGCGCAGCCTCGAGGAAATCACCGCCGGCGACGCGGTGTGGCGCTCCGACAAAGGATCACGCGGCGCCATTGCCGCGGCACCCGGAGCTCGACGGAAGTCCAAGGGACCTCCTCTCTCCATGCCGCGCTTTCGAGCCCCGCAGCTTGCGACGCCCATGCCGACGCCGCCGTCGGGAGCGGAGTGGCTGCACGAAATCAAGTTCGACGGCTATCGCGCGATCGCGGCCGTGGGGGACGGAAAGAGTAAGCTTTACACGCGCGCCGGCCTCGATTGGACGGCGAAGTTTCGCAATCTCGGCGGCGCGCTCGTTGGACTGCCGGCGCGCAACGCGCTGATCGACGGCGAAGTGGTCGCAACCGACGCGAAAGGGCGGGGCGACTTCGCGCGCTTGCAGCGCGCGCTGAAGGCCGGCGAGGACGCGCTGAGGTTCTATGCCTTCGATCTATTGGAGCTGGACGGAGAGGATCTTGCGAAACTGCCGCTCGTGGAGCGCAAAGCGCGTCTGTCGGCATTGCTTGTCAAGGCGCCCGATCCGATTTTCTACAGCGACCATGTCGCGGGCAATGGTCCGAAGATTCTCGCCGAATGCTGCCGCATGGGGCTCGAGGGCGTCGTGTCGAAGCGCGCCGACAAACCCTATGTGTCGCGGCGCACGCTCGGGTGGATCAAAACCAAATGCACGGGACGCGACGAGTTCGTGATCGGCGGATGGAGGCCCTCGACGAAAGAGCGGCCTTTCGCCTCGTTGCTGCTCGGTGAGTTCGACGCGGGCGAGCTGCGCTACCGCGGTCGCGTCGGCACGGGATTCGGCCAACGCGGTCTGGCCGACATTGCGCAGAAGCTGCGCAAATTGGCGCGCCGTACGCCGCCTTTCGTCGACGCGCCTGCCGCCATCCGCCGGCAGGCGCGATGGGTCGAGCCGCGTCTCGTCGCCGAGATCGCTTATGCCGAACGCACCGCGGATGAATACCTTCGCCATCCTCGCTTCATTGGATTGCGCGAGGACAAGCCGGCGAGCGAAGTGAAGGCGCCTGCCATGACGAAACATAACGCGCCGTCCGACAACCCTGGGCCTCCCGCCCCGCGGCCCGCGGTCAAGCTTACTCATCCGGATAAGGTGCTCTTTCCGGCCGCCGGCGTCACCAAGGCTGAGCTCGCCGCCTATTGGCGCCGCGTCGCCCCTCTGGCCATGCCGCACATCGCCGGCCGTCCCCTGAGCCTGGTGCGCTGCCCCGAAGGAAACCGACGCTCTTGCTTCTTCCAACGTCATCACACGCGCGGCATGCCGAAGGCGATCGAAGCCGCGCCGCTTCTCGACAGCGAGGGCAAGCGCGAACAATTCTTGAAGATCGAGGATGCGGCGGGACTCGAGGCCGCCGCGCAGATCGGCGCGCTGGAGCTGCACATTTGGGGCGCCCATGCCGCTTCGGTTGAGCGGCCGGATCGGCTGGTGTTCGATCTTGATCCAGATCCGGCCGTGTCTTTCGAAAGCGTGAAGCGAGCGGCGCGCGATTTTCGCGCTCTGCTCGAGGCGGCGGGACTGACGAGCTTTGCCTTGCTGACCGGAGGCAAGGGCATCCATATCGTCGCGCCGCTCGTTCCCGCTCTGGGTTGGCGGGAACTCAAGATGTTCGCCAAGGGCGTCGCCATGCGTCTGGCCGCCGACGATCCCGCCCGGTTCACAGCGGTCGCGACGAAAGCGCGGCGCAAAGGCAAGGTCTTCATCGACTATCTGCGCAACGAGCGCAGCGCCAGCGCCATCGCCCCCTATTCGCCGCGCGCCCGCGAGACGCCTTCGGTCGCCGCGCCGATAGGGTGGAGCGAGCTCTCGCGGCTCGAACGCGCCGACGCTTACACGATCGCCAGCCTGCCCCGCCGCCTGGCGTCGCTCGGGAGCGATCCATGGGAGGGTTACTTCGATGTCCGCCAAACGATTTCAGAGGCGGCTTTACGCATGTTCGCGCCGTCGCCGCTGATAGTGCGCCGGGAGACCGGCAAGGAGTAGAACCGCGAGCGATGAGCGCCGGGATCGACTGGAGAGGGACGCTCTAGATGAGCGAGCTGGCGCTGCGCCGAAACTTGCTTTCGCGTCCGATTTTCGCTTGGGTGCGAAAGGCGCGTTGTTCGCCCCATCGCAATTGACTGACGTAGCCGAACTGCCTCTGGTTTCGAGCGCGCTTCGACCTCTGGCGACGCCGGCGTGTTCTTTGCCTCTTAGGATAAACCGAAAATTAACCGGACCAATGCACGTTTTCCATGACGGTGCGCAATTCTCGGGCGCTGTTCGAGCGATTGTGGGGCATGACGCCGCCGCGCCGTACCGGTTCCAATCCGGTATTTTCTTTCGGGACAACCCGAACAAATGAAACGGCTCGAAGCTTAGCAGAGCTTCGAGGCCGCTCCCGCGCCAACACGACGCTCGTCTCGGTTGCGTCTCAATCCCACAAAAACCGCGCACGAGCGCCTTCGCAACATCCGACCGTGCAAATCCCATGAACAAAATCATTACGCCGACAGACAAGGAAGTCTTCTTTCCCGAAGACGAGCTTATCGTGTCCAAGACCGATCCCAAAGGGCGCATCACCTACGCCAACCAGACATTCTGCCATGTCTGCGGCTACAGCGAGGCCGAGTTGCTGGGGCAGCCCCACAGCATCGTGCGCCATCCCGACATGCCTCGCGCCGTGTTCAAGCTCTTGTGGGACACGCTCTTCGATCGCCGCGAGATCTTCGCCTACGTCAAGAACATGACCAAGAACGGCGATTATTACTGGGTTTTTGCGCACGCCACGCCGTCTTATGACAAGGACCGGAACATCGTCGGATTCCACTCGAGCCGTCGGTTTCCCAAGCGCAGCGTCGTCGACAACACCATAGCCCCGCTCTACGCAGCGATCCTGCAAGAGGAGAAACAGCATCGAAACGGGCAGAAGGCGCTCACCGCCGGTTTCGATTTCGTGGTCAACTTCCTGAAGTCGAGGAATACGACATATGACGAACTCATTATCTCCATCTCGCTTTGAGTCCTTCCCCAGGAGCGCATCGGGCCTCGTCGTCGCAGTGGCTGCATCGGCGCTGGCGGCGCTCGCCGGTTTCTTCGGCAAGTACGAGTTCGAACATGTGGCGGCGATCGCATCGGCGATCGTCGGCGGCCTCTCGCTCGTCGCGCTGGTGAAAAACGAGAGGGCGCACGCGCGCGTGATAAATAGAATCGCCACGGTCTGCCGGGAGATAAGCAAAGGAAATTTCGAGGCGCGAATCATAAACATCGCCGAGACCGGGAGGCTCGCCGACGCGCAATACAAAGTGAACGACATGATCGACCTTTCCGACGCATTCGTTCGCGAAGTGACGGCAAGTCTGGAAGCCGTGTGTCGCAACATTTATTATCGCCGCATTTTTCTTAGGGGACTGGATGGCTCGTTTCACTCCGCGGCGGAGATAATCAATAATTCTGTGGCGCAGGCGAAGGTTGTCGAGGAGGCGCGGCTCAAAGCCGTTGCGGAGCAGGCGCGCACCATCGATTCGCTCGGGCAGGGCCTCAAGAGCCTGGCCGAGGGCAAACTGATGTTTCGCCTCGCCGATTTTCCCGAAGCGTACAGACGTTTAGAGCAAGACTTCAACGCTGCGGCCGATCAACTTGAACGCGCTTTAGCGGATATCATCGGCGGCGCCCACACCATCGGCGCCGCGACGCGCCAGATCGCCGCGGCGGCGGACGATCTATCGCACCGCACAGAACGGCAGGCCGCGAACATCGAAGAAACCGTCGCCTCGATTAAAGAGATCACGACGACGGTCGGCAAGACGGCGCAAGGCGCACGGCACGCCAGCGAGGCCATGTCGATGGCGAGGTCCGACGCCGAAAAGAGCGGCGAAGTCGTCCACAAAGCCATCGAGGCCATGAGCCGGATCGAGAAATCTTCGCAAAACATCGGCCAAATTATCAGCGTCATCGACGAGATCGCCTTCCAGACCAATTTGCTGGCGCTTAATGCCGGCGTTGAAGCGGCGCGCGCTGGAGAGGCTGGCAGGGGATTTGCGGTCGTCGCATCTGAGGTTCGCAGCCTGGCGCAAAGGTCCGCTGAAGCCGCCAAGGAGATCAAGAAGCTGATCTCCATATCCACCTCCGAGGTCGATGAGGGGGTCAGTCTGGTTATGGAAACAGGGAAAGCGCTGGAGCGCATCGTCGCTCAGGTGGCGCAGATCAATCAGCTTATTAGGGAGATGGCGTCGGGCGTTACGGAGCAGTCGACGGCCCTCCAACAGATCAACGTCGCCGTCGGCCAGATGGATCAGGACACCCAGAAAAACGCCGCCATGGTTGAGGAAACGACCGCTGCCACCCACAGGTTGCGGCGGGAATCCGAAGACCTCGTCCATTCGGTGCAAGACTTCACAATCGATAAAGCGAACGTTCGGCGCCAGGCAGGCTCCCAGGCAACAACAAAGTTGCCGACCCGCGCCGCGCTCAAGAGCGTGGCGGGCGCAGGAGACGGCGCCGCTGTCCGCACGAACGCTCCTGAGGCCAAGGAAGAGAGTTGGGAAGAGTTTTGAACGTCAAAGCGTCGGCCTCGCAACCGCAGGGAGTGGAATCGACCAACTCCGCGCTCGCGTCCGCTTCGCGCCTCGGGCAAGGAACACAGCGGCGCGGCCATCATCGGCGCCGCTGGCTAAGGTTGCGCTTCTGCTGACGGCGCTCCAGAGCGCGTTCAGCAAAAGTGGAAACCGGTTTTGCGTCCGAACGCGCTCTAGCATTTTGAAACAGAGCATTTTCTTAATGCGAACCGGCATCCACTTCGCCTGAAAATGCTCTAGCGCGCGGCGGCGAAGGCGGCGAGAGCAAAGCCTGCGCCTTGCAAGGCGTCGCGCAAGCGGCGCGCCATTTGCACCGCGCGTTGCGTGTCGCCATGCACGCAAATGGAGTCGATTTGCGTCGGCAGCCTCTGGCCGCTCGCCGTGACGAGGGCGCCCTCCGCCAGCATGGCGAGGGCGCGCGCCGTCGCTGCCGTCGCATCCTCGATCACCGCGCCTTGTTCGCGGCGCGACGCAAGACGCCCGGCGTCCGTGTAGGCGCGATCCGCGTAAATTTCATGCACGGCGCGTAGGCCGGCGCTTTGCGCGGCGCCGACTTGCTCGCTCAACGCGATGGCGAGCAGCGCCAGCGTCGGATCGACGGCGCAGATCGCGCGCGCCACGGCGCACGCGACATCGCGGTCGCTCTCGGCGATATTGGCCAGCGCGCCATGACACTTCACGTAAGAGACGCGATGGCCGCTGTAGCGCGCCAAGGCCTGCGCGGCGCCGAGTTGATAGGCGACGATGCGCTCGATTTCCGCGGCCGAGAACGGCAGGGGCCGGCGGCCGAATCCATAAAGATCAGGAAAGCCGACATGCGCGCCGACCGCGACGCCCTTGGCCTTGGCCAGCGCGAAGGTGCGCGCCATGATTTCCTGATCGCCGGCATGAAAGCCGCAGGCGACGTTGGCCGAGGTGACGATGTCCAGCATGGCGTCGTCGTCGCCCATGCGCCAAGGCCCAAAACCTTCGCCGAGATCGGCGTTGAGATCGATGGAAGGCAATGGCCCTCCTCTTGAGTCGTTGGTCGTCACGAGCGCCACTCGGGCAAAACGGCCACGTCTTCGGCCGCGGCCGCCGCTCGCAGGCGCTTGTCGAGCGTGGCGAGAGGCAGGCGCTCGATTTGCGCCAGCGCGAGGTACGCCGCATCGTAAGTGGAGAGATTGCGGCGTTCCGCGAGCGTCACGACGTTCAGAGCCCCGCCGGCTCCCGCATTGTCGATCGACAGTTGCTCGAAGCGGTTCAGCGCCCATGGCACGTGAGCTTCGGTAATCCGGCTTCGGCGCCGCGCCGTCAACAACAGGCTGCGGACTTCATGCGCCAGCAGATCGGGCGCGAGCGCCCTATTCATTACGAGGCGATCGAGCAGAGCGTCGGTTTCAGGCGTCGCTTCGTCCGGCAGGAGCCAAGCCGCGACGACGCTCGCGTCGACGATGAACCGCGTCAATAGCGATGTCCCTCATGCCGCCAAGCGAGAATCTCTTCGAGGGTGATGGGTTCGAGCTTGCCGTTTTTTCGCTCGCCTTTGATCGCCTCGACCACGACTCGCCGGCGCGCTTGGTCGTCGAGCGGAACGAGCCGGGCGACGGGCTGGTTTCCGCGCATGATGACCACCTCTTCGCCCGCCTCGACGCGCGCAAGAAGTTCGGAAAGACGGGTCTTGGCTTCGCCGACCTTGACGGTGATGGACATGGGACCCTCTCCCGATGAAAAACGGCGCGCTGCTTTTCGGTGATAATGCGGGCGCCGGCGAAGTTGGTCAAGCGCTTGGTCCAGCGGCTACGCTCCCCTATTCCGCCGCGCGCGCCTGCGGCGGCCGAAAGGCGACCTCGACCAGCGTTCCTTCGTGCTTGCGGCTCTTGATCGAAAAGGACGCCTCGTTCGCTTCGACCAACGCCTTGGTGACCGGCAGACCCAGTCCCGTGCCGCTGACCTCGCGCGCTGTCGCCAATTGACGGAAGGGTTGGAGCGCCGTCTCGACTTCTCCCTCCGACATGCCGATGCCGGTATCCTTGACGCGGATCGCCACGCCGCCCGCCTCGGTCAGCGCGCTCGACACGATCACCTGACCGCCCGGTTCGTTGAACTTGACGGCGTTGGACAACAGATTGAGCACGATCTGCCGCAACGAGCGTTCATCGGCGCGGATGCGCGGCAGCCGTGGCGACAGCGACAGACGCACGACAATGCGGGCGCGGTTAGCCTGCGGCTGCATGATCGATACGCACTCGGCGACGATCGCATTGGCGTCGACGCGCTGGAAATCGAGCTCCATCTTGCCGGCCTCGATCTTGGAGAGATCGAGAAGATCGTTGACGAGACTGAGCACGTGCGTCCCGGACGTGTGAACGTCCTTCAAATACTCTTTGTAACGCTCATTGCCGATGGGGCCGAAACGTTCCTCCAGCATGACTTCCGCAAAGCCGATGATGGCGTTGAGCGGCGTTCGAATTTCGTGGCTGACGCGAGCGAGAAAATCCGACTTCGCGGCGCTGGCGCGTTCGGCGTCGAGGCGCGCGGCTTCCAGAGCGCCGTTGGCGCGCGTCGGCGCGGCAAGATCGCGCAAGATTGCCCAATATTTCAATTCTGGTTCCGCGCCGATGGCTCGTATCGCCAAGTGGATCGGGATGAGCCCGGCCCGGTGCGTCTTTGCAAAAATCCGCCATCCGCCGCTCGGCTCACCGACCTTCAAAGCGGCGGACTCGCCGTCGTGCGCGAGACAATCCGCGAGGCGGCCATGATCTTCCTCGCTAAAAAGCGACGCGATATTTTCGCCGGCGAACGCCGTCGGCTCGCGGCCGAACAAGCTGGCGAGCGAACGATTGACGGATTGAATGCGCCCCTCGCGATCGATTATGGCCACGGCGTCGGCCGAAGCGTCGACGATCGCGCGCCATTCGTTCGCCTCGCGTTGCGCCCGCGCCAAGTCGGCCTCCAGCGTCCTCAGGCGCAACAGCAATTCGTTGGGCGCGCGGGAGAGTTTGCGGGCGGCGCGCAAGGCGATGAGCGTCGCGGGGCCGTCATCCCAATCGACGGTCTGGAAACGTGCGTCGACATCGAGGGTCGCGCCGTCTTGCGCCTGCACTTCCACGACGCCGGACGGCGCTTTCGTCCCGAAACCTTCTGGCGGGCGGCCAAAAAATACCCGCGCCAAGCCGCCGTCGGCGCGCAGCGCCTCGATGTCGGCGTAGCCGAGATAGTCGAGCAAGGTGCGGTTGCCATAGAGGGCGTCCGCGTCGCGCGCGACGAGAACGCCGACCGGCAGATGGTCGAGAATGTCGGGCGCCCAACGCGACAACGCAGCGCTTGCCGGCGCAGACTGGGCCAACGTCCGCTCGTCGCGCGCCGCGGCGCGACCAACGACGTCGATCAGATCGGGCGCCGAACCCTTGGGCGGTAAGGCGTCGCCGGCGGCGCCGAGCGCGCGGCCGATTTCGTCGAAGGCCTCCTGTTCGTTGAGCGTCAGCTGGTCGTCCTCGGCCTTGGCGTCTGATGGCGCGGGCGCGCCCGTTGCTTCGGCGTCACGCGCGATGCTGTTGAGCGGCCGGAGCGGGACGACTTTCGCGCTCAAAAAATCGGCGCCAAGCGGTTGGTCTTCGTTCGGTGGTTCTGCGCCCGATGGTGGTTGGACCGGCGGCGTGGGCGTGACGACTGGCGCAGTCGCCTCTAGGCGATCGAGACGCAGCACGCCGTAACCCTGAAATCCGCAGAACCGTTGCGTCTCGTCAAAAATGGGCAACGCGCCAAGCGCGGTCGGCACGCGCGCGTGGTCGCCAACCGGCCATTTCACCTCGACGCCGCTCCATGATTGGCGTTGCGCCAACGCCTCGGCGAGGCGCCCATCCGGGTCCAATTGCCAGCTTTGCGATACGTCGCCGATCTCGCGCCCGATGAGATCGGCGTATCTGCGCCCGACCAGCGCGGCGAGGACCGCCGAAACATTGGCGAAGCGACCGGCGGCGTCTGTCCGCCACAAGAAACGCGCCGGCCGCGCGACTTGGCCAGTCTGAGACTGCGCGCACGAAGCGGGCGCAACGCTCGCGTCGTCCGATGAGGAGGCGCTCTCTAAGATATCCCTTGCAGCATCGCCGTCGAGGGAAGAAGCCGCCTCTGCCCGCCGTTGCGCCGGCCGTAAGCCGAGTGCGGCGATCACGAAGAACGGCGGCCCCGCGTCGCCGCCTGTTCTTCGGCAGAGAATCGTCACGGTCTGTGCGATCGAACCGAACGACAAGCGCAATCGCTCCAGCCGTGGCGCGGCGCCGTAGCGCACGGATTCGACCACTTCCGAAAGGCGCCGCGCTCCGGGCTCGCCCTCCTCGAACAGCTGCTTGCTCAGCGCATCGAGATCGGCGCCGAAGATCGCCAGCGCCGAATCGTTCACATAAACGACGCGCAGCGGATCGCCCGTGGCGGCGATGAGCGGCGCCCCGGAGGCTTCGAGCGCCGCGAAAGCCGGGTCGTCTCTCACTTGCGCCGCCGCCAGCTCCCGCTCGTTGACACGCCCGTCTCGATCGTTCATCTCGCGCGCGCCCCCATGGTCGAAACGCCTAGCCCCAGTCGGGGGTTCGACCAAGGTGAAAGAAATCTGGCCCGCCGAGCCTATTCAGTTGACGGAAACTTAATATTTCGGCTGCCGGCGGTCTATCCATACCCGCGACTTTTGGCGGTTTTCAAGAATTCATCATGAACGGCGTCGCCTGCGTTGGGATGCGGCGCACAAAAATTGTTGCGCTGCATCATAAAATGGTCCATAGTGAACGTGACCAGCTTCGTGTCGCGGTCTTCGGGGCATGTGTTATCGTCGATGCGTCAGTGAACGGAGCGGAAGGCTGAACGCGACCATGCGCCGCGGCAGAGGTGGGCAGCCTCTCGTGTCCCTGCGCCGGCCGGCGTTCTAAAATAAGGACATAGCCGATGACCAAGCCCAGTTATGAGATTCCCAACGAAGTGCGCGAATTCGCTGACAAGAGCGTCGACCAGGCGCGCAAGGCCTTCGAAGGTTTTGCCGGGGCAGCGCGCAAGGCGATCAACTCCGTCGACGCCACGACGGCGAACTTGCAGAGCGGCGCCAAGGACGTCGGCGCAAAAGCCATTGCCAACGCCGAAGCCAATGTGAAGGCGGCGTTCGATCACGCGCAGCAGCTGGTTCGCGCCAAGGACGTTCACGAAGTGCTGCATCTGCAGTCGGAATATGTGAAGGCGCAGATCGCGGCCATTCAAGAGCAGGCCAAGGAACTGGGTGCCGCTTTAAAAAAGACGGTGACCCCCAAGTCCTGACAGCAAGTCCTGATAGGCTGAAAGAAGGAGCCGAAGCAATGGCGATGAACCCCAAGATTCCCGGAAGACAGCAATTGAATCAATCGACGTTCGCGTCGGCCAAGTCCCCGCAAGCGCCGGCGGCGCAAAAGCCTGGCTTCGCGAACGCCGGCGTCGCGCCGGTCGCCGCGGCCATCGCCAGCGCAGCGTCTGAACGGGCGCCTGTGGGGGCGCCGCCGCAGGCGCCAAAGGCCGCGCCCACGTCCGCCGTCTCGTCCAGACAGATCGACGCGAGCGCGTTGTCGCTGAAGAGTTTGGAGCTCTTTCAGGAGAACGCCGCCGCGATGTTCGATTACGCCGCGGCGCTCGGCAAGGTGAAATCCGTGACGGATGCGTTCGAGCTTCAATCGCAGTTTGTCCGCGAGCGTTATTCGACCTTCGTGCGGCAAACCACCGAGGTCGCCGAGCTGACGCGTCGTTGCGCGCTCGACTCCAGCGCTTCGCTGCGTCGGACCTTCATGGGATCGGCGGCGTAGGGGCGAAGGATTGTACGCTTTCAGAGTGTCGCGGCAATCAGCTTTCGCAACGCCGGCGTCACGTGCGGCATCACCCCGAACCAGTCGCGGAAGGCGGGCCGCGCCTGGTGCATGAGCATGCCGAGCCCGTCCACCGTTGTGTTTCCGAGCGCCCGCGCGCCGGCGAGCAGCGGGGTCTCCAACGGCGCATAGACGATGTCGGCGACAATCGCCGAGCCCGGCAGGTTGCGCAGCGAAATCTCCAGCGGCCGCTGGCCGGTCATTCCCTGGCTCGTCGTGTTGACGAGCAGCCCCGCGTTTTCCAGGCCAGCTTCGCGCTCCTCCCATGGGTAGGCGGCGACCGGCCGGCCGAAGTCGCCGGCGAGCAATTGCGCGCGTTCGAATGTGCGGTTGAACAAGCGGATTTCTTCCGCCCCGCTGTCGATCAGTCCCACGACGACGGCGCGCGCTCCGCCGCCCGCGCCGATGACGACCGCGGGCGCCGCGTCGGCGCGCCAATCGGGCGCCGCCGCGCGCAGTGACGCGATGAAGCCGAAGCCGTCGTAATTGCGCCCCTCGAGCGCGCGGTCCTTGTCGACGACGACGCAATTGATCGCGCCGATGCGCGCCGCTCCCGGATCGATCCGATCGACCATGGCGAGCGCCGTCTCTTTGTGCGGGACGGTGAGATTGCAACCGGAAAAATTGAGCGGCGCGAGCGAACGCAAGGCGCGATCGAGTCTGCCCGGCTCGATGGCGAGCGGAACATAGACGCCGTCCAGCCCATGTTGGGACAGCCAATAATTATGGATTTTGGGCGAGCGCGAATGCGCCACCGGCCAGCCCATCACGCCGGCGAGAAGAAAACGATGTTGGCTGCGCATCATCCCTCCGCGCAATGTTGCTCCCTCCCCCGTTTATGGGAAGGGGGAACGCGCCGCCAGCGCCGCAAACAGCGCGTCATCTTCGTTTACGCCGGCGTTGGGGGCGGTGAGCAGTTTTTCGCCATAAAAGATCGAATTTGCTCCGGCTGCCAGGCAGAGGATTTGCGCCTCCCGCGTCAGCATGGAGCGTCCGGCCGACAGGCGCACGCGTGAACTCGGCATGACGATGCGCGTGGCGGCGATCATGCGCACGAGCTCGAGGGGATCGAGCGGCTCGCGCGCGGCGAGCGGCGTGCCCTCGACCGGCACGAGCGCATTGATCGGCACGCTTTCGGGATGCGGCGCAAACGACGCCAACACTTGCAACATCTGAGCGCGATCGCGCACGCTTTCGCCCATGCCGATGATGCCGCCGCAACACATTTCGATGCCGGCGCGGCGAACGGCGGCGAGCGTCGCCAGCCGGTCCTGGTAGCGGCGCGTCGTGACGATCTCGCCGTAATAGTCGGGCCCGGTGTCGAGGTTGTGATTGTAGGCGGTCAATCCCGCCTGCGCGAGACGCTGGGCCTGGCTCTCGTTCAGCATGCCGAGCGTGACGCAGGCTTCCATGCCGAGCGCCCGCACGCCGCGCACCATGTCGAGCACGGCGTCGAATTTGGCGCCCTCGGGCGCCTGGCGCCACGCGGCGCCCATGCAGAAACGGTCGGCGCCGGCCGCTTTGGCGCGCTTGGCGACCGCCACAACCTCGTCGACGCCCATCAACTCGACGCGGTCGAGCTTCACCTCGCGGTGATGCGCGGACTGCGGGCAATAGGAGCAATCCTCCGGACAGCCGCCGGTCTTGATGCTGAGCAGAGCGGCCTTCTGCACCTCGTTCGGATCGAAAAAGCGGCGATGCACGGCGTTGGCCCGGCCAATGAGTTCGAGCAAAGGCGAATCGTGGATGGCCACGATTTCGTCGAGGCGCCAGCGGTGGCGGATGCTGACGTCGGCAGGAGCGTTCATTTGGGACGGCCCTTGCTTGGTTGGGCGGGTTGGCGCGCCGTTGGCGCCGCCGGGGCCGGCGCAAGATCGAGTTTGCGCAGCGCCGCGTAAGCGACATAGGCCGCCACCGCGACATCGAAGCTCGCGCAAAGCAGCGGATACCTTTGCGGGGTGAAGGCCGAGCCCGTGCCGATATAGTGAAATTGGATGTCCCACAAGGGGTGCAGCGCCCAGCCGGCGGCGAGCCACCACAGCGAGCCCTCGAGCGCGAACAGGGCCAGAGAGCCGAAAATGGCGACGCCGGTCATCTCGACGCCGAGCCAGGCCGAAACATTTTCCGCACGCGTGGCGAACCCGACGTAGATGGCCGCCGCAAAGATCAGCCCGCAGACGAGGACGCGCCGCGCGCCGAACCGCGACCAGCGCGCCAAGCCGACAAAGCCCGCGCCGAGCGCGAGGCCGACCGCGAGGAAGATGGCGAGCAGAGCGTCTTGCATGACCGGGACCGGTTGGAGAGCTTGTGGGTAGTTTGAAGGCGGAGCAACGGCTTTTCAAGGGGAACGGCGTCATCGCGCTCAACTTCGTTGGCGGCCCAGACAAGACGCCCCTGCTCCGCTGGCCTCCTGCGGCCAACTCGTGTAGGCAGGCGCCACAATCGGGAGAGGACATGCACAAGGGTGACGAGGACGGCGTTGCGCACAAGCGAGGCGTGTTCGCGCGCCTGTTCGGGCGCGGGGCCGACGCGTCGGCGCCGATGCCGCCCCAGGAACAACCCAAACGCCCTTGGCGCCAGCGTCTGTTCGGCGGTCTGTCGCGCTCGTCGCAGGCGATTGCGCAGGGCATCTCGGATGTCTTCGCCAAGCGCAAGCTCGACGCGCTCACGCTCGAGGAGCTGGAGGACGTGCTGCTGCGCGCCGACCTCGGCGTCGGCGCGGCGGCGCGCATCGTCGCGGCGGTGGGCAAGGCCCGTTACGAAAAAAGCGTCGGGCCCGACGACGTGCGCGCCATTCTGGCGAGCGAAGTCGAACGCGTGCTGGCGCCCGTCGCCATTCCATTCACGCTGGATGAGACCAAGCGGCCGTTCGTCATTTTGATTGTCGGCGTCAACGGCTCGGGCAAGACGACCACCATCGCCAAGCTCGCCGCCAAGTGGAAAGCCGAGGGCAGAAACGTCATGCTCGCCGCCGGCGACACGTTTCGCGCCGCGGCGGTGGAGCAACTGCGCGTCTGGGGCGCGCGGCTCGATGCGCCGGTCATCGCCGGGCCGCCGGGCGCAGACGCCGCCTCGCTCGCCTTCGACGCCATCAAAGCGGCGCGCGCGCAGGAGGCCGACGTTCTGCTGATGGATACGGCGGGCCGCTTACAGAACCGCGCCGAACTCATGGCCGAGCTCGAAAAGATCGTGCGCGTCATGAAGAAGGCCGACCCGCAGGCGCCGCATGCGGCGCTGCTCGTGCTCGACGCGACGGTGGGACAGAACGCCATGTTGCAGGTCGATGCGTTCGGCAAGGTCGCCGGCCTCACCGGTCTCGTGATGACCAAGCTCGACGGCACGGCGCGCGGCGGCATTCTCGTCGCCATCGCCGAAACATACGGCCTGCCCATTCACTTCGTCGGCGTTGGCGAGAGCGCCGACGATCTCGAAGCCTTCGTGGCGCACGATTTTGCGCGGGCCATCGCCGGGCTTGACAGCGACGCGGCGGAAGACGAACAGGCGGGCGAGGCCATCACATGAGCGAAGAAATCGCCGAGAAGAAGGTCGCCGAGGCGACCGGCGCGTCCGGCAAGCGGCGCATGCGCCCCGGCTTGAAGTTCGCGCTGGAGATGGGGCCGCTCATCCTGTTCTTCAGCGTTAATCACAAGTTCGGCATTTTTCCCGCAACCGGCGCGCTGATGGTCGGCGTCCTCACGACGCTCGCCGTCTCGTACGCGGTGGTCCGGCATGTGCCGACCATGCCGCTGGTGACGGCGGCCTTCGTGCTCGTGTTCGGTTCGTTGACCTTCTTCCTGCAAGACGAGACCTTCATCAAGCTCAAGGTCACCATTCTCTATTCCTTGTTCGGCGCGAGCCTGTTGGGGGCGTTGTGGTTCGGCAAGCTGTTGTTGCCGGCGGTGTTCGACATGGCGTTCCATCTCGATGAAGAAGGTTGGCGCAAGCTCACCTGGCGCTGGGGAGCGTTCTTCTTCTTCCTGGCCGGATTAAACGAGATCGTGCGGCGCGTCGTCACCACCGACGCCTGGGTGAGCTTTAAGGTTTTCGGCATCTTGCCGCTGACGTTGATCTTTGCCCTCGCCCAGGCGCCGCTGATCATGCGCCATGAAGCGCATCGCGAGGAAGAAAAAGAAGAAGCCGAAAGTCATTTTTGACGCCGTGACGCGGGCGCTCGCCTGTCCGACCGATACGAATAATTCACTATTAATATTATCCAAGCTTTTACCAAGTAAAATAAGCATTTTTCGAATTGATAACCATGGTGAATAGTTAGGATTTACGCTAAACAGTTACTCCGCTATCATTCTCGACATCAGAGCGCATCCCGATCGCATGGAATCAGGCGATCGATAAGTATTCGCTCAAAATCAAAGAGTTGGAGCAGGTCCTGGTCGAAAAAGTCTCTCAACTTTTTCGGGGCCTGCTCTAGCGGTTGCGCCGCGCGACGCTTTTTCGCGCGGGAAGCCAAGAGCATGGTTCGCGCCAATGTCCAACAACTCCGCGTTTCTTTCGGTTGCGGCGGCCGGTTGCCTCGGCGCCGTGTTCGTCATGCTTGCAAGCGGCGGCGCCCGCGCCGCGCCACATGTTGTTCCCGGCATCGGCGAGCCGGAAGCCGCTCGGCTCTATCCTCAGATGCCGGCGCCGAGCCGCGTTGCGGCGGCGCCTGCCCCAGCGCCTGCTCCTGGCGCCTACGGCGGCGGCTTTATCGAACTTCTCGTCACCGGTTATGATCCGACGCCCAATGGCGCGCCGTCGCCGCGGCCTTTGCCGAGGCAGCGCGTCGCGGCTTATGCGCCAAGCGGAGCGATCGACTTGCAGCGGCAGGTCGATCCGATGTTCCTGCGCACCGAGGTGGATTATCCCGGCCATGAGCAGCCGGGCACGGTCGTCATCGATACGCCGCACAAGTTCCTCTATTTCGTGGTGGGGGGCGGCCGGGCCGTGCGTTACGGCGTCGGCGTCGGGCGTCCCGGTTTCGAATGGTCCGGCGTCAAGACGGTCAGCCGCAAGTCGCAATGGCCCGATTGGACGCCGCCGCCAGAAATGCTGATGCGCCGGCCCGATCTGCCGCGGCATATGGACGGCGGGCCGGCCAATCCGCTCGGCGCCCGCGCGCTCTATCTCGGCTCGTCGCTCTACCGCATCCATGGAACCAACGAGCCCTATACGATCGGCCAGAACGTCTCCTCGGGATGCATTCGCATGATGAATGACGACGTGGCCGATCTTTACGACCGCGTGCATGTCGGCACGCGCGTCGTGGTGCTGTGAGGCGTTTCCAACATCACGATGCGCCACGGTTGCATTCGTCGCAGCTTTGCGCGATAGCTGGCGGCGGGTTGTCGCGAGGTTGATTCTTGCCAAGTCTGATACGATTTCTGGTCTTTCTCGGCGTGCTCCTCGCCATCGGCTATGGCGCGATGTTCGCGCTCGTCGCGAGCGTGACGCCGCAGCCGCGCGAGATGACGCAAACGATCGCCCCGAATCGCCTGAACAAATGAGGGAAGGATGGGCGGCTCTTCCCGTACCGCCCGCCTCCTAGGGGCCTTTCTCGATATGCTGGCCTGCGAACGCGGCGCGGCGCGCAACACGCTGGACGCCTACCGCCGCGATCTCGAAGATTATATCGCCCATCTCGAGCGCGCGGGCGCCGACCCTGCTGGCGTCGAGACCGCCGGCATTCGCGCCTATCTCGCGGCGCTGGGGGCGCGCGGCATGACCGGCGCGACCAGCGCGCGGCGGATTTCGGCGATCCGCCAATTCCACAAATTCCTCTATGTCGATCGTCACCGCGCCGACGATCCCGCCGCCTCGTTGGAGGGCCCTCGCCGGCATAGAGATGCGCCCGGGGTGCTCTCGGAGGCGGAGGTCGATCGTCTCTTGGCGACGGCGCGCGAGGGCTTAGACGACGCCAAGCGCTCGTTGAGCGAACGGCTGCGCATGGCGCGGCTCTATGCGTTGCTCGAGACGCTCTATGCGACGGGGTTGCGCGTGTCCGAACTGGTCGGCCTGCCAAGGAGCGCGGCGCGCTCGCGCGATCCGTTCATCATTGTGCGCGGCAAAGGCGGGCGCGAGCGTCTCGCGCCGCTGACCCGGCGGGCGAAAGAGGCGATCGGCGCCTATCGCGCGCTCTTGGATGCGAAATCGCCGGCGCGCGCGGCTGCTCCTTTCCTGTTTCCGTCAGACAGCGAGAGCGGCCATCTCACGCGTCAGGCCTTCGCGCGCGATTTGAAAACGCTCGCGCTCGCGGCGGGGATACCCTACCGCAGCGTCAGTCCGCATGCTCTGCGCCACGCGTTCGCAAGTCATCTCTTACAAAACGGCGCGGATTTGCGGGTGGTGCAGGAGCTGCTCGGCCATGCCGACATTTCCACGACGCAAATCTACACCCATGTGCTCGACGAGCGCATGCGCGCCATGGTGCGCGATCTTCATCCCTTGTCGGATGAAGAGGCCGTGGCAAAATAGCCGCCGCCCAAAAGCTCGCGGTCTAAAGACTGCCTCATGAGTTCGCCGCGGCGGTTTGCTCGCAGCGTCCGATCTTTCAGAAATTTTTTCCAGCGACCGCCGAACCGAGTATGATCCTGGCATGATCGCCTTGCCGAAGACGCGCATGAGCGTCGACGAATACCTCGCCTGGGCGGAAGCCCAGCCCGGCCGCTACGAACTCGTCGATGGCGTGGTCTATGCCCAGGCGGCGGAGCGCGCCGCGCACGCCGAAATGAAATTCGCCGTTCAAAAGGCGTTCGACGCAGCCATTCAGGCGCGCCGCTTGCCATGCCGCGTCATGCCGGACGGAATGGCGGTGCGCATCGACGAGACGACGGCCTACGAGCCCGACGCGCTCGTCTATTGCGGGCCGAAGCTGGAGCCCGACACTCTTCTGGTCGAGAACCCGATCATCGTCGTCGAGGTTCTGTCGCCCTCCACTGGCCGCAACGACGCGTTGCGCAAGCTCGCCGGCTATTTCCGGGCGCCGAGCGTCGCGCATTATCTCATCGTCGATCCCGATGAACCGCTGATCATTCACCACGCACGGAGCGCGGGCGAGGCTATTGTCACCCGCATTGTGCGCGAAGGCAGAATCATGCTCGACCCGCCGGGGTTCGAACTGGCGCTCGCGGATGTGTATGCGGCGTGAAACGCAGAGCGTTCTTCAGACGAACATGCCGAAAATGCCCGACAGGATCGCGAAGACGATGACCGTCGAGACGATGATGCCGACATCTGACGTGCCCCACATCGCGAGGATGAGACCCAGCGCCGCGCCGCCGGCGGCGCAGATCAGGACGGTGGGCGACAGCCCGAATTTAATTTCATTCATGGCGTTTCCCCCTCAACGCGCGCCGCGCGCGCGTCTCGTTCTTACACGGCCAAAGAGCCGCTCACTACCTGGGGCGTCCCTGGCCAAAGACACGAGGGGCGAGGCGACGACTGCGCGGATGCTTGCCGGCTATTCATCTCGTCGTCGATCCCGACAAGCGGTCCGAGGCAAGCTCAAGGCGCGCCCTTCATGATATGGTCGGCGGTCTTCTTTTGTTCGTCGCTCAGAATGGCGTAGAGCGGTTGCACGGCCGCCTTTAGCGCACGCATGGCCTCGAGTCCCTTGGTCATATGCTCTTCCATCATATTGAGCCGCTCGGGTAGGCTGGCAGGCGCCATCGAGCCGCCATGTTCCTTCATCATCCCGCACAGCTGCGCCATTTTTTTCGCGACGGCGCGAAACGCATCGGCGAAGGCGTTCCATTGCGGCGTCTGCGCCTCGGTGATTTTGAGTTCGGTTTTGAGATAGGCGAGCCGGCCCTCGACATGCTCGCCCATGTGGCACATCATCATCCCGTGACCCATCATCCCTGGGCCCATCATCCCCTGGCCCATCATCCCCTGGCCCATCATGCCCTGGCCCATCATGCCTTGGCCCATCGACATGCCGCCGCCCTCCGGCATTGCGCGCTCTTGGGCGGTTGCGGCGCCAAGCCCGCCGCCGAGGATCAAAATCGTGGCAAGCGCTAATATTTGCATTCCTCTCGTCATGATTTTATTCGGACTCATAGCGATCTCCTTTAGACTCTGGGCGAATGCGCGTAGGGTAACTTACAGTGCCGAAATATCAAATGTATAAATCGGAACTTGACGCTTTAGGACAATGTCAGATGTCGCCTTTCACCTTATGGCGGCCCGCTATTTGATTCGAGGCGATCATGGAGCGCCGTTTCACCGAGGATGAACTCATCGCGCATTTCTTTGCGCCGATTGCGGGCAAGGAAGGGCTTGGCCTCGAGGACGACGCGGCGCTTCTTTCGCTCGGCGCGGCGGGCGATCTCGTCGTCACCACGGATGCGCTTGTCGCCGGCGTGCATTTTTTCGAAGAGGACGCTCCCGGCCTCATCGCCAAGAAGGCGTTGCGCGTCAATTTGTCCGATCTCGCCGCCAAGGCGGCCGCGCCCCTCGGCTTCTTGCTGGCGCTGGCCTTGCCGCGCGACTGGACGAATGACTGGCTTGCCGCCTTCGCGGCGGGTCTCGGCGAGGATGCGCGCGACTTCGCCTGTCCGCTCATTGGCGGCGATACGGTGCGAACGCCCGGACCACTGACCGTTTCGATCACGGCGCTCGGGCGGGCGCCGCCGGGACGCTTTGTTTTCCGCGCCGGCGCGCGCCCCGGCGACCTCGTTTATGTCTCGGGAACGATCGGCGACGCCGCCTTCGGGCTCGCGGCGCGGCGCGGCGCGGGCGTCATGGCGCGCCTCGGCGCCGACGCCCGCGATTATCTGCTGGAGCGTTACTTGCTGCCGCGGCCGCGTGTGCAGCTGATCGGCGCCCTGCGCGATTACGCCAGCGCCGCCATCGACGTCTCCGACGGATTGGCGGGCGATCTCGCCAAGATGATGCGCGCCTCGAAAGTGAGCGCGCGGATCGAACTCGCGCGCATCCCGCTGTCGATCGCCGCTCGCCAGGCGATCGCCATCGACCCTGCCTTGGCCGATGTCGCGGCGACGGGGGGCGACGATTACGAAATTCTGTGTAGCGTTCCCCGCGCTGCCGCCAGCGCCCTCGAGGCGGCCGCGCGCGAGGCGGGCGTTCCATTGACTCGAATCGGCGAGACGACGGCAGGAGAAGGCTTGCCCTTATTCCTAGACGAGGACGAAAACCCAAGGGTTTTCAATAAACTGTCCTTCAGCCACTTTTGACTGACCATTTTCAGCGCGGGCCGCGCCGCCATTGCCCCTGTCAACCGTTTCTGGCAAGAGAAGCGCCGCAATCTTCGAACCCGCGCGCCGACTCGGTTCGCTCGCGGCGCTTCGTCTTTTTTGTCGACAAACGCGAGCCGCGCGCGCGAGCCGAACGAACGAGTTCATGCGCGGCCAAGGAACCAAAGGGCGCACTTGCCATGATATTGTTTCTCACCATCGTCTTCGGACTGATGTCCATCGTTTACGGCGTCAAGACCTCGCAGGAGTTGCTCGCGGCCGACGCAGGATCGGCGCGCATGCAGGAAATCTCCGGCGCGGTCGCCGAGGGCGCGCAGGCCTATCTCAAGCGCCAATATATGACGATCAGCGCCGTCGGGGCCGGCATCTTCGTCGTGTTGGTCTTCTTGCTCGGCTGGACGGTCGCCTTCGGCTTCCTGATCGGCGCGACGCTTTCGGGCTTGGCCGGCTTCATCGGCATGAACGTCTCGGTGCGCGCCAACGTGCGCACCGCGCAGGCGGCGACGGTATCGCTGGCCGGCGGTCTCGACATCGCCTTCAAGGCCGGCGCGGTGACCGGCCTGTTGGTCGCCGGCCTGGCGCTGCTCGGGGTCGCGGTTTACTATTTCGTCCTCACCGTGTTCGGCGGTTACGGCGCCTCCGATCGCGTTGTGGTCGACGCGCTGGTGGCGCTCGGCTTCGGCGGTTCGCTTATTTCCATCTTCGCGCGTCTTGGCGGCGGCATCTTCACCAAGGGCGCAGACGTCGGCGCCGATCTCGTCGGCAAGGTGGAGGCGGGCATCCCCGAGGATGATCCGCGCAATCCCGCCACCATCGCCGACAACGTTGGCGACAATGTCGGCGATTGCGCCGGCATGGCGGCCGACCTGTTCGAGACCTATGTGGTGACCGTCGTCGCCACCATGGTGCTCGCCTCGATCTTTTTCGCGGGACAGCCCGTTCTCGCGTCGGCCATGCTCTATCCGCTGGCCATCTGCGGAACCTGCATCGTCACCTCGATCGCCGGGACCTATTTCGTCAAGCTCGGTTCCGACGATTCGGAAATCAGCAGGCGCTTTGGCCCCTATTTCGATCAGCTCGGCATCAACGATTCGATCATGGGCGCTCTTTACAAGGGCCTCATCGCGACGGGCGCGCTGTCGATCGCGGGGCTCTTTCTCGCCACCACCTTCACGGTCGGCTGGGGCGAGATCGGCAAGGCGGGCGGCGCCGCGATCCACGGCTACGGCCTGTTCTTGTGCGGCATTGTCGGCCTGATCGTCACCGGCCTCATCGTCACCATCACCGAATATTACACCGGCGTCGGCAAGCGTCCGGTGGTGTCGATCGCCCAGGCTTCGGTGACCGGCCATGGCACCAACGTCATCCAGGGTCTTGCGGTGTCGCTGGAAGCGACGGCGGCGCCGGCGCTGGTCATCGTGTTCGGCATCATCCTCACCTACCAATTGGGCGGCCTTTACGGCATGGCGATCGCGGTGACCACCATGCTCGGCCTCGCCGGCATGATCGTGGCGCTCGACGCCTACGGTCCGGTGACCGACAACGCCGGCGGCATCGCTGAGATGGCCGGCTTGCCGAAGGAGGTGCGTCGCCATACCGACGCGCTCGACGCCGTCGGCAACACCACCAAGGCGGTGACCAAGGGCTACGCCATCGGTTCGGCCGGGCTCGGCGCGTTGGTGCTGTTCGCCGCCTACGCCAACGACCTGAAGCATTTCATCGACACCGGCGTTCCCTACTTCAAGGGCGTCGACAAGGTCGATTTCGACCTCTCCAACCCTTATGTCGTCGCGGGTCTCATTTGCGGCGGCCTCATCCCTTATCTCTTCGGCGGCATGGCGATGACGGCGGTGGGCCGCGCGGCGGCGTCCATCGTCGAAGAAGTGCGCCGTCAATTCCGCGAGAAGCCCGGCATCATGGCCGGCACGGAGCGTCCCGATTACGGGCGGGCCGTCGATCTGCTGACGCAGGCGGCGATTAAGGAAATGATCGCGCCCTCGCTGTTGCCGGTGCTGGCGCCGATCGTCATCTATTTCGGCGTAGCGCTCATTTCCGGCTCCAAGGCCAACGGGTTCGCGGCGCTCGGCGGCGCGCTGCTCGGCGTCATCGTCAACGGGCTGTTCGTGGCGATCGCCATGACTTCGGGCGGCGGCGCTTGGGACAACGCCAAAAAGAGTTTCGAGGACGGCTTCGTCGACAAGGACGGCGTGACGCATGTCAAGGGCGGCGACGCGCACAAGGCGTCGGTGACCGGCGACACCGTCGGCGATCCTTACAAGGACACCGCCGGTCCCGCCGTCAATCCGGCGATCAAGATCACCAATATCGTGGCGCTGCTGCTACTGGCGGTTCTGGCGCGCTGATGCGGAGGGGGGCTCAAGCTTTCGGTTCCCAAATTCCGCCGTATCCCCGCGCCAAGGTCAGGGCGCCTCGGGAGCAGGGTGAAGGATTGCATTCCTCGCCCTCATCCTGGGGAGGCCCTGAAAGGGCCGTCTCGAAGGACGAGGGCGAGGCTCGAGAATTGAAATTCTTGGTTCCCTCGCCCTTCGAGACGGCGGCTTCGCCGCCTCCTCAGGGTGAGGGGACCATTTAACCGATCGCCCTGGCCCCGGAGCGAAGATCGCTTGCCGAAAGTCATGCGAGGCGCCAAACTCCGCGCCGGCGCCAGGATCGTCCCGGCAACGCATGACGACGATCACGCCCGTTACCTTAAAATTCCTGTGCGACGAACCAAACGGGGGGACACATGAACAAGGCGCTGGCGCAACACCGCCACGACAGGCAGGCCGCGGAATACGCCCGCAGCCTGATCGAGGCCAGCCTGGACCCGCTGGTGACGATCAGCCCGCAAGGCAAGATCACCGACGTCAACGAGGCCACGGTGAAGGCGACCGGCGTGACGCGCGAAAAACTGATCGGCGCCGACTTCTCCGACTACTTCACCGACCCCGGCAAGGCCCGCCAGGGCTATCAGCAGGTGTTTTCGGAAGGGTATGTCACCAACTACCCGCTGACCATCCGGCGCAACGACGGCTGCCTGACCGACGTGCTGTATAACGCCTCGCTGTACCGCGACGCGCGCGGCAAGGTGTTGGGCGTCTACGCCGCCGCCCGCGACACCACGGTTCAGAAGCAGGCCGCCGAATATGCGCGAAGCTTGATCGAGGCCAGCCTCGACCCGCTGGTGACGATCAGCCCGGAAGGCAAGATTACCGACGTGAACGAGGCCACGATAAAAGTGACCGGCCTGCCGCGCGACAAGCTGATCGGCGCCGACTTCTCCGATTACTTCACCGAGCCGACCAAGGCCCGCGAGGGTTACCGGCAGGTGTTCTCGCAAGGGTTCGTCACCGACTACCCGCTGACCATCCGCCACAAGGACGGCCGCCTGACCGATGTGCTCTACAACGCCTCGGTGTACCGAGACAGCGGCGGCAACGTCCTGGGCGTGTTCGCCGCCGCCCGCGACGTCACGGCGCAGAAGCAGGCGGCCCAATATGCCCGCAGCCTGATCGAGGCCGGCCTGGACCCGCTGGTGACGATCAGCCCGCAAGGCAAGATCACCGACGTCAACGAGGCCACCGTAAAGGTGACAGGCCTGGCGCGGGACAAGCTGATCGGCGTGGACTTTTCGGATTATTTCACCGAGCCGACCAAGGCCCGCGAAGGCTACCAGCAGGTGTTCTCGCAAGGCTTCGTCACCGACTATCCGCTGACCATCCGCCACAAGGACGGCCGCCTGACCGACGTGCTCTACAACGCCTCGGTCTACCGCGACACGCGCGGCAAGGTTCTCGGCGTGTTCGCCGCCGCCCGCGACGTGACGGCGCAGAAGAAGGCGGAGCAGGAAGTCACTTCGCAGCGCGCCCGCGAGTTGGAGCGCTTGGCCGAACTGGAGCGCTTCCAGAAACTTACCGTCGGACGAGAACTCAAGATGATCGAGCTCAAGAAAGAGATCCAAGAATTGAAAACCCGCCTCAACGCGTCCGAATAGCATGGGGACTCATATGCCCGCAGCGTCGGTGGAACTGGACTTGCGCGAGGCTTTGGATTCGATGCGCGAAACCGCATCGAAACGCATGGAAGACCCTCTTTTCGCCGGCCAAGCCAATTTGGCGGTGCTCAACATCCTCGAGGATTTCCAGAACGAAAAGAACGATCTTCAGCGGTCGAGCCGGGCGATGCTGAATATCCTCGAGGATTTCGGTTCCGAAAAGCAGCAGACGGCCCAGGTCAACGGGGCCATCCTCAACATTCTCGAGGACTTCGACGGGGAAAAGGAATTCCTGGTCAACGCCAACCAGGCCGTCTTCAACATCCTGGAAGACCTGGAAGAGGCAAGGGCGCAGACTGCGGCGCTGAATACGCAATTGGAACAGCGGGTTTTGGAACGGACGGCCGAACTGGCCCGCTCCGAGGAGCGCTTCCGGCTGCTGGTCGAAGGCGTCGCCGACTACGCCATCTTCATGCTCGATCCCGCTGGCATTGTCGTCACCTGGAACAGCGGCGCCGAGCGCATGAAAGGCTACCGGGCCGAGGAAATCCTCGGACGGCATTTCTCGTGCTTCTACTCGGCGGAGGACCTGGCGAGGGGCAAGCCGCAGCAGGAACTGCAGCAGTCCATTCGACAGGGCTCGTTCGAAGAGGAAGGCTGGCGCGTCTGCAAGAACGGCTCGCAGTTCATGGCCCAGGTCCTGATCACGCCGCTGTTCGACGAGTCAGACAAGCACGTGGGCTTCTCGAAGGTCACCCGCAACATCACGGAACGCAAGCTGGCCGAGGTTCAGGCGCGCGAGGCGTTGCGCCGCGAGATGCTGCTGAAGGAAATCCACCACCGGGTCAAGAATAACCTGCAAGTCATCTCCTCGCTGCTCTTCCTCCAGTCGACCAATGTCACGGACGAGAACACGCTGCAGAGCCTCGAGGAGAGCCAGAGCCGGGTGAAGTCGATCGCTTTGATCCACGAAAAGCTCTACCGGTCCGAAGACCTCGAGAGGCTGGACTTCGCCGAATATGTGCGCGACTTGGTGGCGGACCTGCTCCGCACCTATCGGGTGCACCAGGAAGGCGCCGCTTTCCACACCGACATCGGCGACATCCACCTCGGCATCGACACCGCCATTCCATGCGGACTCATCATCACCGAGCTGGTCACCAACGCCTTGAAGCACGCCTTCCCGGCGGGCGCTCCGGGCGACGTCTGGATCACCCTCAAGGCGTCCGAGACGCAGACTTACGTCTTGACGGTGCGGGATAATGGGGTTGGGCTACCCGCCGATGTGGACTGGCGACGCAGCAAGTCGCTCGGCCTTAAACTGGTCACGGACTTGACCAAGCAACTCGAAGGGACGATCGAGGTCAGCGTGGCCGCCGGGACGACGTTCGCCGTCACGTTCAAGGAACTCAAATACAAGGAGAGAGGGTGACGGGATGACCGTGCCGGGCATACTCATCGTCGACGACGAGGTCATTATCGCCAGAGAATTGGAGATTCGACTGAGCAAGCTCGGCTACGACGTGCGCGGCATCGCTTGTTCGGGGGAGGAGGCGATCCGTTTAGCTGGGGAAACGCAGCCAAATCTCGTACTGATGGATATCGTGCTCAAAGGCGGCATGGATGGGATCGAGGCGGCTGCCGAAATACGCAAGCGCTGGGCGCTTCCCATCCTTTACCTGAGCGCCTATGCGGACGCCGCCACGGTGCGGCGCGCCCGAATCGCCCAACCCTTCGGCTATCTCGTCAAGCCGTTCTCGGAGAGCGAACTGCGGGCCAACATCGAGATGGCTCTGTACAAGGCTGAGGCCGAGAGCAAACTGCGCAGCGTGGAAAAGTGGTTCGCCGCCTCCATGCAGTGTGTCGCCGACGGGGTGATCGCTACGGATCGACAAGGTCGCGTCACCTTCCTCAACCGGGAAGCGGAAGTTCTGACCGGCCGCAGCAGCGCCGAGGCCGTCGGCCAACCGCTGCTGGAGGTCGCGTTGCTCGCTTCCGACGCCGCCCGCAAGGCGATTCCGGACTTGATCGATCGGGCGCTCGCCGAGGGGGTGGTGATCCTTCCGGAGCAAGACGCCTTGCCGTTCGTGCGGGACGGAGCGCAAATTCGGGTCGACGCCACGGCATGCTGTCTGCGCGATAACGACGGAACGGCGACGGGCGTCGTGCTGGTGTTGCGCGATCAATCCGCATGCGACCGCATGCAAGATGCGTTACGGCGGAGCGAGGAGGATTTGCGGCGCAAGAACGCGGCGCTTGCCGAAGCCAACCGCCGCAAGGACGAGTTTCTGGCCGTGCTCGCGCATGAGCTGCGCAACCCGCTCGTGCCGATCCGCAACCTCGTGGCGACGCTCCAACGCCTGCCGCTCCTCGACAACCCGACGGTAAGTGCGGCCTGCAAGCTTGTCGATCGCCAGGTCGATCACCTGGTCCACTTGGTCGACGACCTTTTAGACGTCGCGCGCATAAACCGAGGCGGTTTGACGGTGCGCAAAGAGCGCTGCGATCTCGTCGAGATCGTGCGGCAGGTTGCGGAGGCCCATCGTTCCGTGTTGGAACAAGACCATGGTCTCACCCTCACTCTTGATCTCCCCGACCAACCCATGTGGGCGCCTGGCGACCGCACCAGGCTCATCCAGGTTGTCGGCAACCTTTTGCACAACGCGCGCAAATTCACCCCCGCCGGCGGAACGGTCGAGGTCAGTTTGGCGGCGCGCTCCGGACAGGCGACGCTCACCGTTCGCGACACCGGCATCGGCATCGCTCCCGAGTTGCTGCCCCACATCTTCGAGCCATTCCGCCAGTTGGCGCAAGCTCTCGACCGCAGCGACGGCGGACTGGGGTTGGGACTGACGCTGGTGCGGCACATTGTTGATCAGCATGGCGGCGTGGTGGAAGCCGAGAGCGCCGGTCCTGGCCAGGGCGCGGCCTTTACCGTACGCATACCCTTGGATGCGAGCACGGTCCTCCCCCTGGCCGAGGACAGGGACGCCCCGGCGGCGTCCAAGTCCCGGCGCGTGCTGCTCATCGAGGACAACATGTTCGTGGCCGAGAGCACGCGTTTGCTGATCGAGGTCATGGGGCACAGCGTGCGGGTGGCCACGGACGGGGCGAAGGGCTTAGCCGTGGCGCGGTCCTTCCGTCCGGAGGTCGTGCTGTGCGACATCGGGCTGCCGGGAGGGATGGACGGCTACGCCGTGGCGCGCGCCTTCAAGCAAGACCCTGACCTCGCCTCGGCGTGTCTCGTCGCGCTGTCGGGCTACAGCCAGAAGGAAATAACCGAGCAATGCCGCGCCGCGGGCTTTGACCTCTATTTGACGAAGCCGCTTGAGGCGGACGAGTTGGAACGGGTGCTGGCGTCTGCTGTGGGGGAAGGAGGGCGCGCTCTGGAGCGCCAGGGATCTTCCGCGTCCGGCTGATCGCTTCGGTTGGCGGACCCTTCTCCTTGTGGGCTGACATGCGCACACACCTTAGCTGGCGCTCAGCGGGTCGCGCCTCATGTCCTTTGGTGAAATTTGTCGCGCGTTTCAGCGCACAAATTTCACCAAAGGACATGGATGCCAAATCCCCATCGGCCAGCGCCAGTCACCCGAAGGGCCGGAGCGAAGCGGAGGAACGGCTTGCAAAGCGAAGCGGCGCAAGCCGTTTGACGGGCGATGGACGATGGGGCAATAAGATGTGTACATGCCGTAGCCCTTCTGGGAGAGGGTGTTTGCGTCCGCGCCAAGCCATTAACCGGAAAACGCATCAGCCCTGCGTCGCTTTCCATTTGATCGAACAGCCGATCGACGGAATTTGATCTGCCGGCGCGCGGCCGGTGGCGGCGATGGCGCGCATCGCCTCGACCAGCTCGCGGCGCGCGCCGGGCGCAGGCGGGTTCGTGCGGCCTTCGTCGAGGCGGCCGCGGTACTTGAGCTTGCGGTCGCGGTCGTAGCCGAAGAAGTCAGGCGTGCACGCCGCGCCATAGGCGCGCGCCGCCGCCTGCGTCTCGTCGTGAAGATAGGGAAACGGCAACGCGTGCGCCTTTGCAAAATGCTTCATGTTGGCGAAGGAGTCTTCGGGATAGGCCATTGCGTCGTTCGAACAAACGGCCGCAAAGCCGACGCCCTCGGCCATGAGCAGGCGCGCATCCGCGACAAGTCGGTCGATCACGGCTTTAACGTAAGGGCAATGGTTGCAGATGAAGACGATGACCGTGCCTTTTTCGCCGGCGACGTCGTTTAGCGTGTATGTCCGCCCGTCCGTGGCAAGAAGGCGAAAGTCGGCGGCCGGCGCATCCAGGATGATCGGCGCAGCAGACGTAGCCATGATCGCGCCTCCGCGTGCGTTTCATTGCTCTAAAAAACTGTGATCTTCGAAGCGGACACGATCAGGGCCGCGCCGGTCAGGCGTTTCGATGCGGCGCGCCGTCGTCTCCGTGGTCGCGTTTCTTGAAGCGCACCACGGCGCCGGGGGCGCGGCTGCGCGCACTGATCCGGCTGCGGCCCGTGCCGGTCAACACGTAGTGGCCGCGGCTATCGTCCCAGCGCATCAGATCCGCTTGGATGGCCCTTTGACGGAGCACCATGGTCATCGGATCCTGAACGTGCGGCGGCGCGACGTCGCCATGGGCGTCGACCTTCTTTAAGGCCTCGATCAATGTTTTTTCCTGGGGGTCGGTCATCGCCAGGTAAACATGGCGCCGAATGGCGATTTCAGCAAGGGCCTTGGCGCCGCACGACAGCCGGGATCAAGCTCGGCGCCACACATGTATACGAATAATATCAGCCTGTTAGGCATGATGCCCGCGCGCGCGTTGGACAACCGCCAGCTCGAGCGAGGGCTGAGCGGCTCGGCGCTTGCGGCGACTTTAGGTCTGCCATATGGCGCCGCGCCGCGAGCCTCGCAGAACCGTTGTGATCGCCCGGCGGCGTCCTTACATGAGGGGCATAACGAGAGGACAGATGACATGACCGGCCAACGACCGCATCGACCTGATGAGCCGTATCACGCCGAGCCGGAGATCCTTCCGCCGGAGCGCTCTCAGCGGGACGAGGCGGAAAGCGCGTCGTGGACGCGGGTCTTCATCGATGAGCGCGGCGTGCGCCGTGTCTATGTCGGCAAGATTGGGCCGCTCGGCCTCATCGGTTTCGCGCTGGTGGCCGGAATTGTTGCGGCTGCGGCGCTCATCCTCATGCTGGGCGCAGTTGCGCTTTTGATTCCGCTCGCCGGCTTGCTGGTTGGCACCGCGGCGCTCGCCGCCCTGGCGCGCGCCTATTTTCGGCGGCCGCATTGACCCGCCGAGGCGCGGGGCGCCGCTCCTGAACGGCTGGCGTTCATGGCCATGCAACCGATCGTCACCCTCTTTGAGCGGTCGTCCGCTGCGCCAGGGCCGGGTTTGTCGCCGCGTTTGAAGGAAGCGTACGGCGGCGATCTTTGTTTGCCTTTACCTACGTCACGCCCAGTCTATGTGGCGGCAAACTTCGTGACGACGCTCGATGGCGTGGCGTCATACCAGCTGCCTGGCCAATCAGGCGGCGGCGCAATCAGCGGCTTTAATGAACAAGACCAATTCATCATGGGATTGTTGCGCAGCCTGACGGACGCCGTGCTGATAGGCTCCGGCACGCTGCATGGGGACGCGGGGCATGTCCGCATCCCCGAGTTCGTCTATCCGCGCTTACGCGAAGAGTTCCGCTCCTTCCGGCAAGCTATTCTTCACAAGCCGATCCATCCGCTCAACGTCGTCATCACCGGGAGCGGCGAGATCAGGCTCGACGAGCCCACCTTTCACACTCCCGAATTGTCGACCCTCATCATCACCAACGAGACAGGGCGCCGCCGTTTGCGGCGCGATCACGGCGACGCGCTCGCCGTTACCCAAGTTCGGACGGTGGCGGGCGGCGGTCGGGTGTCTCCATCCGACGCCTTGAAAATTCTCCGCGAGGAATTTGGCGTGGAGCGACTGGCGCTCGAAGGTGGGCCGACGCTGCTTGGCCAATTTTTGGCCGAAGGGCTGGTCGACGAACTCTTCCTTACGCTGTCGCCGCACGTTGCGGGCCGCAGCGAAGCCGATGCGCGGCCCGGCCTTATCGCGCAAATGGCGTTCCTGCCCGAGAACGCGCCGCGGTTTGACTTGCTGAGCTTGAAGATGGCGCACAGCCACCTTTATGCTCGATACCAGCGCCGCGCTGCTTAGCCGTCGCGAGGCGGCAGCCGTCGACGAAGGCGGTTAAATCGGGAAAGCTCATGTCGCACGACGGCCCACCCAATGACGCTCATGATCGGGGTCCAGCATATTGGGAGCATTTTCCCCATGGCGCGGACATCGGGATCCGTGGCTTCGGCCCGACGCTCGCTGCGGCTTTCGAACAAGCGGCGCTTGCCATGACCGCAGCCGTTACGGACCCTGCGCCGATCCGCCTCGAGCATGCGGTAGAGATCGAGGCGGAGGCGGCGAAACTCGACCTGCTGTTCCTCGACTGGATCAATGCGTTGGTATTTGAGATGGCCGACCGCCAAATGGTTTTTGGCGCTTTCACCGTCACGATCGACGGCCGCCGTCTGCAGGCAAAGGCGTTTGGCGAACACGTCTCGCGCGCGCGCCACGCGCCGGCCGTCGAGGTGAAGGGCGCGACCTTTACCGAGCTCGCCGTCGTCGAGGACCGGCCTGGGCTGTGGCGCGCCCAATGCGTCATCGACGTTTAGGCGCGTGGCGCCAGTTACAAATTCTTATTTTTCGGAAATGAGTCTCGCCAGCCGGCGCCCTAGTTCTCTTCACGCCCCTGCAACGGAGCCTGGCGATGGACCTCTCGCGTTTTGAGAAGCTTTCCGACACGGCTTGGCGGATCGCGCCCTTCGGCGCCATGCGCGCGCCAGGCGTCATCTATGCGACCGAAGCCTTGATCGCCGCGATGGACGATAAAGTCTTCGACCAAGTCGCCAACGTCGCCATGCTTCCCGGCATCGTGCGCGCGTCATACGCCATGCCGGACGCGCATTGGGGTTACGGATTCCCGATCGGCGGCGTGGCCGCCTTCGATCCCGATGCTGGCGGCGTCGTGTCCGCAGGGGGCGTCGGTTTCGACGTTTCTTGCGGCGTGCGCACCCATCTTACCGGTCTGAAGCGCGATCAGATCGTTGCGGTTCAGCAGGAATTGGCCGACGCGCTCTATGCGCATGTGCCGGTCGGCGTCGGCTCTAAAGGGAAAATCGAGCTCAACCCGCAGGACATGACGGCCATGCTCGCGGGAGGCGCCGAATGGGCCGTGCAAAACGGCTGGGGCCGGGCGGAAGATCTCGAGCGCATCGAAGAGCATGGACGCGCCGACGGCGCCGATCCGGCGGCCGTTTCCGATCAAGCTAAAAAGCGTCAGCGTCGTGAGATGGGGACGCTCGGCTCCGGCAACCACTATCTCGAGGTGCAGGAGATCGCCGAGGTTTTCGACGAGGCCATTGCGGCGGCCTATGGCCTCGTGCGGGGAGAATGCGTCGTGACGATTCATTGCGGATCGCGTGGCCTCGGGCATCAGATCGGCACGGAGTTCCTCCGGGAGATGGCCGTTTCGTCGGAACGCTATGGAATTGACCTGCCCGACCGCGAACTTGCCTGTGCGCCGATCAACTCGGAACTCGGCCAACGCTACCTCGGCGCCATGCGCGCCGCCATCAATTGTGCGCTCGCCAATCGCGAGATCATCGGCCATCTCACTCGGCAAGTGTTCGCTCGTTTTTTCCGGCACGGCGAACTGCCGCTGATGTTCGACGTCTCGCACAATACATGCAAGCTTGAAGGCCATGACGCCGATGGAAAATTACGTAAGCTTTTCGTCCATCGAAAGGGCGCGACGCGGGCATTCGGACCGGGCGATCCGAGCCTACCGGAAGCGCTGCGTCCTTTTGGCCAACCGGTGCTGATCGGCGGCAGTATGGGCGCGGGTTCCTATGTGATGGCTGGAATCGCCACGAGCGAGAGCCAAGCTTTTTCTTCCGCTTGTCATGGAGCCGGGCGGCAGATGAGCCGCCATGCGGCCTCACGCACATGGAGCGGGCGACAAGTCGTCGACGCGTTGCGAGCGCAAGGGATCATCGTCAAGAGCCCTTCCATGCGCGGGATCGCCGAGGAAGCCCCAGGCGCTTACAAGGACGTTCGCGCCGTCGTCGATTCGGCGGAGGCCGCAGGGTTGGCGAAAAAAGTCGCCTACCTCAGGCCGCTCATCTGCATCAAGGGCTGAGCGATCCAAATATCGCTGCAAACCCGATGTGTGTCTCGCCATAAAAAGCCGCCGGCTTTGGCCAGTCTGGATGCCAACCTGCCTACCTAACTAAGCACGGAGGAAATTCGTATGCCTTCCAAGCCTGGCTTTCGTCTCGGCGTTTTCATATGCAAGGACCTGGAGATCGTCGACTTCGCGGCGCCTTACGGCGTCTTCTCGGTGGCGCGCCGCTTCGATCCGGAACTCGACGCCTTCTTCGTCTGCGAATCGATGCGCCCCGTGCAGGCCCAAGCAGGTTTCACCGTGCTGCCCAACTACAGTTTCGCCGACGCCCCCGACATGGACGCCTTCCTGATTCCCGGCGGGTTCGGCACGCGCCAGGAAATCAACAACGCTCGCTTGCACGCCTTTATCCGCGCTCTCCCCGAAAAGACGCTGCTCGTATCGGTGTGCACGGGTTCTTGGATTTATGGGCGCATGGGGTTGCTCGACGGCCGCCTCGCCACCAATCGCAAGGAGCCCGATCGGCTGGAGAGTTCGAGCATGGGCAAGACGCCGATCGATCGCTTGGCCGAGATCGCCCCTGCTTGCCGCATCAGCCGTGCGCGGGTCGTCGATGCGGGGCGGATCATCACCGGCGGCGGCATCGCCTCGGGGATGGAGATTGGTTTCCACCTGTTGCGCCGCGCCGGATATGGCGAGGAGTTCATTACCGAGGTGGCGCGCGTCATGGAATACACGGCCGCCTACGAAGGCTACCGCGGCGACATCGCATATGACGGCGTGGCGACAGTTGGAATTTCAAAGGCGGAACGGTAGGCCGACGAAGCCCAAAATCCTAATCCTTCTCATCCCACGAGCGAAGCCTTTACCCCCCGCCCGGTTTGCGCTAGAGCAATACGGTAACGAGCCTCGGCGTTACCGCGCCGGGGCTTTTTCGCGCTTTCCAACCGAAAAGCATAAAACGCCATGGCGAACGTGGTCGTCGTCGGCGCCCAATGGGGCGACGAAGGCAAAGGCAAGATCGTCGATTGGCTCTCGCTCGAGGCCGATGTCGTGGTGCGTTTTCAAGGCGGCCACAACGCCGGCCACACGCTGGTCATCAACGGCAAGACTTACAAGCTCGCGTTGTTGCCCTCAGGCATCGTGCGGCCGGGCAAGCTTTCGGTGATCGGCAACGGCGTCGTCGTCGATCCGCATTTTCTGATGGGCGAGATCGCGCGGCTGCGCGAACAGGGCGTCGAAATCTCGCCAAACAATCTCAAGATCGCCGAAAACGCGCCGTTGATCTTGTCGCTGCATCGCGAACTCGACGCGCATCGGGAAGAGTCTGCGGGCGACGGCGTCAAGATCGGCACGACCAAACGTGGCATCGGTCCCGCTTACGAAGACAAGGTTGGGCGCCGCTCGATTCGGCTGATGGACCTCGCCGAGCCCGATACGCTTAGCGACAAGATCGCGCGCGTGTTGTCGCACCACAATCCGCTGCGCCGCGGCCTCGGTCTGCCCGAGATAAAGGCGGCGGCGCTGCGCGAGGAGCTGCTCTCCGTCGCGCCCGACATCCTGCCGTTCATGGATGCGGTATGGAATTTGCTCGAGAATGAGCGGCGCGCCGGCAAGCGCATATTGTTCGAGGGCGCGCAGGGCGTGCTGCTCGACGTCGATCACGGCACCTATCCTTTCGTCACCTCGTCCAACACCGTCGCCGCCGCCGCCGCGAGCGGCTCTGGGCTCGGGCCGGGGGCGATCGGTTATGTGCTCGGCATCGCCAAGGCGTACACGACGCGCGTCGGCGGCGGGCCGTTCCCCACCGAACTCCACGACGGCGTCGGTCAGCTGATCGGCGACCGCGGTCGGGAATTTGGCACCAATACCGGCCGACGCCGGCGTTGCGGCTGGTTCGACGCGGCGCTCATGCGGCAGGCGGTCAAGACCTCCGGCATCAACGGCGTCGCGCTGACCAAGCTCGACATCCTCGACGGTTTCGACGAGATCAAGGTCTGCACCCATTATCTGTTGGATGACCGCCGGATCGACCGCCTGCCGGCGTCGCAGGCCGCGCAGGCGCGCGTCATGCCGGTCTATGAAACCATCGAAGGATGGAAGGGCACGACCGGCGGCGCGCGCTCTTGGGCCGATTTGCCGGCGCAAGCGATCAAATATGTGCGCCGTATCGAGGAATTGATCGACGCGCCGGTGGCTTTGCTGTCGACCAGTCCGGAACGCGACGACACGATTCTCGTGCGCAATCCCTTCCAGGATTGACGGCCATTGCCGGAAATGCTCTTAAAACCCGGATGGCCGACTATTATTCTTTACTTTCGCGAGCGGTAGCTGCGCTTCCGCAAGCGGCGCCCGAGGCGCGTCAGGCGGTCTATGAGCGGGCGCGCAAGGCGCTGCTCAACCAGTTGCGGAGCATTCGGCCGCCCGTGGCTGAGAGCGATATCGCGGCCGAGGGCCGTGCGCTCGAACAAGCGATCGCTCGCGTCGAAGCGGAAGCGGGGAACAAGCCGGAGTCGGACCAGACCGAGGATCGCGCCAAGCCGGCGCGCGCCGGGCAACCCGTATCGGCCGGCTCTGGCGCTGCCGAAGCCGCCACGCCGGAAACGTCGCCGCGTGAGCGGCAGCGGCCTGCCGCGCCTCAGCCGCTGCCGCCGGAAGCCGCCGGCGGGTCGCGCCGCCTGTTGGCGATTGCGGCCATCGTCGTCGTGCTCGCCGGCCTGGTCGCCCTCGCCGCCTGGCAATTTCGTGAGCGTCCCGAAGACCTCGTTCGCTCGAACCCCGGGGCCTCCGTCGAGGATTCCCCAGAGAGCGGCAAGATCGCCGACCGCGTCGGGGACGGGGATCAAGATCGCGCGCCGTCAAGCTCTACGCGCGCCGCCGACGGAGCGTCGCGCGAGCCTACGGTTCCCGTCGCCCAGAAGGCGGAGCTATTGGTCGCGGCGCCGGAGGAGGCGAACAAGGTCAAGACCTATCCCGGCTCGGTGGTTTGGCGTCTCGACAATGTCGGCGGCGGGCCGGGGCAGCCGCTCGCCTCGGCGATTCGCGGCGACATCGACATTCCCGACGCCAAGCTCAAATTGATGCTGGTGTTTCAGAAGAACCTCGACGCCACCCTGTCCGCCTCGCACACGATCAATGTTTCGTTCGAGGTCGCGCCGGGCGCCGACGTGAAGGGCGTCAAGGCGATCGGCCCCATTCAGATGCGCCGACCCGAGGCGCAAGCGGGCGAAAGGGTGGTCGGCATTCCGGTGCCGATCACCACCGAGAACAACTTCCTCATCGGCCTCATGCGCGGCGATCGCGAGGCGCGCAACGTCATGCTGTTGCGCGCGCCGATGATCGTCGACCTTCCCATGCAGCTCACGGACGGGCGCGCCGCCACGATCTCGATGGAAAAGGGAGCGGCGGGCGAACGCATCTTCGCCGACGCCATCGACGCTTGGGCGCGCCCGTGAGGGGCCGCGCCCGGCGCTCAAGTCTTCCTCGGCGCAAGTCTCGAGATGTTCTACCGGCGATTGGCGGCCGTCGCCGCATCAATCCAGTCCTGCACCCGCCCCAATACATCCGCCAGACCGAGCACGAGATGTCCGCCGCCGCGCACGCTCATGAAGGTCTTCGGCTCATTGGCGCGTTCGAACAACTGGCGACCGAACCGGATTGGAACCACCGGATCCCGGTCCCCGTGGACGACGAGAAGCGGCATGCGCACGTCGCCGATGGCGAGGTCTGATTGGAACCGATCCAACATCAGCGAACGCACCGGAAAAATCGGGTAATGCGCGGCGGCGACCTCCACGAGCGAGGAAAACGGCGAATCGAGCACCAGCGCGGCGGCTGGATGCGCGGCTGCGATGACCGTAGCGATGCCGGTCCCCAGCGACTCGCCCATTACGACGATGCGGTTTTGCTCGTATCCGCGCCCCCGCGCCGTTGCGTAAGCCGCCTCGCCGTCTTGCACAAGACCTTGGTAGGTCGGCGAGCCGGTCGAACCGCCATAACCGCGGAAGGAAACGGCGAACAGCCCGTATCCGTGCGCAATGAGCGCCCGAAAGCGAGGCGCCCGATCGGCCAGATTGGCGGCGTTTCCGTGGAAATAAAGGATAAGCGGGCGCCCTGGCGCCGGAGCGGCGTGCCATGCCAGCAGCGTCTCGCCGTCATTGGTGGACAAACGCAGCTCTTCGACCCCGCTCATGCCCGCTTCCGCCGGGTCGACGCGGCGTGGGTCCGGAAAATACAGGAAGCGGCGCTGCAAGACGCCGAACGCGACGATCGCGGCGAGGTAGATCGCAACAATGACCAACGACCACTTCAATAAGGCCATGACGCGAAATCCGGTTGATCGACTCCAGTCCTGCGATTGGGCGCCCCGAGGCGATCAGAGGTTTCTCGGCGAGGGAGCGACCAAGGGCAGGATTCGTAATCTGGCCTTGTTTACGTCAATGGTAATCAACGCCCCGGTCTCGATCTCACGCGCCGCCGCCCGAAGCGCCTGCGCGACGCGCGCCCCGATCGAGGCGGGACGCAAATCGTCGCCGCGAATTTGGACGACGCTCGGTTTCGAACCGCCAGTCGCCGCGAGGATCGAGCCGAAATCCAAATCATGAGTAATACCAGCGGCCTTTAACAATGCCCCGTTTCGCGCGTCATGGCCGGGCTTGTCCCGGCCATCCACGCCAGCGGGCTGCGACACGTCTCAATGAAAGGCTGACCGTTGCCGCCTTTCCTTGGACATTTCTCGCAGTGTCCCGGCGTGGATGCCCGCGACAAGCGCGGGCATGACGGGTACTGTTTAAGGCCGTTGGTATAAGCACGACGAAACCGTTTTGGGCGGCGAAAGATTCATGTCGATGAGAATTTTCACGCCTCGGCTAGAAGGATTTCCCTTTCCTCCGCACGCCAAGCCGCATTGCGCAGCGCCTGCGCGATGTCCTCTCGCACGAGATACGGATAATCGGTGAGAAGCGCGTCGATCGGAACGCCGGCGGCGATTTGGCCGACGATCATGCCGACGGTGACCCGCATCCCCCGGATGCAGGGGCGCCCGCCCATGATGGCGGGATTTTGTGTAATACGGTCCAAACCATGCATAATGGCGATTCTCCAAACTCTCTTATAGCATATGGCGCTCGCGGGAAGAATGGACCCTCGGCGCGGGTGACGCCCGAAACCAGCGGCCGATGACAGGGCGTTCAACGTTTCTTACCGCCTGGCGCGCCCTTGGCGGCGGCTTCTCGTCTCGCCTCCAGCCATTCAACGATCCAGCCGACGGCAAGGGCGATCGCGGCCCCGGCGACCGACAGGATCGTCTCCAGCGTCTCCAAATCCATCCACGCGGGCCTCGCCCACACGGGATCGCCGGCGACCAATTCGCCGGCGATCCAGCCGAGCAGGCCGGCGCCGGCCCAAGCGAGGAGCGGGAACCGCTCCAGCGCCCGCATCACCATCCCCGCGCCGAACACGACGAGCGGCGCCGAGAGCGCCAGTCCGAAAACGATGAGGGCAGTCGACCCGCGCGCCGCCGCAGCGATAGCGATGACATTGTCCAGCGACATCACCGCGTCCGCCGCGACGATCGAAAACACCGCGCTCCAGAGACGCTCGCTGGCGGCGACCTCCTTGTGTTCCGTTTCCTCAACCAAGAGCTTGATCGCTATGGCGAGCAGCAACACGCCGCCGACGGTCTTCAACAGCGGGGTGGCGAAAATCTGGCCGACAACGAGCGTAAAGCCTATGCGGAGCAACACCGCGCCGGCGGCGCCGAGCGTCATGCCCCAACGGCGCTGGCGGCCCGGCAGCCTGCGGCAAGCGAGGGCGATGAGGACGGCGTTGTCGCCCGACAGCAACAGGTCTATCCAAATGATCTCGCCAATCTGAAAGCCGAGCGTCGCCGACCAGCCAGTCATTTGAAAGGGTCCTGAAGAGCGCGAGGCGAGGAGTCTTCGAACTGACGCCAACGGCGCGTCATGCCGATCGTCAGCGCGTCATAGACACGTCCTCCAACCCGATCCTGGCTCTAAAGGCGCGGGCGCGGACGCCCAGCATGGGGCTGAGCGTCGGGGCATGAATTAGCGCCGTCGGTATAATCAATCTTAGCCGGAAGGGGAAGATGGCGTCGTGATTCTCTTTCCGTTCTCCTATATGCTGTAGGGAATCAAAATGGAGTTCGCCTGTTGTCACGACCGCTTCCCCAAGAGGATTTCGGGCTCGCGCCGAGCGGCGTCGGCGCGCGCGCGGCGGCGGCGTCGAGCCGCCGCTATCTCGACGCGCTCAATCCCGAGCAGCGCGCGGCCGTCGAGTTGGTCGATGGTCCCTTGCTGGTGCTGGCGGGAGCTGGAACCGGCAAGACGCGCGTGCTCACCACCCGCATCGCCCATTTGCTGGCGAGCGGCAAAGCGCGCGCCTGGGAAATTCTCGCCGTCACCTTCACCAACAAGGCGGCGCGCGAAATGCGCGAGCGCGTCGAGGTTCTCGCCGGCCGGGGCGCCGACGCCATGCAATGGCTCGGCACCTTCCACGCCATTTCGGCGAAAATCCTGCGCCGTCACGCCGAACTCGTGCGGCTGAAATCGAACTTCACCATCCTCGATACGGACGATCAGATCCGCCTGCTGAAGCAAGTCTTGCAGGCCGAGAACATCGACGACAAGCGCTGGGCGGCGCGGGCGCTCGCGCATCGCATCGACGCCTGGAAGAATCGCGGCCTCACGCCTGCGCAAGTCCCGGTCGGCGAGGCGCATTCCTTTGCCGACGGCGCGGGCGCCAAGCTCTATGCCCTCTATCAGGAGCGCTTGAAAATCCTCAACGCCGCCGATTTCGGCGATTTGCTGCTTGAGTGCCTGCGGCTGTTTCGCGAGAACAGCGACGTTCTTTCGGATTACCAGCAGCGCTTCCGCTATATCCTGGTCGATGAATATCAAGACGCCAACACCGCGCAGTATCTGTGGCTGCGGCTGCTCGCGCAGGGACGCCACAATGTCTGCTGCGTCGGCGACGACGACCAGAGCGTCTATGGCTGGCGCGGCGCCGAGGTCGAGAACATCTTGCGCTTCGAGAAGGATTTTCCCGGCGCCAGGATCGTGCGGCTCGAGCGCAATTACCGCTCGACCGGACACATTCTCGCGGCCGCCTCGCATCTCATCGCTTACAACGAAGGCCGGCTCGGCAAGACTCTGTTCACCGAGGGCGCGCCAGGCGAAAAGCCGACGGTCACCGGCGTGTGGGACAGCGAGGAAGAGGCCCGCACGGTGGGCGAGGACATCGAGCAGTTGCAACGCAAGGGCCATGCGCTGGACGAAATCGCCATTCTCGTGCGCGCCTCATTCCAAATGCGCGAATTCGAGGAGCGCTTCATTACGCTGGGCTTGCCGTATCGGGTGATCGGCGGCCCACGCTTTTACGAACGGCTCGAAATCCGCGACGCGCTCGCCTATCTGCGCTGTGTCGCTCAGCCTTCTGACGATCTCGCCTTCGAGCGCATCGTCAATGTCCCGAAGCGCGGCCTCGGCGACGCGACGCTGCAAGTGCTGCACGAATATGCGCGGCGCGAGCATATCCCCTTGATGCAGTCGGCGCGCATACTTGTCGAAACGGAAGAGCTGAAAGCCAAGCCCCGCGCGACGCTGCGTTCGCTTCTCGATGATTTCGAACGTTGGCGGGCGATGGTCGATCGCCGCGCTCATTACGAACTCGCCGAGACCGTGCTGGACGAGTCGGGCTACACCGAGATGTGGCGTCTGGACAAGACGCCGGAGGCCGCCGGGCGCCTCGAGAATTTGAAGGAGCTGGTGCGCGCCATCGAGGAATTCCCCGACATGGCGGCGTTTCTCGAGCATGTGTCGCTGGTGATGGAGACGGACGAGGCAAGCAATCAGCAGCGCGTGTCCATCATGACGCTGCATGGCGCCAAGGGGCTGGAGTTCGAAACGGTCTATCTCCCCGGCTGGGAGGAGGGCCTGTTTCCGCATCAGCGCTCGCTCGACGAGAACGGGCGCGCCGGGCTCGAGGAGGAACGCCGCCTCGCTTATGTCGGCATGACGCGCGCCAAGCGGCGCGTGAAAATCTTGTTCGCCAGCAATCGGCGCATCCGCGGCCTGTGGCAGACGACGGCGCCATCGCGCTTTCTCGACAATCTGCCGGCGTCCGAAGTCGAGCTGACGGAGGCGGCGAACGCCTCGCAATACGGCGCCTATGGCGTCTCGCGTTTCGCCAATATGGACGCCTACGGCTCGAATTATTCGACGCCCGGCTGGAGGCGCGCGCAGGCGGCGCGGACCGAGACGGCGAAGGCGGACGCTCGCGCCAGAACGCCGCTCGTCATCGACGGCGAAGCGCTGGCGAAATCTTCGTCGAGCCCGCGCTTTGCCAAAGGCGCCCGCGTCTTCCACATGAAATTCGGCCCCGGCGCCGTGGCGAACGTGGATGGCAATAAGCTCACCGTCGATTTCGACAAGGCGGGGCGCAAGATGGTGCTGGAGAGTTTTGTGGAGAAGGGGTGACCTTACATGACGCCACGCCGCGCGTCATGGCCGGGCTTGTCCCGGCCATCCACGCCGGGACGAACAACGAAACAGAAACGAAAAGCCGCGACCTCGACGCGCTCACGCCATTCGTTCTGGCGGCGTCTCGGCGTGGATGCCCGCGACAAGCGCGGGCATGACGTTGAGGGGCGATGCGTTCGACGTCGAAATCGTCGACTATCATTGAGGAGCGAGGCGCCATGCGCCCAGTCCATCCAGGCAGAATCCTGAAACGAGAACTCACGGCGCGAGCCATATCCGCCAATCGTCTGGCGCTCGCCCTGCGCCTGCCGTCGGGGCGCGTCACCGACATCTTGAACGGCAAGCGAGGCGTGTCGCCGGACACCGCCCTCAGCCTCGGCAGGTTCTTCAGAAACAATCCGCGCTTCTGGCTCAACCTTCAGACAGCTTACGAACTGGCTACGGCGGAACGCGAGATCGGCGCGAAAATCATCGCCGAGGTGCAGCCCGACGTAGCGTGAGCCGGCGGGCGCCAGGCGAGCGACCGCGCCGCCTTGTCCGGCGACGAAATCTCCGTCGATTTCGACAAGGCGGAGCGCAAGATGGCGCTGGAGAGTTTTGTGGAGGCGGGTTAACCTCGGCCAGTCCCGCTGGAGCGCCCATGAACGGAAGGTCGAGCCGTGGCGTTAGCTGTTCCCAAGCGTATGACGGCGGAAGAATTCGAGGCTTGGCACGTGAAGCAGACCGAGCGCTACGAATTCGTCGACGGCGCGCCACGACTCAAGTTCGTAATCTGGGACGGCGCCAAGATGATGGTGGGGGCGACCAACGCCCACAGTCTTGTCGCTCTAAATGCCGGCAGCGAACTCAAGCGGCTTTTGCGTGGCCGTTCCTGCCGGGCTATTGTCGCTGACGGTAAAATCCGTATTCCGAACGGCAATTTCCGTTATGCCGATGTCGCGGTAGATTGCGGGCCTTATGACCCGAAATCGACCTTCCTCACCGAACCGGTCCTGGTGATCGAGGTTCTCTCGAAAAGCACGCGATGGATCGATTTCACCAAAAAACTCGAAGACTACAAGAGCGTGCCGGCGATACGCCATATTCTGTTCCTGTCCCAGGATGAGCCGGCAGGCCAAATGTGGACGCGCGAAACGGACTGGCGGCTCGACGAATTCTCCGGGCTAGACGCTGCGGCGCCGATCGCGGCGCTGTCGATATCGCTTGCTTTCGCTGCGCTTTACGAGGGCATGACGTTCGAGTGAAGGCGCGATCGAGGAGGCTCGGCGCCTGTCGGAAAATAAACCTCCAGAGGCAATCCGCTTGCCGGCGTTCAATGCGCACGCGCCTTGGACATGAAATTCGGCCCCGGGACGGTGGCCAATGTGGACGGCGATAAGCTCGCCGTCGATTTCGACAGGGCGGGGCGCAAGGGTGCTGGAGAGTTTTGTGGAGGCGGGGGGTGATACCAGCGGCGAGAAACAGTGACTCGTCATGCCCGCGCTTGTCGCGGGCATCCACGCCTTTTTTTTGTTAAGTCAAAGACGTGGATGGCCGGGTCAAGCCCGGCCATGACGTGCTGATGGATCAGTGTCAGTCGCGGCTGGTAGATTATCAGCCTTGCTCCGCCGGAACCGACTCGCATGCGCTCACTGCGGCTCGGATCGGCGCGAGGTCATCCTCGGCGAAGGTTTCTTTTTCGAGCAGACGCTGCGCGGATTGCTTATGCACAGCGGCGCATGCGTCCAATATTGCGGTGGCGCGATCGAAGGCCTGCTGGACGAGATTGCGCACCGCCTGGTCGATTTTGGCGCTGGTCTCGTTGCTCGTCTCCGTCTGTTGTGGGCCTAATCCCGGCACATCCAAGTAGCGCGGTCGTTCGGCGACGTAGCACGCTTGCCCGACCTCTGGCTCCATGCCGTAGCGCGTGACCATGGCGCGGGCCATTTCGGTGGCCCGTTGCAAGTCATCCGCGGCGCCGGTGGTCGCCTCGTGAAAGACGGCCATTTCCGCGGCGCGGCCGCCGAGCAGAACGGTCATGCGGTTTAATAATTCCGAGCGCGTCATCAGATAGCGGTCTTCGGTCGGCATTTGCATGGTGTAGCCGAGCGCCCCCATGCCCCTCGGAATGATCGACACCTTCTTGATCGGATCGATATCCGGCAGCGCCATGGCGACGACCGCATGGCCCATCTCGTGATGGGCGACGATGCTGCGTTCGCGTGGATTGAGCAGCCGCTTGCGCTTTTCGGGACCGGCGATGACGCGCTCGACCGCGGCGGTGAAATCCTCGATCGACACGGACTGCGCGCTCCGACGCGTCGCCACCATCGCCGCCTCGTTGACCAGATTGGCGAGATCGGCGCCTGTGAAGCCCGGCGTCAGCGCGGCGATCTGGGCGGGATCCACGCCGACCTCGAGTTTGATCTTCCTCAGATGCACGCCGAGGATCGCTACGCGCCCGTTCTTGTCGGGCCGGTCGACTGCAATCTGCCGATCGAACCGGCCGGCGCGCAGGAGCGCGGGATCGAGCACCTCTGGGCGGTTCGTCGCCGCCAGCAGAACGACGCCGATGCTTGTGTCGAACCCGTCGAGTTCGCTCAACAGCTGGTTGAGGGTCTGCTCCTTTTCATCGTTGCCGCCGCCCAGCATCGAAATGCCGCGCGCGCGCCCGAGCGCATCGAGTTCGTCGACGAAAATAATACAAGGGGCGCTGGCGCGCGCCTGCGCGAAGAGGTCGCGAACGCGCGCCGCGCCGACGCCGACGAACATCTCGACGAATTCCGAGCCGTTGATCGAAAAGAACGGCACCCCGGCTTCTCCGGCGACGGCGCGGGCCAAAAGCGTCTTTCCCGTTCCCGGCGGACCGACTATGAGAATGCCTTTCGGAATGCGCGCGCCGAGACGGCCATGGGTAGCCGGCTCCTTCAGGAAAGCGACGATTTCTTGCAGCTCATCCTTGGCCTCGTCGACGCCGGCCACGTCGGCGAAGCCGACCTTGGTGTCCTTTTCGACGAACACCTTGGCCTTGCTTTGGCCGATCGACATGAAGGAACCCAGTCCCTGACCCATGCGGCGCGACAACAGGCTCCACACGAGAAAGAAGATCGCCATCGGGACGATCCAAGAGAGCAGCGTGACGAGCCAGGTGTGCTCCACGGCGCCCGCGTATTTGACCTTGGCGGCCTCGAGCTCCGCAGCGACGCCCGCATCGACCCGGACGGCGAGCACCTGCTCGCGTCCATCGCGCGGCTGCTTCAACGTCGCGCGCACATATCTGTCGGCGACCTCGACCTCGGCGATCTTGTCCTGGCGCAGGAGACTGACAAACTCGCTGTAGGGGACGACTTCCGCCTGCTGGGAGGCTGTCCAGAGCTGTTGCAAGAACAAGACGACGATCAGGGCGAACAGAAAATAGCCGATGTCGAAATGCCACTTCTTGTCCATCGTCCGCGCCTTGTTCCGTTCCCAGAGGAGGATATTCTAATCGGGTTTTCTGACTTCGTCGCTCGCGAGCGTTCCGTGGCGTTCGATTATTTCGATTATATGGAGCGGGCTGACGCGTAACAGCGTTCGCCAGTGGAACATTACGCCCTCCTATGCGTTGGTGAGCGCGTCGAGACGCAGAGCGTCGGGTCACGCCCGCGCTCCGCGGGCGCGGCTGGTTTTTCGATCCGGCCGTCTTCGTGAAATTAGAATTGAAAGCGGGGTGATCCGATGGCCCTTTCGCCCGCAGCGCACGGAAACGCGCAGCCGCCCCCACGTCGCGCGCCAAAAGTTCTCGCCGGCCAAAAGGCGTTGGTCACCGGCGCGAGTTCGGGAATCGGCCGGGCGATCGCGCTGGCGTTCGGTCAAGCCGGCGCCGACGTCGTCGTCAATTATGTGGCCAACGCGCGTCAGGCGGAGGAGGTCGTCGAAGAGATCCGGCGGTGCGGGAGGAAGGCCTACGCGCACCAAGCGGATGTCTCGCAGGAGGATGACGTTGGCGAGATGTTTCGGCGCATGATGGCGGAGTTCGGCACGATCGACATTCTCGTCAACAACGCGGGACTGCAACGCGACGCGCCTTTCCATGAGATGACCTTGTCGCAATGGAACGCCGTGATCGGCGTCAATCTCACCGGGCAGTTTCTTTGCGCTCGCGAGGCGATCGGCGAGTTCTTACGCCGCGGCGTGGCGCCGTCGGTGTCCGTCGCGGCCGGCAAGATCATCTGTATGAGTTCGGTCCACCAAGAAATCCCATGGGCGGGCCATCCGAATTACGCCGCCTCCAAAGGCGGCGTCATGATGATGATGCGCAGTCTTGCTCAGGAGGTTGCTCCCCACCGCATTCGCGTCAACGGCATTGCGCCCGGCGCCATAAGGACCGCGATAAACACGGCCGCGTGGGAGACGCAGGAAGCTTATCAAAAGCTTCTCACTCTCATACCGTATCAGCGAATTGGACAGCCGGAGGACGTAGCCCGAGCGGCTGTGTGGCTCGCCTCCGACGATTCGGATTATGTCGTCGGCGCCACGCTATTTATCGATGGAGGGATGACGCTCTATCCCGGTTTCACGACGGCGGGCTAGTCATAACGACGCCGCTCTTCGCGAATCTTATTTTGTGCGCCACGCGTCGCGGTGCGCGCCTCGCGCCTGCGGCAATTCGTCTCGTGTTGATAAAGGTCAATTACAAGCGCCGCCATCGCTCGTAGACAGAAAGGTTCGATCGTCGGCGCAGGCATGTGTCTTCAAAACGCGTCCGCGTCCTTCGATTGAACCTCGGAACGTGACCGTAGAAAAGTCGCGAACTTTCCGGACAAAATCGTCCGTTGAAACAAACGCCAAGGAGCGAAATCGCCATTCGAAACCATTTCGCTCTCGGGAAATTCGTTCAATGGGGAGGAAGCACCATGTCGCTCATCACCTGGACCAAAGACCAATTCGCCACCAACGTGAGCAAGCACGACCAGGAGCATCAAAAGATTTTCCAGCAGGTCAACGCCCTCGGCGACGCCGTCGGCAGCGGCGACCGCTCGGCGGTCGGCAGGCAATTGGACACGCTCATCACAACGGTTGCGCAACATTTCGCTTCCGAGGAAGCTAATTTCGCCAGATACAACTATCCCGCCGCCGCGACCCACAAGGCCGAGCATGACAAACTGGTGGCGACTTGTCTCGACCTGCAGAAGAAATTCCATGCCGGCCAGGCGGAGGTTACGGGAGAGACCGCCGGCTTCGTCGTCGATTGGCTGACCAATCACATTCCCAATATCGACAAGCGCTACGGGCCGTTCCTGAATGAAAGAGGCGTGGCCTGAGCGGGTTTTGCCGCTCGACGCATCTTGTATGTTCGCCTCCTGAAACCAACATGCCCGCGCTTGGCGCGGGCATCCACGCCCGACCGCTGGCCTGACCACTGGCTTTGTGGCGTTGCGGTATCGCGCCGGTCGGTCAATCATACTCCAGCATGAGCTGGATGGCCGTGACAAGCACGGCCACGGCGGTGAAAATTGCCGAGCGCCGGCCTCGGTTCAGGCGAGAGAGGATCTGTGTTAGATTGGCTGTCCCTCCCCCGATGGAGGCGGACATATCTTACGCCACGAAGCTCGTGTTGCTCACCTTGGCTATCTTCGTCGGATTGTCGCTCGCCGCTCTGAACATCGCCTCAAAGGTCAGATTTCTGACGATGCTGAGCGAGTGACGCATTCGGCCGCCAGGCGGCAGCGGTTTCCAAGAGGCGAGCTTCGCTTTAATTCGAGCAGTCGCCCGACCGACGCGCTGAGCTGTTCGAGGCTGGGCGCGGGCTGGCGCTCAACCAACGCCAGTTTTTGCAGGCGCCGCGCGCGTCTTCCCGTTCCGTCAAAACGTCAGCGCCGAACGAAAGGACTGCTTGGTGGAGCCAGACGGAATCGAACCGACGACCTCTTCAATGCCATTGAAGCGCTCTCCCAACTGAGCTATGGCCCCACTTTGTTTGTCGCCGCCTCTTAAGCGGAGGGCGGCCGCCAGCCGCAGCATCGCGGGCGCGCCCGCGGGTATAGTTTAACCCGCCATCTCCCGCAAGGCCGACGCGGCCTGCCGAGGCAACGGCGCTAACGACCAAGGCCGCGCAACCCCTCACCCGGCCGCCATAGCCCGTCGCCTGCGACGGGCGTCCCTTCGGAACGCCCTATGGCAGCCACCCTCTCCCTGTGGGAGAGGGGCGCGCGAACCGGATCATTCAGGCGGCGGCGGCGGTGACCCGGTTGCGGCCGGAACTCTTTGACGCGTAGAGCGCTTTGTCGGCGCGGCGCAACAGCGCGTCGGCGTTGGCGTCGGCGCCTCGTTCGGCGATGCCGATCGACGTCGTCACCGGAATGGTCCGTCCAAAGGAGTCGATGTGGAATTGCTCCGATTGGATCGCCGCGCGCACGCGTTCGGCGATTTTCGCGGCGACCGCCAGCGGCGTTTCCGGCATGACGATGACGAATTCTTCGCCGCCCATGCGGCAAACCAGGTCGGCGTCGCGAACCACGCGTTTCATGCGTTGAGCGAAATGCGCCAGAACCTCGTCGCCGACGTCGTGACCGTACGTGTCGTTGACCTTCTTGAAGTGATCGATGTCAAGCGCCATCAAAGACAGAGGCCGCCCCTTGTATGCCGCCTGGTCGAGCAGCGACGCGAGATGGGTCTCGAGATAGCGGCGGTTGTTGAGCCCCGTCAACGGATCGACGACCGCGAGCTCCATGGCGGCTTGCAGATTGTCGCGCAGCATGTCGGTATAGCGTTTGCGGCGCAATTGGCTGCGTACGCGGGCAATGAGTTCGTTATGGTCGATCGGCCGGGTGATATAGTCGTTCACCCCGAGGTCCAGCGCGCGCAAAATGCGCGTGCGTTCGTCGAGATCGGCGATCAGCAGGATCGGCAACGCGCGCGTACGCTCGAGCGAACGCAACTGACTGCACAGCCGCAGCGCATCGAATTCGCCGAGATTGAGGCTGACGGCGACCATATCGTAAGCGCCTTCAGCGGCGCGGAACAAGGCTTCCTGGGGGGCCGATTCGACATCGATGTCGTGAAGATCGCGCAGCGCCGCGACAATGCGGCTCGCCGAGCTGGCGGTGTCGTCGACCAGCAGGATACGTCCGTTTTCACCGGCGTCAGCCGCCGACTGCGGCGGCGCCTGCGAGATGCCAAGATTGGCCGAGGTGTTGGCGCGGGCGCGTAATTCGTCCAATATGACCTTGATGCGGGCGAGCGAGCGCACGCGTGCGATCAAGGCGATTTCGTCGACGGGCTTGGTGAGAAAGTCGTCGGCGCCGGCGTCGAGGCCGCGCACGCGATCGGCCGCCTGATCGAGCGCCGTCACCATGACGACGGGAATGTGTACGGTCGATGGATCCGCCTTCAGCCGGCGGCAGACTTCGAAGCCGTCCATGCCCGGCATCATCACGTCGAGGAGCACGATGTCGCAGCGATCTGCGCGACAGAGCTCGAGCGCTTCTAAGCCGCTGCTCGCGGTTATCACTTCGAAATACTCGGCGGTGAGGCGCGCTTGCAGCAGCTTTACGTTGGGAGCGAGATCGTCGACGATGAGGACACGCGCGGTCATGGTTAACAGCCTCTTACTTGTCGGCCAGGAAGGCGTTGACGGTCTCCAAAAATTTTACCACTGAAATGGGTTTGGAGAGATAAGCTTCGCAACCGCCTTGGCGGATTTTTTCTTCGTCGCCCTTCATCGCGAAGGCGGTGATCGCGATAACCGGAATCGTGCGGAGTTCCTGGTCGTCCTTGAGCCAGCGGGTCACCTCGAGACCCGAGACTTCGGGGAGCTGGATATCCATGAGGATGAGGTCCGGCCGATGGCGGCGCGCCAGAGAAATGGCCTCGACGCCGCTCGTGGTCTGGAGGGTCGCGTGACCGTTGGCCTCCAACAGATCGTTGAACAGCTTCATGTTGAGTTCGTTATCCTCGACGATGAGCACGGTCTTCGGCATAAGGACCACTCTTTGCAAACGCTGCTTGTCATCGTCCGCCTCGGGGGGGCGGCGCGATTTCGGTCGGGCGATCTCGTTATCAACTACCAGATGAAGATTGATGAAATGAAAATCGCCAAAACACGCTCCTTTTTCTGCTGGAGCGAAACTTTCCCCCCGAATGCCCCAACCGCCTCGCAAACTCAGGCCATCGCCACTGGCCGTGACAATGCTCGCGCTGGCGCGTCGCCCTCGAAAATGCCTGGCGACGCAGGCGGCGAGGGGTTGAATGGACCGCCGCAATAAGGCAATTTGCCATTCAATTCGGGCGACCCCTCGCCATTTGGCGTTTTAAGCAACGGAATCCGAGCACATGACCGCGGCTGCTCCACCTTCTCCCTATTCGTCGCCTACGACCGGGTCGAACGTCGAGGCGCATACCTTATCGATCCTCGTCGACAACGAACCGGGCGTTCTGGCGCGCGTCGTCGGCCTGTTTTCAGGGCGCGGCTACAATATCGAGAGCCTGACGGTGGCCGAAGTCGCGCACGCCGAGCACCTGTCGCGCATCACGGTCGTAACCTCGGGCACGCCCGAGACGATCGAACAGATTCACCATCAGCTCGAGCGCCTCGTGCCGGTGCACAAGGTCATCGATCTGACCCTGGCCGCGCGCTCGCTCGAGCGTGAACTGGCCATGGTCAAAGTGCGCGGACGCGGCGAGAACCGTAACGACGCGCTGCGCCTCGCCGAGGCTTTCCGGGCCCGCGTGGTCGACGCCACCACCGAGAGTTTCATTTTCGAACTGACCGGCAAGCCGGGAAAGATCGACGAATTCGTGGACCTCATGCGGCCCATCGGCCTCGTCGAGGTGTCGCGCACCGGCATCGCCGCCATATCGCGCGGGCCGGAGCCGATTTGAGTGGACGGCCGGGGCTGGATGGATATACATTGGATATCCACAAAAGGAGCCGTCATGCGCGTTCGGATTGCGAAATGGGGCAACAGCGCCGCTGTACGCTTGCCGAAGGCGGCGCTCGACGAATTACGCGTCGGTCCGGGCGAGGATCTCGAATTTTCGGTTCGAAAAGGCGTGATCGAGCTTCGGTCGATCCCCAAGGTCAGGTCCCGTTCGCTCGACGAGCTGCTCGCCGAAGCGGATCGGATCGGCTGGGAAAACCAACCGCCGCTCGAAGACTGGAGCGCGGTTGAACCTCCATGGCCGCCCTATGACGCGAAACCCTCCGAGTGAGCGCGACGGCCCTCGATGCTGGCGACCTCGTCTGGGTCGATTTCGATCCGGCCTTTGGTCATGAGCAAAGTGGGCGGCGTCCGGCCGTCATCATTTCCGCGCACGCTTACAATCGACGATCTTCGTTCGTGCTCGCGTGTCCGGTGACTTCCAGCGCCAAGCATTGGCCTTTTCACGTCGCATTGTCGGCGGGTGGAAAGGTCGAGGGCGCCGTGATCGTCGATCAGATCAAGGCCATCGACAGGAGGCGGATCGTCTCGAAACCCGTGGACCGCGTCGCCGATGTCGTCCTCGAGCAGGTCCGGGGCGTTCTCACTTGCATTATTGGTTCGGATTTGAGGGGCGGCTGAGCTCCGCGGCTTCGACGCCGCCGAGAGCTTCATTTTCGAGCTGACCGGCAAGCCGGGAACGATCGACGAATGCGTGGGCGCGATCGATTCGATCGGCGTTAAATAGCGAGACAGTCAGAAGATTTCGAACCCGTCCCTCAATCAGGAAGACGGGAGGCGCAATCATGTCGCCAATTGGACCGCTTCTTTTTGACCTTGGCGGGATCGCCGCGTAGAAGAGGCCGTCCAATTGGTCAAAGAGCGACGGCGGCCCGTCGTCCGGTGGGGGAAACGCAAGACATGCGCGTCTATTACGATCGGGATGCCGACGCCAATCTGATCAAGGGCAAGAAGGTGGCCGTCGTGGGCTATGGCAGTCAGGGCCACGCCCACGCGCTGAATTTGCGCGACAGCGGCGTGAGCCAGGTTGCGGTGGCGCTGCGCAAAGGCTCCGCCTCGGCCAAAAAAGCCGAGAGCGCCGGCGTCAGAGTCATGGAGGTGGCGCAAGCCGCCAAGTGGGCCGATGTGGTCATGCTGCTGACGCCGGACGAATTGCAAGGCGACATCTATGCCGCCGACCTCGCCCCCAATCTGAAGCAGGGCGCCGCCTTGCTGTTTGCACACGGCCTCAACATCCACTTCAACTTGATCGAGCCGCGCAAGGACCTTGACGTGGCCATGGTCGCGCCGAAGGGCCCGGGCCACACGGTGCGCGGCGAATATCTCAAAGGCGGCGGCGTGCCTTGCCTCATCGCCGTGCATCAAGACGCCTCGGGCGCCGCCCATGACCTCGGCCTTTCTTACGCCTCGGCGATCGGCGGCGGACGCGCCGGCATCATCGAAACAACGTTCCGCGAGGAATGCGAGACCGATCTGTTTGGCGAACAAGTCGTGCTTTGCGGCGGCCTGGTCGAGCTCATCCGCGCCGGTTTCGAGACATTGGTCGAGGCCGGCTATGCGCCGGAAATGGCCTATTTCGAATGCCTGCACGAAGTGAAGCTGATCGTCGACCTCATTTACGAGGGCGGCATCGCCAATATGAACTACTCGGTCTCCAACACCGCGGAGTATGGCGAATACGTCACGGGACCGCGCATCATCACGTCTGCGACCAAGGCGGAAATGAAGCGCGTCCTCGAAGACATCCAGTCCGGTCGCTTCACCAGGGATTGGATGCTGGAGAACAGGGTCAACCAGACGTCGTTCAAGGCGACGCGCGCCCGCAACAACGCCCATCAGATCGAGGAAGTGGGGGCGAGGCTCAGGGCCATGATGCCCTGGATCGGCAAGAACAAGCTGGTCGACAAAGCTCGAAATTAGCTTATAGTTTTGAAATCACGTCAGTTTTTTCACGGCCAATTCCTCGGCGAGTCAAGTAAAACCATGGGGAAGATCGCCGTGACGACGGCTTCTCCCGAGGGAGAAGCCGGTGCGGCGAAGCGCGGGGGGCCAGAAACAGTTGGACGAGGGCGATCTTCGCCGTCGTATCTATCTCATCGCCAACCTACGCATGTCAGGCCAAATCGACGAGATGGCGCGCCATTTCGCTCCCGACGTCGCAATGCATTACCACTGCCTCAACGGCGTTTTCTTTCTTCCACAAGTTCTGCTGGGAAGAGCCGCGTTTCGCGAAAATATCCGGCTGTTCGACATGGAATTCGAGCTGTTGGACGGCGAGGTGATCGACGTCCTTCTCGAGAATGAGAGCGCCGCCGTCAGATGGCGAAGTTCGTGGCGGCACCGAGGGACGGGCCGCACGCTTGCGCTGGAGACGGCCTATTTTCTCAGTTGGAAGAACGGACTGATCGCGGAGGCTCACGAGTATATGGATTATCATGGCATAGTAGCGCTGGCGGGCGCTTGAGAGCGTGGCGCATCGACAGGCGATTTCTCCATATTTTTCTTTGCTTTAGAGCGCCATCCAGCTCGAAAGGTCCGCAGCTTCGCGAAGCTCATCTTCGCATCCGCGATGCCTTGCGCTCCATCCACAACAGCGGCCTGCGACAAAGAGCCGCGAAGCCTCGCCAACCCTCCCCACGCTAAGTTCGAAGGCGGGGTTCCCCCTCGAGGCCATGTCATGCCGTTTCAGCAATTGCTGTCGCAAAAACCGCCCGGCCTCAATCGCGACGAAATCGTCGATCGCGTGAATTTGCTCGCTTTGCACGCCTCGACCGGACATGATCTCGATGCGGTCCGGCGCCTGTGCGCGCCGGACATCGTTTGTGAGTTCGTCGGCGACAAGTCGCGCATATCCTATGCCGGACGCCATGTCGGCGTCGAGACCCTGGCGAGCATCTTACGGACCATCAACATCGACTTCGAGCAGCTGAATTACGCCCTTTCGGACATGATCGTCGATGGCGGACGCGTCGCAGTCCGCCGCACCGTCGAATGGCGCCACCGCGGCACCGGCCGGCGCGGCTTGGTGGAGCTGGCCGACTTCGCGCGCTTCGAGCACGGTCTCATGGTCGAGTTCGTGGAATATCGCGACAGCATCGCCATCCTTTCGATGCAAGGCGAATCGGACGCGGCGTGAAACTTCGTTTCCACACGCTCGACGTCTTTACGGACCGCAAATTCGCCGGCAATCGGCTGGCCGTCGTCAACGATTGCGACGCACTGACGAACGACGCGATGCGGCAAATCGCGCGCCAGTTCAACCTGAGTGAAACGGCTTTCCTGCTTGCGCCGCGCGATCCCGTAAACACGGCGCGCCTGCGCATGTTCACGCCGTGCGGCGAACTTGCTTTCGCCGGCCATCCGACCATCGGCGTCGCGGCGCTGATCGCCAAAACGCGCGCCGACGAAATGCTGGCCCGGCGCGGCGGTCAGGCGATCATGATCGCCGAGGGAGAGTTCTATCTGTGAACCGTGAGGTCAAGCTCGCCAGGGTCGACCGTCTCGATTGCGTTATCGAAGACCACGACTGGCCATTCGACCGGCGCCGGCGCCGCGAAATCAACGCGTACTGGGCAAATCTGGTGAGCGAAAACCCCTCTTTCTATGACGGGCGCGTCCTCCTGGCGCGCCGCATCCAAGAGAGAACGGAGCAAGGCGCCCGCAAGGTTCTGGCCGTCGGTTTTTTTGAGACGCGATTTTCGCGCTTTCTCGCTTGGCGCGACTTCGGCTTCCCTGGCGCCGGCGTGTACAATTGTTTCGCCATGGCGGCGGTGCGCTCGAGCGACGACGCGTTTCTTTTGGGCGAGATGGGCGCGCCGACCGCCAACGCCGGCGCCGTCTATTTTCCGTGCGGCACGCCCGATCCGTCCGACGTGCGCAACGGGCGCGTCGATCTCGACGGCAGCCTGAGGCGCGAACTCCGCGAGGAGACGGGCATCGCGCCCTGCGAAGTCGAGTTCGACGCAAGCTGGACCATCGTCTTCGCGGGTCCGCGCGTCGCCTGCGTGAAACTGGCCGCGTCCAAGCTGCCGGCGGCGGCCATCGCGGAGCGTGTCGCGCGCCATCTGGCGCAACAGGAAAGGCCGGAGCTGGCGCGCGCCCACATGATTTCTCGCCGCGCGCAGCTCCAGGACGAGCGCCTGCCGGATTTCGTCCGAGGTTACCTCGAACCTCTCCTGCCGGAGTGAGACGGCCGAACAAGGCCGAAACTGCAAATTCAGCTGAATTTCCCCTGCGCGCGGTGTAGATTGCCGCTTATGAACAAGATGCAACCCATCGGCTGCCCGCCTGGCCCGACGCCGGCGGGTCAGGACGGGCGCGCCGCTATGATCCGGGCGGCGCTGGGCGATCGCTCGATCGTTCTCGTCGGCATGATGGGTTGTGGAAAAACCGCCATCGGCCATCGGCTGGCGGTTCGGCTCGCGCTGCCGTTCAAGGACGCCGACGCGGAGATCGTGGCCGCGGCGGCCGGCATGTCGATCCCTGAGATTTTCGCCAAATATGGCGAAACCTGTTTTCGCGACGGGGAGCGGCGGGTGATCGCGCGGCTGTTGAACGATGGCCCCATGGTCTTGGCGACCGGCGGCGGCGCCTTCATGGACGCGAGAACCAGAGCTTGCATCGCGGAGCGCGGCGTTTCCCTCTGGTTCAACGCCGAGCACGAGGTGCTGATGCGCCGTCTGCGCCGGAAGGGCGATCGGCCGTTGCTGCAAACCGCCGACCCCGCCGCGACGCTGCGCAAGCTGATGAACCAACGCTATCCGACCTACGCGCTGGCGGACCTTACTGTCGCCTCACGCGATGTCCCCCAAGAAACGATGGTCGAAGAGACGATTTCAGCGCTCGCGGCGCGGCTGCCGGCGCTCGTCGCGGCCAGGCAAGATCGCGCTCCGAAGGAGGCGCCGCGCCCCATGCACAATTTGACGCCGATGCGCTCTGTGAAGGATTTCGAGACATGCGCGTTGCCAGAAGTCGTTAATGTCGCGCTCAACGGGCGCGCCTATGAGATCGTGATCGGCGCCGGGCTCCTCGCCCAGGCCGGCAAGCACGTGGCGCGCGTTGCGCCGGGCGCCGCATGCGCCATCGTCACCGACGCCAATGTCGCGCCGTTGTTTCTGCCGATCCTCGAAAGAAGCCTCGCCGCGGAAGGGATACATTCAGCGTCGATCGTCGTCGAACCGGGAGAGGCTTCGAAATCCTTCGGCGTCTTCCAGCGCGTCTGCGAAGACATCCTCGCCGCCAAGATCGAGCGGCGCGACGTCGTCATTGCGCTCGGCGGCGGCGTCATCGGCGATCTTGCGGGCTTTGCCGCCGCGAGCGTCAGGCGCGGCGCGCGTTTCGTGCAAATCCCCACGACGCTGCTCGCACAGGTCGATTCCTCGGTCGGCGGCAAGACCGGCATCAATTCGCCGCATGGCAAAAATCTTATCGGCGCCTTCCATCAGCCCGCGCTCGTGCTCGCCGATGTGGACGCGCTGGCGAGCCTGCCGGCGCGCGAGTTTCGAGCCGGCTATGCGGAGATCGTCAAATACGGCCTGATCGGCGACCGGCCTTTCTTCGAGTGGCTGGAGCGGAACGCCGATGCGGTGTTCGTCAGCGGCGCCGAGCAAATCCGCGCGATCTCGACGAGCTGCCAAGCCAAGGCCAAGATCGTCGCGCGCGACGAGACCGAACAGGGCGAGCGCGCTTTGCTGAACCTCGGCCACACGTTCGGCCACGCCTTCGAGCGCTTGACCGATTACGACGCCAGCCGGCTCGTGCATGGCGAGGGCGTCGCCGTCGGCATGGCCTGCGCGATGCGCTTTTCGACGCGCCTCGGACTGTGCGGCGGACAAGACAGCGAACGCGCCGCGCGTCACCTCGCAAGCGTCGGGCTGCCGACGCACATTCGCGACATTCCCGGCTGGCGAGGCGACGCCAACGCCATTCTCGACGCCATGTCTCAAGACAAGAAGGTCGAGCGGGGCGCGCTCGCCTTCATCCTCTCGCGCGGGATCGGCGCGGCGTTCATTGCCAAATCCGTGGAAGTCGGCGCCTTGCGAGAATTTCTCGACCATGAAATCGCTCGCGAGTGACTTAACATGCACGGCTTGGATGCGGGGCTGCCGCCGATCGATATCTGGGTGACGATTTTCATCGTTCTCCTGTGCATTCTGCTGTCGGCGTTCTTTTCAGCCTCGGAGACGGCGCTGACCGCCGCTTCGCGCGCCAGAATGCACACGCTCGAAAAAGAGGGCGACAAGCGCGCGGCGCTGGTCAATCGGCTCCTGCGTCAGCGCAATCGCATGATCGGCGCGGTGGTGCTCGGCGCTACCCTGGTCAACATCGGCGGCTCCGCCTTCATGACCACCGTGCTCGTGTTCCTCACAGGAGAAAGGGGCGCAGTCTACGCGACGATCCTCATGACGGCGCTGCTGCTGGTGTTCGCCGAGGTCCTGCCCAAGACCCTGGCGATCAACCGTCCGGATCGCATCTCGCTCGCCGTGGCGAAGACGATCGCCATGTTCGTCTCCATTTTCGGTCCGTTGCTCGCCGGGGTCGAGTTCATCGTGCGCGGCGTTTTGAAAATGGCCGGGGTGGAACTGGGACATGGACGCTGGATTCTCTCGCCTTACGACGAATTGAAGAGCGCGGTGGACATCTTGCACGACGAAGGCAACGTCGAGCGCAGCGCGCGCGACATGTTCGGCGGCGTGCTCGACCTGCAAGTGCTGCATGTCGGCGACGTGATGATCCATCGCACCAAAATGCGCACCATCGACGCCGATCTTCCCCCTGAGCAGATCGTGCGCGAGGTTCTGGCTTCGCCTTACACGCGCATGCCGTTGTGGCGCGATCGCCCCGACAATTTCATCGGCGTGCTGCATTCGAAGGACTTATTGCGTGCGCTTGACGCCGCCAACGCCGACCCCACGAAACTGCGCATCGACGATATCGTGCTCGAACCTTGGTTCGTGCCGGAGGCGACGACGCTCGAGGACCAGTTGCAAGCCTTCTTGAAGCGCAAGACGCATTTCGCCCTGGTGGTCGACGAATATGGCGAGGTGATGGGCCTCGTCACGCTCGAGGACATTCTGGAGGAGATCGTCGGCGACATTCGCGACGAACACGATGTCGCCGTTCAAGGCGTGCGGCCGCAGGCCGATGGCGGGGTGGTCGTCGACGGCGCGGTTCCGGTGCGCGATCTCAACCGGGTGATGGCCTGGAGCCTGCCGGACGAGGAGGCGACCACCGTCGCCGGCCTCGTCATTCACGAAGCGCGCGCCATTCCGGAGGCCGGGCAGGTGTTCGCCTTTCACAGCTTCCGCTTCGAGGTGATGCGCAAGACGCGCAATCGCATCACGGTGCTCAAAGTCACGCCGGCTCACCCGCATCCGACGCTGGAGAGGAAGTGAGCAGGCAACACCTGAATTGCGTAAATCCGGACTTGACCCTTAAGGCCAATGTCAGATGTCGCCTTTCATCTCATGACGGCGAGCATGGCGAGCGGTTCGATTCTGTCAACACTTGATTGGTCGAGCCATCCTAGTGGTCTGCTTCAGCCTCATTGAAAGGATTGTCTGCCGTGAACAGCCCCCTCCCTGTCCCTTCCCCGCGTTCCGCGGGAGAGGGGACCCTAACGATCGGCGCTGTCGCAGCCTCGATGAAGCGCCGAATCTGCTCCCTCTCCCGCAAGCGAAGCGCGCGGGGGAGGGTTGGGGAGGGGGAATGCAACCTTGCAAATTCAATGACGCAGGCCACTAGAGCCCAGAAAAATTTGACGACATACCGCTCGCACGTATGTTACTTTGTTTTCGAAGTCGACGCGGTTTGGTGGGGAGAAGCAAAGATATGTTCATAAGCTATGCGTCAAATTTCGAGGACGTCCTTCTCAATCGGGTTTTTCGTGACCAAGAATCGGGTTTCTACATCGATATCGGAGCGGATCACCCTGTCGCCGCTTCCACCACCAAGATCTTCTACGATCGCGGGTGGAGTGGGATAAACTTCGAGCCAGGCCCCAATTTTGCGCTCCTAGAACAGGAGCGCCCGCGCGACATAAACCTCAAGGCCGTCGTCGTCGACCATGACGGCGAGGTCGACTTTTACGTCAACGACGATCTCACTGCGACCTCCTCGATACACGAGGCCCTGCATCCTGCGGTCCAAGCGAGAGTCTCTCAGCGGACCAAAGTTCGCATCCAAGCTTTTTCGCTCAACACGATTGTTCGTAAATACGTGAAGAACGACGTCCATTTTTTGAAGATAGACGCGGAAGGCGCGGAGGGTGCGATCATCGGAGCGACTGATTGGGTCAATTTCCGGCCAGTCCTCATTCTCGCCGAATCCACCGAACCTTTTTCAACGAATCGGATTGATCAGGAGTGGTCAGACGTTCTTCGGCGCGGCGGATACATCGAGGTCTATTTCGACGGGATCAACACATGGTTCTTGCGTGAGGAGAACAAGGAGCTGGCCGAGCATTTCAGGATTCCCGTGAATTTGCTGGACGACTTCATCGATTATGAAAAGTCGCTCCTACGCGGCTCTGTCGAGGAATTTTCGCGCGCCTCTCAAGCCCCCTCTCAAGCCCGCCAGGCGCCTCGTCCGTTGTTGCAACGTATATTCCGCAAGAGCTAGCGCCCCTGGCGAACGGGCGCCTTCGAGTCTCCGAGCCCGCGGGAATTGTCGCGGCGGGTAGCAGATTCCTGAACAATCGGTGGTTTCGAGACTCACCTCAAACCGCCCGGTGACGCGCTTCGAGCACCTGCCCAAGAAACTTTCCCCATCGACCGAACTGACTTTCGCGATAACTCTCAGCTTCTGTGAGAACGGACTTGCTCAAAGCCTCGAGGCGAGAAGAGTCGCTCAACAGGTCGCGCACCTTCGCAGCGCTTTGCTCGGGATCATTCAGATCGATGAGGGCCGGCGCACTCAGAAACGGCAACCCGCTCATAGCTGCTTCCGTCGCGGCAAAAGGCGTTCCGTGGGCTACGCACTCGAGCAGCTTGATCTTCGATCCAAAGTTGTTTGCGATCGGCGCCAGAAATAGGGCTGATTGCGTGAAAAGCCGCGTAACGTCAGACTTGCCGCCGACCCCCAAGAACTCCACGGACTCACGCGCACAGTGAGCCGGCACATTTTCCTGATCGACGCCAATGATCTTGAACCGAACATCGGCAACGAGCGGCTCCAGCGCCGGCGCGAGCCTGGTGCAAATCCACTCCATAGCCAGACGGTTGGGATAGTGATTAATATTCCCCACGAAAAACACGTCCTTTGTATCCCTTGGACGCCAGCGGATGGCGCGGGTGGCCAGCACAGGCGGGATTACGTCTGTCACGGCGCAAACGTCGCCAGGAAGATCATTCGCGTTGAGCGCAACGAGTCCGTCACAATTCCGATGGATGGACCGTTCCACGGCGCCAAGCCGAAACTGCGTTATCAGTGCGGCTATGAAATTAGACTGTTGTTGAACGCCATTCCGACGTTCCTCTGCGAAGAACTCCGCTTCACGATTGAGCGTAATCATCACAGTTGGAACGTCGAGTCGGAAAAGCGAGCGCCCGTAGATGGCGCTGAACATCCAGTCGATGATGATCACGTCGGGTTTCAGCTCTCTCATCGCCTCCTCGAGGGCGGCGTCAGAAGCCCGATGTCTGATCGCGATCCTTTCCTGAGGATGCAGCACCGCATCGGGCAGCGTATATTTCGGCTTTTCGGAGCCGATCAATGGAATGTTGACCGCCTTTGCCCCTAGAGCCGTGGCGAAGCCCTTGTTCTCTAGCCCCGTTTCCTCGGGAGCCATCGTGATGATCGTCAGATCGACTGCTAGGTCGTTCGCAAGATTGCGCGCATGCGTTCGGCAGATCAGCGAACCGCCGTTGTTCAACCAACCGAGTGGAACGACGGTAAAATACGCAGCTTTGATTCTGCTCGCCTCGCGCTCGCCCGGAGCAGTCGCCGGCGAAGTGCGCAGAAGGGGCCGCAGCCGCGGCAGGTCACGCGCATTTTCCGGCAGGCACAGCAGATCCACCCAGAATTTCTCGTCCGTAAGGCGGGAGGCGATATCGGCGTACGACCGAACCTCGTGAAGCCCGTCCTCCTCCACCAGATAAATGTGGGAATAGAGCTGGCGCAATTTTTCGTAATAGTCTTGGGGAGATATCTTGAAACAATGCTCCATGGCCTTTACGTTGAATTCGGTAAGCAACTTCGGCTTATGTCTTGCCAGCAACGACGCGCCGCCATTCAATACGGATAGTTCGGCGCCCTCGACGTCGATTTTGATAAAGTCGACCTTGTCAATCCCGTTTTGTTCGGACCACACGTCCAACGTCGAGAACGCTACCTCGGTCGTTTCGTAAGCAAAATCCCAGTTGAAAATAGCGTGCGCCGCCGCGTTTGCTTCCGCAGCGGAAAGATTTCCGCCAAAAGAAGCGCCCGGAATGTCCTTGAACGTATGGAATTGCCCGGTCGACGCCGTATCCTTGAGACCGAGTGGGAACACAAATACGTTTTCGCAGCCGTTTTTCTCTACATTCTCTTTGAGGAGCGCAAAAATGCTCGGGGAAGGCTCGAACGAATATACTCGTCCCGAATAGGTGAAGTCGCTCATCAGCAGAGTGAAAGGACCGATATTGGCCCCGATGTCGAGACAGGTGTCGCTTGGCCCAATAAGCCTACTCATCACTCGCGCGATATGCGGCTCCCAGTAGCCGCCGGAATCGCGGATAGGCCCAAATATGCTGAGGTCGCTCTCGGAGCCGGAAAAATCGTATGAGGTATCCGCGAAATCGCTCCTCAATGGAATGCTTGCCATAGGCGACCTTATCTTTATCGTTGGAATGATGGTCTCAAAGCGTCTTCTAAAGTGGGCGGACCGCGGTGGCAAGGAGCTGGGACCGTATCCAGCAATTCTAGCTCATCCTCCCTCCGTTTTCGCTCAAGCCCGGAATTGTTTTTCGATTTGGGGGCGGTTTGGCGCTTGTGACTTGCGCGCGCATCGAGGCCATTGCGTCCTTGCGGCTGAAGCATGTCGATCTGGGCGCCGGCCGGGTCGTTCAAGATTGCGACGAAAGAAGCCGAGCTCGGACTCGGCCATGTCGAGCCAGCTTCCGTGCTTTGGGGGGTAACGCCATTCGAACCGCTCGACCAGGCGTCGCGCCTCGGCGGCGGGAAAAGCCTCGTAAAGCGAAGCCGGCTTATGCGTGCTGAGATTGTCCTGCGTGGCGAGTTCGACGACCGTCTCCTCCAACAGCCGCCGGATTTCGACGCCACTTGACCGGGAGCATTGGTGCGGTCGAGAGGACTCGAACCTCCACTGGTTGCCCAACTAGCACCTCAAGCTAGCGCGTCTACCAATTCCGCCACGACCGCGCCCGCGCGCCGATCGAGACACGCCCGCGCAAGCAGGCGGCCCGTCTAACAAATCGGTTCCCTGCTGACAAGGACGCCGCGCTCGCTAAGGACGCCGCGTCAACTTGCCGGCCGCCTCGGTTCAAAAATGCGTCGCCTGTGCGTCAAAACGACGCAGGCCTGAGGAAGTCTCCGATGTAACTTTAATCCTCGTCGAACGTCTTAACCAAAGCGAATTACCGACCTCGAACCGACCGTAATCGTCCCGATCAACCCGCGAGGCAGAAATGGCGGCGCTTTCTCGAATCAAGACGCTTTCGATAGTCGTAACGTTGGCCGCAGGGCTCTCCGCGACCGGGACCCCGAGACTGACAGCGCAGGCAGCCAACCCTTGCGCGGCCAACCCTTGCGCGGCCAATCCCTGCGCAGCCAAGCCAGCGAACCCATGCGCCAACCCATGCGCAGGCCAGCCGCAGGTGGACCCCAAGCTGGTCTTGCGCCCCAAGGGCGTCAAGCCGGCTGAAGGAAAGCGCGCCGAACTGATCGAGGAGGGCAAAGCCCTGTTCGAGAACGTCAAGCTCAGCACCAACGGCATGGCCTGTCAGAGTTGTCACACGGATAACGCCAATTTCTCCGCAAGCTTCGCGAAGCCTTACCCACATGTGGTGGCGATGGTGAAGGAGGCCGGGGTCAAAAAGGTTCAGCTCGACGAGATGGTCCAGTTTTGCATGCTCCGCCCGATGCAGGCAAAGCCCTTGGCGTGGGATTCGCGGGAGCTGGCGGCGTTGACCGCCTACAGCGCCGAATTGCAAACGGCGTTCCGTAGGCGCCCGCCGAAAGCAAGCGCCGGAAGCGCCAATCCTTGCAATCCTTGCGCGCCGAAACCCGCCAACCCTTGCGCGCCAAGGCGATGAAGAGGCTGGCGAGAAACGCGATTCTGCAATAGACTTTAAAACGTATAAGCTGATCAGCATGGTTTGCTCGACGAGCTGATATAATTCGAGCGGTCCAGAACGGCGCGCCATGAAAATTGGTTTCATGGCGTTTGTCCTAACTGGCCTCGATGAGGAGAACCCAGAATGCTTACGCTGAAAAAGTCGCTGCTGACTCTCGCCTCTGCGCTCGCAATCGGCGGCTTGGTCGCGGGCGCGCCGATGAGCGCCTTCGCGCAGAACCCTTGCGCGCCAAAGGCGGCCAATCCTTGCGCGAAAAAAGCCAATCCATGCGCGAAAAATCCTTGCGCGAAAAAAGCAAACCCCTGCGCGAAAAAAACAAATCCGTGCGCGGCGAACCCTTGTAAGAAGAAATAGCCGGTAAAGGCGACAGAAAGACGGAAGCAGAGCTCGTGTGCAATCACAGTCCTCCGTAACTTCGATGCGGCGGAGGAACGGGTGATTGTGTGGGTGCGCTCGTTGAAAGCAATCCAATGAGACTGCCGCGAGCCGTCTTGCTACTTGTCGGGTTTCTTCTTGGCCTCTGGGGCGCCGTCACAGTCCTGGCTCAGCGGCTGCCTCCAGAGTTCTGGCGGCAGCCGTTGGCGTTCCAAGGCGAGGCGCCGCGCGCCTGGACGCCGGTGGAGCGCTCGCTTAAGCCGGAAGACTGCGGCGCCTGCCACGCCGACCAGCTGGAGGCGTGGCGGACGTCTCTCCACGCCAAGGCGTTCTCGCCGGGGCTCGTCGGCCAGCTGCTGACCTACGGCGACGAGGAGGCCGCCGCCTGCATGCAGTGCCACGCGCCCTTGGCGGAACAGCGGCAGGCATTCGAGACGGCGCGCCGCAATGACCAAGCGCATCTGCCAGCCGGCCAAGGGCTCGCCGCTGCCGGCAACTCTTGCGGCGGCTGCCATCTCCGCGGCCATCGCCGCTTTGGTCCGCCGCAACGCGACACCGGCGCCGTCGGCCAGAGCGATCCCAGCGGTCCCCACGGCGGCGTGATGCGCGTCGCCGACTTCGAAAAATCGGAATTTTGCGCCGGTTGCCACCAGTTTCCGCAAAATCAAGCCGTCAACGGCAAGCCGCTGGAGAACACCGTTGTCGAATGGCGGGCCAGTCCGGCGGCGCGCGACGGCAAGACTTGCCAATCCTGCCACATGCCCGACCGCAAGCATCTGTGGCGCGGCGTTCACGACCCCGACATGGTGCGCTCCGGACTGACGCCAGAGTTTGTCGCCCTGCCCGACAAAGTTCGTTTTCGACTGACCAGCACCGGAATCGGGCACGCTTTTCCGACTTACGTGACGCCCAAAGCGATCATGAACGGAGTGGCGCTCGACGAAGCGGGCAAGCCGCTTCCCGGCTCCGAGGTTTCTTATGTGATCCAACGGCGCGTGGAATCAATTGACGGCGACTGGGTCGAGCGCTCCGACACGCGCCTGGCGCCCGGACAGGCTGCGACGCTGGAAATGTCCTGGCCGAAGAGCGGCGCCGTCCAATTATGGCTGGAAGTGCATCCTGACGATTTTTATGATCACGACGTCTACGATGGTCTGTTGCGCGATCTGCCGGGCGCCAGTCCCGCGGCCAAACTGATCGCCGAGGCCGACCATCGCGCCGAGTCCAGTCACTTCCGTCTGTTCGAGACCGTGCTGCGGCGTCCGTGACGACCGCCTGGCCCCGACGTCGGCCTCGTCATTGCGAGCCGTTGGAGGAGTCAAAACCGGGACCTGTCGACGCCTTCCGTTCGCCCGATTATTACTTGGCGCCGTGAGATGTCCCTCTTGACTTTAACGTCGAATACGATATAAAGATATATTTATATCTCAATCGAGGCCTATATTGCTCGCTCCTCAAGCCCTTTCCCTGGAACTGGCGCTCGCCGCGCTCAATGCCGCGGGCGAGGAGACGCGTCTGCGTCTCTTAGGCCTTCTGGCCGAAACCGAACTGACGGTCAGCGAGGCGGTGGCGATCTTGGGTCAATCGCAGCCGCGCGTGTCGCGTCATCTCAGACTTCTCGTCGAAGCGGGTCTGGTCGAGCGCCGGCGCGAGGGCGCCTGGGCCTTCTTCCGGCTGGCGCAGTCCTGCGTGGCGGGGGAAATGGCCCGCAATGTCGTCGCCTGGCTGGACGCCGCCGACCCGGTTCTCGAGGGTGACCGCGCCCGGCTCGCCGAGGCGCGGCGCGCCCGGGCGGAGAATGCGGCCCGCTATTTCGCCGCCCATGCAAGCGAGTGGGACGCCATCCGCTCTCTTCACGTTCCCGAAGCGCAAGTGGAGGCCGCCATTCGCGAGGCCGTCGGCGACAAACCCCTGCATTGCCTGCTCGATCTCGGCGCCGGCACGGGGCGGATGCTGGAACTGTTCGCGCCGCTCGCCGAACGCGCCATCGGCGTCGATCTCTCCTCCTCGATGCTGGCGGTGGCGCGCGGGCGTCTCGAAGGGACCGGCCGGCGCAACGTCGTGCTGCGCCAGGGCGACATCTATGCGCTGCCGATCGAGCGCAACTCCTGCGATCTGGTGATCGTGCATCAAGTGCTGCATTACCTCGACGATCCGGGCCGCGCCTTGCGCGAGGCGGCGCGCGTGCTGAGCCCCGGCGGGCGCCTGGTCGTCGTCGATTTCGCTCCGCATTCAGAAGAGGCGTTACGCGACCGCCACGCGCACCGGCGCCTCGGCTTTGCGGCGGAAGAAATCGTCGAGCTGTTAGAGCAGGCGGGCCTCGACATGCTTCTCCATCGCGATCTCGAGCCCGGCGCGCAAGAAGGCGCCAAGCTCACTGTGTCCCTTTGGATGGCGCGAGATCCGCGGACGATCGCCGATCCTATTCCTCAATCCCGTTACGAGGTCGCCTGATGCTGGATCAAGCAGTCGAGCCGGCGGCGACTGAGCGCCCCATCGACGTTTCCTTCGAATTTTTTCCGCCGCAGACGCCCGAGATGGAAATCCGGCTGTGGGAGGCGATCACCCGCCTCGCGCCGCTGCAGCCGCGTTTCGTCTCGGTGACGTATGGCGCGGGCGGCTCGACGCGAGAGCGCACCCACGCCATCGTCGCGCGTCTCGTCGCCGAAACCGAAATCGAGCCGGCGGCGCATCTGACTTGCGTTTCCGCCTCACGTGGGCAAGTGGACGATGTCGTGCGCGCCTATTGGGAGGTGGGCGTTCGGCACATCGTGGCGTTGCGCGGCGATCCGCAAGGAGGCGTCGGAACGACGTTCGAGCCGCATCCGCAAGGCTACAAGACCTCCACCGAGCTCGTGCGCGGCATCCGCGCGCTCGGCGACTTCGAAGTGTCGGTCTCGACCTATCCGGAAAAACACCCCGAAAGCGCGTCGATCGACAACGATCTCGATGCGCTCGAGGCCAAGATCGACGCGGGCGCGACACGCGCCATCACGCAATTCTTTTTCGAGAACGATGTTTATTTCCGTTTTCTCGACAAGGCGCGCGCCCGCGGCATAACAATCCCGATCGTGCCCGGCCTCACTGCGGTGCAGAACTTCAAACAAACGGCGAGCTTCGCCAAGAAGGCGGGCGCCAGCGTGCCGTCGTGGCTCGCCGATCGCTTCGAGGGCCTCGACGACGATCCCGTGACGCGGCGCTACATCGCCGCCGCCGTCGCCGCCGAGCAGGTGCAGGGGCTCGCAGGAGCCGGCGTCGATGAATTCCACTTCTACACCATGAACCGCGCCGACCTCGTTTACGCGATTTGCCATTTGTTGGGCGTGCGGCCGCAACCCGAGAAAGTGTCGGCATGACCTTCGACAAGGGCCACGGTCCGCAATTGAAGCTCGCTCTCGAACGGCTGGCGCGCCGGCGCATCCTGGTGCTCGACGGCGCCATGGGCACGATGATTCAGCAGCACAAATTCGAGGAAAAAGATTTTCGCGGCGACCGATTCAAGGAGCACCCGCGCGATCTGCGTGGCGACAACGATCTTCTCGTCCTAACCCAACCCGAGGCGATCCGCGATATTCACCTCGCCTATCTCGAGGCCGGCGCCGACATCATCGGCACGAACACCTTCTCTTCGACGACCATCGCGCAAGCCGATTACGGGCTCTCGCATCTCGCCTTCGAGCTCAATCGCGAGGGCGCGAAACTCGCGCGCCAAGCGGCCGACAGCGTGGAAAAACAGGGCGGCGGGCGGCGCTTCGTGGCCGGCGCCATCGGCCCCACCAACCGCACCGCCTCCATCTCCCCCGATGTCGCCAATCCGGGCTACCGCGCCGTCAGCTTCGACGAGCTGCGCGCGGCCTATCGCGAGGCGGCGCTCGGCCTGATCGCCGGCGGCGCCGACATTCTTCTCGTCGAGACCATTTTCGATACGCTCAACGCCAAAGCGGCGGTCTATGCGCTGGAAGAGGCGTTCGAGGAGGTCGGGACGCGCTTCCCGGTGATGATCTCCGGGACGATCACCGATCTTTCCGGGCGCACTCTGTCGGGGCAGACTGCCCAGGCTTTCTGGTATTCGTTGACGCACGCCAGGCCTGTCTCGATCGGTTTTAATTGCGCGCTCGGCGCGCGCGAGATGCGTCAACATATCGCCGAGATCGGCCGCGTCGCCGATACGCTCGTGTGCGCCTATCCCAACGCCGGTCTGCCCAACGAATTCGGACTCTATGACGAGAGTCCCGAATATATGGCGGAGCTGGTCGGCGAGTTCGCCACGTCCGGCCTCGTCAATATCGTGGGCGGGTGTTGCGGCACGACGCCGTCCCATATCGCCGCCATCGCCAACGCCGTCCGCGGCGTCAGCCCACGCGAGATTCCCGTTGTTCCGCCGCTCTTGCGGCTGTCGGGGCTGGAGCCGTTCACGCTGACGAAAGACATTCCCTTCGTCAATGTCGGCGAGCGCACCAACGTCACCGGCTCGGCCAAATTCCGCAAGCTCATCACGGCGGGCGATTACGCCAGCGCGCTCGAGGTGGCGCGCGATCAGGTCGCCAATGGCGCGCAGGTCATCGACGTCAACATGGACGAGGGCCTGCTCGATTCCAAACGCGCCATGGTCGAGTTCCTCAATCTTGTCGCCGCCGAACCCGATATCGCGCGCGTTCCGGTGATGGTCGATTCTTCCAAGTTCGAGGTGATCGAGGCGGGCTTGCAATGCCTGCAAGGCAAGGGGGTCGTCAATTCGATCTCGCTGAAAGAGGGCGAGGAGAAATTTATCGAGGCCGCGCAAAAGGTGAGGCGCTATGGCGCAGCCGTCGTCGTCATGGCCTTCGACGAAAGCGGCCAGGCCGACACGCTCGCCCGCAAGACGCAGATCTCGGCTAGAGCTTACAAGATCCTGACGGAAAAGGTCGGCTTTCCGCCGCAAGACATCATCTTTGATCCCAACATCTTCGCGGTGGCGACCGGCATCGAGGAGCATTCCAATTACGGCCGCGATTTCATCGAAGCCGCGCGCGCCATCAAGGCCGATCTGCCGCTTGTCCATGTCTCGGGCGGCGTGTCCAATCTGTCCTTCTCGTTTCGCGGCAACGAGCGCGTGCGCGAGGCGATGCATTCGGTATTTCTCTATCACGCCATCGCCGCCGGCATGGATATGGGCATCGTCAACGCCGGCCAGCTCGCCATCTATGCCGAGATCGACCCAAAATTGCGCGAGGCCTGCGAAGACGTTGTGCTCAACCGGCGAGCGGACGCCACCGAGCGCCTGGTCGAGATCGCCCAACGCTTCAAGGGCGAGGGCGCGAAGATGCAGGAGAAAGATGCGGCGTGGCGCGAGGCGAGCGTCGAGAAACGCCTGGAATACGCGCTGGTCAATGGCGTCGCCGATTACGTCGCCGCGGATGTCGAGGAAGCGCGCCAAAAGAGCGCTCGCGCCCTCGATGTGATCGAGGGGCCATTGATGGCCGGCATGAACGTCGTCGGCGATCTGTTCGGTCAGGGCAAGATGTTCTTGCCGCAGGTGGTGAAATCAGCGCGCGTCATGAAGCAGGCGGTCGCCTATTTGCTACCCTACATGGACGCCAATAAGGAGATACGTTCCAGGGCCGGCAAAATCCTGCTGGCGACGGTCAAGGGCGACGTGCACGACATTGGCAAGAACATCGTCGCCGTCGTGCTGAGCTGCAACAATTTCGAGATCATCGATCTCGGCGTGATGGTTCCATCTAGCCGGATTCTGGAAACGGCGAAGCGCGAGAAGGTCGATCTGATTGGCCTCTCCGGCCTCATCACCCCCTCGCTCGACGAAATGTGCTTCGTCGCCGCGGAATTGGAGCGCCAAGGCTTCGATCTGCCCTTGCTGATCGGCGGAGCGACGACCAGCCGCGTGCATACGGCCGTGAAGATCAGCCCCAGCTATACGCAAGGGCAGGCGGTCTACGTCACCGACGCCAGCCGCGCCGTGGGAATCGCGCAGACGCTGTTGTCCGCAAGGACCCGCGAGTCGTACGTCGCGAAAACGCGTGCGGAATATGCGCGCGTCGCCGACGCGCATGCGCGCGCCCAGGCCGATAAGCAGCGCGTGACGCTCGCCGCCGCGCGCGCCAACGCCTTGCAGATCGACTGGAGCGCCTTCGAACCGCCGAAGCCGCGTTTTCTCGGGGCGCGCGCCTTCGCCTCTTACGACGTCGCCGAGCTCGTTCCCTATATCGATTGGACGCCGTTTTTCCAGACCTGGGAGTTCAAAGGCCGTTTCCCTGGCGTTCTCGACGACCCCGAACGCGGCGCCGCGGCGCGGCAATTGTACGACGACGCGCAAGCCATGCTGGCCCGCATCGTCGCGGAGCGCTGGTTCAATCCCAAAGGGGTCATCGGCTTTTGGCCGGCCAATGCCCGGGGCGACGACATCGTGCTGTTTAGCGGTGAGCGGCGCACCCAGGAGCTCGCCGTCCTGCATACGCTGCGTCAGCAACTGACGCGCCGCGACGGCAAGCCCAATCTCGCGCTCGCCGATTTCGTCGCGCCCGAGGGCCTCGGCAAGGCGGATTACCTCGGCGCCTTCGTGGTGACGGCCGGCGCGCAGGAACGCAAGATTTCCGAGCGCTTCGCCAAGGCCAACGACGATTACGGCTCGATCATGGTGAAGGCGCTGGCCGACCGCATCGCCGAAGCCTTCGCCGAGCGCATGCATGAACGCGTGCGGCGCGAATTCTGGGCCTATGCGGCAAACGAGACTTGCTCGAGCGAGCAGCTGCTCAACGAGGAGTATTGCGGCATCAGGCCGGCGCCCGGCTATCCGGCGCAGCCCGACCACACCGAAAAGGCGACGATCTTTCGGCTGCTCAATGCGGAAAAGCGCACCGGCGTGACGCTCACCGAGAGTTTCGCCATGCTGCCCCCCTCGTCCGTCAGCGGCCTCTATTTCGCGCATGAGAAAGCGCATTATTTCGGCGTCGCCAAGATCGAGCGCGATCAAGTCGAGGATTACGCGCGCCGCAAGGACGTCGCCATCGAGGAGGCCGAGCGCTGGCTCGCGCCGGCGCTCAATTACGCGCCGGCCGCCGCGGCGGCGGCCGCCGAGTGATCGCTGAAAAAGACGCGAACAGCCGGTGGGAAAAGACAGCGACCCTTATGATCTCCGGCGTTTTATCGACGCCCAGGCTCCTGTGTACGAGCAAGTATGTTCCGAGCTGCGGACGGGGCGCAAACGAGGCCACTGGATGTGGTTCATCTTTCCGCAGATCGCAGGCTTGGGCTCCAGCCCAGCGGCGAAAAAATTTGCCGTCTCTTCACTGGAGGAAGCCGAAGCGTATTTGCAGCATCCAAGCCTCGGCCCCAGGCTGAGAGAGTGCGTAGGTCTGGTCAACGCCATCGAGGGCCGTTCGATCGAGCAGATTTTCGGCTATCCCGACAATCTGAAATTTCGCTCTTCCATGACTTTGTTTGTCCGCGCCGTATCGGACAACCGGGTTTTCGAGGATGCGTTACAAAAATATTGTGGGAGCGAACTGGACCCAGCGACGCTCAAGCGATTGTGATCGGGCGTAGGCGAGCGCCTATGCGTCATGGCCGGGCTTGTCCCGGCCATCCACGCCGACGGGTTACGGCGCGTCTCTATGAAAGGCCGGGCGTTGCCGCGTCTTCTTGAAACTTTGGAGAGCGTCCCGGCATGGATGCCCGCGACAAGCGCGGGCATGACGCGTAAGGCGCCGTTCCACGGCCGTCTGGCTTTTTCGCAATTCGCGGCTAAAAAAGGTTTCGTGTAGACGCGATCCGCGCATCGGAATACCTTTGGAATAACAAGTTGCTCCGGCGTTTGGGACAATATCCCCGGCCCCTCACCCCAACCCTCTCCCCGCAAGCGGGGAGAGGGAGAAGAACCCGAGATTGCAAGATCGTGCCCGTCTCCGCAACACCGTCCCCTAACCGGCCCGTCTCCCTCGCCCTCTGGGCCGCCATCACAAGCCTCGGCGTCTTCGCGTTGTTCACGCTGGCGAGCGCGCGCGGCGAGAGCGTCAATGCGCTGTGGCTGGTGACGGCGGCGGTGTGCGTCTATCTCATCGGCTATCGCTTCTATTCGCGCTTTATCGCCGAGCGCGTGTTGCGGCTCGACGCGAGCCGCCGGACCCCCGCGCATCGCCGCAACGACGGTCTCGATTACGTCCCCACCGACCGCTACGTCCTCTTCGGCCACCACTTCGCGGCGATCGCCGGCGCGGGGCCGTTGGTCGGGCCGGTGCTCGCGGCGCAAATGGGCTACTTGCCGGCGACGCTGTGGCTGCTCGCCGGCGTGGTGTTCGCCGGCGCCGTGCAGGATTTGGTCGTCCTCTTCATCTCGACGCGGCGCGACGGACGCTCGCTCGGCGACCTCATCAAGACCGAAATGGGCGCCGTCCCCGGGGTCATCGCCATGTTCGGCATCTTGACGATCATGGTCATTCTGCTGGCTGTGTTGGCGCTTGTCGTCGTCAAGGCGCTGGCCGACAGCCCCTGGGGCGCGTTCACCGTCATCGCGACCTTGCCGATCGCCGTGCTGATGGGCGTCTACGGGCGCTACATCCGGCCGGGACGCATCGGCGAGCTGTCGGCCATCGGCTTCGTCTTGCTCATCGTCAGCATCGTGTTGGGCAGAAACGTCGCCGAGACTCCTGCGCTTGCGGCGCTCTTTACCTTCAAGGGGGAGACGCTCGCCTTCATGCTCATCGGCTATGGCTTCCTCTCTTCCATGCTGCCGGTGTGGCTGTTGCTCGCGCCGCGCGATTATCTCGCCACGTTCTTAAAGATCGGCACGATCGTCTCGCTCGCGCTCGGCGTTTTGTTCGTCATGCCGGCGCTGCAAATGCCTGCGGTCAGCCGCTTTGTCGATGGCAGCGGCCCGGTGTTTTCCGGCAGCCTGTTTCCGTTCCTGTTCATCACCATCGCCTGCGGCGCCGTGTCGGGTTTCCATTCGCTCGTCGCCTCCGGAACGACGCCGAAGATGATCGCCGACGAGTCGCAAATACGCTTCATCGGCTATGGCGCAATGTTGATGGAGTCGTTCGTCGCGATCATGGCGCTCATTGCCGCCGGTGTGCTGGAGCCGGGCGTTTATTTCGCCATGAACAGCGCCCCGGCGGTCATCGGCGCAACGCCCGAGCAGGCGGCGCAGACGATTTCGAGCTGGGGTTTCGCCATCGCGCCCGAGGCGCTGACGCAGATCGCCGCGCAAGTCGGCGAGAAGACGGTGCTGTCGCGCACCGGCGGCGCGCCGACGCTCGCCGTCGGCATGGCGAAAATCTTGTCGAACGCCATTGGCGGTTCAGCGGCCATGGCCTTTTGGTACCATTTCGCCATTCTGTTCGAGGCGCTGTTCATCTTAACGACGATCGACGCCGGCACGCGCGTCGCGCGATTCATGATCCAGGACCTCTTGGGAACGTTTGCTCCAGCGTTGCGGCGCACGCGGTCGTGGAGCGTCCATCTGGCGGCGACGGCGCTGGCGGCGACCGGCTGGGGCTACTTTCTTTATCAAGGCGTCATTGATCCGCTCGGGGGCATCAATACCTTGTGGCCGTTGTTCGGCATCGCCAATCAGATGCTGGCGGCGATCGCGCTCACCCTATGCACCGTCGTGCTGTTTCGCATGAAGCGGGAGGCTTTCGCTCTTGTCACCCTCGCGCCGACATTGTGGCTCGCCGTCTGCACGCTCACTGCGGGAGCCGAGAAACTCTTCCACGCCAATCCGAAAATCGGCTTTCTGGCGCATGCCGCGCGGTTTCAGGAGGCGACCGGCAAAGGGCAAATTCTCGCGCCCGCCAAGACCATGGGAGAGATGCAGCGCGTCGTCTTCAACGATTACGTCGACGCCGCCTTGTCGGCTGTGTTCATCGCTCTCGTCGTCTCAATGCTGATCTATGGGGCAATCGCCATCCGCGCCGCCTTGCGCGCCGAAACTGTCACGACGAAGGAGGTCGGAGATGAATTGCACGATTTGCGGGTTGCCCGCGCTTGACCTGCGCCGCCTCGGCGCCAAGCTGCGCGAAGGCGCCAATCTGATGGTGGGGCAGCCCGATTACGACGTCTATGTCGCGCATCGGCAGACGCGCCATGCGGACCAGCCGATCATGACGCGCGAGGAGTTTTTCTTAGAGCGGCAGGCGAGCCGCTTCGGCGAAGGCGGCCGGCGGGCGTTGCGGTGTTGTTGATTTGTTTGCGTCATACGGCTCATAGACCGGCGGGCGTTGCGCGGCTTCGACGCCGGGTTGCGAAAACTGTCTGGCCGGAGTTCCAGCGTTTTTTTTTAAGAAATATGATTGGAAGGGGGCGAAATGAATCAAGACATGGCCACCTTCATCGCGCCTCTGACGCTGCTTCTCGGCGGCGGCCTGTTCGCCGCTGGCGCATTGTCATTTCTGGACATTCATTTCTTCAAAACCAAATTCGGCGAGAGGGCGGCGCTTGCCGGAGGCTTGGCGCTCATCGTCCTGACGGAATTCATCTTCGCCTCGAGCAACATGAGCGCCCGTTTCTTCAATGGCCAGCGCAACGATGTGTTGGAATGCCGACTCGCTGCGGAGACCGCCCTGCCAGACGAGCGAAGCAAGTCCAGCGTCGTCATGCACGATCACATCGTCGGCTGCATGAATGGTTTGGGATATGAATGGACTGCCAGACACAGCCGTTGCCAAGAGGGGCCGGTCGCAACGAACCCGTTTTGCTATCTTCCCGTGCGGCCGTTCGATCGCATTGTCACCGAGCTTCAGATAAGATTCGAATGACGGCGCGCGGCGTTCGCGCCAGCCGTTACGGCGCGGACCGAATTGGCGACCGTATCCTTTTCCGAAAACTGCTGATGTCCGCAGCTGGCGCGTTTCCCGCGTCGCGCCCGGCCACCAGCAAGGCGGCCCTAACCCTGCGCCGGCGCGCCGCCAAGCGTCATGCGCACCGCAATTGGCGCGCCAACCGCCCCATCCTTGCATCTTGGGAGCGTGGAAACTCGGCGAAGGTCCCGGCCGCCGGAGTCGGTCTCCTATTTGACCAGCAATTCCACCCGCCGATTTTGGGCGCGGCTCACCTCCGTATCGTTTGAGGCGATTGGCTTGCCGGCGCCGTAGCCGGTAACGATCAGCCTGGCTCGCTCCACGCCTTTCCTGCCGAGTGTATCGGCGACCGCTTGCGCGCGTCGTCGCGAAAGCTCCTGGTTTCTGCCGTCGGCGCCGACCGAATCCGTGTAACCGCCGACTTCGACCTTCGCGTTTGGACAGCCCTTCAGGGCGCCCGCCAACTTGTCGAGGGCTTTCACCGCCGGGGAGCCGATCGAAGCGCTGCCAAATCCAAAGTGGATTTGCTCGAGCGCCGCCATCCCGGACAGCGCAGTTAGGCAGGCCCCGGCGTCGGCGGCCGTCGGCATCACTGGCGCTGCAATAGCCGCGATCCTGCCGTTCTTGGCGCCGGCCATCGCCGTGACGCTCCTGCCGGTCGCGAGTTTATCTTTCGGCGCCGCCGCGGCTTGCGCCGTCTTCGCCACGCTTTCAGCCGCAGGCTCATTGGCCCGATCGATCGGCGCCTTCCAGGCGATCCGCTGACCGGACATAGCCTTTTGGCTCATCGCCCGTTGCGCCGCCGCCGCGGCGAGGCTCCTGTCCCGCAGTTCGGCGGCCGGACCCGTCAATTTGTCGGCTTCCAGAATAAAACGCACGCCGGCGACGTGACGGATTGTTCTGGCCAACGCCGGCCGATCCGCCACATCCGCCGGCAGAATCACATCGCGTCCCATCACATCGAAATTCCAAGGGTCTCCGCCGCTGCGCTCCACCACGCTTCCCACCTGGTTTTTCAGATCAGCCTCGAGGTTTTTCCCTGCGTTGACATTTGAGACCAGCCAAATGAGCATGGCGGCGGTTAGTCCGACCACCCAGCCCTTATGGTCGCGCGACACAGCTCCGCTGCACGCGGCGCCCAAAGCCTCCCCCATTAGAAAAGCCACGAAAATGGCCGCCGCGCTCTCCGAGTAGAGCGCCAAACGGCCGGACATGACTTCGACAAACGCGATGAAGATGAGAAAATACACCGTAAAAATGAAGTAGATCCTGCCTTCCAGCGGCCGGCTCAGCATCCCCGTCAGGATTCCGACCGCGAACGCCGCCGCTAACCAAATTCCATAATGCGCGAGGAAATAGGTCATCTTTCGATGTTCCGAGTTTGCGCCGGAGCTGACGATCGATATCGCGAAATAGCTTTCATCGGACGATCGGAACGCGAGAATTTGTCTCTTCGCCCCTTGCCTCGCGTCCGCTCGCTTGGAGAGTTAGCGCGAGGTTCGCCCTTTTCAATGTCGCCGACGCGAGAGTATGACTTATCCGAGATAGGCATTTTTGTTGGCGTCGGGACTGGGAACCTTACGCAAGGACTGGTGCTGACGAACGGTTCTATCATAGCAGAATTTCGCGCAGGCGCCATGAGTTCGGTTTTATCCATGGCGCCCGTGAGCTAAAAATTCTTTAATGGGTTAATGGGTCCGCCGCACGCGCGGGCCCCGTCATCAAACGTTTGGTAGACCAAGGCGAATTGCGATGTCCCATGACCGCGTTCGTCATGGTGAATCTCGATTTGTGCGCTTTAAATCCAATGGGATTGACAACCGGCGCCGTCTGAAGTTGGCGGCCGCCAAGCCAACATCTTTCACATAGGCAATTTCACTTGGCCAATTTCACTTGGCTAATTCCACTTGGCCGAGACCCATCGCGGGGACGTCTCATAGCTAATGGCAGGAGACGCCATTGCGCTCGTTCGTCACTGCGCTAAAATCGCGGCATGCGCGCTGCAACCCCCGAGAACGCCCTTGCGGCGTTGCTGCATTGGTATGTCGCCTGCGGCGTCGACATCGCCGTGGACGACAAGGGGCGCGATCGCTTCGCGGCAAGCGCACGGCCGGCGCGAGCCGACGGCAACTCGCCAGAAACGCCGCCGTCGGCGGGAAGCCATGCGGAAAGCCCCCCCGCGCGGCAAACCGGCGCTTCTCCCCTCTTTGCCGATGACGCCGCGCGCGCGGCGCAAGAGACGGCGTCCGCCGCCGCAGATGTCGCCGATCTGCGGGGTCGGTTGGAGAATTTCAAAGGCTGCGCTCTGGTCGACGCGGCGAGCCATTTCGTGTTCGCCGCCGGGACGCCCGGCGCGCGGGTGATGGTTGTCGATCTCATTCCCGGTGAACACGCCGATCGCAGCGGCGAGGCCTTCATCGGCGTCGAGGGACGCCTCATCGACAATATGCTGGCGGCGATCGGCCTCGATCGCAACACCGCTTATCTCGCCTATCTCGCCCCCTGGCGTTCGCCGGGCGGGCGCGATCCCTACCCCTTAGAGATGGCGGCGCTGCTGCCATTCGCGCGTCGGCATGTGGAGCTCGCCGCTCCCGAAATCCTTCTCATTCTGGGCGAGAATGCCGCAAAGGCGATGCAGGGCGCCAATGAACCTGGAGCGCCAGCGCGCGGCGAATGGTTCGATTTTCCGTGCGGCGGCGCGAATGTGCGCGCCATGCCTCTTTATGGCGTCGGAAGTCTGCTGAATTCGCCAGGGCTCAAACGCACGGCGTGGCGCGATTTGCGCGTTGTGGCCGCCGCACTGCGGTGACGGCTCTGGCCGCATCCGCCGCGTCGAGGATTGCCCAGCCTTCTCACGAAAGCCATTTAATTCTGGCGTCATGACTTGGGTCGTGACTTGCCTGCAACGCCGGCTGCGAGCGATTGAGCTGGAGGGACAGCGGCGTTAGGAGACCGCATGAACGAATCGGCGCGCCAAACTCAGGGCCCTGCTCCAGCCAGACCGGCTGCGCGAGGGCGCGGCTTGCCGCTCCTAGAAAAGCTCGTTTTGCGCCAGCTGGCGGTCATTTGGTTCGAGCGGGTATGGCGAACCGTGATCGCGCTGGCCGCGCTCGCGGGGTTGTTTCTCGCCGTCTCTTGGGCCGGACTGTGGCAGGAGACGGGTCGAGCGGAGCGCGTCCTCGGCCTGTTCGCCTTCGGCGCCGCAGGTCTCATTGCGCTGACGCGCGGCCTGTTGCTGGCGGCGCCGAGCCGCGCTTCTGCGCTCGTTCGGCTCGATCGGAGCGCCGAGGCGCAACATCGCCTCGCCTCGTCTTTCGACGATACGCTTGCCGGCAACGACCATGATCCGGCGACCATTGCGCTGTGGGCGTCCCACCGGCGCCGGCTTGATGCTTTGCTGCGAAGCGTCGATGTTGCGCTGCCCTCGCCTCGACTCGTCGATCATGATCCCTTCGCCTTGCGCGCCCTGGCCCTCGTCGCGGCGATCGGCGCGGCCTTCGCTGCGGGTCCCGAACGGCAGGCGCGTCTTCTCGCCGCGTTCGATTGGCGCCCGCCCAGCGCTGCGGGCACGCATCAGCGTCTCGACGCCTGGCTCGATCCGCCGGCCTACACGGGCCGCCCGCCGATCGTCTTGCCGCTCTCGGACGCCGTCTCCGACGCGCCTGCGGAGGTCGCGGCGCCCGTCAATTCGACGCTCACTGTTCGGATGCCCGACGATGGCGGGATCGTCATCGAAACCAGCGGCGCACTGGCCGCGATAGAGCCGGCGCCCGGCCCCCCCGACCGCGCCGCATCCTCCGGGCAGGAGAAGAAGTTCAAGCTGACCGGCAACGCTGACCTCGCTTTGCGCGCCAGCGGCCGAAGCGCCGCGCTCTTTGCTCTTACGGTCATCCCCGATCGTCCGCCATCGATCGACATGACCGAGGCGCCGCGCAACAATGCGCGCGGCTCTCTCACTCTTCACTATCGCATCGATGATGATTATGGCGTGATCGGCGCCGAAGCCGTTTTTTCCCGTCCCGTCATCGGCGGCCAGGCTGTCGCCGGGCGGACCTTGGTTCCGCCGCCGCGGGCGGACTTGCGTCTGCCGGCTTCGCCTCGCGGCCTCGGCGAGGCTCGATCGACATCGGACCTCGCCGATCATCCCTGGGCCGGCGCCCAGGCGACAATGACTTTGACCGCCCGCGACGACGGCGGCGCCGAAGGCGTTTCCGCGCCGGTCGAGACAACGCTGCCGCAACGTCGCTTTGCCAAACCTTTGGCGCGCGCGCTCGCTGAACAGCGACGCAATCTCGTCCTCGACCCCGAGCGTCAGCGCGCCAAGGTGGGCGCCGCGCTCGCAGCCCTGACCCTCGGGGCCGAGCTCTTTGACGTCCCGGCCGCGGTTCACTTGGGAGTGACGGTAGCGAAAACCCGGCTCGAAAGCGCGCGTTCCGACGCCGATCTGCTTGATGTCGCCGACCTGCTGTGGGCGATGGTCCTGCGCATCGAAGATGGGGACAGGTCGCTGGCTGAACACGACCTGCGCGCCGCGGAAAAAACCTTGCGCGAAGCGCTCGCGCGCGGGGCCGACGACCAAGAAATCAGCAGGCTGACCGAAGAGTTGCGCACTGCGCTCCATACCTTCCTGCAAGGCTTGTCCGAACAGGGGGCGCGCCAAGGCGAGCCGCGCCCGCAACAGGAGGAGGGTTCACGGCGCAGCGTGACCGAGCAAGACATCCAGTCGATGCTGGAACGAATGGAAAAAGCCGGAAAATCCGGCGATCTGGCGGAAGCGCAACGGTTGCTCGACGACTTGCAGGACGTGCTGGAAAATCTCCAGCCTTCGCAAGGCGCGGACTCGGCGCGAAGGCGCGAGATGGCGCGAGCCCTCGATGAGCTCGATCGATTGTCGCGGGAACAGCGGCAGTTGCGCGACGACACCCATCGGGCGCCAAAGTTTGGCGGGGAGGCAAGGCGTCAACAATCGCTGCGGGCAAAGCTCGAGCAACAGCAAAAACGCATGGCGGAAATGGGCGAGGGTGGACAAGATTTGGACGTCGCCGACGAAGCCATGAAGGAAGCGGAGCAGGCGCTCGCTCCCGACGGCGAAGGTAAAGGCAAGGCGGTCGGCGCCCAGGGCCGCGCGTTGCAGGCGCTGCGGCGCGGCGCCGATCAGCTCGCCGCGCGGCTGCAGGGCGAGGGACAAGAGGGCGCCGAGGGCGCAGACGGATCGAGCGGAGGGCGCCCTCGGGCGGGCCCTGGCGACGACGATCCGCTCGGCCGGGCCGGCGGTCGCCGCCGCGGCTATGATTCCCGCGCGCGCTATGATCCGCTGGGGCTGCCGCCGGCGCTGCGGGCGCGCCGCGTGCAGGAGGAATTGCGCCGCCGCCTGGGCGAACCCGAGCGGCCGGCCGACGAACTCGACTATCTGCAGCGCCTGTTGCGGCGGTGATCAGCCCTTGCCGTAAGCTCCGCGCCGCTCTAGTCAGTCATATCAGTCGTTCGCCTTGAGGGGGCCCTCGGTCATGTCGCAACTGTTCAACATGATTCTCTCGGGCGCGCTCGTTCTGGTGGCGGGGGTGCTGCTGCTCGGGCTCGTCAACGTGTGGCGCGGCGGCAATCCGCGCGAGTCGCAAGAGCTCATGCGCTGGCGCGTCGGCCTGCAATTGGGGGCCATCTTGCTTATTCTGGCGATTCTAGCCTTCCGTCACTGACCTGGAACGCTCGCCTCATGGTTCGTCTCAACAAAATTTACACGCGCGGCGGCGACGCCGGCGCCACCTCGCTGGCTTCGGGGGCGCGGCGGCGCAAAGACGACATCCGCGTCGAGGCCTATGGCGCGATCGATGAGGCGAACGCGGCGGTCGGCGTCGCGCGACTTGCGACAGGGTCTGAAGATGCGCTTGTCGACGCCATGCTGGCGCGCATCCAGAACGAACTCTTCGATCTCGGCGCCGAACTCGCAAGCCCGCGGGCGGCAAAGGACGCCGACAACGAGGGCGCACGGCTTGCCATCGTGCAAGCGCAGGTCGATCGTCTGGAACAAGACATCGATACGCTGAATGCCGAACTCGCGCCGCTGAAATCCTTTGTACTGCCCGGAGGAACGGCGGCGGCCGCGCATTTGCATCTGGCGCGCGCCATCTGTCGCCGCGCCGAGCGCGTTATAGTCAGCCTGGCGAACGCCGAGGGCGAACAGGTCGGCGCCCCGGCCTTGCGCTACGTCAATCGGCTATCCGATCTCCTGTTCGTCGCCTCGCGCTACCTGAACAGAGAGCGCGGCGAACCGTTGTGGACGCCGGGCGGGACGAGGTGAGGCCGGCGGCGCGACCGCAGCAGCTCGGTTACCGCATCGATGCGAGCCTGAAGGCTCGCGGTCCGAGGTCCGCGTCGCTTGGACCGCGAGCCTTCAGGCTCGCAAATCGAAACGATCCTATGTGTTTGACGATCCCGTCATTTTGAACGACGCAAGCCGCCGGAATTGGCCTCGCCGAGCGCCTGCGCCAACGCCTGTTGTTGCGCGCCCGTCAGATGCAGGCCGAGTTTGGAGCGTCGCCACAAAATGTCCTCGACTGAGCGCGCCCATTCATGGTCATGAAGGTAAGAGAGTTCCGCCTCGGTCAGGCCAAAGCCGAAGTCGCGCCCGAGATCGGCCATGCTGTGGGCCTGATCGAGAAACCGCCACACTCTGGCGCCGTAGGCGCGCGCCAACCGGCGGGCGACGCGCGCCTCCAGGAAGGGTTTGCGGCGCAGGAGCTCGGTAAGGAACGCCTCGAAGCCGGCGCTCCCGAGGTCGCCGCCGGGAAGCGCCGCGTCTTTCGTCCAGGCCGGCTTCATGTGCGGGAAGAACGGCGTCAAAGCGTCCAAGGCATGTTCGGCGAGTCTGCGCGCCGTGGTGATCTTGCCGCCGAAAATCGCCAGAACCGGCGCTCCCTCGTGCGGCGCGTCGAGATCGAAGGCGTAATCTCTGGTCACCACCGAGGCTTGTAGCGAACCATCGTCATAGAGGGGGCGCAGGCCCGCATAGCTCCACACGATGTCGGCGGGCGCCGCCGTGCGCCGGAAGAAATGATTGACGCCGTCCAGAAGATAACGCGTTTCCTCGGCGCTGATCGCGACGCCGTCCAGCGCCCCCATGTGCGGAATGTCGGTCGTGCCGATCAGCGTGAAATCATCCTCGAAGGGAATCGCGAACATGACCCGCTTGTCGGGAAGTTGCAGAATATAGGCGTGGTCTCCTTCATAGAGCTTGCGCAGAACGAGGTGCGAGCCCTTGACGAGGCGCACGTGTTTGGCGGAATGGACGCGCAGCTTGTCCTGGAGCACGTCCGAAACCCAGGGGCCCGCCGCGTCGACCAGAACTCTGCCCGAGGCCTCTTCGCGCCGCCCGGAATCGTCTTCGGTCGTCGCGATCCACAGATCGCCCTCGCGGCGAGCGCGCGTCAGTTTGGCCCCGACGCGCACGTCGGCGCCGCGCTCATGCGCATCGAGCGCCTCGAGGACGACGAGCCGGGCGTCATCCACCCAACAATCGAAATAGGTGAAGCCGAGCTTGTAATCTTGCCGCAAAGGCGCGCCGAACGGACGCCCCGCCAATTCGACCATCCGCGATCCGGGAAGGCGCTTGCGTCGCGCCAGATGATCGTAAAGGAAGAGACCGAGACGCACGAGCCAGGCGGGGCGGACGCCGCGCTCATGCGGCAGAACGAAACGCAGCGGCCAGATGACGTGGCCCGCCGCCGCGAGCAGTATCTCGCGCTCTTCCAGAGCCTCGTGCACGAGGCGGAACTCGTAATGTTCGAGATAACGCAAGCCGCCGTGGATGAGCTTGGTCGAGGCCGAGGAGGTTCCCGAGGCGAGGTCTTGTCTCTCGAGCAGGAGAACGTCGAGGCCGCGTCCCGCCGCGTCGCGCGCGATCGCGCAACCGTTGACGCCGCCGCCGACGATGATGAGATCAAACGTCATATCCGCCTCGCCGCGCGCCAATGGAATGCATATAGGCCGGAGGCGGGTCGGGCGGCTCGAAATTGACCAACCTCGAAAACCGCTCCGGCGTCGAGGCGCCGGGTAGCAGCCTGCGTCGTTCAAAATGAAGGGATCGTCAAACACTTAGGAGTGTTTCGGTTTGCGAGCCTGAAGGCTCGCGGTCCAAGCGACGCGGAAGCCGGACCGCGAGCCTTCAGGCTCGCATCGACGCGGCCTCCAACAAGATCAAGATCCTATCATCTTGGTCGGGGCGCCGTGTGGTCGCGCAAAAACGAACGATTGATGTGGATAAGTCGTTGCGCGGCGAAAAACCAAAGCGCCGCCGTCTGAGCGCCGCATCTTGTTAGCGAACAAGGAGCTCCAACGCGTAGGCGGTTTCGTTTCCAAGCGAAGCTCGCGCCCGGGCGCTGCGAGCGAGGGTTTTCGTGTTGTTCTCGTCCTCGCAACGGCATAGACTTTGAATTCGCGCGTCGCGTTCGATTGAGTTCATTGCAACCATCGCAGGCCGTCGCGGCGCGCTTATCGTAAGGATCAGAACATGGTGGATTCGATCGAGGACGTGCGCGACTCGAGCGTCTTGGAGCCGACCGTGCGGGATCAAGCCGCAACCCAACAATCCGAAGCGCCGCCGCCGACAGCCGCGCCGCTCGGCCCTGCCGAAGACGACCGTTACATCACCGACAAGGCCGTTGTCGTCACCCAGGGCCGACATCACTTCTACACGCTCGTGCTGCCGAGCAACGTTCTCGCGACCACCTGCATGGTCGAAGCGAGGGCTGAAAATCCTATCGATGGATTTCAGCGCCTGTTGGATAAGCGACGGGCGCGCGAGATCGCCGATTACATCGATTGCGGCTTCGGAACGGTGCCGAGTTCAATCATCCTGTCGGCGCAACCGCAAGCGCAGCTTCATTTCGACCGGAAGACGGGACTTCTCCGCTTCAAGCAGGACCCACGCTCCTTCTTGATCATCGACGGGCAGCATCGCGTCTATGGCTTCAATTTGGCCAAGAAAATGGTCAAGGTTCCGGTCGTCATTTACAACAAGCTCAGCCGCGCGGAAGAGTGTCAGCTGTTCATGGACATCAACACCAAACAGCGTCCGGTGCCGCCCGAGCTGCTGCTCGACATCAGACGCCTTTCCGAGACCGAATCGGCGGCCGAGGCGCTGCTGCACAATGTGTTCGACCTATTTTGCGCCGAACCCGACAGCGCTCTGCGCGGGCTGCTCAGCCCATCCGAACGCCGCAAAGGGAATATCTCGCGAGTGACGTTCAACGCCGCCTTGAAAGCCATCGACGGGGCGTTCGTCGACGCCGAAGCGGCGGACGTGTACGGCGTGGTGAACGCCTATCTGCGCGCTTGCGTCTCTGGCCTGCGCCTTCACGAAGCCGAGGCGAATATCGCCAATCCCGCCCTGTTCAAGGCTTTGATCCTGTTGTTTCCCACTGTCGCCGAACGCGTGTCGGACCGCCATGGCGGCAATTATACCGTGCACAATTTCGATGAGGTTCTGGCGCCGTTTTTCCATAAGCTGAAGAAGGGCGACTTGCCGAAGCCGGGCGCGGGGCATCTCGCAATGTACGAGAATTTCCGCAAGACGTTGAGTTCCGGCTTCTCACTCAAACAGTGGCTGTTTAATTGATGGCTCGGCTGGCGGGACCGCTGACGGGCCCCGCTGAGCCATTCCGTGCTCGGTTTTTTCCCAGTGGAACGGCCGCAGCCACAGGTCCCGCAGCGCGCGCCACGCCGCAAGGCTGAGCATGAGCGCCCAGACCGGCGAAAACAACAGCGCCGGCCAGAGAGCAGCCAACTTCTGCCGCCGCATGCCGACGATCGTCAGCCAAATCACGGCGCCGGCGCCAGACAGCGCGAGAAAGCACCACAGCGTGCTGAGCGCGATTTCTACCGTCGTTGCCGGACTGAGCAAGTTTCCAAACGCCGCGTGATAGGCGAGAAAGAGCGCAAAGAAAGGGCCCAAGAGCGGGCCGGCAAAGCCTCCCGAGAACATGGCCAGCACGGCGCCGGCGCGTAGCGCGCCGAGATCGGCGAGGAGGTCGAGCGGGCGCCGGCAATGAACGATCGCGGTTAGCATCCAGCCTTTGACCCAGCGCGTGCGTTGGCCCAGGAGGGCCGGGAAATTCGCCGGCGCTTCTTCGTAGGTGCGGGACGGGAAAGTCCTGACCTCATATCCAGCGCGCGCGAGTCGCAGACCGAGGTCGGCGTCCTCGGTGACGTTGAAGGCGTCCCAATATCCCGCGTCGCGCAGGGCGCGCAACCGGAAATGATTCGCGGCGCCGCCCAGAAACAGCGGCAGGCCCAGGGCGGCAAGGCCTTTGTCGAAGACCTCGAACAAGATCGCGTACTCGATTGCGAAGAGGCCGGTTAGCCAGTTCTGCACGCCATTGTCGATGCAGAGATTGGCTTGCAGGCAGGCGACCTCCGGCGGCGCGCCCGCGAAGATCGCGGCGGCCTTGCGCAATTGATCGGGCTCGGGCAAATCCTCCGCGTCGAAGATTGCGACCAGCGAACCGCGCAAGAAGGGCATTGCGACGTTCAGAGCCCGGGGCTTGGTTCGCGGCGCTCCGGCCGGCGCCACGATGATCTCATGCGGCGTGTGCGGCGCATTGGTCCGCAGGGCCTCCGCCGTTTCCCAATCGTCGTCTTCAACGATGAATTTCACGTCCAATTTGGCGCGCGGATAGTTGAGCCGATCGATGGCGCGCGCCAATTGGGGCGCCACCGCCGCTTCCTTGTAAAGCGCGACGACGATCGAATAAGCGGGAAGCGCCGCATCATCGAGTTCGGGCGCGACGTTAGGGTCGTCGAAACTGGCCGCGCAGGCGAACAAACGCAGGAAGACGCTCGAGAGGCTGGCCACACTATAGAAGAGAGCCGCCGTCAAGGATATTTCCCTGATCGGCGCGAACAGGCACGCCAACAGAATGCCGTTGGCTGCGATGAACCGGATAACCGTCCAGCGGCGCATGGCCGTTCTGACGCAGAGTTCGGGATTGGCGCGCTCCGCCGTGAAAGCTGCCAGCCGCGCGAGATAACGCGGCGAGGTCGAGCGCAGCGCGGCGGCAAACAGGGACGGCGTCGTCAGAGCGAACAGCGGCCGGCCATGCGCGCCGCGCGCCGCGCTCATGAGGCGGCCGATTGCGGCGCCGCGCGGCGCAAACAGCCACAGGATGCCGTGCGGCGCCTCCGCCAGCCGCGCAAATCCGCATTCCGCCTTCGCGGCCATGTCGCCGGACGACGCGATGTTCGCAGATTCGTCGAGAAAATCGACGTCAAGATGGCGCGCCAGGGTGCGATAGAACGCCTCTTCCGCGACGAGTCCTTCGGCGAGCAGCACAGCGTCCGCGCTCACCCCCTGACGGCAGGCGAGCGCGGCCGCATATTGCAGCAAAACGAGCGGAACGCCATATGAAGCGAGAAAAGCGATCTCGACGGGCAGCGCCTTCCCCGCCGTGGGGCCGTTTGGGGGCGTCAAAAAGCGGTTGTGGCGCCGGGCGCGCAGGAGCGTGGCGTCGAGTCTCGTGTCGCCGCGGGGGCGAGACGACGCAGGTTCGGGCTCAGAATGTCCAGAAAGACTATCGACCCGCCTCTCGCTCATGCGCTAAAATACCTTAGTTGTAAAAATTGAGACCTCATACGACAGGCGCGGCCGCGCAACATCGCCCGTCGTCTTGCCGCTACAACCTCGCACAGCTTGGCGCCGGAGACGCCGTTTGACAAGTTCATTCGTCAACAATCTGGGCAAGCGGGCGGTTGCTGCGCCGCCTCGGCAGCCTGACGACGCGGGACGCCCTCGTGCGCCCGCTTGCTTTGCCGAAAATTCGGCCTTTCTTCAGACGGCTCGGCCTCCGCGCCGCATCGAATTGGCGCCCCCGTGCGGTCGCACGGCTGTGTTGGGCCGCATGATCCGCTTGGTCGCGATGCTGTTATTCTGCATATCCCGCGCGCCGTTCGCTCATGCCGACGAACAAGCGTTCGCGCCTTCGTTCTGGGATACCCGGCGCACGCTGGAAAAGCCCGACACGAGCGGCCTGCGCCAGATTCGCTTTCTTACGGAAGACGACTTTCCGCCGTTCGATTTCGCGCTGCCCGACGGCGCGCTCGCCGGGTTCAACGTCGATCTGGCGCGCGCCATCTGCGAGGAACTGGAGCTCTCGTGCACGATTCAGCGCCGCCGCTGGGATTTGTTGATCCCCTCGCTCAAGGACAACAGCGGCGACGCGCTGGTCGCTTCCCTGGCCATTACCGACGAGGCGAGAGAGAAACTCGATTTCACTGCGCCTTATTATACGACGCCGGGGCGTTTCGTGACCCTTAACGACTCGCAAATCCGCGCGGCGACGCCGAAAGATTTCGACGACAGGTCGATCGCCGTGGTCGCCGGCTCGGCGCACGAGTCGTTCTTGAAGACCTTCTTCCCCACGTCGGTCATCACGCCTTTCGTCAATGCGCAGCTCGCGCGCAACGCCCTCAAGCAAGGCCACGTGCAGGCGCTGTTTGGCGACGCGATTTCTTTGTCTTTCTGGCTCAACGGCGCCGAGGCGGCAGGCTGTTGCGTATTCAAGGACGGTCCCTTCACGGATGTGCGTTTTTTCGGCGAAGGGGTCGGCATCGCGGTCAAGAAGGACAATAAGACGTTGCGGCGCGCGTTGGATTACGCGCTGGCGCGGCTCGCGCAGAAGGGCGTTTATGCAGAACTCTATTTGAAATATTTCCCGATCGGACCGTTTTGAGCGCTTTCACGGAAGGGACTCTGTTGAGCGGAGCGTTGCAGCCTCCTCTCCCCGCTTGCGGGGAGAGGTGAGGTGAGGGGCTAGGCGATTGGCCACAAGCGTCTCATCGCATCGAGGCGCGGAGCGTCGCCGAATAGAACGCTCTGATTGTCTCTGATCTTTTCCTCATTCGCGGTCGTCAACGGTTGTACGTTCCTCACGTTACGCTAATCCCCTGGCCCCTCACCCAACCTCTCCCCGCAAGCGGGGAGAGGGGCGCGCCCCTTCCGCCGGTCGAACGTGAAACGCTGGAATCCCCAAAATGCGCGTCGGCCTCCGGGGCGGGCGATCCAGCCGCGCGCTTCGAGTTTCTCGGCGATCATCCGATTCATCCATCCATGTCCGATCAGGACCGTACCGCCTTCGCGGCGCGCAGTCCGTTCCAACAACTCCGCCGCCCGCGCCGCCCTTTGCAGAGCGGTTCGGCGGTCTTCCAAGGTGCGCCCAGAACCCAGTAGCCATCTGGCGCGCGAAGCGGCGAGCCATATCGAAATGGGCAAATGCAAACTGCGACCCGGCGCCGGTCTCGCGATGTCCGCTTCACAAAACAGGGAATCCTCGCGTATCCGGTCAGGCGGCGCGATCAGTCTCGCAGAGCTTCTAGACCTCTCCGACGAGCTGCAAAACACCGTGGCCGCGGAAGCGGCAATCGTCACGACATCCGAGGCTTCAGCCGGAAGCCCGATAACCGGCGCCGCGTCATATTCGCGAATCCACTCGAGGAATTGAGCGGAGGAGTGGAGCCCGCTCGTCGGACAAGACGGTCTCCCGTGGCGCGCCAAGACGATCTGTGGCTTCGCGTGGTCTTCGATCAAACGTGCCCCCGAGGGCGATGGAGCGAAAAATCCGAGCGTCTCTCATGCGCGAACCGGGAGAGGCGGCCGGCCCTCACTTCGGCTGATTGAACTGCCGCGCCAGCGCCTTTTCGATTTCCGGAATCGGATGATTGGTGAGGTCCTTGTCGATCTCGCCCTTCACCTTGCTCCGCGCTTTAGCGGAAAGTTCGTGGCGCAGCTCGCCGAGCACGCGCGGCGGCGCGATGATGACGATCTCGTCGAGCTCGCCCGACTCCGCCGCCGCATTGATGCGCGCCGCGATCGAGGCGGCGAAATGCTCCTTCTCGAGCTCGTGCCAATCGGTGGGCTCGACGGCGCTGCGGGCCCCTGAGCCTGCGGAAGGGAACGCTCGGCCCGGCGCGTCGCTCCCTTGCTCGCGGGTCGGCGGGTTCACGTTCTCATGGACCTCGAGCACGCGCAGATCGAGAAGATCCGGGTCGCCGTGGTTGCAAAGAAAAAGGGCCTTGCTGCCGTCGCCCACCAAAACCCAGGCGCCGTTCCGTACTGTGATATGCGTCATTTTTCGTATCTTTCACGAAAGAGAAGATTGGAGAGAGGAAAAATCGCCGACGACCGAGCGACTGCGCCTCGCGTTGTCAATCAATTGCCGCCCTCGAGCAAGCGGCGGGCGATGACCTGCGCCTGAATTTCGGCCGCGCCCTCGAATATATTGAGGATGCGCGCGTCACACAAAACGCGCGAGATCGGATATTCGAGCGCGAAGCCGTTGCCGCCGTGAATTTGCAGCGCATTGTCGGCCGCCGCCCAGGCGACCCGCGCGCCGAGCAGCTTGGCCATGCCCGCCTCGAGATCGCAGCGGCGGCCTTCGTCCTTCGCCCTGGCGGCAAAATAGGCGATCTGCCGCGCGATGTGGATTTCGACCGCCATGATCACGATCTTGTCGGAGACGCGCGGGAAGGAGAACAGCGGCTTGCCGAACTGGATGCGCTCCTTGGCGTAGCGCAGACCGAGATCGAGCGCCGCCTGCGCGACGCCGAGCGCCCGCGCCGCCGTCTGGATGCGCGCCGATTCGAAGGTCTGCATCAACTGCTTGAAGCCCTGGCCTTCCTCGCCGCCGAGCAGGTTTTCGGCCGGGACCTCGAACCCATCGAAGCCGATTTCATACTCCTTCATGCCGCGATAGCCGAGAACCTCGATCTCGCCTCCGGTCATGCCCTTGGCCGGAAAAGGGTTTTCGTCTGTTCCGCGGGGCTTTTCGGCCAGCAGCATGGAAAGGCCCTTGTAACCTTTCTCTTCGGGGTTCGTGCGCACGAGCAGCGTCATGAGGTCGGCGCGCACCGGGTGGGTGATCCAGGTCTTGGCGCCGAAAACTCTGTAGACGTCGCCCTCGCGCGTGGCGCGGGTTCGCAAACTGGCGAGGTCGGAGCCGGTGTTGGGCTCGGTGAAGACGGCGGTCGGCAGGATTTCGCCCGACGCGATCCGCGGCAGGTATTTTTCCTTTTGCGCCGCCGTGCCGCCGCCAAGGATGAGCTCGGCGGCGATCTCCGAGCGCGTGCCGAGCGATCCAACCCCGATGTAAGCGCGCGAAAGTTCTTCGGAGACGACGCACATGGCGATCTTGCCCATGCCCGATCCGCCATATTCCTCGGGGATGGTGAGGCCGAAGACGCCGAGATCGGCGAGGCCGGAAATGACCTCGAGCGGGATATAGTCGTTGGCAAGATGCCACGCGTGGGCGTACGGCAGAACTTTTGCAGCGGCGAATTTGCGCATTTCGCTGCGAATGGCCTCCAGCGTGGCGTCGAGGCCGGTGGCGCCGATGGTCTCAGAAGCTTCGTGATGGCCGATCAGTTCGGCGAGGCGAGCGCGGCTCCTGGCGGCGGCGCCGGCGATCAGCCGTTCGACGGCGCTCGTGCGGCGCGCGGCGATCGTTTCGGGCGGCAGTTCGAAATCGGAGAGACGGACGATCTCGCCTTGGCTCATCGCGATGCCGCCGAACACTTGCGCCAGATATTCGGCAAAGCCGAGGCGCGTGAGGAGGTCCTCGATCTCGCCATAGGCGCCCTCGTCCGAAAGGCGCTGGGCGTAATGGAGCAGTTCGCGCAACCCTTGCGCGTAAGTCGCGAACCAAGCAAGGCCATGCGCGGCGTGTTGCTCGCGCTCGATGAGACCAGAATCCAGCTTGCCGCCCCGTGAAACCCGCGCTCGGGTCGCCGCCAGCGCCTCCCCGTAGAGCGCCTCGACCGAAGCCAGCGCCGCCTCGGCGTCGTCGAGCCAATGAGCGTTCTCCGTTTGTGCGGCAGCAGTCGCGATATTCGTCATGTCTTCGCCCGTAAGCCGGCCCATGGATTGGGCCGGCCATCGTCCGGCCCCTTCATGCCGTCATTTGCCGCGCCGCGCAACGGGGCGACGGCGCCGATGAAACGTCTCGGAGCGGCTCGATGACCAGGGGCAAGCCATTCTTTGAGCGCAGCGTGAGAGGCGTCGAAAGTTCGAGCTTGAAGCCGGTCGCCAGGGAAAATCGGAATTCCCGCACGAGGGTCGCGAGAATAGTCACGATTTCGAGCATGGCGAAGTTCATCCCGATGCAGATGCGCGGGCCGGCGCCAAAGGGCAGATAGGCGCAGCGATGGCGATCCTTGACGTTTTCCGGCGCGAAGCGGCCCGGCTCGAAGCCGTCAGGCTCGTCCCAGAGTTTTTTGTGCCGATGCAATGACCAAGTCGGCACAATGATCCGCTGCTTTTTCGAAATTTGGTATGGGCCGAGCGCCGTGTCCTCCTTCGGCTGTCGCGTGATGACGGGAAAAGGCGGAAACAGACGCATCGCCTCCTGCACGACTTGGCGCGTGAAGACGAGCCTTTCGATGTCCTGGACGCCAATGTCGGCGCCGCCGGCGACTTCTTCGACCTCCATGCGCAACCGCTCCTGCGAAGGCTGATCCTTGGCGAGCAGCCACAATGTCCAGGCGAGCGCTGTGGCTGCGGTTTCATGTCCCGCGGAGATGAAGACATAGAGATTGGCAATCACCTGCGCGTCGGTCATGGTTCGGCCAGTTTCGGGATCGCGCGCGGCGATCAATAAATTGAGCACGTCGTTGCGGTCCGAGGGTTGCGCCTTGCGGGCGGCGACGAGGTTCGCCACTTCCCCATAGCCATAATCGCCGGCGCGATGCGCTCGCGCGCGGCCGGGATGGGGAAATGACGCCGGCAATCCAAAATAGGCCAGCAGCATTCGCCATGGCATGCCTTTGAAGGCGCTCGCGAGCGCCGCAAGATAGCGGTCGCGATCGAGCGCCGTCGCTCCGCCGAGCACGGCGTCGAGAATGATGTCGAAGGTCGTTTGCGTCATGGCGGCGGAAACATCGAGCGCGCCGCCGCTTTGCTTGCGCCAGATTTCGACGCGGCGTTTCGCGCAGGCGGCGAAGGTCGGCACGAAGCCGAGAAGATTCTCATGGCGGAAAGTCGGGGCGACGGCGCGGCGTTGCCACCTCCAATCGGCGCCTTCAGCGAGAAAGAGGCTGCCTCGATCGAGCTCGGCGCCGGCCTGGCGGGTGATGTGGTCGCGCATGAATTCGTCCGCGCGCCCGATGAGGAGTTCTTCGATCAGGTCCGGATCGGTGACGAACAGATTGTCTCGAAAAGGCCAATTCTTCTGGAGCGAGAAGGGTTCTTCATAGGTCGAGGCCGGGAAACTGGTGAGATAGTTCTTCAGAAGCTGCTGGATCGTCCCGCGCACCTTGGGCGGCTGGAAAGGCGTCAAATCGGGGTCATGAAACATCGCTCATCCTCCGTATCTGGATGGAACGAATCGCACAATACCAAACGGTATGTTTTGGTCAATGGCGAAAATTGGGCGATAACGTTCGCGAACTTTGCAGCCTCGTCATGCCCACGCTTGTCACGCGGCTGTCCGGTTCAACGAAAACGGTTGTATGCATGGAGTAAGTTCGCAACCAGGAATCGT
>JACOUB010000039.1 GCA_016178015.1 Methylocystis sp. | reverse complement strand
TATAGGGCCGCTTTCGCAATACCTGTTCATTGAAATAGCGCGTCGATTTCATGCCCGCTGCTCTAGCGTCATTGTGTGACGAAGGCGAAGCGATGATTGACGCAACCGGCCCCTGCTCTTCCGCGCCGGACCGCCATGCCGCAATTTTTCGGGATGGCGGTCGAACTCGCCAAGAGGCCTCACTCCAGTCCCTCCAGCGTTTGCGCCCCCGCGTCCGTGTCGCCATCGCGCGGCTCGTCTCGCTTGGCCGCCCACGCCGCGCGCCGGGCGGGCGGGCGCGACCACGGCCGGTCCTCGTCGCGGTCCCGCGCCGTGCGCCATTCGACCTGCTCGCCGACCATGCGCAAGGTCAGCGCCCCGCTCTCGGCGAGGCGGCGGCGGTCGATAACGATCGGCGCCGCGCAGCCGTCGGGGGCGTAAAGCGGCGTGATGAGCACCGCGGCGCGCGCGCAATCCTCGAGCAGCGCCGCTTGGTCCTCGACCAAGACGACCCAGCGGCCGTCGATGGCGCGCCCGACGCAACCCTGCCGGTCGCAAGCAACGCCGCCGCGAGCCTCGGCGGGAGCGCGCGCGTCGGCGTCGGCGCGCAACAATTGCTCGCCGGCGAACGCCTGCGGCCGGCGCCCGAGCAGCGCCAATTCGCCCGATGGCAGCCGCAGCGCCGCCGCTTCGCCGCTTGCCGCCACGGCGATGTCGAACCGCTCACCGCTCGATGCGCCGATCAGGCCGATCAGCGCGAAGGGAACCGCCATGGCGCGCAACAGCCACGTGCGCCACAGCACCAACGACAGCACGGCCAGCGAGAGAAAGATGATCGCAAAGGGCGCAAACGCCTTCACGTGCAGGCTGGCGCCCGGAGCGCTGCCGATCAGCCGCGCCATGAAGGAGACGAACTCGATGCCGAGCCCCACATAGCGCCACACGAAACCGTCCAACCCAAAGGGATAAAGCAAGGTCCCAAGCAGGGCGCCGGGAACGGCGAAGAACTCGATGATGGCCAGCGTCAAGGGATTGCCGATCAGCACATAGGGGCTGAGTTCATGGAAATCATTGGCCATGAAGGAGGCGGTGGCCGATGTGGCGCAGAAGGTGGCGAACAGCGCCACGCCCGGCCCATGCAAGAAAACATCGGCGAGGTTCTCGCGCACAGCGCCGAAGCGGCTTTGCTCGGCGCGGATCGAAGGCTTCGCGTAACGGCGGGCGTTGCTCGCCGTGCGCGCCTCGTAAACAGCGATGAGCGCCGCCACCGCCGCGAACGAGAGCTGGAAGCTCGCGCCCAGCAGGGCCTCGGGCTCGAACGCCACCACGAACAAGACGGCGAAGGCGAGATTGCGCATCGACAGCGACGGCCGGTCGAACAGCGCCGCCGTCAGCATCACCAAGGTCATGACCAGGGCGCGTTCGGTTCCGACGCGCGAGCCGGTGAAGACATCGTAGGCGAGCGCGCCGATCATGGCGAGCGCCGCCGCCCATTTCTTGATCGGGTAGGTTAGCGCCAATGTGCGCGACAGCGCCAGCATCCGCCGAAAGCCGACAAAGAAGATGCCGGCGACGAGCGTCATCTGCACGCCCGAAATGGTGATGATGTGGAAAATGCCGGCGCGGCGGATGAGGTCCTTGGCGCTCTCGGTGAGAAAACCGCGTTTGCCGGTCACCATGGCCGCGGCGATGGCGCCGGTGTCGGCGCCGAGTTCGCGATAGACGCGCAGCGCCAAACTGTTGCGTAAGCGATCGACGGCTGCGAAGAAACGCAACGACAGAGGCGCGGGATCCGGCGCCGGCATGACCTCGACGCGTCCGAGGACGCTGCCCACGCCCCCCAGTTGCGCGAAAAATGCGTCGCGCGCGAAATCATAGCCGCCCGGCAGCGCGGCATGGGCGGGCGGCAGCAGACGCGTCTTCAAGGCCAGAAAATCGCCGGCGGAAAATTGCGGATCGGCGCGCGTCGTCAGCCGCACGCGGCGCGGCGCGACATCGCCAGGCAGCCCTTCCGCGCTGGCTATTCGCAAGATGAATCGCGCCCCGGCTGGGCGCAGGTCGACCTCCTCGACGAAGCCGGTCAACACGCCGAAGCCTATTCGCGAAACGACCGGCCCCTCGACGCGCGCCAAGCGCCACACCGCGGCAAAGAACCCGCCGCAAAGGCAGGCCAGCAGCAATAGGCAAGCAAAGGCGCGCCGATGCGCCCGCAACACGAAGGCGAGGGTCGAGGCGCCGACGAAAGCGCCGCAAGACAGAACGAACGACGGCTCGCGATCGGCGGCGAAGTAGAGCAGAACCCCGGCGCCGGTGGCGACCGGCAGCCACAGAAACGGACGGCGCAGCGCGACTTCCTCCGCCACGGCGCCGCGCAGGGCGGCGCGTAGCGAAGCGGCATAGGCAGCCAACAGGGCGCGGGCCCGGCGCCTCTTCTGGCCGGCGGCGACCACAGCTGCTCTCGCCATCCAGCTCACGACAATGTCCCTGACCACACAACGCGCCGCAGCATGAACGGCCCCGAGCAATACGTTTAGCGTCCAAACTTACCCCGAGGGACGACGATCGAACAGCGCTAATCCGACATCGCGTCCGGACGTGAAAACGCCAGCGCCGCATGTTACACGAACGCGAAGCCGCCCGCGCGCCGTGCAGGAGGCTTCGCGTTCGCTGATCGTCGCGGACGTGTTCGAGCCGATCGGGCCGGCATTGACGGAGCTCTCTCCGCCCCCCATCTGGATCGGGAGCAGGCTGCTTGCCAACCGGCCAAACGTCGATAGGCCTAAAGGCGTGCGCGCCGTTGCGGATGCGCCGCCCCTTTCCGGCTGCACGGAGGCGAACGAAAACGTCATGGCGTCCAATTCACTCGAAAACTTTCTCGGCGGCTCGCCGCTCAACGTCGTCTTGCGGCTGTTGTTCATTTCGCTGGTCGTCGGCGCCCTGCTGATGTGGCTCGATCTGCGGCCGATCGACCTATGGCGCGGCGTGCAACGTTTCATCGACCGCATCTATGCGCTCGGCTTTGGAGCAGTGCGCGTGGCGATCGAATATGTTGTGACCGGCGCCCTCATTGTCGTGCCGGTGTGGTTCGTGTTGCGGCTGCTCAACGCCCGCGGCAGGAGACAATAGTCGCGGCGCGCCGGAAAAGACAAAGTCAAAGTCGGTGACGCGCGCCGGTCGACCTTGCTAATCGAGCCTCATGCCGGCGCACGAGCGGCCTGCGTCGTTCAAAATGGAGCACATAGTTTTTTTTAATTTGCGAGCCTGAAGGCTCGCGGTCCAAGGGGACGCGGAACTCGGACCGCGAGCCTTCAGGCTCGCATCGAGACCGGCCGATGCTCCGTCGTCTCCTCCCACGAGCGGCGGCGCGAGCGGCGGCGCCGTGGTTAACGGTTGTGGTTAGCCGTTTCTTAACTCGGCCCCGATAAAAGAGGATTTTACCCGAGGCGTGGCGGCGCACGGCGTCTCGCCGCCTTGCTGGCGCCCGATCCTGGCAAGGGCGCCAAACGGGAGTGGAGCGGGATCGATGAGCCGAACTCGGGTCACGCGCGGAGCGGTCTCGACCCATTTCGTGACTCCGATAGCGGCTCGCTTCCCAAGCGAAGCGCCGTTCACAAGTTTCAAGCTCGGAGAATTGTCGAGTTTTCTGCGTCGTCGAACGCGCCCGATCGTCTTGGCGACGATCATGGCGCTATTGCTTGGCGTCTTATTCTATTTCTTCGCAACCCCGCGCTATCAATCCACGGCGCAGTTGCTGGTCGATCCCCGCGGGATTCCGCTTTCAAAGAACGATCCAGCCTTTGGCCAGAGCGCCGACGGCAATCTCATCGAGGTGGAAACTCAACGTTATTTCATCCTCTCGAGGTCGATCGTCGGCGCGGTGGTCGATCGCGAGGGACTGGAAACCAACTCATATTTCGGGGCGGCCCGCGGCGGGTTCGGCTCGGCGCTTCGCGCGCTTGTGCTCGGGCGATCACCGTTCGAAAATCCCCGCGAAGCCGCAATCGCCGCGCTTGTCGACGATGTCGACGTGGTGCGGGGGGAACGCGCCTATGTTCTCGACATTGTTGTCCACACCCCCGATCCGCAGCTGTCGGCGCGGCTGGCGAACGCCTTGGGGCGCGCTTATCTCGAACGCCAAAATGAAGCCCGCGCCGAAGCGGCGCGCCGCGCCGGCCTGACGCTTCACACGCGCGCGGAACAGTTGGCGCGTGAAGTTCAGGACGCCGAGGCCGAGGTCGAAAAGTACAAATCCGACCACAATCTCGCAGCAACCGATGGCAAATCCGTCGTCGATCAGCAGGTAGCGGACATCAGCTACCAGCTTGGCCTTGCTCGATCCCAGACGGCCGATCAGCGCGCCCGCTTCAACGAGATGTTGAAGCTGCAACGCTCGAAGGCCTTCGACACGCTGTCCGAGGCGGCTCAGTCCCCGGCCGTCGTGGCGCTGCGCAGCCAATATGCGTCCTTGGTGCAGCAGAAGGCCGCGCTGGCGATGCAATTTGGTCCGCAACATCCGGCGCTGATCGCCGTCCAGCGTCAACTGGACGACGTGCGGGCGTTGATCGCCAAAGAATTGGATCGCGTGGCCGGCGCGGCCCGCACCGATTATCAGCGCGCTCTCGCCAAGGAAGCGACGCTGGAGAAGACGCTCGAGGCGCTGAAGCAGGACGGCTTCCGCTCCGGCGAGGCGCTCGTCGGCTTGCGCGCCCTCGAGCGTCGACTGGAATCGAGCCGAGCTATTTATCAATCATCCTTGACACGCTCGAAGGAGCTTGAGGAAACGCAAAGCATCGATGCATCGACATCGCGCGTGATCACGGAAGCAGTTCCCAACCCCAAACGGAGCGGCGCGCCATTGGTTCTGGTCATCGCCGGCGCTTTGGTGTTTGGCTTCGGAATGGGATGCGGCGTCGGCTATGTCCAAGATCTTGCCGACGGACGGCTCAGGAGTCGCCGTGAACTCGTCGATCTGGTTGGCGCGCCGGTGCTTGCCGAGCTTTATGACGAGCCCTGGCGGCCGTCCAGCCGGTTGCGTCGCATACTCGGCGCCCCCGACGCTGCGGCGCGCGTCACCACGAACCAGGCGTCTTTGGAAAACTTAGTCGATCGCTGCTTGCAGGAGGAAGACGATGGGCGGGCGCGGATCATTCTCCTCGCGGGTCTCGATCGCGATTTGCGCAAGACGCGTCTGATGATGGATATCGGGTGCGTCGGCGTCGCCGACGATCGCAGAGTGGTCCTCGTCGACGCTGACCTCGTTGGCCGAAAGCTCTCCTCGACGTGGCGCAAGGAAAGCGCCGCTCGCATCCGCGAGCACGCAGGCGTGCGCGCCGCTGGCGGCGTCATCCACGACGACGCCGATAGCTTGCCCGTGGTGGAGACTGAGGAAGGGGGGCTTCTCGAAGTCCTATCGCTCGCCGAAGTTCTTGGCGAGCGCAAGCGCGCCTTGTCGACGCGACGACTGTGGGAAGCGCTGGAGCCCGCGGCGTTCGACGTGGAAATCATGCTTTTGGATGAAGCGTCGAGCGGCGACGCCGCGACGCAATCGGCGTTCTCAAGTCTCGCAGACGACATCATCCTGCTCTTGGACACAGAGAATATTCAACGCGCTTTGCTGATGGAACGGCTCGAGGTTCTCGGTCCCGACGCCCGCAAGATCCTCGGGATCGTATTGATTGGGCGGAGATGGCTGACATGACCGCCGCCGCCTTTCATCCATCGAACGGGCTCGCCTCCAACGAGGCGACAAAAGCCTATGGCGCGGCGATTATTGTTCTCGCCGCGCTGATGTATAATTTTGTTTTCTGTTTCGCAAACACCAACTTGTTTGGCGTCGGCGCTGGGCTCGTCATGGCGACCGAGGTATGTCTGCTTGGCTTAGCTTTTTTGCTGTTGGCGCCTGATTGTGGAGCGATCCTCGTTATCGTAGGCGCCTACCTTTCTTACGCCCTTTTCCTGAGCGCCCTCCAAGGAGTCCTCGACCTCAAAGCGATTCGCGACATCCTCATCCCGATTATTTTTCTCTTTCTCGGGCGCCGGCTCGGCGAGCTCACGATCGCTGATCGATTGGTGACGATCTGCGTTTGGATCGTGCTCGTCGTCGGGTTGCTCGAATATCTGTTCTTGCCGCAATACATCAAAAGCTTCGATATTCTCTCCTACTATATTGCACGCGGCACGGTGGACGCCGCCAGCGCCGACACCACCGGCCTGCGTCTTTTCGCCAGCGGCCTCCGACCGGAGGAGCGCGCGCTGCTGCCGATGCTCGGGAGCCATCGCGTTTCTTCGGTGTTCCTCGAGCCTGTCTCCGTCGGCAACTTCGGCGCCATCGCATTCGCCTGGGTGGCGCTCCGCAATTGGGAGCGGCCGCTCATCATGACGTTGAAGCTCGCTCCGATCGTGGCGATCTTTGTTTTGGGCGACGCGCGCTTTGGTTTGATGGCGTCGTTGGCGAGCCTGATTGTCTACCCGTTGTCCCGCCACGTCGGGCGCATCGCGGTGTTGCTCGCCCCTTTTATGGTCGTTTTTCTGCTCGCCATTGTCGGATCCCTCGATCTGAATTTGCCGTCGGACAATGGTTTCGGCAGTCGTCTCCTGCTCAGCGGCCAGATGTTGGCGCGCTTACAATTCTGGGAAGCGATGGCGTTCATCCCGGTGACGCGATTTACCTCTGACTCGGGCTACGCCTATGCCTTAACGAAGATTGGCCTGCTCGGCTTCGTGGCGCTTTGGGCGCTATTCGTCCTTCATCCGGTACGCGACCAAATCGCCTGGCGCTTTCGGCTGTTCATGGCGCTGTACATCGTCTTGCTGTTGTCGATCAGCAATTCCATTTTTTCGATCAAGACTGCGGCCCTTGCGTGGTACCTGCTCGGCTGCCTTGGCGCCTCGCGGGAAGCTTACGCTTTCGAGGGCGCGCCGAACTATCGTCGAGTAGGATTCGCAAGGGCGAGCCGCCTTCACAATCTACGCCGATCTGCGTACTGATAGCTGGTGCGGACGGCGGGAATCGAACCCGCATGGGGATGAGCCCGAGGGATTTTAAGTCCCTTGCGTCTACCAGTTTCGCCACGTCCGCGCTGCACAAGCATTTTTTGGCGAAGTACGCACTAAAGAGCGTTAGCCGGCATGGCGCCGCCCGGCAAGAGCGGATCGGACCACGGGCGTCACTTTCCGTCCCTAGCGATCGGCGCCTGGAAGGTAAGCCCCGTGTCCCAGGGGAAGAATATCCAGGTGTCCTGCGAGACCTCGGTGATGAACGTGTCGACCAGCGGGGCGCCTTGCGGCTTGGCGTAGACGGTGGCAAAATGCGCTTTCGGCAGCATCTCGCGCACGGCCTTGGCGGTTGCGCCGGTGTCGACCAGATCGTCGATGATCAGCACCTCTTCGCTCGGCCGGCCGAGGATCGTTTCGGAGAGCGGCTTCAGCACTTGCGCCTGGCCGCGCAGGTTTTCTTCGTGATAGCTCGCCACGCAGACCGTCTCGACGACGCGGATGCCAAGCTCCCGCGCCACGATTCCGGCCGGAACCAGCCCGCCGCGCGTCACCGCGACGATCGCCGAGAAACCGCCGATCGAGGCGAGCCGCCAGGCCAGCGCGCGCGCATCGCGGTGAAACCTGTCCCAGGAGACGGGGAAAGTCTTTTCTTCTTTGCCGATCACCGCGCGTCTCCCAATGCTTCTTCCATAAACGTCGCATCTGCGATAGCTCATCGCCGTGGCGTTCGCGGCGGATCGACTTTAGAGCATTTTCCGCCGAAGTGGACGCCGGTTCGGCGAAGAAAATGCGTTAAAACAAAAACGTAGAGCTTTTTCTTGTTTCCGCGAAACATGAAAAAGCTCTAGCGCGCATCGCGCTCCTGGCCGACGTCAAATCGGCGTCCCGTCCGTCTGCAGCCGCGCGATCAGGGCGCGCACGGCGTTCGCCGCGGCCTCGAGCCGACCGGCGTCGCGGCTGCGCAGGACGATCTGACTGCGCACGCCGGCGCTGGTGAACGAGGGATAGGAGCCGATCGCCACGCCGGCGTCGGCCTCAGCGATTTGCGCCAGCTCCGCCGCGTAACGGCCCTCCGGTATAGCATCGGCGTCGATCGTCGCTACGAGCACTCGAACGCCGGTGGCAAGGCGTGGCGCCGCGGCGTCGAGCATCGCCTGCATGATGACCGGCACGCCGGCCATCACCACCACATTGCCGATCATGAAGCCGGGCGCGGCGGAAATCGCGTTGGCGACGAGCTCCGCGCCTTTCGGGATGCGGGCCATGCGGCGGCGCGCCGCGTTCATATCCTCGGGCCTGATGCGCTTAGCCAATAGCGCCATGGCGCGCGGATCCTCGCCGATTTCGACGCCGAAAGCGCGAGCGATGGCGTCGGCGGTGATGTCGTCATGCGTCGGGCCGATGCCGCCCGTGGTGAATACGTAAGTGTAACGGGCGCGCAGAGCGTCGACCGCCGCGACGATCTCGTCCGCGACGTCTGGCACGATGCGCGCCTCGCGCAGGTCGACGCCAAGTTGGGCGAGGTATCTGGCGATATAGGCGGTATTCTGATCCTGCGTTCGTCCCGACAGGATTTCATCGCCGATGACGAGAACGGCCGCGGTAATTTCTCGGTGGATCGAAGTTGAGCGCTCCATGCGGCCGCTCCCCTGGCTTTTTTTGGCGATTATGGCGCAACCGCCGGCGAACGCCAGTTCAAATCGCCTCGCTAAGGCGCCGCCTTCTTGCTTTGCGGCGTCAAAAGCTTAATTTACGGACAACAATCAAAGGACCCTTAAAAAAGAACCCCGATGGTCTTTGTCGAGTCTCACCTTGCCGGCGCCGGCCGCAAGAGCGGCCAGATCAAAATCCACGGACCGGCGGATTTCGCCGCGATGCGCCGAGCCGGAAGGATTACGGCGCGGGCGCTCGATATGTTGGCTGAACATGTGCGGCCGGGCGTCACCACGCAGGCGCTCGACGATCTCGTCTTCGACTTCGCCATGGCCCATGCGGCCTATCCGGCGCCGCTCGACTACCGCGGCTACCGCAAGTCCATCTGCACCTCGATCAATCATGTCGTCTGCCACGGCATCCCCGACAATAAGCCGCTGCGCGAGGGCGACATCGTGAACATCGACGTGACCTTGATCGTGGACGGTTGGCACGGCGACGCCAGCCGCATGTTCGCGGTGGGCGAAATCCCGCGCCGCGCTCGCCGGCTCATCGACGTCACCCACGAGGCGCTGATGCGGGGCATCGCGGCAATCAGGCCCGGCGGGGCCACGGGCGATATCGGCGCCGCCATCCAGCGCTATGCCGAAAGCGAGCGCTGTTCCGTGGTGCGCGATTTTTGCGGCCACGGTCTCGGTCGGCTGTTCCACGACGAGCCGAACATCTTGCACTACGGGACGCCGGGCGAGGGCGTCGAACTGCGGCCGGGCATGTTCTTCACCATCGAGCCGATGATCAATCTCGGCCGGCCGCAGGTGAAGATTCTTTCCGACGGCTGGACCGCCGTGACCCGCGATCGCTCGCTGTCGGCGCAATTCGAGCACTCGCTCGGCGTCACCGAAACGGGATGCGAAATCTTTACGCTGTCGCCGGCGGGACTCGATCATCCGATGCAAACAGGCGCCCGTCCCGCGCCATGACCAAGGGCGAGACGAGCAAGGGCGAGACGAGCAAGGCTGACGCGGCCAAAGGCGCGGCCGGGGGCGGCGGGGGTGGCGGCCTGCGCGAAGAATCGCCGCATTTTCTCGGCCATCGCCAGCGGCTGCGCGACCGTTTTCTCGAGGCCGGCGAGGCGGCGCTCGCCGACTATGAATTGCTCGAGCTTTTGCTGTTTCGCGCCATCACGCGGCGCGACGTGAAACCGTTGGCCAAGGCGCTGATTGCACGCTTCGGCTCCTATTCCGAAGTGGTGGCGGCGCGCCCCGAGCGTCTGCGCGAGATCGAGGGCTTAAGCGAGGCCGCCATCTGCGAGATCAAGCTCATCGAGGCGGCGGCGCGCCGCCTGGCGCGCGGCGCTTTACAAAGGCGCGCGGTGCTTTGCTCCTTCATGGACGTGCTCGATTACTGCCGCGCGGCCATGGCCTATGGCGAGCGTGAGGAATTCCGCATTCTGTTCTTAGATAAGCGTAACGCCCTGATCGCCGACGAGGTGCAGGGCGTCGGCACCATCGATCACACGCCGGTCTATCCGCGCGAAGTGGTGCGCCGCGCCCTGGAGCTCGGCGCCTCCGCGCTCATTCTCGCCCACAATCACCCCTCCGGCGATCCGACCCCGTCGAACGCCGACATTCGCATGACGCGCGACATCGCGACAATCGCGCAGCCGTTCGGCATCGCGGTCCACGACCACCTCATCGTCGGCCGCGACGGCCACGCGAGTTTGAAGGGGCTGAAGTTGATTTGAGGGGAATGTGAGCAACCGGAAGCAGCAATATGATACGAAATCCGCGTGATCAATTTCGTGCGTGCAAATCTCCCGAGCCCCTCGCCTCACCTCTCCCCGCAAGCGGGGAGAGGGGTCATCGGCGCCACGCCCATTACCTTGGCCGCGGTGGGATCGCGCGGAGGATTTGGGGGAAGGCGCAACGCCTGCCGCCCCTCTCCCCGCGAAAGCGGGGAGAGGTGAGGTGAGGGGCCGGGGGATTGGCCCGGATCTAGGAACGCGCGAAATCCGGCGCCCGGTCATCCGAGTCGATCAACCGGATTTCGTATGACTTCCTCGGCGCGAATTCATGACCCCGCTGGCGGCCATGGGGCCGCAGCGATCGTCTTTCTGGTTTGCGCGCTGATTTTGGCGCTCCCCTGGATCTCGGGGGCGGTCACCATTCCCTTCGACGCCAAGGCGCATTTCCAGCCGCAGTTCGTCTTTCTCGCCCATGCCCTGCACACGGGGCAATCGCCGTTCTGGACGCCCTATGTGTTCGCCGGATCGCCCCACGTCGCCGATCCGCAATCGCTGATCTTCTCGCCTTTTTTTCTGATCGCGGCATGGTTTTCGCCCGAGCCGTCGTTTCGTCTCGAAGACTCGCTCGTGTTCGCCATGCTGGCGATGGGCGGACTTGCGGTCATCGCCTTCTTTCGCGATCGCGGCTGGCATGCTTCCGGCGCGCTGGCTGCGGCGCTCGCCTTCGCGTTCGGCGGTTCGGCGGCCTGGCGCATCCAGCACACCGGCGAGGCGATGAGCCTGTCCTGGTTTCCCGTGACCTTGTGGCTGCTCGCGCGCGCGCTTGAAAAACGCTCGGTCGCCTGGGGCGCGGCCGCGGGCGTGGTCGCCGCCTTTCTTGTGCTGGGGCGCGATCAGGTCGCGTTTCTGGAGGTTCTCGTCTTAGCTGCCTATGCGATTTATCGTGTCGCCAGCGACGACCGCAAGATCGTCACCGCTGTCGCGCCGCTGCTCGCTGGTCTCGTCTGCGGTTTGGCGATCGCCGCGCTGCCGCTCGCCTTTACCTTGGAGCTCGCGCGCCAATCGAACCGCCCCGCCATCGATCTTGCCGGCGCTTTGCAGGGCTCGCTGCATCCGGCGTCCTTTCTGACGTTGATCTCCGCCAATCTTTATGGGACCGCCGGTCCGTTGCAGGATTTCTGGGGACCGCCCTCGCCAGCCTTCGGCACGAGCGACATTTTTCTGGCGCGCAACATGGGCGACGTCTACATGGGCGCGCTGCCGGCGCTGGCCTTGCTCGCCGCGTTGCGGCGCGGTTTCCCCGCCAATCGCGACATTTGGTTTTTCGTCGTCGCGGCGGCGGCGCTTGCCCTCTATGCGCTCGGCCGTTTCACGCCGGTCTTTCAATTCATGTTCGCCTTTCCCGGCGTCGACCTGTTTCGCCGCCCGGCCGATGCGACCTTTCCGCTCTGCGCCATTCTGGCGATTATCGCGGGCTACAGTTTGCATCTCGTGGCGACCGGACGCGCCAAGCTGCGGTTCGATGTTGTTGCCGGCGCAGTCGCTGCCGCGCTGGCGATCGCCGCCTCCGTCGCTTTCGCCAAGGATCGCCTCGCCGTCGCTGTCCCGCCAATGTTGCAGAGCGCAGGCTTCGCGGCGCTCGCTTTCGTTATTCTCGCCTTGGCGCGGCGCATGGAATCGCGCGGCTTCCTACTTCTGCCCGTCGTAGGCGCCGCAATGACTGTCGATCTTGCCGTCGGCAACGCGCCCAATGAATCGACGGCGGCGCCGCCGGCGCAATTCGACGTCTTGCGAACTGACAGCCGCAACGACACGATCGCGCTGCTGCGCGAGCGGCTCGCGGCGACCGCCGCGCCCGACCGGCGCGACCGCATCGAACTCGCCGGCGTCGGTTTCCATTGGCCCAACGCCAGCCTCGTCCACGGCCTCGACCATGATCTCGGTTACAATCCGATCCGGCTGAAACTGTTCCAGGACGCAACGGGGGCGGGCGACCATGTGGCGCTGCCCGAGCAGCGCGTGTTCTCGCCGCTCTTTTCCTCATACCGCTCGACGATGGCCGATCTGTTGGGCCTGCGCTTTATCGCAACGGGCGTTCCGATCGAAGCGATCGACAAGCATTTGCAGCCGGGCGACGTGGATTTCCTGGTGCGCACCAAGGACGCCTATGTTTACGAGAACAAGCGCGCCCTGCCGCGCGTGCTGCTCGCGACCTGCGCCCGGCGCGCCGATTTCGCCAAGATGGCGGAAGACGGCGTGTGGCCCGACGTGGATTATCGCGCCACCGTCCTTTTGGAGGAGGCGCCGACTTGCGACGGCGCTGCTGGGGGGCGTGCGGCCGCTGGCCACGCGCGCATCGCCTCCTATCGCAACACCGACATTCTGATCGAAGCGGAGGCGCCGAGAGGCGGCGGTTACGTGGCGCTCAACGACGTTTGGCATCCGTGGTGGATCGCCGAGGTGGACGGACGACCGGCGCCGCTGCTGCGCGCCAACGTCATGTTCCGCGCCGTTCCCGTTCCCGCCGGGCGGCACGACGTGCGTTTTTTGTTTCGTCCGCTGCAAGGGCTGTTGAAGGGATTTGTTGGGGAATAGGGCTGGCTCGACTTCGTCGAGCCACCCTCTCCCGCAAGCGGGAGAGGGGCGCGCAAACCGCAGTAATTACCCGGACACTCTCAGCGCCCGCTCGGCGCTTCGGCGCGGGCGAGATCCATCTGCGGCGGCCGCATGTCAAAATCGCTGAATTTCGCGCGATAAACCACGAGATTTTCAATGACGCGCTGGATGTAATTGCGCGTTTCGCTGATGGGAATGCGTTCGACCCAGTCGATGGGATCGATCTCTTTGCGACGTGGATCGCCATAAGCGTCGATCCATTCCTTGACGCGTTTGCCGCCCGCGTTATAGGCGGCGAAGGTAAGGATATAAGAGCCCTTGTGCTCGCCGAGCAGCGTGCCGAGATGCGCGGCGCCGAGCTGCGCATTAAAGGCTGGTTCGCTGGTCATCCGGCGCGGGTCGAAACCGACGCCGGCCTGTCGCGCGGTGTGACGCGCGGTCGAGGCGATCATTTGCATCAGCCCCATGGCGCCCGCGCTGGAGACGGCTTTGGAATCGAAAGCGCTCTCTTGGCGAGCGATGGCGTAGACGATCGCGCGCGAGGCGGAGCCCGGCAGCGCTGCGAATTGAGGAACGCCGTAGCCAGGAAAGGCGCAGTCGTCGATCGCCACGCCGCGATAAGATGCGAGCTTGCCGAGGGCCAAAGACATTCTGGCGTCGCGCTGACGCGCGGCGACCTGGGCGAGCGCCGCAACTTGCGCTTCGCTCGTCAAGCGCTTCGCCGCCTCGGCGGCGAGCGGCGCGGCGACCTCCTTCTCATTCACGGCGAACAAGAGCTCGACGGCGCGCACCGCCTCGGCGCGGGCGTCGCCTTCGGCCGGCGGCGGCGGTTTGCGCAACGGCGTCTCGGCGACGCCGAGTTTGGCCCGCGCCAATTGTCCATAATAGGTCGTCGAATGCGCCGCGGCCCGTTCGAACCTGCCGCGGGCCTTTTCGATGTCTTCTGGCGCCCCGAAGGCCTCCAGGGCGCGGCCCTGCCAATAGGCGGCGCGCGACTTCTGGATCGGCGTCTCGGCGACGAGCGCCAACTGGTCGAAATGGCGTTGCGCCTTTACCGCGTCGCCCAGGAACCGCAGCGCGATCCAACCGGCGTGGAACTCCGCTTCGACCTTGGCGGAGGTCGTGCGCGCGGCGTGTTGCGCGCAGAGAATATAGGCGGTGGCGGGGTCGCCGCGGTCGAGCAGCTTGCGCGCCAGGAGACGCCGCTCCGTCCACCAGGCGTCGCCGTCGACGATGCGTTCGGGTTCGCGCGGCGCAGCGCGCATGAGCGCCGCCGCTTCGCTTATTTTCTCGGCAAGGCGCAACGTATGAATGCGCGCGAACACGATCCCTGGATCGTTTTGCACGGCCGGCGGCAAGGCGGCGAAGGTCTTTTCGTTGGCGCTCTCGGCGTTTGCCGCAACGCGCGCGCGGGCGAGCGCCGCTATGTCCTTGCCGGCGAGCTGGGCGGCGCGCATGGCCGCGCCGTTCTTCTCCTCATAGAGCAGGCGATCGGCGCGGTATTTGTGATCGGCCGCGCTCAAAGAACCGCCGAATTCTTTCTTGACGGCGGCTTCCAGCGATTCGTTGATGTCTTCCTCCCGCCAGACTTCCCGGGCCAGGGCGCCGGCGCCGGCCGTGTCGCCGTCATGCAGCAGCACCCGCGCCAAGGCCGTTTTTCCGGCTGGCGTCAGTGGCTTGTAAGAGGCGAAATAAGCCTTCACGGCCTTGTCGGGGTGTTTGTCGCCAAACAGCGCCTCTTCGGCGCGCCTTCGAAGCCAATCGGCGGCGGGCCAGCCAGGATGGCCGGCGATAAAACGCGACAAACGCTCAAAGCCCGCTTCGCGCGGAAACAAACGCAGACCCGCCCACCGCGCCGCTGTGGCGGGGAGGGGCTGTTTGATCGCTGTCGCCGCCTGTTCGCCTGCGGCGAAGTCGTGCGTTTTGAAAGAGGCAAGCGCTCGCGAAAACGCTTCGCTGTCTTCTCCGAGCAGAGCGGCGGGATCGAGCGGCGCGGGCTCCGGCGCGATTGTCTGGTCCGGCCGCCCGTCCGTCGGGGCATAGGCGACAAGCGGCGATCCGGCGGAAAGTTCGCCTGCCCGTTGGGGGGGTGGCGCCGGCTGGCGTCCGCGACCGAAAACATCGCGCATCGCGTCTTCGATCGAACCGTGCCCGGAAGCCCACGGCGCGAAAGGCGCCAATAACGAGGACAGGCCATGGCCGGGAGCTTGCGGCGCGGCCATCGTCGCCAGGCCGACCGCCGCGAAACCAAAAAAGGCGAAGCGGGCTGCGCCCTTGTGTCTCGACGTCATCGGCCGGCGCTCCCAATGTGCGACAACGAGCCTGCCCCTATCGTTTACGAAGCGTCAACCACACGCCAACTCCTGCATGCGAATTCGCGGGCGATGTGATCGACGCACGCTCCTCTTCTCGTCCTCGCGCCGGTTGCGCGTGAACGCGTTCTCGCGCCAGAGCCCTTTTCTCATGGGCGCTCAGCCGCTATGAAATGGCCACACGCAACATACCGTGCTGATTGCGGCGACGGTAAGGCAGGCCGAAAGTGCTGATAAAATGAGCAAGAAGGCAGTTTTTCGCGGCTCAATAACGGCGCTCGTCACGCCGTTCACGAATGGCGCCGTCGATTTCGACCAGTTGCGCGCCCTCGTCGATTGGCAGATCGAGAGCGGAACGCACGGTCTCGTGCCGGTCGGCACCACGGGGGAAAGTCCGACGCTCAGCCATGAAGAGCATCGCGCCGTGGTCGAGGCGTGTATCGCCGCGGCGCGCGGCCGCGCGCCGGTGATCGCCGGCGCCGGCTCCAACAACACGCATGAGGCTGTCGAGCTGGCGCGTCATGCCGAACAGGCCGGCGCCGACGGCGTTCTCGTCGTTACGCCTTATTATAACCGGCCCAATCAGGAAGGGCTGTATCAGCACTTCAAGGCGGTGAGCGAGGCGATCTCGATTCCGATCGTCATCTACAACATTCCGCCGCGCTCGGTCGTCGATATGAGCGTCGACACCATGAAGCGCCTTTCCGAACTGGCGAATATCGTCGGCGTCAAGGACGCGACCGGCAATGTTGGCCGCATTTCGCTGCAGCGCGCCGCGATGGGGCCGGATTTCATTCAGCTTTCCGGCGACGACATCACGGCGCTCGCTTGCATGGCGGCCGGCGCGCATGGCTGCATTTCCGTCGTGTCGAACATCGCGCCGCGGCTGTGCGCCGATTTGCAAGAGGCTTGCCGCGCCGGCGATTTCGCGCGCGCGCTGCAAATTCAGGACAGGCTCGTGCCGTTGCAGGCCGCGACCTTCCTCGAGGCGGGGGTCACCGGCGCCAAATATGGCCTGTCCTTGCTCGGCCGGGCGAGCGAGGAGGTGCGTCTGCCGCTCGTTCCGTCGACCGAGCCGACGAAGAAGGCGATCAGAGCCGCCATGGTGCGCGCCGGCGCGCTGAGCGCGTGAGGCGCTTCTTCGGCAGTCGGCATTAGAAGGCTTACTGCCGAATGCCTACTGCCGATTGCCTCTTAGGAAATTTTTGTGGCCGAAAAAGACAAACCCAACTTCAAGGTGGTCGCCGACAACCGCCGCGCCCGCTTCGATTACGAAATCGGCGAGACGTTCGAGGCCGGACTCGTCCTGACCGGCACCGAGGTGAAGTCGTTGCGCACCGGCAAGGCGACCATCGCCGAGAGCTATGCCCATGTCGATCGCGCCGGCGAAGCCTGGCTCGTCAACGCCAATATTCCCGAATACATGGCCGGCAACCGCTTCAATCACGAGCCCAAGCGGCTGCGCAAATTGTTGTTGAAACAGCGTGAGCTCGCCAAGCTCGCGCAAGGCGTGGAGCGCGAGGGCATGACCATCGTGCCCCTGCGGCTCTACTTCAATGCGCGCGGGCGGGCCAAATTGCAGATCGCCCTAGGCCGCGGCAAGAAGCTGCACGACAAGCGCGAGGCGCAGAAGAAGCGCGATTGGAGCCGCGAAAAGGGGCGGCTGCTGCGCGAGAAGGGGTGACCCTTGCTCTTCGTCGCGACTTCCTCGATCTCGGGTTCGGCATTTGTCGGGGCTCGAGCGAGTAGGCCGCGGGTCACGCCACGTCCTGCGTCGCAATCACTACCGTATTTTCGCTCTCCAACTGGCCCAGCAGATATTTACGGCGCGCCAAGGCTTCGATGGCGGGCCGATGCTTCTTGAACGCGGCCTCGGGCCGCAACTTGTCGCCTTCAGAAAAATGATCGTCGAGCGCCTCGCGCGAGATACGACAACGAATGGGCTTGACGCCATCTTCGCCCCAGAACGTCACGCCGCGGCTGTCATAGGACGAGGCCGGGTCGGTGAAAACCAAGGTCCGCTTATCGGTCATGCCGAGCACACCCAGAATCGCCAGCGCCGAAGACAATTGGATATCCTTCGCGTTCTGCTCGAAACGCGAGATGGTCGGCGCGCTGACCTTCGCCAGCGCAGCGAGCTGACGTTGGGTCAGGTTCATTCGCCGTCGGCGGCGGATCGCTTCGTCGACAAAAACCGACCAATTGAGGAGAAGGTCCCGTTCCATCTACGCTCCATGAGATCAACAAGGTTATCACCCAGCGCCGCCGCGCCGATTTTTCTGGCGTTGGCGACAACCGCCTTTTCCGCAGCCTTGCGTCGCTGGTCGAGCTTGCGCACGGTTTCAGCAATGGTCGCGGCGTCGAGGCCGCACGCGTCGCCCAAGGCCGACAGATGTTTGGGCCGAAGGCGTTCGAGCGATAGATTTTCAGCCTTCGCAATGGAGAGCGCCAGCGTGCGATATTCGGGATAGAGCGTGGCCGCGACGAGGTCGTAGGCGGGCGTGAGCTGTAGCCCGCCTTGCACATGGAGCATCGCGAAGTTCTTGAGATGCGCGTCTGTGTTGCCGGTCAGGAAGCAAACGAGAATGCGGCGATAGAGCCGCCATGCGTCGACGGGCGCGCAGCCCGGCGTCGTGCGTATGAACGCTGCCATGTCCTCGTAAGCTGCGTCGTACTTGTCGTCGCCGGAACGGCGTCCGAGAAGCTGATTAAATTCCTCGAAGTGAATCTTTGCGCCACTCGGCAGGCGATCGAAACGGCGAACCAGCAAAGCGCGATCTTGCAGGCCGCGAAGCGGTGCGATCACCGCATCCACCGTTTGGTCGTCAGGCAGCAGCGCGCGGGCGACGATTGTCGTCAAAAACTCGTTCTCGACGATGTCGCGGAGAGAGCCGGATGGCAACTTCGCGATAAATTGCGATGTCTCGTCATGGCGCGCGGGGCGGTAGATGCGTCCCTCCTTGACGGCGAGAAGCTTGCGCTGCACGCCGGAAAGCGAGCCCCGGCTCCCCAGGGCTTTCGCAGCAACAGGATCATCGATGTCGATCACCGGCTCCCTGTCCGGAGCCGGATCGATGACCGAAACCGCTCCGGCGCAGTCGCGTCCGAAAGCAAGAAGCAGGGCGAAGTGGTTGTTGGGGTCGGTTTTCAGGGCGCGCGCTTGGGCGTTGCGCAACCAACCCTCGGCGATAAGATTGTCGAAGAAGGGATGAAGCCCCTGCTCGCAGATGTGCGGCGCAGACTGCTTCGGCAGAGTATAAGCAATGGCAGGCTGCTTCGCCTCCAGATAGGTCGCGTCATAGGTAAAGACGCAACGTCCCCCGGGCTCCTGCCGCAACTCACCGGCGAAGCTGGTATCGTAGTAGACTTTGCCCCATAATGCGGCAGCCACGCCAAACTCGTTTGTCCTATAGCGCACAAATACGGACGTTGATAAAATATAACTTATCAAGTAAGCAATGTTTTGTCAACTGATAAAATATGTCTTATTTACGATCGATATTTCAGGCCGTTTGAATCGCGACTCTTGATGCCGATTGGCGCACAATCGAAGATGCCGATAGAGACGCTCGTGGAGACTTCGCATCGGGCCCGCGCCGCATCGAGCAAGTCGCGCGGCCGCCGGAGCCCTCGCAATTACGGGCACATGACACGCATAGCATGATTTGATGACGTGTGCATGATGATGTCATGCAGTCCGGCCGACCGGGACGAAAGCCGTAAATGGAGCGAGACGGGTGATATCGCGCAATGCGTATCATGTCACCGTAATCCGCAATCGCCGTAATCGCTGGATTCCCGGTCAGGCCTTCGGCCTGCCGGGAATGACAGAACGGAATCGAATGTTGGCAATCGCCGGGACGCCGCCATTACTCTTCGCTCTCGTCCTCATGGCCGGCCGGCGCCGCCGGAGCCATCGGCCGGCGCTCCTGGAAGCGTTGCATCCGCTCGGCGCGCTCGCCCGGATCGCGGCCGATCTTGCCGACGAGGTGGATGAGATCGACGAACTCGTCGGCTTGGCGGCGCAGTTCGTCGGCGATCATCGGCGGCTGCGTGGTGATCGTGGAAATCACCGAAACCTTCACGCCCCTGCGCTGCACGGCCTCGACCAGCGAGCGAAAGTCGCCGTCGCCGGAAAACAGCACCATGTGGTCGATGTGCCCGGCCATCTCCATGGCGTCGACGGCCAGTTCGATGTCCATATTGCCCTTGACCTTGCGCCGTCCGAGCGAATCGACGAACTCCTTGGTGGGCTTGGTCACGACAGCGTACCCATTGTAGTCGAGCCAGTCGATCAGCGGCCGAATCGAGGAATATTCCTGGTCTTCGATCAGGGCGGTGTAATAGAAAGCGCGAATAAGGCGACCTCGGCCTTGGAATTCGCGCAGAAGACGCTTGTAGTCGATGTCAAATCCGAGGGATTTGGCTGTCGCGTAAAGGTTGGCGCCATCAATGAATAACGCAATACGCTCCGGTTCTGACATTTGAGATTCTCGCTATCGGGTTATTGTAGGGAAGTTAGGTGAATGACGGTTCGAAAACACTGATAACCCGAATGGCAGCGCTCCCTACCCGTCACCCCCTGTTCAACTGTCGGGTGACAAGCTCGGCAACAACTCTCCGCCCCCACGCGCCTTTTGCAGCGCGCGCCAGAGGATGAAGACATCGATTCAAAGATCGGTCGCAAAAGCCCGACGTCAAGAGGCGGCCGGAAAATTCATCTGCCGAAGCTCATTTTAAAACAACAAGTTCCCTCCGCAGCGGTTTTTTTGGCTATTCGACTCGGGCTAGAGCCAATGTATTTCGCATTCTCTTCATCGTTGCCATGAACTGGTTATTCGTGTAGCAGACGTTCCTTGTCAGAACAAGAGGAGCTGGCCCGAAATGGCGCGCGTCACCGTCGAGGATTGTGTCGACAAGGTCGAGAACCGGTTCGATCTCGTTCTGCTTGCCGCGCATCGGGCCAGGTTGATCTCGTCTGGCCAGCCGATCCTGGTCGACCGCGACAATGACAAAAATCCGGTCGTCGCCTTGCGCGAAATCGCCGAGACGGCGCTGACGCCCGGCGATCTCAGAGAGGATTTCATTCACTCCTTGCAACGGCAAGTCGAGGTGGACGAGCCGGAGACCGAGGCGGTTCCCGCGCTGACGCCGGGTGGCGGCGCCGATGGCGACGGCGACGGCGACGCGCAGTTCGACCGCATGACCGAAGAGGATTTGCTGCGCGGTCTCGAAGGGCTGGTGCCGCCCGCTCAGGTGGACGATGAGGGCGAGTGAGCCGCAGGCGTCGCTGGTTGCGCTAGAATTGTGATTCTAACGCTTGGTCCCACGAGTGTCATTCCCCGCGTCGCGCAGCGGCGACCGGGAATCCTGCAAGACACGAGATGTCGCCCTGGATTCTAAGGTCAGGCCCTCGGCCTGTCGGGAATGACAGGCCGGAATCGAATGTTGGACGCGGCGCACTGGAGCATTTTCGATCGAAGCGGCCGCCGGTTCGCGCGGTTGGTAACAGAGGATGATACGTCAGTATGAACTCGTCGAGCGCGTGCGCAAGTACAATCCGCACGTCGACGAGGATTTGCTCAATCGCGCCTACGTCTATGCAATGAAGGCGCATGGCGCGCAAAAGCGCGCCTCCGGCGACCCTTATTTTTCCCACCCGCTCGAAGTCGCGGCGATCTTGACCGATCTCAAACTCGACGACGCCACCATCGTCGCCGCGATGCTCCACGACATCATCGAAGACACCGCCACGACGCGCGAGGAGATCGATCATCTGTTCGGTCCCCAGATCGGCAAGCTGGTCGAGGGCCTGACCAAGATCGAGAAGCTGGATCTCGTTTCCAAGAAGGCCGCGCAAGGCGAGAATTTCCGCAAGCTCCTTCTCGCCGTGGCCGAGGATGTGCGCGTGCTGCTGATCAAGTTGGCGGATCGGCTGCACAACATGCGCACCCTGCATTTCGTGCCGACCGAAAAGCGCGCGCGCATCGCCGAGGAGACGCTCGACATCTACGCGCCGCTCGCCGGGCGCATGGGCATGCAGCGGCTGCGCGAGGAATTGGAAGGTCTCGCCTTTCGTCATTTGATGCCGGAGGCTTATCGGACCATCGAGGCGCGTCTGCACGATCTGCGCGCCAAGAATGGCCGCATCATCAAGCGCATCGAAAAGGAGCTGGCCGAGGAGTTCGCGCGACGCGACATAGAGGCGGCGGTTTCTGGCCGGCAGAAGACGCCTTATTCGGTATGGCGCAAGATGGAGCGCAAATCCATTGCCTTCGAGCAGCTCTCCGACATTGTCGGTTTTCGCATTATCGTCGGCGAGCTTGAGGACTGTTATCGCGTTCTGGGCGTCGTCCACACCAAATGGCCGAATGTTCCCGGCCGGTTCAAGGATTATGTGTCGACGCCCAAGCAGAATGATTATCGTTCCATTCATACGACGGTGATAGGTCCCGGCCATCAACGAGTCGAGTTGCAGATTCGCACCGCCGCGATGCATGAAATCGCTTGCTTCGGCATCGCCGCTCACGCGCTCTACAAGGACAGCGGCAGCGTCGAGGGCAAGGAAGAGCTGGCCAAGGAAAGCAGCGCGTTTCGGTGGCTGCAGGAGACGCTGGAGCTTCTGACGCATGGCGACAGTCCCGAGGAATTTCTCGAGCACACGCGGCTGGAGTTGTTTCAAGATCAGGTGTTCTGCTTCACGCCGAAAGGCGGTTTGATCGCCTTGCCGCGCGGCGCGACGCCGATCGATTTCGCTTACGCGGTGCACACCAAGGTCGGCAATTCTGCGGTCGGCGCCAAGATCAACGGGCGCATCGCGCCGCTTCTGTCGCAATTGCAGAACGGCGACGAGGTGGAAATCATCCGCGCCGAAGGCCACATGCCGCCGGCGGCCTGGGAATCGCTCGTCGTCACAGGCAAGGCGCAGGCCGCCATCCGGCGCGCGACGCGCGAGGCGGTGCGTCGGCAATATGCGGGGCTCGGCAGCCAGATCGTGAGGCGCGCGTTCGAGCGCGCCGGCCGCGCCATCTCGGACGAGAAGTTGAAGAGCGCTCTGCCGCGTCTGGCGAGAGGCTCTGTCGACGACATGCTGGCGGCCGTCGGACGGGGCGAAATCTATTCCGGCGACGTCGTGAAGGCGGTCTATCCCGATTTCCGAGAGGAGCGCAAACCCGCGCCCAAGACCATCGAGCCTGGCGAGCCCGGCTGGTTCGGCGTAAAGAAGAGTTCCAATCTCGTATTCAAGGTTCCCGGCGCCGGGGACGAGGTCGACGCCATTCCTATTCGCGGCTTGCACGGCGATGTGCCGGTACGCTTCGCCGCCGACGGCGGCGCGGTGCCGGGCGACCGCATCGTCGGCATTCTCACGCCGGGCGAAGGAATCACCATCTATCCGATTCAGTCGCCGGCGCTCACCGCCTTCGACGATCAGCCGGATCGCTGGCTCGACGTGCGCTGGGATCTGGACGGCGACAAACATGAATTGTTTCCAGCGCGGATCGTCGCGACCGCGATCAATGAACCGGGAACCCTCGGCGCATTGGCGACGGTGGTGGGCGAAACGGGCGCCAATATCGACAACATCAGCTTCGCCGCCCATTCTCCAGATTTTCGGGAAATGACCTTCGATCTCGAGGTCGCGGATCTAAAGCATCTCAACGACATTATCGCGCGTCTGCGCGGCAGCCCGTTGGTCAGCAAGGTCGAACGGGTGAACGGATGAGAGAAAGATGACCGCTGCTCCCTTGCGTCTGGGCGTCAACATCGATCATGTCGCGACGGTTCGTAACGCGCGCGGCGGCCAGCGGCCCGATCCCTTGCGCGCCGCGCAGCTCGCCATCGAGGCCGGCGCCGACGGCATAACGGCGCATTTGCGCGAGGATCGCCGTCACATTCACGACGACGATATGACGAGGCTTAAGGAGGCCATCTCGAAACCCCTGAATTTCGAGATGGCGGCGACCGAGCAGATGCTCGACGTCGCGTTGAAGATCAGGCCGCACGCCGTCTGCCTGGTGCCGGAGAAACGCACCGAGCGCACCACCGAGGGCGGTCTCGACGTCGTCGCCGGACGCGATCGTCTCGCGCCCTTTGTCGATCAATTACACAGAGCGTGGATTCACGTCTCCCTGTTCATCGAGCCGAGCGAGGACGCGATCGCGGCGGCGGCGTCGCTTGGCGCGCCCGTGGTCGAGTTCCATACCGGCGCCTGGTGTCATGCGATCGAGGTCGGCGATCTCACGCTGGCGGAGCGGGAATTCGAGCGCATCAAGCGGGCGACGGCGTTGGCGAGCGCGCGCGGGCTGGAGTGCCATGCCGGCCATGGCCTCGACTACGAGACGGCGCGCCGCGTGGCGTCGCTGCCGCCAATCGTCGAACTCAATATCGGTCATTTTCTCGTCGGCGAGGCCGTTTTCGTCGGGCTTGCCGAATCGGTCAAGACCATGCGCAGGGCCATGGACGAGGGCAGAGCGGCGGCGGCGCGATGATCATCGGCTTCGGCAGCGATCTTTGCGACATTCGCCGCATCGAGGCGGCGCTGGAGCGCTACGGCGAGCGCTTCACCCATCGCTGTTTTACCGACACGGAGCGCGCGCGCTCCGACGCACGCGCCGGGCGGGCCGCGTCCTATGCCAAGCGCTTCGCCGCCAAGGAGGCCTGCGCCAAGGCGCTCGGCACCGGGATCAGGGACGGGATATTCTGGAAGGACATGGGCGTCGTCAATCTGGCGTCGGGGCGGCCCACGGTGGCGCTCACCGCCGGCGCGGCCTCGCGGTTGGCCGAGATGACGCCGCCGGGAACGAAGGTCTCGATTCACCTTACCTTGACCGACGAATACCCGCTCGCGCAAGCGCTGGTTCTCATCGAGGCCGTGCCGTGCTAAGCATCATTTCTGGAACGTGCCATACCGGCGGCCTTGCACAATGACTCGCACATCGTCAGGATCGGCCCCGTCCCGGCAGGGCCCGGCGCCCGTCATGGCCGGCCTTGCGCCGGCCATCCACGCCGGGACAAATGCGAAGCGATGCAAGCGGAGCGACGACGCGACTTTTTCCATTATCCCGCGGCGGCGCGGCGTGGATGCCCGCGACAAGCGCGGGCATGACGGGTAAAATCCAAGGCCGTCGATATTTGCGTGAGGCTGCGGCCATAGCCGGTCCATAAGGGCTGGGGCCAGGGTCGGTCCATAAGGGAGTGAGGCAGCTTGAGCAGCAGGAACGTCTCGGTCGCTGAAAAGCGCGAAGAAGGCGGATTGCGCGAGACGATCAAGGTCATCGTTGAGGCGCTGGCGATCGCCTTGGTCATTCGCACTTTGTTGTTTCAGCCCTTCGTCATCCCGTCGGGCTCGATGATTCCGACGCTGCTGGTCGGTGACTATGTGTTCGTGTCGAAATACTCCTACGGTTATTCCAATTATTCGATTCCTTTCAGTCCCGATCTCTTTTCCGGCCGCATCTTGGCGTCCATGCCCAAGCGGGGCGATGTGGCGGTGTTCAAGCTGCCGCGCGATAATGACACCGATTATATCAAACGCGTCATCGGCCTGCCGGGCGATAGAATTCAGATGATCGACGGCCGTCTCTATATCAACGGCGTGATCGTGCCGCGCGAGCCGAGGGTCGGCGAGCGCAGCGAGAACCGCGAGGGCCGCGAGGTGGAGGTTCCCACCTATACCGAAACCCTGCCCGGCGGCCTCGCCCATACGATCATCCAGATCGAAGGCGATCATGGCGTCAACGGCAACACCGAGCTGTTCGTCGTCCCGCCCAATCACTATTTCATGATGGGCGACAATCGCGACAATTCGACGGATTCGCGTATCCCGCCCGAGTTCAACGGCGTCGGTTATGTGCCATTTGAGAATCTCGTCGGCCGCGCCGAGATCGTCTTCTTCTCCGTGCAGAAAGACGAATCCGCCCTCGCTTTCTGGCGCTGGCCATGGACCGTGCGCTGGGAGCGCCTGTTCAAGCCGGCGCATTGATGGCGGCGTATCGATGGCTCGCGCCGGTCAAGACAGTCTCGCCGAGCTCGAGGCGAGCATCGGTCACCGATTTGCGGAAAAGCGTTTTCTGGAGCACGCGTTGACGCATGTCAGCGCGTCGGCCGCGCGACCCGATTCCTATGAGAGGCTCGAATTCCTGGGAGATCGCGTGCTGGGGCTCGCAGTGGCGCACATGCTCTACGACGCCTTCGCCAACGAGCGCGAGGGAGAATTGTCGCGTCGTCTGGCCGATCTCGTGCGCAAGGAGACGTGCGCCGAAGTCGCCGAGAGCTGGGGCGTCGGCCCATTCATCCGGCTCGGCGAGGGCGAGGCGCAGACCGGCGGGCGCAGGAAGCGCGCCATTCTTGGCGATATTTGCGAGGCGATCATCGGCGCCGTCTTCCTCGATGGCGGGTGGCCGGCGGCCGTCGCGGTGGTGCGGGCCGCGTTCGCGGCGCGGATGCAAGCGCCGGGACGCAAACTGCGCGACGCCAAGACATCGTTGCAAGAATGGGCGCAGGCGCGCCGACTGGCGACGCCGCGATACCGCGTGGCGTCGCGCAGCGGACCGGACCACGCGCCGTTCTTCGAGGTCGCCGTGGAGGTGGACGGATTCGCCCTGGCGCGTGGCTCAGGGGCGTCCAAGCGTGCGGCTGAACAGGCCGCGGCGCAGGCGTTCCTCGATCGTGAAGGCATCGAGACAGGGCGGCAAGGCGAGACGTGAGCGAGCGCGACAAGGCCGTTGCGGCGAATGAGACGCATGGCCCGCGGTGCGGGTTCGTGGCGCTGGTCGGCGCGCCCAACGCCGGCAAATCGACGCTTCTCAATCAGCTGGTCGGCGCCAAGGTGTCGATCGTCTCGCGCAAAGCGCAAACGACGCGATCGCTGGTGCGCGGCATTGCGCTCGCCGGCGCGGCGCAGATCGTGCTCGTCGACACGCCCGGCATTTTTACGCCCAAGCGCCGGCTCGACCGCGCCATGGTCGCCAGCGCCGTGACGGGCGCCGCTGACGCCGACGCAATTTTGCTCATCGTCGATGCGCGCAGCGGCGCCGATGGCGAAGTCGAAGCGATTCTGACGCGGCTCGCCAATTGGCGCGCGCCGAAGATTCTGGCGCTCAACAAGATCGATCTCGTCTTGCGCGAATCCCTGCTCGCCTTGACCGCCGCTCTCACGGCGAAGGCCGATTTCGCCGCGACCTTCATGATTTCGGCGCTGTCGGGCGACGGCGTCGAAGACTTGAAGAACAAGCTCGCCGCCATGATGAAGCCGTCGCCTTGGCTCTACCCCGAGGATCAACTGTCCGACGCCCCCTTGCGCATCCTCGCCGCGGAAATCACGCGCGAGAAAATGTTCGAGCGTCTCCACGACGAACTGCCTTATCAATCGACGGTCGAGACGGAATCATGGCGCAATCAAGCCGACGGGTCGGCGCGCATCGAACAGACGATCTATGTGGCGCGCGAAGGCCAGAAAAGAATCGTCATCGGCGAGGGCGGGCGCACCATCAAGGCCATCGGACAGGCGGCGCGCCGCGAAATCGAGCAGGCCGCCGAGCAGAAGGTCCATTTGTTCCTGTTTGTGAAGGTTCGCGCCAACTGGGCTGACGATCCAGAGCGTTACCGTGAAATGCGTTTGGAGTTCCCCAAGGACCACTAGAGGCTTCGCCATGACCAAGAAACGACGTAAGATGACCACTGTCTATCGTTATCTCACCGGCCCTGACGATGCGTCGTTCTGCCATCGCGTCACGCAGGCGTTGAGCATGGGATGGTCGCTCTATGGTTCGCCCGCCCTGACGTTCGATAGCGCGACGGGCAAGGTGATTTGCGGGCAGGCGATCGCCAAGGACGTCGAGGGCGTCGAGTATGAAGCGGACATGAAGCTTTCCGAGCTGTGACCCCATGCAGTGGCAGGATGAGGGTCTCGTCATCGGCGGACGCCGGCATGGCGAGACGGGCGTGATTCTCGAATTGATGACCAAGGCGCACGGACGCCATCTCGGCCTCGTGCGCGGCGGCGGCGGACGCGCTTTGCGATCCGTGCTGCAGCCTGGAAACAATGTCGAAGCCACCTGGCGCGCGCGCCTTGAGGATCATCTCGGCGCCTATACGGTCGAGCCGCGGCGTTCGCGGGCGGCGCGTCTCATCGACCATGCCTATGCGTTGCATGGCGTCTCATATCTCTGTGCGCTCTTGCGGCTGTTGCCCGAGCGCGACCCGCATGGCGAACTCTTCGCCATGGCCGAGGCGATCGCCGAACAGCTCGATTCTCTCGAATTCGCGCCGGCCCTGATGGCGCGCTTCGAACTGGCTTTGTTGGCGGCCTTGGGATTTGGCCTTGATCTTGGCGCCTGCGCGCTCACCGGGGCGCGCCAAGAACTCTGCTACGTCTCGCCGAAATCCGGTCGCGCCGTCAGCCGCGCGGCGGGCGCGCCGTGGCGGGACAAACTGTTGCGGTTTCCTGCATTCTTGCAGGGCGAGCCGCTCGTTCAGCCGGCGCCGACCGAACTTTCCGACGCATTCCGATTGACCGGTCATTTCTTGGCGCGCGACGTGTTTTTCCCGCGCGGCGTTCCGGTCCCGCAGGCGCGCGCGCTCTATGTCGGCGCCGTCGCCCCGGTTTAAGGATACTCTCGGCAGACCGAGCGCATTTCCCGGCTGCTGATTCCATAGCCCTCGTCGAGCGGAACTTCCACTTGTCTACAAACGGCTCGCGACGATGTCTCCGTCCGCGGTTCCTGGGTTGTCGCCGTCTCCAGAGCAGGCGCCGATTCCGTCATTTGGAGAATCGAAGCGGGCGCGGCTCTGTTGGTCGCCGCGCTCGCCAGCGCTAGGCCGGCAATGGCGATCAGGATAAAAATAGTCTTTTGCATGAGTGGGTTCGAGCCGGTTGCGAGCGTGACGGAAAGCGAGCGTGACGGAAGGAGGACGCTTGACGCTGACGCGCGCCCGGAAACTCACTGAGTCGCGCGCGATTCTAGTGCAGCCCACGCTTGTTTCACAAGTGCAAATCGGCAACAGTCGCCAAGCAAACGCCAGAATCGCGTGACGCGCAGGACTTAGCGCAGGTCAATAAAAAAGTTGACAGACTCTTTCGACGAGGACCTGCTCTAACTTTTTGATGTTGAGCGATTGGGCGGCGTCTCGAATCACTCGGCGCTGTCTGCACGTCGACTATGCTCAAGGGCGGCGGCCGCCCATCAGGTTCGCCGAGGCGGAGGTTGTCGTAATGGGAAAGAGCGTGACGCCGTCTTCGGCAGGAAACGGCGGCAATGACCAAGGCTCGACGCCCGTCGCTCTGCGCGAGGCGCTCGAGGAGCGTTATCTCACCTATGCGTTGTCCACCATCACCGGGCGCGCCTTGCCGGACGCGCGCGATGGGTTGAAGCCTGTTCATCGCCGCATTCTTTACGGAATGCAAATATTGCGGCTCGATCCGGGCGCGCCATTCAAGAAATGCGCGAAGATCGTGGGCGACGTGATGGGCTCTTTCCATCCGCACGGCGATCAGGCGATCTACGACGCATTGGTGCGTCTTGCGCAGGATTTCTCCTCGCGTTACCCGCTCGTCGATGGGCAAGGCAATTTCGGCAACGTCGACGGCGACGCCGCCGCCGCCTACCGTTACACGGAAGCGCGCATGACGGCTGTGGCGCGCTTGTTGCTCGACGGCATTGGCGAAGATGCGGTCGACTTTCGCCCCAATTATTCCGGCGAAGAGCAAGAACCCGTGGTTCTGCCGGCGGCTCTGCCCAATCTTCTCGCCAACGGCGCGCAAGGCATTGCGGTCGGCATGGCGACGTCCGTGCCTCCACACAACCTCGCCGAATTGTGCGACGCAGCGCTCTATCTTATCGCGCATCGCGGGGCGACCAGCGGGCAACTTCTCGCCTTCGTGCAAGGGCCTGACTTTCCGACCGGCGGCGTCGTCGTCGATGCGCCCGAGCAGATCGCCGAGACCTACCGCACGGGGCGCGGCTCGTTTCGGGTGCGGGCGCGCTGGAAAAGGGAAGAAAACGCGCGCGGCCAGTGGGCGGCGATCGTCACCGAGATTCCTTATGGCGTGCAGAAATCGCGTCTCGTCGAGAAACTCGCGGAGCTGATCCTGGAGAAAAAACTGCCGCTTGTCGCCAATGCGCGCGACGAGTCGGCGGAAGACGTGCGCCTCGTCATCGAGCCGCGCGCCCGCGGCGTCGATGCGGCGCTGATGATGGAGACCTTGTTCAAGCTTTCCGAACTCGAGACGCGCTTTCCAGTCAACATGAACGTGCTGATCGACGGCGCAGTTCCGCGCGTCGTTTCGCTCGATGAGGCGTTGCGGCAATGGCTCGATCATCGCCGCGCCGTGCTGTTGCGTCGCTCCCGTCACCGCCTCGCCGCGATCGTCCGCCGCCTCGAAGTGTTGGCCGGCATGATCGTGGTCTTCCTCAATCTCGACGCGGTCATTCGCATCATTCGTGAAGAAGACAACGCAAAGGAGGCGTTAAAGGCCGCCTTCGAGCTTTCCGAGCTACAAGCCGATTATGTTCTCGATACGCGTCTGCGCGCGCTGCGCAAGCTCGAGGAAATACAGCTGCGCAAGGAGCACGCGGAACTGGGCGAAGAGAAAAGCGAGGTGGAGGCCTTGCTTGCCGACGAACAACGGCAGTGGAAAGTCGTCACTGCGCAGATCCGCGAGCTCAAGAAGACGTTCGGGCCGCAGACGCCGTTCGGGCGGCGCCGCACGACCTTCGAGAACGCGCCGCAAGCCGCCGACATCGATCTCACGGAGGCGATGATCGAGCGCGAACCGATCACGGTGGTCGTGACGAAAAAAGGATGGATACGCCTGCTCAAGGGGCATGTTGGGGATTTGTCGGCGCTGCAATTTAAAGGCGACGATGCCCTGGACGCGGCTTTTTTCGCGCAGACCACGTCGAAGATTCTGGTGTTCGCCTCGAACGGCAAAGTGTTCACCTTGGAAGCGGCGAAGCTGCCGAGCGGGCGCGGCTACGGCGAACCGGTGCGGCTCATGGCGGATATCGACGATGACGCCAGCGTCGTTTGCGTGCTGCCCTATCGATCGCAAGCTCGCATGCTCGTCATCGCCGACGACGGGCGCGGCTTCGTCGTTTCGCAAGACGATATGATCGCCACGACGCGCAAGGGCAGAGCCGTCCTCACTATCGATGCGCCGGCGCAATTGCGCCTCGTCGTGCGAGCGGACGGCGATCATGCGGCGGTGATCGGCGAGAATCGAAAGCTGCTGGTCTTTCCGCTCGCCCAGGCGCCGCAATTGGCGCGCGGCAGGGGCGTGCGTATGCAACGCTACAAGGATGGCGGCGTTTCCGACGCGAAAGTCTTCACGCTGGCGGACGGCCTTGCCTGGACCGATCCCGCCGGGCGCGTGTTCACGGTGGAGGCGCGCGACTTGAAGGAATGGATCGGCAACCGCGCCGACGCCGGCAGATTGCCGCCGCGCGGCTTCCCCAAGAACAACAAGTTTGGGTGAGGCGTGAATCGCAAAACTCGGCGCCAAAATTTGCGGGAATTCGCTGCGGAAACGGTATAAACTCGACGAGTTGGTCTTCCGCTCCCTAAATCGATTCCCCATGGCCGTCCGCCGCCTCGACCCCATTCTCGTCGATCGCATCGCCGCCGGCGAGGTGGTCGAGCGCCCGGCTTCCGCAGTCAAGGAACTGATCGAAAATGCGCTGGACGCCGGCTGCAGCCGCATCGACGTCGCCATCGAAGCCGGCGGACGGCGGCTGATCCGCGTCATCGATGACGGCTGCGGCATGAGCCCCGATGATCTTGCGCTCGCCGTCGAACGGCACGCCACGTCGAAACTCGCAGACGGCGACCTCGCCCGTATCGCCACCCTCGGCTTTCGCGGCGAGGCGTTGCCGTCGATCGCCGCGGTCGCCGATCTGGCCATCGAGACGCGCGCTAAGAGCGCCGAGCATGGCGCCTCGATCCGGGTCGAGGCGGGCGACAAGCGGCCCTTACGCCCCAGCAACTGGCCGCAAGGCACGCGCGTCGAAGTGCGCGACCTGTTCGCGGCGACCCCGGCGCGGCTGAAATTCTTGAAATCGGAGCGCGCCGAGACAGCAGCGATCGTTGATGTCGTCAAGCGTCTCGCCATCGCGCATGGCGCGGTGCGTTTCGGCTGCTGCGGCGACGCCGGCGAGCCTCTCGACTACCCCGCTTGCGCTGCGGACGCTTCGGGCCGAGCGCAGCGCATCGCGCAAGCGCTGGGCGAGGAATTTGCCGCCAATGCGATCCCCCTCGCCGCCGAGCGCGCCGGGTTTCGGCTCTCTGGCCTCGCCGGCCTGCCGACCTACAATCGCGCCAATGCGCAGATGCAATATGTCTATGTCAACGGCCGCCCGGTGCGCGACAAGCTGTTCGCCGGCGCCGTGCGCGCCGCCTATCTCGATTTCCTCAGCGCTGACCGCCACCCGGCCCTGGTTTTGTTTCTCGAATGCGATCTTGGCGCGGTCGACGTCAACGTCCACCCCGCCAAAGCCGAGGTGCGCTTCGCCGATCCCGGGCTGGTGCGCGGCCTCATCGTCGGCGCGCTGAAAGAAGCGCTGGCCGCAGCCCTCTATCGCAGCGCCGACACGCCGACGCGCGCGGCGCTCGGCATGATAGCGACGCGCGCCCATGCGGCGCCCGCTTTCCCGGCGCGCGCCGATTGGCGCCCGGCGGCGCGCCTGGATTGGGACCCGCGCCGCTCGCCCAATGCGCCGCCTGGCTTCGCGGAGCGTCCGCAAGCCGCTTTCGACACTGGCGCGCCGGCAGCCGACGCGCGCGCCAATGAAGCGGAAGTCGCGGCGCAAGACAGCGATGCGCCGCTCGGCGCGGCGCGCGCGCAACTGCACGAGACCTACATCATCGCCCAAACCAACGACGGCCTCGTCATCGTCGATCAGCATGCGGCGCATGAACGCCTCGTCTATGAAAAGCTCAAACGCCAGCGCGAGCAAAACGGCGTCGCCCGGCAGATGCTGCTCATCCCTTGCGTCGTCGAGTTGGACGCAAGCCGCCTCGACGCGTTGCTTGCCGCTCTGCCGGAGCTCGCCGAGCTCGGCCTGGCGCTGGAGCCGTTCGGTCCCGGCGCCGTGCTGGTGCGCGAGAGCCCGGCGGTCTTGGGCGACATCGACCATGCGCGGCTCGTCGCCGACATCGCCGATGTGCTCGCCGAAGACGGCGACGCGCGGGCGCTGTCCCGCCGGCTCGATCACGTGCTCGCAACCTGCGCCTGCCATCATTCGGTGCGCGCGGGACGGCGCCTCTCGGCCGCGGAGATGAACGCGCTCTTGCGCGAGATGGAGGCGACGCCGGGCGCCGGCCAATGCAACCACGGCCGCCCGACCTATGTGGAATTGAAGCTCGCCGACATCGAGAAGCTGTTCGGGCGGAAATAACGGGGCGCATCCCTCTCCCGCTTGCGGGAGAGGGTGTCACGCGGAACGCGTGATACCATCTCCGGGTGATCAGTTCGCAGGCGGTCGCGCCATCCGCAGGCCTCGTCAAGTCGGCTCCCGCGACTGCTCCGCTGCGCTTCGCCCCTGCGGGTGGCGAGCCCTGCGGATGGCGCAAAGTCGCATCCGTTCCCTTTGGTGAATTTGTTGCGCTTTCAGCGCGGCAAATTCACCAAAGGGAACGATTGCAAAACGCCCCTTCGGCCATCGCCGGTCACCCGCAGGGCCGGAGCGAAGCGAAGGAACCGCGAAGCGGTTTGACGGGCGATGGACGATGGGGCACAGGCCCAAGCGCGATGCGCATCCGCTGGCCCGCTCCTCGAGCGACAGGGGAAACGTGCGAACTGATCATCCGGAGATCGTATGACGGGTGAGGGCGCGGGTGAGAGCCCTCATCCGACCCGGCTTCGCCGGGCCACCTTCTCCCGCAAGCGGGAGAAGGATCCGCGTCATTTTCAAGCGGTCATCCGACTCTCGCCGCTCGCCGCGCGATGATGATCTGCGTGTCGCCGTAGCGGCGGCGCTCCTGCTCCGCGATCTCGTCGGGCAAACGGATCACGGCGCGCGCTCCCTCTTCGATCACGACGAGCGCCCTTTCCGCCAGCCATCCTCCCGCAACGAGCGACGCGAGCGCGCGCGAGGCCAGGTCTTTTCCGTAGGGCGGATCGAGAAAGGCGAGCGTGAAGCGTTCATCCGGTGGAGCGAGGCCGAGCTTGGTTGCGTTACGGCGAAAAACACGGGTGACGCCGCCGAGGCCCAACGCCTCGATATTGGCGCGCAGCAGCGCGCGCGCCTCGACCCCGTCATCGACGAACACGGCCCGCGCCGCGCCGCGCGACAGCGCCTCCAAGCCGAGCGCGCCGGCGCCGGCGAACAGATCGACGACAGTCGCGCCCGCGACCGGGTCGTCATAGGCATGGGCAAGAATGTCGAAGATCGACTCGCGCAGCCGCTCCGCCGTCGGCCGAATGGCTTGCGACCGCGGCGCCTTCAACACGCGGCCGCGCCAAAGACCGCCGACGATGCGCATGGCTCTAGCGCGGCCCGCGCGGCTGGCGCGGACCATTGCGCTTGCCGCCGCCGGGTTTGCGGGGACCATGGGGCTTGCGC
>JACOUB010000038.1 GCA_016178015.1 Methylocystis sp. | reverse complement strand
GGCGGCCATGGCGTTGCGCTGCGCCATCCCGTAAGCCTCTTCGCGCGCAAGGCCCTTTTGCGTCAAAGCGAGCAGCACGCGCTGCGAATGCACGAGACCGCCAAGCCGATCCAAATTGTTGCGCATGTTTTCAGGATAGACGACCAACTGCTCGATGACGTTGGCCAGACGCGCCAGCGCGAAATCGAGCGTCACCGTGGCGTCGGGAGCGATGACGCGTTCGACCGAGGAATGCGAGATGTCGCGTTCGTGCCACAGCGCGACATTTTCCAAGGCCGGCGCCACCATGGAGCGCACCAGGCGCGACAGGCCGACAAGATTTTCGGAAAGCACCGGATTGCGCTTGTGCGGCATGGCGGACGAACCCTTCTGCCCCTCCGCGAAATATTCCTCCGCCTCCAGCACCTCGGTGCGCTGCAAGTGGCGGATTTCGGTGGCGAGCCGCTCCACGCTCGCGGCGACGACGCCGAGCGTTACGAAAAAGGCCGCGTGGCGGTCGCGCGGAATGACCTGCGTCGACACCGGCTCGACCGCGAGGCCGAGCTTTTTCGCCACATGTTCCTCGACGCGCGGATCGATATTGGCGAACGTGCCGACGGCGCCGGAAATGGCGCAGGTGGCGACCTCCGCGCGAGCCACGGCCAGCCGCCGGCGCGCGCGCGCAAATTCCGCATAGGCCTGCGCGAGCTTCAAGCCGAAGGTCGTCGGCTCGGCGTGAACGCCATGCGAGCGCCCGATCGTCGGCGTCAGCTTGTGCTCGTAAGCCCTGCGCTTCAAGACGACGAGCAACGCATCGACGTCGGCGATGAGCAGATCAGCGGCGCGCGAAAGCTGCACCGCGAGGCAGGTGTCGAGCACGTCGGAGCTGGTCATGCCCTGATGCACGAAGCGGGCGTCGGGGCCGATGAATTCGGCAAGGTGGGTGAGAAAGGCGATCACATCGTGCTTGGTTGTGCGCTCGATCGCGTCGATGCGGGCTGCGTCAAAGACGACATTGCCGGCCTTGTCCCAAATGGCCTTGGCGCTCTCCTTGGGGATGACGCCGAGCTCGGCGAGCGCGTCGCAAGCATGCGCCTCGATCTCGAACCAGATCTTGAAGCGGGTCTGCGGCGCCCAGATGGCGCTCATCTGCGGGCGGGAATAGCGCAAAATCATAATCTGCCGTCCTTGAGACGCTGAAGCATTTGGAAAGGCAAACCGCCTAGCACGCGCCTTGCCGCAGGTCCATAAGCGAAAAAACGACAGCGCTCGGGCATGGCTTTCCCGGCGCCAAATGGGCATATATGCAGAGCGCATTGCGGAGACATTCATGCAGACTGCGGACGTAGCCGTGCTCGGCGCGGGCATGGAAGGGGTGTGCGTCGCCTTGCATCTGCAGGCGCGCGGGCGCGACGTCGCGCTGATCGACCGGCACGGCGCCGCGGGGCTCGAAACGACGTTCGGCAACGCCGGACTGATCGAGCGCGCCTCGATCTTTCCCTATTTGTTTCCGCGCGATCTTCCAGCCCTTGCCCGCTATGCGCTCAATCTCTCGCCCGAGGCGCAATACCACCTTTCCGCCTTGCCGGCGGTCGCGCCCTGGCTCTACCGCTATTTTCGCGAAAGCGCGCCGAAGCGCGCGGCGCGGAATGCGCAAGCGGCGCTGCCGCTGGTGGCGCGCTGCCTCGAGGAACATGAAGCGCTGATGGAGCTCGCCGGAGCGAGCGACCTCCTACGCAAGACCGGCTGGATCAAACTCTACCGGAGCGAGGAGAGCCTCGCGAAAGGGATTGCCGAGGCCGAACGCTTGCGCGCCTATGATCTCGCCATCGACGCCCTCGACGCCGACGCGCTGGCGGCGCGGGAGCCCTATCTTGCGCGCGTCGTCGCCGGCGGCGTGCATTTTCTCGATGTCGCTTCGGTCGCCGATCCGAGCTTGGTCGCGCAGGCCTATGCGACGCTGTTCATGCAGCGCGGCGGACGGTTCATCACCGGCGACGCGCGATCGCTCCAACAGACGCTGGACGGCCGCTGGAGCGTCGCGACGCACGACGGCCAGCTCTTCGTGCCCGATCTCGTAGTGGCGCTTGGCCCATGGTCGGACGCAGTTTTCCGCCCGCTGGGCTATCGCATCCCGCTCGCGGTCAAGCGCGGCTATCACATGCATTACGCGGCGGCCAGCGACGCGACGCTCGGCCGTCCGGTGCTCGACGCCGACAACGGCTATGTGCTGGCGCCGATGACGCGCGGCGTCCGACTGACCACCGGCGCCGAATTCGCGCGCCGCGACGCGCCGCCGACGCCTGCGCAGATCGAGCGCGCCGAACCGATCGCGCGCGCCCTCTTTCCGTTGGGCGAGCGCCTCGACGCCAAGCCCTGGATGGGTTGCCGCCCCTGTCTGCCGGATATGCTGCCGGTGGTCGGCAAGGCGCCGCGCCACGCTGGCTTGTGGTTCGATTTCGGCCATCAGCACCTTGGCTTCACGCTCGGGCCGGTCAGCGGCCGCCTGCTCGCCGAAATGATGACCGGAGAGACGCCCTTTACCGATCCCTCGCCCTATCGGCCGGACAGGTTCTGACGCCTCGGCTTTGCGCACGCCGGCCGCCTGTGGCAAAAGCTTGCGTTAACAGCGAGGCGACCAATGGTGACAAACGTCACTTTTCCGGCGGCGGCGGCGGCGGGGCTGCTTTCTTTCCTCAGTCCCTGCGTGTTGCCGCTCGTTCCCCCTTACCTAACGTTTATCGCCGGCACGAGCGTCGAGGAGCTCGCCTATGAGGGCAAGGCGCGCGCGCGGCGTGACACAGTTCTCGCCTCGGTTTTGTTCGTGCTCGGATTTTCGAGCGTGTTCGTCGCGCTCGGCGCAACGGCGAGCGTCGTCGGCAGCTTGCTGCGCGCCAATCTGAACGTTCTGTCGGTGGCGGCGGGCGTCGCCATCATTCTGATGGGTCTGCATTTCCTCGGCGTCTTCAAGATCGGCGCGCTCTATCGGGAGAAGCGGGTCGAGGTGGCGAAGCCGTTAGGCCTTGTCGGCGCCTATGTGATGGGGCTTGCTTTCGCCTTTGGGTGGACGCCCTGCATCGGGCCGATTCTCGCCGCCATTCTCGCCATCGCCGGCGCGCAGGACACCGTCACGCACGGAGCGCTGCTGCTTGCCGCCTATTCGCTGGGATTGGGCTTGCCGTTTCTCGCGGCGGCGCTGGCGATGGGACCATTCCTCACCTTCATGCAGCGATTCAAGGCGCATTTCGGCAAGGTGGAGAAGATCGTCGGCGTCCTGCTCGTCGTCACCGGATTGGCCTTCTTGACCGGCGGCGTTCAGGACGCGTCCTTCTGGCTTTTGCAAACTTTTCCGGGCCTAGCGAATTTGGGCTGAGGCGCGCGCGGATCGGCAAAGGGCGCAACCCGCTCTCTCTCCCGCGGAACGCGGGGGAGAGTTGGAGAGGGGGTCGCTGGTCTTGGAGCAGTTTTGCTCGGAGGTTCCCCCTCCCTAGCCCTCCCCCGCTTCGCGGGAGAGGGAATCGAACGGCGCGGTCGCCTGCCGCAACGACTCTCCGCCATGACATATTGAACGCCACAAAAAAACGCCGGACGTACCTCCGGTCCGGCGTTGGAGCCCTCATCGACACTACTCAACCAGAAAGCTCTCTTCCCGTTCCTAATTTCCAAACATGACAGCAACGTGACCAAGATCAGGGCAATAGGGCCATTGGTCGGCCTTTATCCGCCGGCAAAGATGCGCGCGTTCGACAGCGAGAGCGGGATGCGGCTGCCGAGCGTAGCGGCGTCGCCCTCGGCGGCGTCGATCTCCAAGGTCTGATCATAGCCGTCGATGACGATCGACGCGCGCAACCCGGCCGCCGTGCGCCGCAGACTTTCGACACGCCCTTCCAAATCGACAGCGCCCTTCCCGGCAATGGCGATATCGGCCGGACGGAAAAACACGCGCGCCGGCCCATCACGCAGATTGTCGGCGTCGACATGGATGATCCGATCGCCGAATTTTACGACGCCCTCGGCGATGACGACCGGCAACGCCAACGCCTCCCCGACAAACGACAGAACGAAGGGCGAAACGGGCCGATCATAGAGTTCCTCGGGCGTGCCGACCTGTTCAATCTTGCCCTTGTCGAGGACGACGACGCGATCGGCGAGTTCCATGGCCTCGTCTTGGTCGTGGGTGACGAAAACCGTCGTCAGTCCGATCTGCCGATGGATGTCGCGCAGCCAACGGCGCAAATCCTTACGGACGCGGACGTCGAGCGCGCCGAACGGCTCGTCGAGCAACAGCACGCGCGGCTCGATGGCGAGCGCTCTGGCGAGCGCCACCCGCTGACGTTGACCGCCGGAAAGCTGCGTCGGGTAGCGCCCGCCGAGCCCGCCGAGCTGCACGAACTCGAGCAGCGTGTTCACGCGCTCGGCGATTTCGGCGCGCGGGGGCCGCAATCGCCGCGGCCTAACCTTCAAGCCGTAAGCAATATTGTCGGCGACCGTAAGGTGCTTGAACAGCGCGTAATTTTGAAACACGAAGCCGACGCGTCGTTCCTGCACGGAAAGCCGCGTCGCGTCCTCGCCGCCAAAGAAAACGGCGCCGCGGTCCGGGGTATTGAGGCCGGCGATGACGCGCAGCAAGGTGGTCTTGCCGGAGCCGGACGGGCCGAGCAGCGCGACGAGCTCGCCCGGCGCGATCGACAGAGAGACGTCGCGCAGAGCCGGATAGGCGCCGAAATCCTGGGCGACCCCCTCAATGCGGATGTCAAAACCGTGCGGCGCCTGGTCAGCGCCTTCGACCAGCCGCGATTGCCTCGGCGTGACGCCACTCGAGAAAGGTTTTGACGCCGAGGGTGACGAGGGCCAGACCCGCAAGCAGCGAAGCGAGGGCAAAAGCCGCGACGATGTTGTACTCATTGTACAAGATCTCCACCTGGAGAGGGACCGTATTGGTCAGGCCACGAATGTGGCCGGAAACGACGGAGACGGCGCCGAATTCGCCCATGGCCCGCGCATTCGCGAGGAGAACGCCATAGAGCAGGCCCCACTTAATATTGGGCAGCGTTACGGTGACGAAGGCGGCCAACCCGCTTGCGCCCAGCGTCAGCGCCGCTTCTTCTTCAACCGTTCCCTGCTCCTGCATGAGCGGGATCACTTCTCTCGCAACGAATGGACAGGTAACGAAGATGGTCGCCAAAACAATGCCCGGCGTGGAAAAGATAATTTGCATGTGATGCGCGCTGAGCCACGATCCAAAAAGTCCATGTGAGCCGAAAACAAGCACATAGATAAGGCCGGCGACGACGGGAGACACCGAGAACGGCAAGTCGATCAGCGTAATGAGGACGCTTTTGCCGGGAAACGAGAATTTCGCGACCGCCCAAGCGGCGGCGAGACCGAAGGCGGCGTTCGCCGGGACGACGATCGCCGCGACGATCAGCGTCAGACGGATCGACGCCAGCGCGTCAGAGTCGGCTAAAGCTTCAAGATAAGCGCCGACCCCGCGCTTCAATCCTTCGGCAAAGACGACCGCGAGGGGCAGGACGAGGAACAGGCCGAGAAACGCCAGTGATACCGCAATCAGCAGCGCGCGCGTCAGCCGCGTCTCGTCCGTCGCCTTGCGCGCAACGGGCCGTTTCGGCAAGGGCGCCACGGCGGCCTCAGACATAGCCGAACCTCTTCCTGCTCCACGCCTGGATGAGATTGATGACGAGCAAAACGGCGAACGACATGGCGAGCATGATCGTCGCGATCCCCGTCGCCCCGGCGTAATCATATTGCTCGAGCTTCACGACGATGAGCAGCGGCGCGATCTCAGAGACGTAAGCGAGGTTGCCGGCAATGAAGATGACCGAGCCATATTCGGCGACGCCCCGCGCGAAAGCGAGCGCGAAACCGGTCAACAGCGCAGGCGCCAAGAGCGGCAGCAACACGCGCCGCACAGTCTGGAAGCGCGACGCCCCGAGCGTCGCCGACGCCTCCTCCAACTCCGCCTCGAGCTCGGCGATGAGGGGCTGAACCGTGCGCACGACGAAGGGCAAGCCGACGAAGATCAGCGCGACGAGAATGCCGGCGCGCGTGAACGCGACCTTGATTCCTGCGTCGGCGAGCGGCGCGCCGAGCCAGCCGTTCGGCGCATAAAGCGCCGCCAACGAGATTCCGGCCACGGCGGTCGGTAGGGCGAACGGCAGATCGACGATCGCATCGAGAAGACGGCGCCCGGGAAAGTCGTAGCGGGAGAGAACCCACGCCACGATCAGGCCGAAGACGACGTCGATCGCCGCCGCGCCAAAGGAAACCAAGAAACTGGTCCGCAAGGCGGCCGCGACGCGCGGTTCGGCGGCAATGTCATAGAGCCCGAAAAATCCCAGGCCCGAGGCGCGCAACACCAGCAGCGCGAGCGGAAGAATAACAATGAGGCCGAGGTAAGCCAACGTACAGCCGAAGGTCAGCGCGAAGCCCGGCAGGACGCTCGGCGCCCGAAAGCGCCAAACGTTCGCACGCGTGGAGGACGGCGCGCTCATGGGCCCCGCTTCTGAATTTCGTCGAAGATTCCGCCATCGGCGAAATGCTTTTTTTGCGCCTGCGCCCAGCCGCCGAACACTTTATCAACCGTAAAGAGTTCGATGTTCGGCAAGCGCTGCAAATCTTGCCCTGCGGCGAATTCGGGATGCGCGGGACGATAGTAGTTCTTGGCGATGATCGCCTGCGCCGCCGGCGTATAAAGGAAGTTGAGATAGGCCTCGGCGACCTGGCGCGCGCCCTTGCCGTCGACATTGGCGTCGACGACGGCGACCGGCGGCTCGGCGAGAATGGACAGCGACGGAACGACGATCTCGAACTTGTCCAGGCCGAACTCACGCGACGCGAGGAAGGCTTCGTTTTCCCAAGCGATCAGCACGTCGCCGAGGCCCCGTTGGGCGAAGGTGATCGCAGCGCCGCGCGCGCCGGCGTCGAGAACCGGCGCATTCTTATAGATCGCCTTGACGAGCTCCTTGGTCTTGGCCTCGTCGCCGTTAAACTTTTTCAAGCCATAGCCCCAGGCTGCGAGATAATTCCAACGAGCGCCGCCCGACGTCTTGGGATTGGGCGTGATGACGGCGACGCCGGGCTTGACGAGATCGTCCCAATTCTTGATCGCCTTTGGATTGCCCTTGCGCACCAGGAAAACGATTGTCGAAGTGTAGGGCGAGGAATTATTCGGCAGGCGCTTCTGCCAGTCGACGGGGATTTTTCCGCTCTTTGCGGCGATCGCGTCGATGTCGGCGGCAAGCGCCAGCGTCACGACATCCGCGGCAAGCCCGTCGATCACCGCGCGCGCCTGCGCGCCAGAGCCGCCATGCGAGGCCTGGATCTCGATTGTCTCGCCCGTCTTGGCTTTCCAGTCAGCGGCGAAGGCGGGATTGATGGCCTTGTACAGCTCGCGCGTCGGGTCATATGAAACATTGAGCAGCGTCTGCCCAGCTTGCGCGGAGGCGCCGAGAAGGGCGAGCCCCGCGAGGATGTGAACGAGAAACCGGCTGAAAGGTTTCGGGGCGGGGTGGGTATAGTCCATACGCAGCTCTCCATGTTTTCTAAGGGGTTGAGTTAGATCAGGCGTATCGAGCGGCCAGGCGTTTTCCTACCAAACCACCTGCGCCCGCATCAGGAAGACGTTCGAATGGTCCCCGTTGATGTAAGGCCGATCGAATGGCGCGACGACGCCGAGCGTTCTGATCCAGTTCGCCTGCAGGCGGAAGCCCTTCTCCGGATACCAGTTCAGGCCGAGCGTGAGGTTCTGCTGCCGCCCGCCGATCGTGCCGGAGTTGCTCAAGGCGATCAATGACCTCTGCGCCACGGTGGGCGCCGGCCCGACGATGGCGGCAAGATAATTCAAGCCGGTGAGGCCGCCATTGTTGAGATTGAGTTCGCTGTAGCGTGCGGCGAACTCCCAGGCGCCGACGCCGCCCTTGCTCACGGGATTCTTGATGGGAGGCTCGCCAAAAGTCCCCGGCATATTCCAATTTTTGTCATAGCCCTTATACGCGGCCGCACGCGATTCGCCCGTGAGGAACACCGAGCCGTAGACGTAATAGCCGCTGAAGTCCGCGGAGGCGCCGCCTGGAGCCCCGGCGAAAAGCGCCGTCCCGATCGCGCCCGCAGTCGGCGGGTTGAGAAGGTTGAAGGCGGCCGTCGTGGCGTCCCGGCTGTAGTGCGAATAGGTGTATTCCGCCTGCGCCGAGAACGGCCCATAAGCGGCGGCCAGCTCGGCGGCGAACGCAGTGCTGTTCTTGAGGCAGCTTCGCTCGGCGAATTGCGGCGCGCCGAGCGCGAAGATCGTTCCAGCGGTCGACAGGACGGTCGGGCTGCATGAAAGATCGGGCGTGCCGAGCAGATTCGTGCCGAGAATATTGGCTTCGTTTCTTGTGCCCCTCCCTACCAGCAAGTCGAAAGCGTCAGTTGCGCCGGTCGAGCTGTTCGGCCGGTGATAACGGAACGATCCGCCCAGATGCACGAGCGCATCTTCTGTGTGGATGGGGGCGTAGGTGGCGCGGCCGGTCAAATCCCAATACTGAGCCCCGCCGGCCAGCGGCGCTGTGAGCGTGTCTTGCGGGCTGGTGGAGAAGACGCCGCCCTTGACGCTCCAATCCTTCGCGCCGGCGCCCACCGCGAAACCGATATGGCGCGACGGATGCAGCGCGTCGCTCACCAGCGCGCGCTCGATGAAGGTAATGTAATTCGCCGAGTTATACTGCTCCAATCCCATCGGCTCCTTGAAGTTGCCGACCTGGAAGGCGATAGGCTCCTTGACGCCGTAATTCTCGAGGAACGCATAGCGATAGGCGAGGAAAGCGTCGCGAACGCCGGCGAGACCGGCGTTAGCGAAATCATATTCGAACTTGTAGTTCCAATACTTGTACGCCTTGCCTTCGATTCCGAGGCGGGCGCGGCGGATGCCGACATTGCTGGCGGACCCGAGTTCGGGTTCGCTCTGCGCTCCGCCATCGATGTTCAAGCGCCCGCCGATCCTGAAGCTGAAGTCCTTGTCTTCCGTTTCGACGAAGAGGCCGTTCTTGAAACTGACGAACACCGGGGGCGGCGGCGGACCGCCGGGCGCGCCTTTCGCCACGGCGGCGATCGCCACATTGGCGCCTTGCTCGGCGTGCGCTTTGGCTTTTTTCGCCTCCTGCCTCTGCTTGGCGACCTGAGACTCAAGCTGCTGCAATCGCGCCTTTAGAAGGCGGATATCGGTGGCCGTGTCGCTCGCCTCTACAGATAAGCCTGGAAGGGCGGCTAGGGTTCCTAGCGCCAGCGCTGCAACGGCCCTATTGCCTCTGTTTTTCAAGGTGAAGCCCCCTCTCGATCGGTTTCAATTGACACCGATGCAGAACCGCCACGTTTCCCAAGTTTTCCTGGCTCTGGTCAGGCGGCCGCAGCTTCCATGGGCTCAGGAAACTATACGGAGGAGGCAAAGTCAATTATAATGATAGACTATATCGATTTACATGGTTATAGTGTGGCCAGGAAGACACACCGTCCTGTTGGAGGCGCGGCCCCGGCGAATAGCGATGGCTTAGATTTGGGCGGAGCGGCCGAACTTAAGGGGCCTTCGCGACCGCGTGCGGATGTAGTCGAGGATCATCTCCGCTCGCGGGAATGCCCTCGGGTTTGAACCCTGGTTGTTCAAGCGTCTTGTTCGACGCCAACGCCGCCAAGCGCGCCCGCCGGCGAGACGCGCCCGCCAAGAACAAACGCAAAGGCGAGGATCGACCAGAACGCTCCGCGCAGCAGTCTCATACCATCTCCGGTTGATCGTTTCGCCTCGCGGTCGCGCCATCCGCAGGCCTCGTCAAGTCGGCTCCCGCGACTGCTCCGCTTCGCTTCGCCCCTGCGGGTGACGAGGCCAGCGGATGGCGCATAAGTGCATCCGTTCCCTTTGGTGAACTTGCTGCGCTTCCAGCGCGGCAAATTCACCAAAGGGAACGATTGCCAACCGCCCCATCGGCCATCGCCGGTCACCCGAAGGGCCGGAGCGAAGCGAAGGAACCGCGAAGCGGTTTGACG